>CAZDEZ010000039.1:0-40548 GCA_964504705.1 uncultured Bradyrhizobium sp.
CCGCCCGACATCTGGCCGGGATATTTGTTGGCCTGGTGCGGGATCTTGACCCGCTCCAGATATTTCATCGCCGTCGCCTCGGCGTCCTTCTGCGGGACGTTGCGCACCCAGATCGGCGCCAGCGTGCAGTTCTCGAGCACCGTGAGGTGCGGGAACAGGTTGAAGCTCTGGAACACCATGCCGACCTCGCGGCGGACTTCATCGACGCGGCGCAGGTTCGGGCCGAGGTCGATACCCTCGACGGTGATCTTGCCCTCCTGAAACTCCTCCAGTGCGTTGATGCAGCGGATCAGGGTCGATTTTCCCGAACCCGACGGACCGCAGATCACGATGCGCTCGCCCTTGGCTACATCAAGGTTGATGTCGCGGAGCACGTGGAAGTCCCCGTACCACTTGTTGAGCTTGTTGATGGTGACGATGGAGCTGTCGGCCATTGGCGCGCTTTCTCAATTGCGGCGATGCGCGTTCAGCCTGTTCTCGACGAACAGTGAGTAGCGCGACATGCCAAAACAGAACGCGAAGTAGATCAACCCGGTGAAGGCGAAGCCCGTGAACAGCGTGCTCGGGGTCGCCCAGTTGGGATCGCTGAAGGACGACTGCAGCTGGCCGAGCAGGTCGAACAGCGCGACGATCGAGACCAGCGAAGTATCCTTGAACAGCGCGATGAAGCTGTTGACGAGGCCGGGGATGACGTGACGCAGCGCCTGCGGCATCACGATCAACCCTGTGGTCTTCCAGAACGACAGGCCAAGCGCGGACGCCGCCTCCGCCTGCCCGCGCGGGATTGCCGCAAGACCGCCACGGATCACCTCGGCCTGATAGGCGCCGGCAAACAGCGCGATGCCGATCAGCGCGCGCACGAGGCCGTCGACGGTGAAATTGCCGGGCAGGAACAGCGGCAGCATGTAGGTGGCGAAGAACAGCACGGTGATCAGCGGCACACCGCGCCAGAACTCGATGAAAGCGACGGAGAAGACGCGGATCAATGGAATGGTCGAACGCCGCCCGAGCGCCAGCGCAATGCCGACCGGCATCGAGGCGACGATTCCGGTCACCGACACCACCAGCGTCACCAGCAGGCCGCCCCACAGCCGCGTGTCGACCACCACCAGGCCGCCGCGGTCGAGTCCCATGATGGCAATGACGATGCCGATGCCGGCGAAGATCACGAGGCTCGTGACCGCCGGCCGGACGCCGGCGCGCATGCCGCCGCCCAGCCAGAACATCAGCCCCGAGACAATCGCCGCGGTTGCGGCAAGGTCCGACCATACCGGCCGGCCGTAGGACTGAATAACGTCGCGCAGCCAGGTGAGCGGCCACAGCACCCACGAAACCACGGTGGTGATCAGCACGACCAGCTTGCCGATCGGCCACAGCAGCGGCCCGATCGCCGACGAAGCGCTCAGCGCGACGAGCTTCTGCCCGCCCTCCCCGATGCTGTCGTTGAAACCGGCAAGGACGTTCGCCGTCCAGCTGACGCCAAATCCTCCCAGCCCGCCGCCATGCAGCAGGAAGAAGGCGATCAAGGGAAACGCGACGAAGAACAGGGAAGCGTTGATGCCCTTGCCCGGCAGCCGCGGGATCAGCATCGGGATCAGCAGGACCGCCCCGAGCAGGAAGGTCAGGTCGACCCGCCAGCGCTCGGGTTCCGGATAGAAGCCGTAGATGAACTGGCTGAATTTCGCGGTCACGAAAGGCCAACAGGCGCCGACGGGCCGGCCGAGCTTTTCGGCCAGGCAGGCTTCGCGATCCTTGCCCGTCCAAACCGCGTCGATCAGCAGGAACTCGGCCGCCGGACCGATCGTGAACCACAGCAACAGCACGCCGAATACGGTAATCAGGATGTTGGTGGGTGTGTTGAACAGACGCGTGCGCAGGAAACCGACCAATCCTGTCGTCTTCACCGGCGCGGGGCGCTCGGCAACGAGGTCCTGGCGGACAAAGAATGGAGCGCTCATCGCTGCATGCTCCGGTCAAGCCGCCACCCGTAGAAACTCATGACCGCGCTGGTGACCAGCGAAATCAGCAGATACACGCCCATGGTGATCGAGATGATCTCGATCGCCTGGCCCGTCTGGCTCAGCGTCGTGCCGGCGAACACCGAGACGAGATCGGGGTAGCCGATCGCGACCGCAAGCGAGGAGTTCTTGGTCAAGTTGAGATACTGGTTGGTCAGCGGCGGCAGGATCACCCGCATCGCCTGCGGTACCACGATCATCCGCAGCGTCTGGCCGCGCGATAAGCCCAGCGAAGACCCCGCCTCCATCTGCCCCTTGTGCACGGACATGATGCCCGCGCGCACGATTTCCGCGATGAAGGCCGCGGTATAGGTCGAAAGCGCCAGCGCCAGCGCGACGAACTCCGGAATGATGCGCGAGCCGCCGGCGAAGTTGAAACCCCTGAGCGTAGGCATCTCCAGCGTGAACGGGCGGCCGAAGATCAGCGTTGCCAGCAACGGCAGGCCGACGATCAGGCCCAGCGCATAGGGCCATATCTTTATCTTGTGTCCCTTCTCGAACAGCTCCTTGCGCGCGTAGCGCCGCAGCCCGAACGCCGCGACGATGGCGATTGCAGCAGCAATCAGGAAGGGCTCGAGCCCGGGAGCTGCGATTGCCTTCGGGATTACCAATCCGCGATTGCTGAGAAAGAGCCAATCGAAGAACGTGTGGCTCTGCCGCGGGCCCGGCAAGGCTGCGAGCACGGCCTTGTACCAGAACAGAAGCTGGAACAGCAGTGGCAGGTTGCGGATCAGTTCCACATAGCCGCCGGCAATTCGTGACAGCAGCCAGTTCGGCGACAGCCGCCCGAGCGCGACCGCAAAGCCGAGGATGGTGGCAAAGAAGATGCCGACAACGGCGACGACCAGCGTGTTCAACAGGCCGACGAAGAAAACCCGGACGTAGCTGTCCGACCCCGAATACGGAATCAGGTTCTGGTTGACGTCGAAGCCTGCATTGTTCTGCAGGAATCCGAAGCCGGAGGTGATGCTTTGCGCGGCGAGGTTGGCGCGCGCGTTGGCGACGATCTCATAACCGAGCCAGATCAGCGCGGCTACGAACAGAACCTGGAACAACACGCCGTTCCAGCCCGCCCGTCCCCCGAGCGCGCGTCGCAGTCTGAGCACAAACTGCGACGGCGGTTTTCGCGCCTCGATGGCCATCGCCGCGCCCCCCGGCGTTATCGGTCAGCGGACCGGCGGCGCGTACTGGATTCCACCCTTGTTCCACAGATTGTTCAGGCCGCGGGCGATGCCGAGCTTGGAGCCGGCGCCGACGTTGCGGTCGAAGGCCTCGCCGTAATTGCCGACGTTCTTGACGATGCGGACCACCCAGTCCTTCGTCACGCCGAGCTGTTCGCCGAGATTGCCGTCGCCGCCGAGCAGGCGCTTGAGGTCCGGCTTGTCGGACTTGGCCATTTCGTCGACGTTCTTCTGCGTGACGCCCATTTCCTCGGCATTGACCATGGCAAACAACGTCCACTTGACGATGTCGAACCACTGGTCGTCGCCGTGGCGCACCATCGGACCGAGCGGCTCCTTGGAGATGATCTCGGGCAGCACCTCGTGATCGCCGGCATTGGCGAGCTTCAGGCGCTGGGCATAAAGCTGCGAGGCGTCGCTGGTGAACACGTCGCATCGGCCGGATTCATAGGCCTTCACCGTTTCGTCGGCACCGGCAAAGGCGATCACCTCATACTTCATGTTGTTGCCCTTGAAGTAGTCGGCGAGGTTCTGCTCGGTCGTGGTTCCCGTCTGCACGCAGACCGAGGCGCTGTTGAGCTCGAGCGCCGACTTCACCTTCAGCGACTTCTTCACCAGGAAGCCCTGGCCGTCATAATAGGTGACGCCGGTGAAGTTGGCGCCCAGCGAGGTGTCGCGGGAAATGGTCCAGGTGGTGTTGCGCGACAGCACGTCGATTTCACCGGACTGCAGCGCGGTGAAGCGATCCTTGGCCGACAGCGGCACGAACTTGATCTTGTTGGGATCGTTGAAGATCGCCGCGGAGATGGCGCGGCAGATGTCGACATCCAGTCCCGTCCAATTGCCCTTGTCGTCGGGCGACGAGAAGCCCGGCAGGCCTTGGCTGACGCCGCAGGACAGCATGCCGCGATCCTTGACGGTCTTGAGGGTCTGGGCGGTCGCGGCCTGTGCGGAAAGGGCGGCGGCAGCGGCAAGGGCGAGAACCTGGGATACGCGTTTCATGGGCAAAGCCTTTCAAGGTCGTCCGGGAACGATGGCAGCCGCCACTAGTCAGAATGGGCCACCCCGATGATCCTTTGCCGCAAAGCGTCGCCAAAACCGCTGGCTCAGCGCACGTGGCAATCAAGCAATGGATCGGCGGTCGCGGCAGGCCCCTCAACGTGCGGCGACGTGGATAGTCGGCGCCATCACATAGCGACTGACGAGCCGGGTCAAGGGGTTGACTGCCCACTTCTGTGTCTTGTTATTAGCCAGGAGGCCCCAGCCTGCCGCCTTATCGGGCATTGCACGGCTGCGGTTGCGACAAAAAGTCTTTGGTGCAAATGCATGAAATCTTTTGGGGCAGACGGCAAACAGACATCGCAGCGGGCGGAAACCCGTCTGGTGACGGCGGGGCGCGACCGCGACGCGCAAAAGGGCTTCGTCAATCCGGCCGTGTTCCACGGCTCGACCGTGCTCTATCCGACCGCCGAGGACCTGCACGCGCATCGCGCCGAGTACACCTATGGCCGCCACGGCTCGCCCACCACGCGCGCCTTGCAGGACGTGATGATGGCGCTGGAAGGCCCGCAATGCGCCGGCGTCGGTATCGCACCCTCGGGCCTTGCCGCGATCTCGACCACGCTGCTTTCGGTGACGAAGGCCGGCGACCATGTTCTCGTTTGCGACAACGTCTATCGTCCCTCGCGCAATTTCTGCAACGGCGTGCTCGCCCGCTATGGCGTGGAGACCACTTATTTCGATCCGCAGATCGGCCCGGCGATCGAGAAATTGTTCAAGCCCAACACCAAAGCGGTGCTGGTCGAGGCGCCGGGCTCGCAAACCTTCGAGATGCCCGACATCCCCGCGATCGCGGCCATCGCGCATGCGCGCGGTGCGCTCGTGATCGACGACAACACCTGGGCGACCCCGCTGTTTCACCGCTCGCTCGAACTCGGCGTCGACATCAGCATGCAGGCCGCCACCAAATATATCGGTGGCCATTCCGACATCATGTTCGGAACCATCTCGGCCAACGCGAAGGCCTGGCCGATGGTCGCCGAGACGATCCGCCTGCTCGGCGTCTGCGCCGGGCCCGACGACGTCTTCCTCGCGCTGCGCGGCACGCGCACGCTGGCGGTACGGCTGGCGCAGCATCACCGCTCAGGGCTGGAGATGGCGCGCTGGCTCGCCGCGCGGCCGGAAGTGGCGCGGGTACTGCATCCGGGGCTCGAGAGCGATCCTGGTCATGCGATCTGGAAGCGCGATTTCACCGGCGCTTCCGGCCTGTTCAGTATCGTGCTCAAGCCGGTGTCGCAGCAGGCCGTCGATGCGCTGCTCAATACCGTGACCCTGTTCGGCATGGGCTTTTCCTGGGGCGGCTTCGAGAGTCTGGTCATCCCCTTCGATTGCGCGGGCTATCGCACCGCGACCGAGTGGTCGCCGGGCGGACCGGCGCTGCGGCTGCATATCGGGCTCGAGAACGTCGACGACCTCAAGGCCGATCTCGACCGCGGTTTCGCCGCACTGAAGGCTGCGCAGTAGCGAAGCCTCGCGACAATTTTCGTTAACCACCATGGCGCCATTGCGGCGTCTGCGACGCGCACGCGTGTCGCAGACGCGATGTCCCGTGGAAATACGTGCCCGTCACGGCATTTTGTTCGATCGCAAGGCGGCCAAATAACCATCCGTTCACCATGGCGACGATCTCCGCCGCCCGCGTTCCGCCACGCAAGCGCCCATATACCTTTGACGCTTAGTCCTCGATCTCGGGATGGGATGAGAGGCCGCCGTTGGGCTGATGGCTCCGCGGCGTGAGAGCGAACAGTAACGCGTATGAAAACCGCACAGATCGTCGTCCTGACCATCGCGCTGGGTGCCGGCGGCGTCGCCGCCTATCTCGCACGAGGCACGGACGACAAGGCGCAGGCTCCCGCCCAGGTCGTTGCGCAAGTGCCGACGGTCGAGGTGCTCGTCGCCAAGAACGAAATCGGCCTCGGCCAGTCGGTCAAGCCTGACGATCTGCAATGGCAGACCTGGCCGGCCGGAACCGCCAGCGGCAACTTCATCAAGCGCAGCGACCGCGCCGAGGCCACCAAGGAGATCGCCGGCATGATCGCGCGGGCTCCCTTCATCGCGGGCGAACCGATCCGCGAACCGAAGCTGGTCAAGGCCAATGGCTCCGGCTTCATGGCGGCGATCCTGCCGACCGGCATGCGCGCCATCTCGACCGAAATTTCCGCGGAGACCGGCGCCGGCGGCTTTATCCTGCCCAACGACCGCGTCGACGTGATCCTGACCCGTCGCGACAAGCCCGCCGACAAGGGCGGGCCCGACATCGTCAACTCCGAGATCATCCTTCCCAACGTGCGCGTGCTGGCCATCGACCAGGCGCCGAAGGAAAAGGAAGGCCAGAACGCCCTCGTCGGTCGCACGGTGACGCTGGAACTGAAGCCGGAGCAGGCCGAGACGCTCGCCCGCGCGCGCCAGAGCGGCACGCTGTCGCTGGCGCTGCGTTCCATCACCGACGTCAACATGGCCGACAATTCCGCGGAAGAAGACGCCGCCCCGAAGAAGGGCGCCGGCATCAACGTCGTGCGCTACGGCGTGCAGAGCTCGATGACGACACAGAAGTGACCAGTCCAATGCGTAACAACAATAACGGTGACAACCCGATGCGAAGCGCCCGGCTTCGCTGGCTCTCGTTCCCGGCGGCCGCCGCGCTGGCGCTGTCGCCGGCCCTCTGGCCGGCCAGCGCCGCAGAAACCAGTTCGACGCAAGCTTCCGCCGCCGCGACGCTCACCGGCCAGCCGGCCGCGAGCCCCATCGCCGGCGAACAGACCCCGGCGGTCACAGGCTCGATCGGCCCGGTGAAGACCCGCTTCCTTGCGCTCGGCGTCGGCAAATCGGTCGTGATCGACCTGCCGCGCGAAGCCAAGGACGTATTGGTCGCCGACCCCAAGGTCGCCAACGCAGTGATCCGCTCGTCGCAGCGCGCCTATATCATCGGCGCCGCGGTCGGTCAGACCAACGTCGTGTTCTTCGATGCCGATGGCAACCAGATCACCTCCTATGACATTGCCATCAAGCGCGACCTCAACGGCATCCGCGCTGCACTGCGCAGCGTTGGCGGTGTCCAGATCGAGGGCATCGGTGACGGCGTGATCCTCACTGGATCGGTGTCGAGCCCGATCGAGGCGCAGCAGGCCGGCGATATCGCGACCAAGCTGGTCGGCAGCGCCGACAAGGTCGTCAACTCCATCGTGGTGCGCGGCCGCGACCAGGTCATGCTGAAGGTGCACGTCGCCGAAGTCCGGCGCGACATCGTCAAGCAGATGGGCGTCGATATGAGCGCCAGCATGAACTACGGCACGGCCGTGGTGAACTTCAACAACCAGAACCCGTTCACCGCCTTCGGCCGCCCGCTGGTCGCCCAGAACGGCTTCCAGGCCACCGACATCCTGAAGGGCGTTCCCCAGGTGCAGGCCACCATGCGCGCGATGGAAAGCGCCGGGGTGGTGCGCACGCTGGCCGAACCGAATCTGACGGCGATCTCGGGCGAATCCGCGACTTTCATCGCCGGCGGCGAGTTTCCGATTCCTGCTGGCTACTCCTGCGATCCCGTCACGCGGGTCTGCACCACGCAGATCATGTACAAGAAATTCGGCATCTCCCTGAACTTCACGCCGGTGGTGATGACGGAGGGCCGGATCAGCCTGCGGGTGATGACCGAGGTCTCCGAGCTTTCCAATGACAACGCGATCACGCTGAACCAGCAGGGAAGTTCGCTGACCGTTCCCTCGATCCGCACCCGCCGCGCCGACTCGACGCTGGAAATTCCCTCCGGCGGCTCGATGGCGATGGCCGGCCTGATCCAGCAGCAGACCAAGCAGGCGGTCAACGGCCTGCCCGGCCTCGACCAGTTGCCCATTCTCGGCGGCCTGTTCCGCAGCCAGGATTTCGTCAACAACGAGACCGAGCTGATGGTGCTGGTGACACCCTATGTCGTGCGGGCCGTCGCGCAGAAGGATCTGTCGCGCCCGGACGACGGCTTTGCGCCGGCCAACGATTCGCAATCGACGCTGCTGGCGCGCATCAACCGGATCTACGGCGTTGCCGCCCGCGTCGAAACCGGCGCCGGCCATCCCGGCTATTTCGGATTCATCATCGACTAGGCGGCATCGCGGGGGCCGGGGGAATGACAATGACATCAGCACCACGAAAACATCGCAGGCTGCGCGCCGCCCTCGCCCTCGCCGCACTGTCCGCCGCGCTCGGCGGGTGCTGGTCCAACGGCGAGACCATCACCGCGAGCGTGCCCAACGACTATCGCCAGCGTCATCCGATCGCGGTGCAGGAAGCCAACCACTCGATCGTGGTGTTCGTCGGCGCCGGTCGCGGTGGCCTGTCGGGCCCGCAACGCGCCGACGTCCTCGGCTTCGGCCAGACCTGGGTCCGCGAAGGCACCGGCGGCGTTGTCGTCGACGTCCCCGTCAACACGCCGAATGCGCGCGCCGCCGCTTCCGCCGCGCGCGAAATCCGTGAGGCCCTGTCCGCCGCCGGCGTGCCGTCCAGCGCCATTCGCATCAACCGCTATTCGCCGGACGATCCCGAGCGGTTCGCCACGGTTCGCCTGAGCTATCCCAAAATAGCCGCGACGGCCGGACCTTGCGGTCTGTGGCCACACGACCTCGGCCCGTCGATCGACAACCCCGGCTACAACGAGAACAAGCAATATTACAACTTCGGCTGCGCCACCCAGCGCAACCTCGCCGCCATGGTGGACAACCCCGCCGACCTCGAACAGCCGCGGCCGGAGAGCCCCGCCTATACGATGCGCCGAACGACGTCGTTCGACAAGTACCGCAAGGGCGTCTCGACCACGACGATCTATCCCGAATCCGACAAGGCCAAACTGAGCGACACGGGCAAATGATGAACCGCTCCAAGCAAAAACCAGAAGACGCCGACCTCCCGCCCCCGCCGCCGGACAGCTCGGACTACATTTCGCCGGCGCCGCGCGTGTCGGTGCAGGTGTTCTGCGTCACGGAAGCAACCGCCGCGACCTCGCGCGCCGCGGCCGAAGACCGCCGCCTCGCCAAGGCTCACCTGTCGGTCCACATGGGCGGCATCGCGGCCGCGATCGAAGCCTATCACAAGGCGCCGACGCCGAACGTCATCATCCTGGAGACCGAGGGCCAAACCGACATCCTCGCCGGCCTCGACGAACTCGCCAGCGTCTGCGATCCCGGCACGCGGGTGATCGTCATCGGCACCGCCGCCGACATCGCCCCCTATCGCGAGCTGGTTCGCCGCGGCGTCAACGACTACGTCATCGGACCGGTCGAAGTGCTCGACGTCGTGCGCTCGATCTGCAGCCTGTTCTCGGCCTCCGAAGCCGTCACCGTCGGCCGCATGATCGCGGTGGTCGGCGCCAAGGGCGGCGTCGGCGCCTCCACGGTCGCCCACAACATCGCCTGGCACATCGCCCGCGACGTCGCGCTCGACTCCGTCATCATCGACCTCGACCTCGCCTTCGGCACCGCCAGCCTCGACTACAACCAGGATCCGGTGCAAGGCATCGCCAACGCCGTGTTCTCGCCTGACCGGCTCGACAGTTCCTTCATGGAGCGCCTGCTCGCCAAGTGCACCGACAATCTCAGCCTGCTGGCGGCGCCCGCCGCGCTCGACCAGGTCTATGACTTCGGCGCGGACGCCTTCGATTCCATCTTCGACACGCTGCGCATGACCACGCCCTGCATCGTGCTCGACGTGCCGCACCAGTGGTCCGCCTGGACGCGGCGGGCCCTCGTCGGCGCCGACGACATCCTGATCGTCGCCGAGCCGGACCTCGCCAACATGCGCAACACCAAGAACATGATGAACATGCTGAAGTCGGCGCGGCCGAACGACCGTCCGCCGCTCTATTGCCTCAACCAGGTCGGCATGCACAAGCGCCCGGAGATCGAGATGCGCGCCTTTGCCAAGACCGTGGAGACCCAGCCGATCGCCACGGTTCCGTTCGACTCCAGGACGTTCGGCGAAGCCGCCAATAACGGCCAGATGATCGCGGAGGTTTCCGCCAATCACCGCGCCGCAAGGATGTTCCAGCAGATGGCGCGGCGCATGACCGGCCGCAGTGAGCCGAAGAAGGACTCGTTCCTTTCGCCGATCATCAAGAAGCTGCGGCGCGCATCCTGACGCGCCGCGCGACGCGTCTCTCAGCTCACTGGCTGCGCACGGTCGATGCGACGGGCACCTTCTCGCCGCCGCTGGCTTGCTTGCGCGCCAGTATCTGCCTCAGCGCGGCGACATTGGCCTCGCCTTCGCGAGGGGGAAGATCGGCCCTCGCAATGACTTCCGCCTCGTTCATGCGGCCTTGCAGACCCAGCACCAACGCGCGGTTGGCGCGGATGCGCGGATCGGAACCCGCCAGGCTGTAGGCACGCCGCAATGTTTCGTCGGCCTTCGGCAGTTCCTTCGACAGGATGTAGGACAGGCCGAGATTGCACAGCACGCTGGGCTCGTCGGGCACGATCTTCAAGGCGCTCGTATAGTACTGCCGGGCTTCCTCAAAACGGCCGAGCTGATCCAGCGTTGCGCCCTGCGCCGACAGGATGCTCCAGTCGGGATCCTCCGGCTTGTGAGCCCGCCCGAGCACGTCGAAGGCCTGCTGGAAATTGCCGTTGTCGGCGAGCGCACGGCCATAGCCCGCGAGCAGCGCATGGTTGCCGGGATTGGCCATCGAGGCCTGCTCCAGCACGGCGACGGCCTGCGCCTTCTGTCCGGTTGCGCGCAGCGCCTTGCCGTATTTCAGCGCGGCTTCGCCGTCCTTGGGATTGGCCTTGAAGCGTTCGCGCCAGGTGCCGAGGTCGCGCCGCGGATCCGAAGCCTTGGCCTCGGCCTTCTCGCCAAGGGAGCCCGTGATGTCGGATGGACCCGAGGTCTGGCAGCCCCACAAGCCCACGGCCAGGACCACACAGGCTGCGGCAGGCGCAATGCGCCTGGCCATGCCGGGCTGTCGGGTGGAATTTGCGGACATCTACTCACGGACTCATCGGGCGACGGTCCGCGGATGCTCACAGCTTAAGCCTAACGTTGGGTTAAATTCCCGCCGCGGGCGGCTACGGGAGCCCTGCCGTTCAGGCCCGGTCCATGAACTCGGCGCCGAATTCGCAGCCGATCCGCCAGCGCAGGCGGCATTGCCGCGGCCGGCCGGTGGCCAGGATGATGGTGAATTCGGGCGGGATCTCCGGATAATCGGCGATCACCTTGACGCCGCCGTCGGAAATGTCGGTGATTTGACAGTCGCGCGGCAACGCGCCGGTTCCGAACTGGATTTTCGCGACTCTGTTGCAGTTAACCCGTTCGCTTTTCCGCCGATTGACGAACATTCCGATCCCCGCCTCGCTGGTGAATGCGCTCAAAGAGGCTAAAGCTATAGCGGTCATGTGTTGGAATCCGCCTATCGGAACCGATGGCAATTTAGCGTTTTTCCGCGCTGCGGCGTTTACGATTCCTCAGCGGTCCAGCGTCTGCGAGCCGGTGCCGCGGTTCCTCCAGATCAGCATGATGTTCCTGACGTAGATGATCGTGGCGAGCGCCTGTCCGATGATGATGACGGGCTCGCGCTTGACGATGCCGTAGACCAGCGTCATCAGCCCGCCGCCCATCGAGCAGAACCAGAACGCCATCGGCACCACGCTGTTGCCGGCGCGTTCGCTTGCGATCCATTGCACCAGGAATCGTGCGGTGAAGAACAGCTGCGCGACCAGGCCGAAAGCGAGCCAGAAGTCGAACTTGGCGACGAAGACGTCGTAGAGGTAATCGCCGAGCGCCTGCCCGTACTGAATGAGCATCACTGCACCTCGCTGGCAACGGGCGTCGGTTTCTTGCGGCGGATCAGCCACCACACGCCGGCGAGATCCATGATCCCGATCCAGAGCCGGTCGAAGAAGCCGTAGTTCGACACACCGGAATGGCGCGGCCGGTCGACCACGTCGACATAGGCGATGTCAAAACCCTCGCGTCGCACCAGCGCCGGCAGGAACCGGTGCAGCCCGTCGAAGTACGGCATCGCCAGGAACACCTCGCGCGGAAATGCCTTCAGCCCGCAGCCGGTGTCGCGCGTGCCGTCGTTCAGGATGGCGTTGCGAACGGTATTGGCGATGCGCGACTGCATTTTCTTGAAGCCCGTGTCCTTGCGCCCGACCCGTTGGCCCGCGGCGAGGCCGATGCGGCCACCGCCTCTTTCGACCGCCGCGATCAGGTCCGGCAGAAACGCGGGATTGTTCTGGCCGTCGCCGTCGAGCGTTGCCACGATCGTCCCGCGCGCCGCGCGCACGCCGCTGCGCACCGCGGCCGACTGCCCGCCCGAGGCGGCATGCCTGATCTGGCGCAGCTGACCGTAGCGCTTCTTCAGCTCAATGAGCTTCTCGTCGGTCTTGTCGGTCGAGCCGTCGTTGACATAGACGATCTCGTAGACCCAGCGCCCGTCGAGCGCGGCCGCGATCTCCGAGATCAACGGCGCGAGATTGTCCTGCTCGTTGCGCACGGGCACGACGACGGAGACGGCAACCGTGGCTGTTTCGGGAGAAGGCAAATCGACGCTCTTGGATGGTTGAACGACCGGAACCCGGGCAGGCCGGCCGGCAGCCGCTTTTATGGACCCGGCGCGCCCCGGGCAACCCTTTTGAGCCGCTCCAGCGACGGCCCGGGCAGCGCCACGATGCTGCCGTCCCGCTCGATGGCAAAGCCGAGCCGGCGCGCCGCAAACCAGTAGCGCACGACCATGGCGCCGATCACGCCGAGCAGCGCGCCGGCAACCACGTCGCTCGGATGATGCGCGAGCAACACCAGCCGCGTCGCGCAGATGATCAGCGCGTAAGCGAGCATGGCGAAGCGCGTCTGCGGCCACAGCGCGGACACCGCAAAGGCCAGCGCGAACGCCGTGTTGGCGTGCCCGGAAGGAAAGCTGGCGAAGGCTTCGCTACCGATGAAGTGCCGGAAGTTGAAGGCATTGGCCTCGCCGCCGACGAATGGCCTGCCCCGTCCGACCGCCCATTTCAGCACGTCGCCGACGAGCGCCGGCGTCACCACCGCGAAGAACAGGAATTGCAGCCGCGTGCCGAGCCCGAGCAGCAGCGAGCGCGCCGTGCCGCGCGCAGAAGCGGAGGCCAACAGCACGATTGCCATCAGGCCGAACAGCGTCCACCCCACGTAGAGCGTCTTGCCGAAATCGGTGAGGATGCGCACCCACCACAGGCTCGGCGTGCCGCGCGGCGGCATCAGGCGGATTTCGGGCACGTCGAGCAGGTACATCAAGGCGATGATGGCAGCGCCGAGGCCTGCGATCAGCCACAACGCGTGCCGGGCGGCGCGGCGGCCGGCCTCGGCGCGGCGCGAATGCGAGGGCGAACGCACGAGCTGGGCGAACGAGGCGACCAGCGTGCCGAAAAAGCGCCCTACAAAATGCGGCGACACCGCTCGCTTTTCGGCCATCGCTATTCCGTGCCTTCGGAGCGGAAGATCGCGATCGAGATCGCCTTGCCTTGCGAGAAATTGAACCCCTCGATCCGGGTCATTACGTTGTAGCGCAGCCCGATCGCCTCGGCGCGTGCCACGAAATAGCGTTCCGAGCGCGACTCCACCAGCGCGAAGCGGCAGCTGCCCTGCCCGAGGAAGTCGGCTGCGCGGGAGCCGTCCGTCAGCAGCGTGGAGGTATCGGTCAGGAATACCAAACTCGGCTCGTGGAAGCCGGCCGCGGCGATCTTCGGCCCCACGCATTTCACGTTGCGCAGCGCGCGGGCGATTTCCGGGCTCGGGAACAGCCGCGTCAGCGCCGGCGCCACCGCGCCATAGGTGGCGAAGGAAAGGAACAGCGCGGCGACCACGGCATTGAGCAGCGACCGCTCGGCATGACCGTCGTCATACAGCCACCAGGCGATGAGGCCGAAGATCAGCGCCGCCGCCACGAACGGCCAGGCCAGGAATACCGGATGGCGCGTCAGCGTGATGGCGCCGACGATAGCGAGCACCGAGCCGCCGGCCGGGACCACGAACCACCAGGCGGTGCCGCGGATCACCCAGGCCGCGCGCGACAGCACGCGCCGTTCCATCCCGCCCACCGCCAGGATCGCGATCGCCGGATAGAGCGGCAGCACGTAATGCGGCAGCTTGGTCAGCACCAATTCAAAGACGATCCAGGACGGGATCAGCCAGGCCAGCAGATACTGCGCGCCCGGCTCGCGCCGCGCCCGCCACACCGCCGGCGCCGCAAGGCCCGCGAGCACCGCGCCCGGCCAGAACGTCACCCAGAACAGCAGGAGATACACGCCGGGCGGCGCGCCATGCGACTCCTGCCCGACGAACTTCGCCAGCATGTCGCCGCCGACCGAGTCGGTGAAGAAGGTTTGCCCGGCGCGAAGGAAGATCGCCGCAAACCAGGGCAGCACCAGCACCAGGGTCCACATCAGGCCCCAGATCGGCCGCATCCGCCACAGCCAGCCGACATTGCGGTCGAGGATGCCGAGCATCAGGACGGTGAGCCCGACGAACATCAGGATCAGCGGCCCCTTGAGCAGGATGCCGCCGGCGAGCGCCGTCCAGAAAACCGCAGGTGCACTCCAGGGCGGACGCGCGGGATCCTCGCCGCGCTGCCAGGACAGATACACGCGCGCCATCGCGCCCATTGCGGCGATGACGGTCAGCAGCAGCATGGCGTCGGTCTTGGCGAGCCGCGCCTCGACGCTGAGCAGCACCGACGAACACATGATCAGTGCCGCCATGATCGCGCCGCGCCGCGTTACGAAGGCGAGCGCCGACCAGTAGGTCAGCAGTACCGCGCCGGTGGCGCCGATCAGGGACGGGATACGGTAGATCCAGATCCGCGCCTGCGGCCGCGGCAGCCCGAGCGCGGCAGCCGTTTCGACCGCGGCCGCCTGCATCCAGTAGATGCCGACCGGCTTCTTGTAGCGGACGTCATCCTGGAAGCGGATGTCGACGAAATCGCCGCTCTCGACCATCTGCTTGGTCGCTTGGGCAAAGCGCGCCTCGTCGCGGTCGATGGGCGGGATGGTGAAGAAGCCCGGCAGGTAGAACAGCATGCAGCAGAGCAGCAGGAACGCCACCGCGCGGGCGTGGCTGCCGGCGACGAAATCGACGACGAGCGCCAGCCGGCCGCCCGGATTCACCCGGTTCTTCGGCTCACGCGGTTCGCCAAATCGGGGGCGGGCATAGGTCTCGACCATCGGTTCCGCATACGCTGAAACCGCCATCCCTACAACCGCTTAGGGTGCATCTACTGAATTCTGATCACAACTGTGTCCGCCGCGCCCGTGGCGTCGATCACGGTCAGGCGCGCAAAGCCCGGTCCGGGCGGCTCGACCAGCCGCTGGCGGCGGCTGTCGATCTCGCCGGCGGAGGCGCCGTTGACCAGCACGGTAATCGGTAGCACCCCACCGGCGACCTTCACCGGCATCGCCGCATTGTGCCCGTCACCGGAGCGATCGACGTCGATGCGCGAGCCGTTGAGCGGGAACTGAATGCGGGGCGCCAGGTCGCTGCCGGCGCGCACCAGTTCGCCCATCGGCCGGAACCGGCGCAGCGGCGGCGGCAGTTTGGCGTTGCCGGCAACCAGCGCGCCCCTCGGCGCCTTCGCCAGCGGCGCCGGAATCTTGCCCGTGCGCGCAAAGGCGTCGAACAGGATGGGAGCCGCCGCTGTACGCCCAATAAGCCCCGGAACCGGCGCGCCATCGGGCCGGCCGACCCACACGCCAATGGTGATCTTGCCGTCGAAGCCGACCGACCAGGCGTCTCGGTAGCCGTAGCTGGTGCCGGTCTTGAAGGCGATGCGGTTATGCGTGCCGTTCTCCGGCGGCGGCGTGCCGAGCAGGACGTTGCCGACCTGCCAGGCCGCAGCCTGGTCCATCAGCCGCATCGGCTCGCGCGTGTCCCCGATATCGGCGATCTCGCGGAGCGGCTTCGTCGTGCCGAGCCGCGCAAGACCAGCGTAGAGCTGAGCCAGATCCTGCAGCGTCACACCGACGCCGCCGAGACCCATCGCCAGGCCCGGCGCCTCGTCTTTCGGCAATACCAGCGACGTGCCGGCCTGCTTCAGGCGCGACGACAGCCGGCTCGAGCCCACCCGGTCGAGCAGCGCAATCGCCGGCACGTTCAGCGACAGCTGCAGTGCCCGGCGCACCGGCACCGTGCCCTGGAACGTCATGTCGAAATTTTCCGGCGCGTAGGAGCCGAAGCGGATCGGCCGGTCGTCGATCAGGCTTTCAGGATGAACAAAGCCGTCCTCGAAGGCGAGGCCGTAGATAAAGGGCTTCAGCGTCGAGCCCGGCGAGCGCACCGCGCGGGTCATGTCGACCTGCCCTGCCCGCCGCTCGTCGAAATAGTCCGCCGAGCCGACATGGGCGAGCACCTCGCCGCTCTCGTTGTCTACGGCGACGATGCCGACGGAAATATCGGGACCGAGCGCCAATGCGCGGTCGCGCGCCAGCGCCTCCAGCACCCTCTGCAGGTTGGCATCGAGCGTCAGCCGGATCACCGGCGCGTCCTTGATCGTCGCGATCGCCTGGTCTGCGGAGTGCGGCGCCAGCATCGGCATCGGTTTGCGTAGCTTCGGCACGACCGTCGCCCTGGCCTGCGCGGCGTCGTCGGCGGCAACGATGCCCTCCTCCACCATGCGCGCGAGGACCTTGTCGCGCGCGGCGCGGGCGGCATCGGGATGACGGTCGAGGCGACGGGTCTCCGGCGACTGCGGCAACGCCACCAGCAATGCGGCCTCGGCGAGCGTCAGCCGCTTCGGCTCCTTGCCGAAATAGGCGATGGAGGCGGCGCGAATGCCCTCGAGATTGCCGCCGAACGGCGCCAGCGCCAGATAAAGGTCGAGGATCTCCTGCTTGCCGAGCTGCCGCTCCAGCTCCACCGCGCGCACCATCTGGCGCAGCTTGGCATAGAGCGAACGCTCGCGGCGCGGCTCCATCAGTCGCGCAAGCTGCATGGTGATGGTAGAGCCGCCCGAGACGATGCGGCCACTGGCAACGAGCTGGAGCCCGGCCCGCGCCAGCGCCAGCGGATCGACGCCGGCATGTGAGTGGAAGCGCTTGTCCTCGAAGGCGAGCAGCAGCTTCAGATAGGTCGGATCGACATCGCGCCTGGCGTCGACCGGCAGCCGCCAACGCCCGTCGGCCATCGCATAAGCACGCAGCAGCTTGCCGTTGCGGTCGACGATCGTCGTGGACACGCCCCTCGCCTGCTCCAGCGGCAGCGGCCCGAGCGAGACGACCCAGGCCGCGAAGGCGGCGACAAGGACAAGGCCGACGGCTGCCGTGACGGCTGCCGCCTTCCCGATCCGTCGCCAGCGGCCGCTGCCGGTCGCCGGCGCTATCGTGGCCCGAGCGCTCATTTTGCCGGACGCACCTCGACTGTGCCGGTGGCCGTGCGGCCGTAGCGCGAGGGGTTGTACATGTCTTCGACATAGGCCTGCGGCAGCACGTATTTGCCGGGCGATACCGCGCGCACGATGTAGGCCACGGTGAAGACCGACTGGTCGTCCGCAGCCCGTTCGATGGCCGCGGTGAAGCGGTCATCGCGGAACTGGGTATTCTCCGGCTCCTCGCCGTCCTCGATCCAGTCCAGCGTGCCGCTGTCGCCGGAGGACACCAGCCGCGGATTGTCGATCTCGAATCCCGCCGGCAGATAATCGGCCACCATGATGTGCCCGTATTCGGGTTTGGCCTCGGTGACCTTCAGCACCACGGCAAAACGGTCGTTCTGCTTCGCCTTGGTGACGTCAGCCGGCTTGCCGTCCAGCGTGTGGTAGCTGCGCTCGATCTTGAAGCCGTTGGAGGCGGCCGGCTCCGGCGTAACCGGCGAGCCCGACACCGACACCACCGCCTGCACCGGCGCTTCGCCGGTGTTGGTGATCTTGATCGGCTTGCCGGCCATTTCGGAGGCCTTGTAGCTGCGGAATACCGCCTGCCTGACCGGCGCTCCGTCGATGTCGAGCGTCAGCGTTTCCTTGGCCAGGGCCCGCGCCGCCAGCACCATCCAGGCGTTCTCCTGCGTGGAGGTGTAGGGCGTGAGCCCGCGCGCGGCCTCGACCCGCGCGACAGCCTGGGTCAGCGTCACCCGCGGCGCGTTGCCTTCGCTGGCGAGCGAGACCAGAGCTGCGGCATCGCGCAGCGCGCTGCCATAGTCGGTGCGGCCGAATTCGATGGTAGGCTTCGGGTTCAACGCCTCGAGCGCCGCGCCATAGACCCGCTCCGCCCTCGCCTTGTCGCCGACCAGCGCCAGCGCCGCCGCGAGCTGCGACTTCGCGATCGGGGTGGCGAGCGCGGACAACTTGGTGTCGGCGAGGTAGCGCAGGTCGCCGATCGGCGCCACGCCGTTGCGCGCCAGCACATAGAGGCCGTAGGCGAGATCGCGCCCGCCGTCCTTCTCCGGTTCGTCGGCGTTGACGGCCGAATTGCGGATGCGGTCGAGCGCACTCTTGAACTGCACGTCCGGCACCGCAAAGCCCTTCTCGCGGGCACGGGTGAGGAAGTCCATGACGTAAGCGTCGAGCCATTCGTCGTCGCCGCCCGCCAACCACAGGCCGAACGAACCGTTCGAACCCTGGCGGGCGAGCAGCCGCTCGATGGCGTCCTTGATGCGCTGGTCGACCGCGGTGTCCATGGCCAGATGCGCGCCGGCTGCGAGGTCGTTGACATAGAGCAGCGGCATCGCCCGGCTGGTGATCTGCTCGGAGCAGCCGTGCGGATAGCGGTCGAGCGCCTTCAGGATGGTCGCCGCATCGAGCGCCGTCGACAGGCTGACCGAAAGCGAAGCGCTGCCGGTGCCCGGGACGAGATCGCTGAACATGTCGGCGGTCAAGGTCAGGCTCTCGCCCTTGGCGAGCGTCCGGATCGAGCGCCGCGCCAGGATCTGGTTCGCCGGCTTGATGTCCACGGCGTAGTGCCGCGCCAGCGTCAGCCCGTTCGGGCCCTTGATGTCGACATCGAGATTGGCGGTGCCGGCGCCGCCGGCATCGAGCGCCAGCGCCAGCGAGGTGCGCTGCTTCTGCGCAAGCTTCACCGTGGTGGCGGGATTGCCGGTCACCTTCACCGGCCCGCTCGTCTTGACGTTGATGGTGTAGTCGCCGGCCGCACCTTCGACGTTGTCGACGTCGAAGCTCACCGTGCCCTTGTCGCCGTTGAGCAGGAAGCGCGGCAAGGTCGCCGTCAGCACCACGGGATCGCGCACCGTCACGTCGGTCGTGGCGCGGCCGAGCTTGGTGGCCGTCCACGCCACCGCCATCACGCGGGCGGTGCCGGCGAATTCCGGGATGTCAAAGCTGACCTCGGCGGTACCGTTGGCGCCGACCGTGACGATTCCCGAGTAGAGCGCCAGCGGCTTCTGCGTCGGCGGGCTGCCGGTCAGTTCCGCGCCGGCATCGCCGCCGGACTTGATCTGGCCGCGCGTGCCCTGCATGCCGTCGATCAGCTGGCCGTAGAGGTCACGCACTTCCGCGGTGAGGCGGCGCTGGCCGAGATAGAAATCGTCCGGCGCCGGCGGCTTGTAATTGGTGAGGTTCAAAATGCCGACGTCGACGGCGGCAATCACCATCTTGGCATCCTCGCCGGGATTGAGCCCGCCGAGCTTGACCGGGATCTTCAGCGCGCTGCCCGGGCGCACCAGCGGCGGCGGCGCGAGATCGACGGTTAGCGTCCGCGCCTTCTTGTCGATGCCGAACCATTTCAGTCCGATGGCGCGGCCGGGCATGCGCTGGGCCGCCGCGTCGAGCGGACGACGCAAGGTGGCCAGCACATAGGCGCCGGTGCCCCAGTCCTTGCCGACGGCGATCTTGACCTGGGACATTCCCTCCTTGACGTCGATGCTCTGCGTCGTCAGCAGCCGGTCGCCCAGCACGTTGACGGTGAGCTTTCCGGCCGTGCGCGCATTTACCGACACCACCATGGTGTCGCCGGAGAGATATTCCGGTTTGTCGACGGAGGTCTCCAGCAGGTCCGGCGTGTCGGCGCCGCCTTCGGAGTACCAGCCGACGTCGAACTGCACCGAGGTGAGCGGCCCGTCGGCCTCCGTCGATTTGACGTCGAGGCGGTAGCGGCCGGGCTGCGGCACGAAGCTAAGCCGCGCCGCCTGCTCGGCGGTGAGGTTGAGGTCGCCGTCACCGACGCGCTTCACCGACTTGACCGGCTCGTATTCCCAATAGTTGTTCTGGCGATACCACTGGTAGCGCGACTCGATCTTCATCAACTCGTAGCGCAGGCCAGATCGCGCGATCTGCTTGCCGTCGGGCGCGACGAACAGAACGTCGAATTCCGCCTTGTCGCCTTCGGCGACGCTCTTGTCGCCAAACAGCGGCTTGACGCCGATCAGGTTGGCGGCAGGCGCCACGGGGAGCACCAGCTTGCGCTCGACGGCGCGGCCGCCGGTCTCGGCCATGCGGATGAAGAACTGCGCTTCCTGGGGCCGGGTCGAGGTCGGCGCCTTGGCGAGGCTCACCGGGAAGGTCGCAACGCCATTGGCGTCGGCCACCGGAAGGTTCTCGAGCGGGGTGCGCTCGTTGCTCGAGCTTTCCTCGTCGGCCACGCCAAACTGGTAGCCGGGATAGCCCGGCCGCCCCGAGGCCGCCTTGGTCACCAGCATGTCGCCCTCAATCTGCAGGCCCGACGCGGGCGCGCCATAGAGGAAGCGGCCGTCGACCTTCAGTTCCACAGGAACTTCAGCCCTGAGGACCTTCTCCTTGGAAGTAATGGAGAATTCGATTCGCTCCGGCAGGTAGTCCTCGACCATGAAGGTGGTTTCGCCGACGGCGGGCGCTTTCGGATCGGTGAAGGCGCGCGCCCGCCAGGTCCCGGTCGGGACCGCGGAGTTCAGGGCTACCGACAGGCTGCGACCACCGGCGCCCTGATCGGGCAGCACGGCGCGGCGGTATTCGACACCGTCGGGCCGTTCGATCACCAGGGTCAGCGGCGTGCCCGGGATGGCGTTGCCCTGCCCGTTGCGCAGCAGCGCGGTGAGATGAACAGTTTCGCTGGAACGGTAGACGCCGCGCTCGGCATAAACGAACGCATCCGCGCCCGCCGGCACGATACGGCCGGCAACGCCGCGGTCGCTGAGATCGAAGGCGTTGCTCTTGAGGCTGAGGAAGGCATAGTCCGCCTTCTCGCTCATGACCGTCACCATCGCCGGCGACAACCCGCCCTCGCCGCGCGCCAGGCCCGCCTCGAACAGCACATGGCCGGCATCGTCGGTCTTGCGGGTGGCGAGGATTTCGTTGTTGCGCGCAATCAGGCGCACCTCGGCCTTGGCGACGGCCTCGGTCGAGGCCAGCGAATTGACGAAGACGTGGACGCCGTCATTGCCGGAGAACGCCGACAGCCCCATGTCGGAGACGATGAACCACTGCGTCGCAAGCGACGAATCGTCCTGGCTGCCCGGGTTCTTCGGTGCCGCGGTCATGACATAGACGCCCGGCTGCAAATCGCCGATCGCCTGATCCACCGGGAAGGCGGTCGTGACGTCCTGGTTCAGCGTGGTGGCGGTGGCAAGTTCCCCCGACCAGACCTTGACGCCGCGTTCGTCGCCGAGATCGCCCAGTTCGTAGCGGCTCAGCGTATTCTGGAAGTCGCCGCCGATCACCGTGTTGATCAGGTTGCGGTCGCCGATCCGGAATACGTTGACGTTGACGGCCGGCGTGTTGACGCTGACCAGCGGTATGCCGCGCTGTCCGGTGCGCGGCAACACATAAGCCTTCCCCGTGAAGCGCACGAACGGCCGACGATCGCGCACATAGATGTTGAACTCGGCCGATTTCGGCAGGCTCTCCTTCACCGTGGACGGCAGGCCCGCGCGCAAATTGATGTTGTAGCGCTCACCATGCTTGAGGCCCTCGACGCAGAGCTGCTTGCCCTCCGAAGACAGCGCCGGCTTGTCGGTGCCGGCCTGCGCCACGAAGGGCGAAAAATCGACGCGCTTGGCCAGTTCCTCCGAGAACTGGAGACAGGCCCGGGGCGTGGAACCGTCGGAATCCACGCTGTAGTCGAGCAGGCGGAAGCCGTGCTGGTCGCGCAGCTTCTCATATTGTCCCCTGACGTCGGCGACCTCGCGCAAGTCGAGCGACAGCCGCATCGCGTCCAGCGCCGGACGCCACAGCTTGCGGTCGCCCAGCGCCCGGCCGAGCACGGCGAGCGCATCCGCCTCCTCGCCGGCATTGCCGGCGCGCTGATAGGCGAGGTAGGCCGCGGTCGAGGCGCGCTCGAGTAGGAAAGTCTGCTCAGTCGAGTTGACGGGGCGGATCTGGAAGATGGTGCGGGCGAGCCGCAGCCAGTTGCCGCTGTCGTTGGGCGCGGTGGCGGCGATCTTGCCCAGCAGATCGAGCCCGGTGCGGAAGTCGTTGCGCCTGAAGGCGGCATCCGCATCGCTCTTCAGGGTGGCAGCGGGCTTGGCGACGGCGCCCGCCTCCTTCTTGATCTCGGCCTCCAGCTTGATGGCGGAATCGGCGAGATCGTCGCGTTTGAAGCTCTTGTCCGCGGCCAACGCCGTATTCAGGCCAAGCGCCAGCGTGGCGCACAAAGCTGCGGCGCGTACCAAACCGATCATGGGAAAGCTCCTTGGGCCGCAGACACCGGCGGCGCGAGACATAAAAGGCAGCGAAATGGTGACGGGCTGATGGCGGGGTGACGGGCGAGCAAAAAGGTCGCAAAGCATTGCCAAACGGGTCCCAAAACCGCCTCGGGGCGCGTTGCCCGGCGCGGCACTACGAACGGCCGGACCGCCTGCCGCGGCCCACCGTTTCGCCTTAGTCGCTCCGGCCGCCCTGCCGGTTCGATACCGGCTTGGCGGCGCAGCGGATTTTTCATATTGGCAGTGTTACATACCGCTTTGCACTGCCGCAAACGGTCCGGTCCCGTAGCTCAACTGGATAGAGCATCAGATTTCTACTCTGAGGGTTGCAGGTTCGAATCCTGCCGGGATCGCCAGACCAGCCATCCCCGAGACCGCTCACGTCCCCCTCACGACTTCGGGATACGGTTCCGCTGAACCCCCTCCGACTTCCTCCTCGACCAAGAGCCGGATCGGATGAAACGGGAGGTTTCCATGTTCCGCCGCACTATGATGGCCAGCGCGATTGCTCTTCTGACGGCGCCCGTCACGGCTGCCGCCGGTTGCCCGCGGACCTTTGTCAGAAATCGGCGCCGCCGGTTTGCGATGCCGCGGCCGCTGATGGCGCCATGTTGAGCGGTCCGCCATCCGAAAGGCCATTCTCGCGGCTGCATTCTCAACGCTGGCGTCGACGGCATGCCAGAGTTCTTCCGGCCCCAAACGGGAGCCTCACGCTTCGGCTAAAGGGAAGTCCTGCGGCCTAAACTGCATTAGGTTTCTGAGCAAATACGCTGGCATGCCCACCCGTCGCAAATGTGGCGCAGCACCCTTGCCATGGTAACGTTCGACCGTCTGATTCCAGCACATCGCATAAACGGCCCACATAGTCGGGGGTTCGTCTTTCCGAATAGCGGCTGCTTCGGCCGCCCAGGCGCTGAGTTGCTCAGGCATAGGATCGGCTATAGACGCAATCTTCTCCTGGAGACCAGCAAAGCGCCTATACAATTCTGTGTGCTTCAAAGCGGTTTCGTTCAATCCAGCTACCAATTCCCAAAGATTGATCACGGCGATTGCGACGGCAGATAGCACTAACAGAACTCGTACTGAGTCAGGTGCCCAATTGAGCGGATTGAAGGCTGTCACGAGCGTCAGGATTGCGCCAACGAAAGTCGCTGCTTTCGCGGCCCGGATTTGACTGGTCAAAGTCGCACGCCGCCAATCATGGTATCGTGTCGATACTTCGACGCCGAATTTCAATTCCCAGTTTTTGGGTTCAGGCTCCATCTTCTTTTATCCGTTCACCTAGGAGGAGGCGGCGGCGGTATCTGCCAAGGAGGATCCGTGCTGACCAGCAGGACTCGGCCATCGACATCCTTGAGCAAATTTGTCTGGTAGGCCTCCTTCAAGCCAGACGAGTAGGCTTTCTCCAACCAAGCCCCAACGAACTCGGGCGCAGGGCCTGACCACGCACCAACCGCAACCCCAACGGTCTGTTCCTGGCGACCCGTTTGCGGCAACGCGAGTGGTGACAGACGAAGATACGTCAGACTCCCTTCTTTTGTCTGAATAGCTACCCAATCAAGCGGCGGTGGAAGCTTGATCTCGTATCGGCCCGGCTCTAGCCGGTATTGCCGAACAAATGGCAGACCGGCCAGCCATTTTGTCTGAGCAAGCGTCTTTTTCTTGCCGGAGGCAAGCTCAAAAGACGAGACGCTTGCTTCAATTATGAACACAAGGCCGCTACTGCCGGGTGGAACGGAGGACCATTGCTTGAGCCGATCAACCGCGTCTTCGGCCTGCAACCTAGCCCCTCCCCCGATCAGCAGCGACGCCGCCAGCAAACCCGTCCTAATACAGTGCGTAAGACCGCCTGACATCCCCGATTCCTAGCCCGCAATATAGAGGTTCCAAGAAAAATGATGCGGAGTCAACCTACGCGAGCAAAGCAGACCGTGACGGCGGCATCATGTCGGGGCCCGTAGATGCCGACTTCACCCGCCCAAAAGCGATGCTTCCCACTGCGCAGTGGGTCAATAGCTGTTGAGGAAACCTTCCTCACAGCTTCACCAACCAATCTGGCTAACCGCGCTCACGCCCACGCCGCGATGATCTTGACGCTCCACGCCAGGAACACGGCGAACATGGTCAGCGTCGCCAGCATCAGCACATTCTCGAAGGAAGCGAACTTCATTACTGTTCTCCGCTTCCTCACCCCGCAACAACGCTAGCCGACTCCGCGTGAATGACGCCACCGTCATTGCCGACGGATTCACAGGAAGTTGCTGTCTGGGGTTCAACGCACGCACTGGTATCTGTTCCACGCCGAAACGGGCGGCGTCACGGAATGACTGCCGCCCGCGCGCGGCCTACCGCATGACGGCGCCGCCGACGCCGGTGGCGGTGAAGCCCCATTCGCAGCTGCCGTTGCAGGGCAGGTTGGTGCTCTTGGAACAGATGGCGACATCGCCCGAGGCCGACCAATCGCAATTGCCCTGTTTCGAGCAGGTGCAGTTCGCGGTGGCTCCAAGCCCACCGCCACCGCCGGCCCGCCGCACCATCAATTGATTGGTCGGTCCCCGTTCCAGCACGAATCCCGGCTTCGCCTTCACCTGTTGCTTGCTCCGCACGGTTACGCCGACGGGCTTTGCCGGCCGCACGACCGTCTTTCCGCCCGTCGAAGCGGTTTGCGCCTGCGCCAGTTCGAGCGCCCCGAACGTCACCACGCATGCAACAGCGAACGCAAAGGCAGCTCGAACGCATTTGCCGAGATTTGTCATCTTATACTCCTGTCGATTGAAGTCCTCTGCTGCCTACCCCGCGTTCTCTGTACATGGCCGCAGGCGCGCGGCCTTGTGCGCTGCTTCACATCTGCATAAGGGAATTGCGCCGTGACCTTCAGGCGCGTTCGATCGCCACATCCCGCGAAAGACGCGCGACGTCTTCGGGTTGGCACAGCCCGGTTCCAGGATAGAGCAACGCGGCGGCACCGGCGGCGACGGCGCTGCGGAAGCAGTCTTCGTGCGCACCGCCGCCGGCGAGCCCGAACACCAGCGCTCCGAGGAAACTGTCGCCGGCACCGACCGCGCTACGCGGCGTGATCGCGAGCGGTTTCGCGCGCAATATCCCTTCGGACGTAACGAGCGCGGCGCCGAGATGTCCCATGGTCAGCGCCACGATCTTCGCGCGCCCCTTGTCGATCAAACTTCTTGCCGCCGCCTCCCACGCCGCCGGCGTGTCGGCGCCCCCCGAGAGCTCGCGCATCTCCCGCAGGTTCGGCTTGATCAGATCGACGCCCTCGGCGACCGCGGCAGCGAGGGCCGCGCCTGATGTATCCAGGATCACTTTGGCGCCGCGGGGTTTGGCGATCCGCGCCAGCTGCGCATAGAAGTCGTCGGGCACGCCATCGGGCAGGCTGCCGCTGGCGACCAGATAGCGCGGAAAGGGATCGAGGCCCGCGACCGCCGCCAGGCACGACTTCCATTCGTGCTCGGCAAGGCGCGGGCCGGGCAGGATGAAGCGGTATTGCTGGCCCGTAGCCGTCTCGTCGACGAAGAAATCCTCGCGCGTCTCTCCCGCGATCGGCAGCGCCCGGCCTGCGATGCCCTCGCCGTCGAGCAGCCGGCGCAACAGACCGCCCATCGCGCCGCCGGCGAGGTAGATCGCGCTGACGTCTCCGCCGAGGCGCGAGACCACCCGTGCCACGTTGATGCCGCCGCCACCGGGGTCGCGCCGCTGCGAGGTTCCCCGCAGCTTGTGGACGGGAACGATCCGCTCCACCGCAGTCGAGAGATCGACGGCCGGATTGAGCGTGATCGTGACGATGGCGGTCATGTCAGAATAGCCAATTCCGCAAGGTCAGGATCTATCCGCCCATCACGACCAGAGCGAGCATGGTCAGGGACGCCAGGACCAGCATGGTTTCAAAGGAAGCGAGCTTCATTCGGCCCTCCGCTTCCTACCCCGCGCGTGACTGTAAGTGATTCTGCCGTCGCAACACAGACTTGCTGCATGGTCGCGACGATCCGGCCCACCGCCAGGGCCGCTCCACGAACCTCTCCTCCGTGCCAGCCCTTAGGTGATCGACAGAAATGTTCGATGTCCGCATCCGGGGCTAGCCTTGCAGCATGAACCGCTTCGGGAGGAGCCCATGACTGAGGTCCACTTCCACTACGCCAACAACGCAGGTGCGATGGTCGATCGCTGCAGGGCCATCGTGAGCGATTTTGCCGATACCCGCGCCTATGCCGAGTTGATCGTGCGCTCGCTGATCGCACGGCCCGGGATGGAGGACTGGCGGGGCTGGCGGCTGATCGTCAAGGACGATATCGGCGCGGAAATCTTTGACCTGCCGTTCGCGTCCCTGCTGGGCAAGCCGCATTGAGGAGGCGACGATGACCTCGCTTCGGCCGATCGTTCGCTTCGATGCAGTCGGCGCCGGATGGCGCAGGCTGGTCCGGACCGTTTTCGACCCCTACCGGCCCGAGCTTCACTACATGCGCGGACCGGGACCGAAATGGCGCGCCAGGCATTCGTCTAAGCCCGGCGCCGGCAAGATTTGAAGCTCGCGCGCGTGGCGTGCGCACCGGAACCGGCGCGCACGCTCGCGCAGGGGTCAGTCGTCCGCAGCAGCCCGCCGGCTCTTGCGGTGCGCGGCGGCCTCACGATCCATCACCGCACGGCAGCCCGGGCTGATCTGCGCGCGCTTGCGGATCATGCAGGCGGTGATCCTCGGAACGTCGGGAATTTCGCTCGAGCAAAGCCGCATGGCGTCGCCCGTGCACATCTGCTGGGCTTCGGAGGAGAAAGCCTGGCCGGGCGATGCGGAGAGTCCGATGCCGGCGAAGGCGATGGCGAGAGCAAGTACTGGCCGGTGTGATCTGCGGAGTATCCTGTAACGTGTCATGGAGTTGCGTCCCCTAGGGTTGCCGTTCGCTTCTTGGTGGCGCCGTTGGCGGCTTGATGCGCCGCACTTGCCGACTAACACGCGAAGCTCGCTTCCGCTGTTGACGCTCGATGTCCTTGATCCGAATCGAAAGTAACCGCGCTGCCCCGCGCGAATTATGAGCGAGCGCTGCTGCCGCGCAATTCTCGCGTGAATGAATCCACCATTGTTGTGCGCGCTTGTTCGCGGGTGTTGCGCGAGGGAGTCACTCACATCAGCGCCAACGCGTGCACGCGTCGGACCCGGCTTGCAGGTTCCATGCGAGGAACAACGCGGGGCTTGCGCGCCGACACCATCGAGAGCCGTCAGCGAGGCTGACCTATTTCGCGCGCGCTGCGTCGCTATGAAAGATTGAAGCAGACGATCCCTTGCGCCAGATTCGCACATTCTCCGATTGCCCCGAGGGAGCAATGCGATGATGAAAATCAGCGAAGGCCCGGACCAACTCGTCGCCACGTCCGGCTCCACCACGATCACCCTGGACAGAAACGCAGGCAAGGCGACGGTGCAGCGGAAGCTGCTGCTCTGGTCCCGCAAACCCGTCGAGATGCCGTTGTCCGAGATCTGCGAATGCGCTGTCGATGCGGCCGTCGACCGGGCGTCCGGCGCCGAGATCTGCAACACCCTGCTCGTCACCCGGGACGGTGCGTCGTGGGCGCTGCCGGCCGACGACAAGAAGGAAGCGCAGTCCGCCGCTACGCAGCTCTGCAATTTCCTCGGGCTGGGTGCGCCGACAATTCACTGAGTCGGAACGCTAAGGGGCCGGAAACGGCGATGCGCGCCTCCTCGCGGATCGCGCTGCGCTTTCGCGCGCAAGCGTCACGACGCCGGCGTCCGCTGCCGGCGCCCTTTGCATCGATCGATCTAGGCGGCCTTCTGCACGGGACTCGCCGTGAGGTCGTCGCAGTCCGCCAGGGCGGGCGCGGTGGCGGCAAGATCTTCCCATCGCTCGGCCTGGCTGAGCCAGAACCAGTTTGCCTCCGGATGAAGCACTGCCTTTTGCCTGCAGATCGAACCCAACGCACGGTAGTGCCGGATGTCTTCCGGCGACGTCGGCCAGATCGAATTTTTCACGATTGTTTCTCTCCAGTGTGACGCCGTCGCGATGATCGGCGGCGTTCTTGATTGAACGGAACTTCAGCACCGCGGCGGCCGCTTGGCAACAAGACTTGTCGGCACCGCTCGCTTTTTTGCGCGACGGGCAAGAGCGCAAAAAACTGTCAGCGTTACTGACTGGCGTGAGCCTCCAAGGGCTAACTTTTAGCCATTCTCAAAAGGTTGCATTCGCGGAACAATAAATGAGACTCGCGTTGATGCCGGTCCCGGCGCACGTTGAGGCGGTCACCGAAAACATCCCAGGCTTTGTCGGTGATGAGAACGCCGGTTGCGCTCCCGCCCACTTGAACAGGGAGATGCGCATGACCGTAAAGCGTCGTCGTTTCAAACAATCCCGATCGCTGGAAGAACGGCTGGCCGCCGATGCGAAGCGATTGCGGGAGGAAGCGAGATTGCTCCCGCCCGGTGCAGCCCGCGAAGCCGCTTTGCGAAAGGCACGTCAGGCCGAAACTGCGTCGCACATGAACGCTTGGCTGGCGTCGCCCGAAGCGAAACCACCGGCGCAGCGATGAAGGACTTTCAGGCATCCGTCGAAAAGCTTCGGCAGGATGCCGCCGAGGCGGCGCTGATCCGTGATCTCGCAACCGATCAGGCCAAACGCGCGGTGTTCGACAAACTGCACGAGCATCTCAACCGGCTGGCCGATGAAGTCCAGCAGGCCAGCAAGCTCCGTCAAGACGAGTGAGTTGAGGAGGCCGGCGTTGGGGCTCGCCGGCTCGACGCTCGGGCGGGCCGCGCACCCTGCCCCGCGCGTTTCAGTCCACGTATCGATCGCGCGACTCGCGGCGAGCCGACTTCTTGTTGTTGCCCCGCTTCAGGAAGGTCACCCCGATCTGGTCACCGTTCACCCAGGCGAGCTTGCAATGACGATAGGCAAGTCCCGTCGACGACAGCACCAGGAAAAACTCGGTGAACTGAAGTCCCTCGATCGACGTTCCCACCGCGAGCTTGGCGCCCTCGTCCGACACGTCATAGATGCTGCATTCGCGGCGCCAGGTGCCGTCGATCGCCATCAACTGCGCCGACACCGGATGTTCGAAGGCGACGCGCTTGCTGACGCGCCGTTCCGCGCCGCTCATGCCACAGCCTCCTCGGCGACATCTTCGCCCGGCCTGCGTCCCGGCGAGCTCCCGCGCGAGATCAGGCGGGTCAGGTCGACAATCCGGTAGACCTCGACGAACTGCACGGCAAATCCATTGTTGGTGATGCGCACCACCCGCCCGATGCAACCGCCAACCGCCAGTGGTGTGCCGATGGGCGGCTGTTGCTCCGACGACACCGCCACCCCCGACGGCGAGACGTCGACGATGAAGCAGCTGTGGACGCTGCCGTCGGCCAGCGTCAACGTGGTGTGCGAGTGCGGCGGGATGAAACGCGCATGCTGGCGCGCTTCGGCAAGGCTCGGATCGGCCTGTTTCTTCTCAAGCCAGGTCAGCTTGTCGGCCATCCGCTCGCGCTCCGGCCGCGTCATCTCCAGCTCCAGCAGGAAGCTGCCTTCCATGGTGTCGCTGATGTGACCGCCGAACGTACCGAAGTCGCGGAAGTAGGAGGTGAGCCGGTCGCCGACCTTGCCCACGACCGGCACGTCCACGATCATTCGGAACGGCGAAACGCGGGTGGTGCGACAGGCGAAGGGGCGCAGGCGGCCCTCGCAATCGTACCAGTTGGGCAGCGTGTAGTTGCCGTCAACGGCAACGCTCACCGCGCGCTGCTTGAGAAACCGTTCAACAGACACGACTGTTCCCCGCAGGAAATTGCGATCGCCTCGACATCGTCGATGGACGGAGAAGTTTAGTCGGGCCGCCGGCGACGTTTTCCCGTCGCGCGCATTTCCCCGGCGGCACGCACAACGGCGACCGCTCCAGTCTTCTTGTCTGAAAACGGCAAAGCGTTCCCAGCCGTGAAAACTACGGGGAAAAAACTAAAAAAGCCTAAAAATGCAATATCAGGGCAATGCTTGCCGCAACCACGCTAGTTTTCGCACCTTGCTTTCCCGTTAATTCCGGCTCCCGGAGAACCCAGGAGGATATGTGACAGATTGACATATCCCGGAAGTTGCAAAGAGGGTTGCTAGCGCAGGAGGCCCAGCGCGTTGCGCCACGACCTCGGGCATGATTGCGCCTTTCCCTCGGTGGCGCCAGCCAGTTTCAGGCGAGCGACACGCGTGCAGGACGTGAACATGAATGCAATTCGCGTGCACTGCCAGTCCGGCCCGAGTGCGCCGCTTGCGACCGGATCGGGCTGCGCAAGGCCCAAGGCGAAGGCCGCCGTTACCGCCGCAAGCGTGACGGTCACGACGCAGGCGGCGATTTGCCGGGACGTATGGAACTTGAAGGTCATTGATTGCGCTCCTCATCAGCGCGCCCACCCCGTACATAAGGCCTCCCCGCCCGTCCCTTTGTGATCGGGATCACAAGGCTCTCCCCTTTTCTCATGCCGGGGCGAAGCGCCGCAGCAACACTTGCCCGCAAGATGCAGGGAACCTTGGGACAAGTCGCGCAATCCCGTTGCGAGGGTTGCCCGCTTGGGAAACACTTGCCTCGGGGAAGGGCGTACGGGGGCGTACGATGAGCAAGCTGGACGCGGGCTACGATTACACGCGCTACCAAAAACTGCTGGCGGAAGCGGTCGACGAACGGAAGCGGCTCGAACTGATCGATCTCATGATCAGGGAAAAGGCGCGCGACCGGCTGCAGGCGGAGCGGATGGGCGACCGGGTGGCGATGACGACGGCGACGGTGGCGAGGATCCTCGGCCCAGCCGCACGGCGCCAGACCCCCTAGCCATCGGCCGCGACCATCGCCACGGCGCTGACCGGCGCGCAGGGCGGACGCGGACATTGGATGACGGCGAGCGGCGGCGCCTCGGTGGCGGTCGTGATCTCCTACAGCAGCCCGAGCGCAGTTATCGCGCCCATCGCCGTGACTTTCGGCCATTTGCCATTCACGGAAGTCTCCCCTGCTCTGCCCATGCTCTTCGACGCTGGCATTTTTCCTCCGGTTCCCTTAGTGAAGCGGCAAAATCGGCATCCGCCGATCCCGCCCCAACCGAAATGAAAGCGAACAGGGTCATCTAGATGAGCGGATTCAAGGAACCGGGCTTTGCCGACCGCCAGAAAGCGGCGGCGCAAGCGAGGGCCAATATCCTGGAGAAATTTCGCGCCCGTCCGGGCGCGGACGATCCGGCGGTGAAGGCGCGGGAGGCCGAGCGCGCGCAGATCGCCGCCAACCGTGCCAAGGCCAAGGAAACGCGCGAGGCCGAGAAGGCAGAGCGCAAGCGGCGCGAGGCGGAAGCCGCTGCCGCCGAAGCCGCCAGGATCGCCCGGGAGAAAGCGGAAGCTGCCGAGCGCGAGGCGGCGCTCGAAGCCGAGCAGAAGGCCAAGCGCGACGCCCGTTACGCCGCCCGCAAGGACCGCGGCAAAAAGAAGAAGTAACGCGGGCGTCAAATGCGCAGGCCCGCCGCATCGCTGCGGCGGACCTCCTTGCGAACCGACGAAACGTCAGTTCTTCTTCATCGCGTCGTCCTTCTTCATGCCGTCGGACATGGCATTGGGCTTCATCGCGTCCTTTTTCATGCCGTCGTCTTTCTTCATGGCATCCTTGGACATGGTGTCTTCCTTCTTCATGCCATCGCCCTTCGACATCTTGTCCTGGGCGATCGAAGGCGCGAAGGCGAGGCCGAGCGTGACCAGGGCGGCTGCAGCGCCGAGCGCAATACGGGAGCGGGTATTCATGGGAGGGGCGTCCTTGGTTTGAGACAGTTGGTCGAAGCGACGTTCGCCGCTGTCCTTCTCGACGCAACTCCCCGGCCCCTTGTTACCCGCGATCCGCTCGATTTAAGTCTTGTAACGAACTCTTGAGAACGGGTTTACCGGCGCTTCGCGTTCAGCGCCGACGCCACGCGGCTGACGGGCGGCCGGCCGATCAGCTTGCTCATCGTATTGGTCGCAGCCACCAGCTTCGTCATGTCCACCCCGGTCGCAATCCCCATGCCCTCCAGCATGTAGACGACGTCTTCGGTCGCGACATTGCCGGTGGCGCCGGGCGCGTAAGGACAGCCGCCGAGACCGCCCGCGGCCGAATCGATCACGCGGCACCCTTCCTCCATCCCGGCATAGAGATTGGCGAGGGCCTGCCCGTAGGTGTCGTGGAAATGCATCGCGAGTCCTGTCATCGGCACCTCGCCGGCCACGGCACGGAGCAACTGCCGGGCCTTGGCCGCCGTGCCGACGCCGATGGTGTCGCCGAGCGATATCTCGTAGCAGCCGAGATTGAACAGCGTCTTGGCGACATCAACCACCGCTTGCGGCTTGACTGCGCCGTCATAGGGACAGCCGAGCACGCAGGAGATATAGCCGCGCACCTTGATTCCGTCCGCCTTCGCCCGCGCCAGCACCGGCTTGAAGCGCTCGATCGATTCGGCAACGGTGCAGTTGATGTTGGCGCGCGAGAAACCTTCCGATGCGGAAGCGAACACCGCGACGACTTTGGCGCCAGCGGCTTGCGAGGCCTCGTAGCCCTTTTCGTTCGGCACCAGCACGTGGAATTCCGTCCCCGCGTGACCGCTGACGCCGCGCAGCACCTCGGCCGAGCCCACCATCTGCGGGATCGCCTTGGGCGAGACGAAGGCGCCGACCTCGATCGGGTTGAGCCCCGCACCGATCAGCGCCTCGATGAAGGCAATGCGGTCTGCGACGCCAACCGGCGTCTTCTCGTTCTGCAGCCCGTCGCGCGGGCCGACCTCGACGATGCGGACGGTGTCTGCCATGTCAGGCCGCCGGCTCGACTTCGGCGAGTTCGACACCCTCGCCGACGATGTCACCGACCTTGCATTTCAGTTTCCTCAGCACACCGGCAAACGGCGCGCGCAGGGTCTGCTCCATCTTCATGACTTCCAGGGTCAGGATCGCCGCGCCCTTTTCCAGCCTGGCGCCCTCTTCCGCCAAGAGCGCGACCACCGTGCCCGGCAGCGGCGCCACGATCTTGTCCTCGCCGACCTGCTCCTCGGTCTCGCCGCCGAAGGGGTCCACCCAGTGCAAGTCGAAGCGGCCATTGCGGGTGCGCAGGTAAAGCTCATGACCTTCCACGACCGAAGCGACGCGCGACTTCACGCCGTCGATGGTCATGTCGAAGCCGCCGTCAACCGCTGCGAATGCCATCGCGATCTCGCGTTTGCCGATCGACAATGTCGGGACGCCGCCGCCGTAGTGCAGCGTCACCCCGTGCTCGGCACCCTGCCCCTGCCGGAACGAGAAAATCCGCTGCCGGCGGCCGACCGGCTGCCAGCCGAATGTCTGCCACGGCGAATGCGCCTGGCCGCGCGCCGCCTTCTGCTCGTCCGCCAGAATGGCGGCGACCGCGGCGCAGAGTTCGAGATCGCCGGCCGGCGGCGAGGTCTCGGTCAGGTTCTTCAGCTCGCGCTCGATGAAGCCGGTGTCGATGTGGTTCGACCGCACCTTGGCATGGGTCACCAGCGCCGACAGGAACGGGATGTTGGTGACGATGCCGCGGACGTCGGTCTCCTCGAGGCCGCGGTTGAGCTTGTCGATGGCGACGTCGCGCGTCGGCGCCCAGGCGATCACCTTGGCCAGCATGGCGTCGTAATAGGGCGAGACCGCATCGCCGCCGCGATAGCCGGCGTCGATGCGCAGGCCGTCGCCTTGGGCCGGCGTGCGCCAGGTCTTGATCCGCCCCACCGAAGGCATGAAGTTCTTCTGCGGGTTTTCGGCGTAGACCCGCGCCTCGATGGCATGGCCGTTCAGCTTGATTTGCTCCTGCGTCAGCGGCAGCTTTTCGCCGAAGGCGACGCGCAGTTGCCACTCGACGAGGTCGATGCCGGTGATCAATTCCGTCACGGGATGCTCGACCTGCAGGCGGGTGTTCATCTCGATGAAAAACACGTCCTTGCCGTCGGAGACGAATTCGATGGTGCCGGCGCCGACATAGTTCACCGCGCCTGCCGCCTTGCGCGCCGCCTCGCAGACGGTCTCGCGCTGCCTGGCGTTGAGCGTCGGCGAAGGCGCTTCCTCGATCACCTTCTGGTGCCGGCGCTGCAGGGTGCATTCGCGCTCGAACAGCGACAGCAGATTGCCATGACTGTCGCCGATGATCTGCACCTCGATATGCCGGGGATTGTCGACATATTTCTCGATCAGCATGCGGTCGTCGCCGAACGCCGCCTTGGCCTCGCGCTTGGCGCTGACGATCGCAGGCCCCAGTTCGTCCCTGGAACGCACCACGCGCATGCCGCGGCCGCCGCCGCCGGCGGACGCCTTGACCAGCACGGGGAAACCGACCGTTTCGGCTGCACCGCCAAGCGTCGCCTCGTCCTGGTCGTCACCGTGATAGCCGGGCACCAGCGGCACGCCGGCCTTTTCCATCAGCTTCTTCGAACCGGATTTCGAGCCCATTGCCGTCATCATCTCGGCGGTCGGGCCGACAAAGACAATCCCGGCCCTGGCGCAGGCCTCGGCGAATTCGGCGTTCTCCGACAGGAAGCCGTAGCCGGGATGGATCGCCTCGGCGCCGGTCTTCTTCGCCGCATCGAGGACGGCCTCGATATTGAGATAGCTGTCGCGCGCCCGCGCAGGTCCCAGCAGCACGGCGCTATCGGCCATCGCGACATGCATCGCGCCGGCGTCGGCCTCCGAATAAACCGCGACCGTGCGCAGGCCCATGGCGCGCGCAGTGCGAATCACGCGGCAGGCGATCTCGCCGCGGTTGGCGATCAGGAGAGTGCGGAAGCGCCGGTACATCTTGCTCTTCATCGCATCACATCCTGAACAGGCCGAATTTCGTGGGTTCGATCGGCGCATTGGCCGCAGCCGACAGGCCGAGGCCCAACACCAGCCGGGTATCGGCGGGATCGATCACGCCGTCGTCCCACAGCCGCGCCGTGGCGTAGTAGGGATTGCCCTGCTTCTCGTATTGGGCGCGGATCGGCTCGCGGAACTTCTCCTCTTCTTCCCTCGACCAGGTCTCGCCCTTGGCCTCGATGCCGTCGCGCCGCACCTGGCTCAGCACCATCGAAGCCTGCTCGCCGCCCATCACGGAGATGCGCGCGTTTGGCCACAGCCACAGGAAACGCGGGCTGTAGGCGCGTCCGCACATGCCGTAATTGCCGGCGCCATAGGAGCCGCCGATCACGACGGTGAATTTCGGCACGCCGGCGGTCGCCACCGCCGTCACCAGCTTGGCGCCGTCGCGCGCGATGCCGCCGGCCTCGTATTTCTTGCCGACCATGAAGCCGGTGATGTTTTGCAGGAACACCAGGGGAATGCCGCGCTGGCAGCACAGCTCGATGAAATGCGCGCCCTTCAGCGAACTTTCGCTGAACAGGATGCCGTTGTTGGCGATGATGCCGACCGGATAGCCCCAGATATGGGCAAAGCCGCAGATCAGCGTCGTCCCGTACAGCTTCTTGAACTCGTCGAACTCCGAGCCGTCGACGATGCGTGCGATGATGTCGTGCACGTCAAAGGGCTTGCGGCCGTCTGCCGATACGACGCCGTAGATCTCTTCGGGCGGAAACAGCGGCTCGCGCGGCTCGCGCATGTTGAGCACGGCCGGCGCCGGCTTCTTCAGGGTCGCGACGATGCGCCGGGCGATGCCGATCGCATGCGCGTCGTTCTGGGCATAGTGGTCGGTGACGCCGGAATGGCGGGAATGCACGTCGGCGCCGCCGAGTTCCTCCGCGGTGACGACTTCGCCGGTGGCGGCCTTCACCAGCGGCGGGCCGCCGAGGAAGATGGTGCCCTGGTTGCGCACGATGATGCTCTCATCCGACATCGCGGGCACGTAGGCTCCACCAGCGGTGCAGGAGCCCATCACGATCGCGATCTGGGGAATTCCTGCCGACGACATCTGCGCCTGGTTGTAGAAGATGCGGCCAAAGTGCCGCTCGTCCGGGAAGATATCGTCCTGCAGCGGCAGGAAGGCGCCGCCGGAATCCACCATGTAGACGCAGGGCAGATTGTTCTGCCGCGCGATGTCCTGCGCACGCAGGTGCTTCTTCACCGTCATCGGATAGTAGGTGCCGCCCTTGATGGTGGCGTCATTGGCGACGATGACGCATTCGCGCCCCGAGATCCGCCCCACCCCGGTGATGACGCTCGCCGAATGCACATCCCCGCCATAGAGGCCGTTGGCCGCCAGTGGCGACAGTTCGAGAAAGGCCGTGCCGGGATCAACCAGCAAGTCGACGCGGTCGCGCGCCAGCAACTTGCCACGAGCGGTGTGCCGCTTGCGCGAAGCCTCGCCACCGCCGGCCGACACTTCCTTCAGCTTTTCGCGCAGCTCTACGACCAGGCCACGCATCACCTCGGCATTGCCTGCGAATTCTGACGATGTCGGATCGATAGTCGAATGAAGCGGCATGGTCGGCGCTCTTCCCTAGGATGTTACGGAGGCCCTGGCTGGCTTCGAGACAACGGACGCGAAACGCCTCGTCCGGCCGCGCGTCCGGCTGTACCATCTTTGCCGCACGCCGTCCCCGAGGCCAATGAATCCTCCCTCGAATTAAACGATCATACGTTTTTTTACTGTAAGCTCAAGTGCATCGTTGGTTGCGACAGCATCTTGGTCCATAGCATTGAAATTTCTGTTATTTCATGCCATAAACATACGGACGTTCGCTTTTTTCATAGCCTTCCGCCGGAGCCCTCATGGCACGCACGATCGGTTCCCACGGCCCCAAGACCATGGAGGCGATCCGCAAGGCCGGGCTGCGCCTGATCTTCGAAAATGGCTATGAGGCGATGAGCCTGCGCCAGCTCGCCGCCGAAGTCGGTATCCAGGCCGGCTCGCTCTACAATCACATCTCCACCAAGCAGGAACTGTTGTTCGACCTGATCCAGGATCACATCAACGAGTTGCTGCGCCAGCTCGACCGCGCGCTCGAAGGCAAGCAGGAGCCGGTCGAGAGACTGCGCGCCTTCGTCGCCTTCCACGTCACCTATCACATGACCCGCAAGCGCGAGGTCTTTATCGCCAATTCCGAGCTGCGCAGCCTCGAGCCGCGGAATTACGAGGCGATCGTGGCGCTGCGCGGCGCCTATGAGCAGCGCCTCGCCGGCATTCTCGCCGACGGCGCAGCGAAGGGCGTTTTCGCGGTGGCCGACGTCCAGGTCGCGACCTTTGCGATCATCGCCCTCCTCACCGGCCTCTGCACCTGGTATCGGCCCGGCGGCCGCCTGACCCGGGAGGCGATCATCGAGGCGCACGAAAAGCTCGTGCTGTCGGGCGTCATGCCGGCGCCCGCAACACCCGCGGCCCGCGCCAAGCGCAAGGCGCCGCGCGCTGTCGCCGCCGGCGCATGAGGCGATCGATGCCGATGACCGACGACGAGCCGCTCGACGAGATCGACCTGAAGATATTGGCCGAGCTCCAGAAGGACGGGCGGATCCGCAACAACGAACTGGCCGCGCGGGTCGGCCTTTCGCAGCCGCCTTGCCTGCGCCGGATGAAATCCTTGCGCCGCCGCGGTTACATAAGGGCGATCCGGGCATCCCTCGACGAAAGGCGCCTCGGCTTCGAGGTGACGTCCCTCAGCCTGATCCAGTTGAAGAGTCAGGCACGGGCGTCCGTGCAGGCATTCGAGGCGAAGATTGCGGCGCTGCCCCATGTCCAGCAATGCTGGCAGCTCTCGGGGGATGCCGACTTCCTGATCAAGTGCCTGGCGACGAATGTCGAGGCCATGCACCGGCAATTGCTGCAGTTTGCGGCGATGCCCGAGGTCCGGACCATCCGCACCTATCCAGTGTTGGGGCTTTCAAAGGACGCGACGCTGCCGTTGCCCGAAGCGCCCTACCCGCGCCAGGCCGGGTAGGCGGCGGCGCCGGCTAAAATACCCTAGTGCGTCCAAATCCTAGTGCGTCCAAGGCTCGCCGCGACGAAACGCGAAATTGTCGGCATAGGCGGCCTGGCGCTGGGCCGAGGCCTTCGGCTCGATCACCTCATAGGGAATACCCTTGCGCTCGCAATAGGCGACGGCGTCTTCCCGGGTCTCGAAGCGGAGCGTGAGCTGCTGCTTCATGTCGGCCGACGACGTCCAGCCCATCAGCGGCTCGATCGAGCGCGGCTGTTCCGGCTCATAGTCGAGCTGCCATTCCCGGGTCTTGGCCTTGCCCGATTGCATCGCGTTCTTGGCAGGCTTGTAGATGCGCGCAGTCATGGATGGTCGGGCCTCGTGAAGGTCGGCAGGTTGCGGACGTTTGGCGAAAGCCGCCGGGATAGTATAGAGACACCTTTCAGGGATTTGATCGGTGATTCCCACCCCGACGCCATCGCTTTTCGGGACCGGTATAGTCATTATGCGGCGCTGTGACAATCTGCCATCCCCACTGGACCAGCGGCGTCCGTACCTTTCCCAGAGCATCACCTCGAAGCGGCACCCATGAAGATCAACGCCATCCTGCCCGACAAGGGACGTGACCTCCGGCTCGACCTGTTTCGCGGAGTCGCGAACTGGGCGATCTATCTCGACCACATCCCCGACAATGTCGTGAACTGGGTCACGACCCGGAATTACGGCTTCTCCGACGCCGCCGACCTGTTCGTCTTCATTTCCGGCTACACGGCCTCCTTCGTCTATGCGCGGATGATGCTCGACCGCGGCTTCATCGTCGGCGCCACCCGCCTGACCAAACGGGTCTGGCAGCTCTATGTCGCCCACATCATCCTGTTCGTCATCTACATCGCCGCGATCACCTATCTCGCGCTGCGCTTCGGCGATTCCGAGATGATCAACGAATTCAACGTGGCGGGCCTGGTTGACCAGGCTACGGAAACGCTGCGGCAAGGACTGATGCTGAAGTTCAAGCCGGTCAACCTCGACGTGCTGCCGCTCTACATCGTGCTGATGGGCCTGTTTCCGCCGGTGCTGTGGTTCATGCTGCGCCAGCCCGACCTCACGATGGTGATCTCGATCGTGCTGTGGCTGGTTTCGCGCCAGATGGGCTGGAACTTCACCGCCTATCCCGCCGGCACCTGGTATTTCAATCCGCTGGCCTGGCAGGTGCTGTTCGTGTTCGGCGCCTGGTGCGCGATGGGCGGGGCACGCAAGTCGATTGCGATCGTCAACTCGAAGTACACGCTGTGGTTCTGCATCGCCTATCTGCTGTTCGCGCTGGTCATGACCATGGCCGCCCGATTCCCGGATCTCGGCGCGCTGCTACCGAACTGGCTGTTTTCGCACTTCAAGCACAACGACAAGACCTTCCTGGCGCCCTACCGCTTCATCCACTTCGTGGTCATCGTGATCCTGGTGGTGCGCTTCGTCCCGAAGGATTGGCCGGGACTGGAGTGGAAGGTGTTCGACCCGCTGGTGGTATGCGGCCAGCAATCGCTCGCGGTGTTCTGCGTCGGCGTGTTCCTGTCCTTCGTGGCGCACTTCCTGCTCTCGCTGAGCTCGGGTTCGCTGCTGGTGCAGATCCTCGTCAGCGTCGCCGGCATCGCGACCATGACGCTCGTCGCCTATTACATCTCCTGGTCGAAGCGGCAGGACAAGCCGACGCCGAAAGCGCCCTCCGCTCCAAAACCCGCGGCGAGCGCGGCGTGATAGGGCGACAAAGTAGCTGAACGTAGGGTGGGCAAAGGCGCGCTTGCGCCGTGCCCACCTTCACATGAACCGGTGCAAGAAAGGTGGGCACGCTTTGCTTTGCCCACCCTTCTGTAACGGGCCTCGATCAGTCAAT
>CAZDEZ010000040.1:0-39883 GCA_964504705.1 uncultured Bradyrhizobium sp.
CCCGATGGAGCGGCCCTCCGATCCGCTCGCCGGTTTCGCGCCCGAGCCGCTCGGCGGACGCAGCGAGCCGCGCGCCGAACCGCTGCCGCCGCGCATGCCGCGTGGCGAGCCCATGCCGCGCAGCGAAATGCCGCGCAGCGAACCCAAGATGCCGCGGCCCTCGCGTTCGCCGGAGGCGCCGAAAGCCCCGGTCCGCGAGCGCGTCGCAATTCCGCCGCCTCCCCCGCCGCCGCCTGCTCCGCCCCCGGCCTCCTCGGCCGACCAGAATCTGGCGGAGATGGCGCAGCGGTTGGAAGCGGCGCTGCGCCGGCCCGCCGGCGGCGACGTCGCCCCACCGGTGCAGCCGGAAGCGCCGGCCGCGAGGCCCGCACGCAACGAGGCTCCCTCGCCCGCGCCACAGAAGACCAGCTTTGAGAATCTCGAAGACGAGATGGCGTCCCTGCTGGGACGGCCAAAGAATCCTTCGTGAGGATCGCGGCCCTTCCGCGTAGAGTTTTTTTCCTCACTGTTCTGATAACCGCCGCCGGATCGCTGGCCGATCCGGCACTGGCGCAGGATATCAGCATCAATTTCGGCCAGGGCGGCGGCGGCGTCACCGAGCGCGCGATCCAGCTGATCGCCCTGCTGACCATTCTCTCCGTCGCCCCCTCGATCCTGATCATGATGACGTCGTTCACGCGCATCGTGGTGGTGCTGTCGCTGCTCCGCACTGCACTCGGCACCGCGACCGCGCCGCCGAACTCGGTGATCATTGCGCTCGCGATGTTCCTGACCGCCTTCGTGATGGGGCCGGTGCTGCAGAAATCCTACGACGACGGCATCAAGCCGCTGATCGCCAACCAGATCGGCGTCGAGGACGCCCTGCAGCGCGCCTCGGGCCCCTTGCGCATCTTCATGCAGAAGAACGTCCGCGAGAAGGACCTGAAGCTTTTCATGGACATGTCGGGAGAAGCTCGCCCCGCAACTCCGGAAGACATGTCGCTGCGCATCCTCGTCCCCGCCTTCATGATCTCCGAGCTGAAGCGCGCCTTCGAGATCGGCTTCCTGCTGTTCCTGCCCTTCCTGATCATCGACCTCGTCGTCGCCTCGGTGCTGATGTCGATGGGCATGATGATGCTGCCGCCGGTCGTGGTGTCGCTGCCGTTCAAGCTGATCTTCTTCGTGCTGGTCGACGGCTGGTCGCTGGTCGCAGGGAGCCTGGTGCAGAGCTACGGCGGCGGGTGAAACGCCGGCCGCCGGGCGGCTGGATAAGCCTGCAAGCTTCGTTATGATGCGCCCCAATTCATTCAGGGACCCGCGTCATGCAGCAACCCTTCGACCGCGCCGCCGAAGACCTCGGCAACTCCATTCACCTCGAACACGTCAACGTGCAGGTCCCCGACCAGCGCCCGGCCACGCTGTTCTATGTCGCAGGCCTCGGGCTGACCCGCGACCCCTATTTGATGGTCTCCGACAGCAACATGTGGGTGAATGTCGGCCGGAGCCAGTTTCACCTGCCGAGCGGAACGGCGCAGGTGCTGCGCGGCCATACGGCGCTGGTGATTCCCGGCCGCGAGGCCCTGCTCAAGCGGCTGGCGTCCGTCGCGCCGAAACTGGAAGGCACTGCCTTTGCGTTCAGCGAACGCAACGACCATGTAGAAGCCACCTGCCCCTGGGGCAACTGCTTGCGCGTCTACGAGCCGGATGCCGCTCGCTTCGGACCGATCACGCTTGGCATTCCCTATGTCGAATTCGACGTGCCGCCCGGCACCGCAAAGGGCATCGCGGCCTTCTATCCGCAGATCATGGGAATCCCGGCTTCCCTGCAGAACGGAGACGGCACCGTCGCGCGGGCGAAGGTGGGCAAGGAGCAGTATCTGCAATTCCGAGAGACCGACCGCAAGCACCCGGATTTCGACGGCCACCATGTGCAGATCTATATCACTGACTTTTCCGGCCCTTACCGTCGCCTGCTCGAGCGCGGCCTGATCTCGCGCGAGGACAACCAGTACCAGTACCGCTTCATGGACATCGTCGACCTCGCCGACGGCAGGCGGCTCTTCACCGTCGAGCACGAGGTGCGCAGCGCCACGCACCCGATGTACATGCGGCCGATGCTCAACCGCAATCCGGCGCAGACCAACCGCACCTACGCCCATGGCCATGAGCAGCAGCCCTGGGCGATGGAAGTGGAGCCGTATTGACGGGCGATGAGGGAACCGTGCCAACCGCGGCGGCGGATGGCGGCGGTTCAGGAGACCGCCGCGCTCGTTGAAGCTTCTTGGCCGGCCGGATCGCGCCTGCGTTGGGTGCGGCGGCGCAGATTGCGCCGCGCCCAGATCCAGAGGCCCGTGGTCAGTAGCGTCAAGAGCGCAACCGACGTGACCGCATTGAGAGTACCGCCGATCGTTGCCGACCAGTTGCCCTCATGAATCAGTCGCGGCCAGTTGCGGGGCATCGCCTTCGTCCCGTCAGCCGTTACCGCATAGCCGCGAAGCTCGCCGCCGTCATAGATGCGCGCCATCGTGCCGCTGCCCCGCAGGCGGATCGAGACGACGTTTGCCAGATCATGGGATTTTGCGACGATCTGCACCGCGTCGACCATCAGCATTGGCCGGCCGCTCCCCTGCGCCATGCCGCCCTGAAAGGTCAGGCCGAATGCCAGGCAGAGGCCGGTCAGGGGACTCGCCAGGATGATCGGTAACGTGAACCAGGCGGCCCCCTTGTGCCAGCCGGACAGGGTGTTGCGCAGCCGCGGCAGCCCCATCAGGACGCCGACGCTCATGATTGCGACCAGCGCGATCGTCGATGATGTCACCAGCCAGGATTGCCCAAGCAGCTTTTCGTGCGTGACGCGCGCCCACAGGAACAGGCCGGCTACAGGCGAAGGCGAAGCCACCGGATCCCCGCTTGCGATCGACAGCGTACCGGCGCGTCGAAGCGTCAAGCTCTGCTCTGCGCTGTTGATCGAAATTCCCGTCGCCCTGCCTTCCCGATCGTGGCGCTTGAGCAGTTCGACGATCCGCGCCGCATCGATGGATTGCGGCCTGATGCCGGCATACTGCGCCATCGGCTCGAAGGAGAGAATCGTGCCGGTTACGATCAATGCGAGCAGCGGCAATGCGAAGATCAGCGTGGTCCAGCGGTGCAGCTTCAGAAGAATCGGCTTCGTCATCGGGTTCTCCGGCGCCGGCAGACACTGCACGCCGCTGCATCATGAGACAAATGACGGTTTGTCCATCTGGGGACTTGCAACAGCTTCGCAATCTCGGGCCGGCAGGCGCCGCAATTGGTGCCGGCCTTCAGGCGCTTGCCGATGGCCTCGACAGAGTCTGCACCCTTGAGCGCTTCGGTGGCGATCTGGTTGCGGCCGACGCCCCCCGCGTCGCTGATGTCAGCTGTTGCCTCCGAGTGGACGCTTCTTATTCCCACACCGCCTCTATCACGGGTTCGCAACCGGCGAGCGTCGCGCCAGTTCCTCCACATAGGCGAGCAAACGCTCGGTTGCCTTGGCCGCCTGATCGGCATCGCCCCTGGCAATGGCGCGGGCCATTTCGACGTGGCTCTCGACGCCTTCGCGCGGCAGCGTTCGCCCATGGTGCATGAACCAGAAGCGTCGGTTTTGAGTGGAGATCAGGCGCATCATCGACGCCGCTATCACGTTGCGGCACGCAGCGAGGCACAGCTGGTTGAATTCCGCGTCGAGGCGCGCGAACGCGTCGAAATCATTGCCTTCCAGCGCGGCGGCCATCCTGTCTGCCGCTTCAGCGAACTGTCGGCGTTGTTCAGCCGTTGCGCGCGCGGCGGCGCCGCGCACCACCGCCAGTTCAAGCGGCCGGCGTACCTCGATTACGTTCAGCTCATCGCCGAATCGGCAGTCCGCTACGACGCACCCCCTGCGCGGCATGATCTGCAGCAAATGTTCCCGCGCCAGGCGCTGCATCGCTTCGCGAACGGGCGTGCGGCCGATGCCGAGCCGCTCGCAAAGTTCGGCCTCGGAGACGAAAGCACCGGGTCGAAGCTCCAGCGTGGCGATCATCTGCTCCAACTGCGCGTATGCCTGTTCCGTCAGGCTGGATAGCTCGGCCTTCGGCGGCGCCTTGGCACGCGAAGGGCGAGATTTGGGTTGACCCTTTCTCATATATCAGATCATATATCAGGTAATCTGGGTCGGGGAAACGACCAAAAGCAGTGATGGCAGAGGCGGATAAGGCATGGCGCGAGCTCCTGTGACCGATTGGGCGTCCGACTGGGACCACCTCGACCCGGAGTGGGTCAGCAATCCTTATCCGATATGGCAGGGATTGCGCGAGCGCTGTCCGGTTGCCCACACCGGCCGCTATCGCGGCGTGTATTTCCCGACGCGATATGCCGACATCCGCGAGGTCGCCTACGGTCCCGGGCGCTTCTCCTCGCAACGCGTGGTGGTTCGCGAAGGCGAATATCGCGTCAATTCGCCGCCGATCACGTCCGACCCGCCCGAGCACCGGCCGATGCGGATGGTGCTGATCCCGCCGTTCACGCCGCAAGCGGTGGCCAAGCTCGAACCGCAGACGAAGGCCGTCTGCAACGAGTTGATCGATCGCATCCTCTCGCAAGAATCCTGCGATGCCGCCGTCGACTATGCCCAGCACATTCCGGTGCGGATCATCGCCCATATGTTGGGGATACCCGCCGAGCATGGCGATCAGTTCCGCGCCTGGATCACCATGGCGTTGCAGGAGGGCGTGACCAATCAGGCGGCGCTAAAGCAGGCCGAGCAGGAGATATCGGACTATTTCGCGCAGCAGATTGCGCAGCGACGCGAGTTGCCCGGCGATGATCTCGTCAGTTTCCTGATCAAGGCACGGCACCCCAGCGGCGAGCCGTTCTCGGACCGCCAGGTTCTTGGCGCGCTGCGCCTGCTCCTGATCGCGGGCATCGATACGACCTGGAGCGCCATCGGCTCGTCGCTCTGGCATCTTGCGACCCATGCTGAGGACCGTCGACGCCTGGTTCGGCAGCCTGAGCTGATCGATACCGCGATCGAGGAATTTCTGCGCGCGTACGCGCCCGTAACGATGGCGCGCGAGATCGTCGAAGACACCGAGCTTGGCGGTTGTCCGATGCGCAAGGGCGAAATGGTGATGCTGTCCTTTCCCGCCGCCAACCGCGATCCCGAAAAGTTCACCGAGGCGAACGTGGTCCGGATCGATCGCAAGGAGAACCCTCACGTGGCGTTCGGGCTCGGCATTCATCGCTGTATCGGTTCGAACCTGGCGCGGATGGAAATACGCATCGCGCTTCAAGAATGGTTGAAGCGGATTCCCGATTTCGAGCTTGACCCGGTGCGGCCGATGACCTGGTCCGAAGGCGCGGTGCGCGGCCCGCGCCTGCTTCCAATCCTTATCGCATCCGCCTGAAATCACCTGGAGACCAGATGCACTTCGTCAGGAAACACGACATCCTCATCGACGCGACGCCGGAATGGGTCTTCGACTACGTCTGCAACCCGCATTCCTGGCCGGAATGGCTAGCCGCCTCCCACAAGATCGAGGGACCAGATCAGCCCTTGCGAATGGGGCAAAGCTTCCGCGAGGAGTGGCAGATCCGGCGCGGCATGATCGAACTTCAGTGGAGGGTGACCGAGAGCAAGCGGCCCAGCGCCTGGACGTGCCAGGCCGATACCGACTTTATCGGTCCAATCATCATCCGCTACACCTTCGCGCTCGAGGCAGGTCGGACCCGCTATACGCGAGAGCTGAGTAATCCAAATCGGCCATCCGAGCCGAGCGAGCAGCAACTCCAGCGCATGGACGAGGAAGCCCGGATCGGGCTTGCCAACATCAAGAAGCAGGTCGAGTGGCGTTTCGCTGCCCGCCATGTCAGCCCCTATCGGTGCTGAAAACGCAGGAGATCATGCGATGACGATCCAAATAGCCGTCCGCGTCGATCCCGACAAATGTCAGGGACATGCCCGTTGCAGTGCACTTGCGCCGGAGTTGTTTATGCTGGACGAGTTTGGCAATGCGAAAGAGCGTCAAAGCGCGTGCCACGACCCTGATCTGATCGACAAGGCCTACATCGCCCGCGCGAATTGTCCGGAGGAAGCCATCATCATATCCGAGCGCTGAACATCTGGAGGTCGCCGGCAAGCTTGCGAGAGGCTTTAGCGCCAAAGGCGCTCACGCTCACGCCGGCTGCGCGTCCAGCACGCCGGCATGCAACAGCTTCGCGATCTCCGGCCTGCAGGCGCCGCAGTTGGTGCCGGCCTTCAGGCGCTTGCCGATGGTCTCGACGTCGTGCGCGCCCTTGAGCGCTTCGGTGGCGATCTGGTTGCGGCCGACGCCGAAGCAGGAGCAGACCACCTGCCCGATATCCTCGCGGGCGTCGCTCGGCTGGCCCGCCAGCAGCGACATCCGCGCCGCCGGCGACAGCGGGTCTTCCGCGAACAGGCTCGACAGCCAGGAACGCGACACCAGCCTGTGGTCGGGCGCGACGAACACGCAGCCCTCCAGCCTGCCGTTCTGCACGGCGGCGTAGCGATAGCGCCCCGCCCCGGGATCGCGGTAGGCGATCCATTCGATCTCGGCTCCGGCAAGGCCGAGCTGCTCGCGCGCCCAGTCGCGCCAGCTCTCCGGCCGCTCGTCGAAGGCCAGCTCCATGCGGAAGCAGCGATCCAGCCGGCCGCGCACCCAGTAGCCGCCGGCGGGGTTTGCAATCTCGCGCCGGCTCAGGATGAAGACGTGCCATTTCGGCGAATATGCCTCGGCCCGCACCGGCGTATGCTTCAGTTCCGGCTGACCCGAAATCGGATCGGTGGCGGGATTGACCAGCGCATTGCTCAGCGCCTGCCCCGCATATTCGCCACTCCAGTGCATCGGCACGAACACGCAGCCGCGCCGCTGTTCGGGCATGACGGCGACGCGCGCGACCATCGTGCCGTAGGCCGATGTCAGCCGCACCAGCGCGCCGTTGTCGAGGCCTTCGCGGCGCGCATCCTCGGGGTGGAATTCGGCAGAGGGCTCGAACGTGTGCAGGTTCAGCCGCGGCGATCGCGCCGTGCGCGTCATGGTGTGCCAGTGATCCCGGATGCGGCCGGTGTTGAGCGCCAGCGGATAGTCGCGGGTCGTCGCATTGACGGGCGCGCGCGGAGTGACCGCCACGAAACGCGCCTTGCGGTCCGGCGTGAAGAAGCCGCCGGCCTCGAACAGCCGCGGCACGCCGGTCGGGTCTTCGTGCGTGATCGGCCACTGCACCGGCGCCAGCGCCTCGTAGGCACGGTCGTGAATGGTTTCGAGCGCCGAGATGTCGAAATCGCGCGTGCCGCTGTTCTCGAAGCCGGAGAGGCGCGCATGCTCGCGGAAGATCTCCGCGACGCTGGCGTAGTCGAAGCCGGGATATCCCATCCGCTGCGCGACGTCGCAGATGATCTTCCAGTCCGCGCGGGCCTGGCCCGGCGCCGGCAGGAACGGCCGCTGGCGCGAGATGCGGCGCTCCGAATTGGTGACGGTGCCGTCCTTCTCGCCCCAGGCCAGCGCCGGCAGCAGCACGCGCGCGTGCCGCGTGGTCTCGGTGTAGCGCAGCGCATCCGAGACCACGACGAGTTCGCAGGCATCGAGCGCGGCGCGGACGCGATCTGCATTGGGCAGGCTGACCAGCGGATTGGTCGACATGATCCAGATCGCCTTGATGCGGCCGTCGGCGACCGCATCGAACATGTCAACCGCCTTCAGCCCCGCCTTCCCCGCGATCACGGGCGATTGCCAGAAGCGCTGCACGATGTCGCGATGCAGCGGGTTGTCGATCTCCATGTGCGCGGCAAGCTGGTTGGCTAGCCCGCCGACCTCGCGGCCGCCCATCGCGTTGGGCTGGCCGGTCAGCGAGAACGGCCCCATGCCGGGCCGGCCGATCCGTCCCGTCAGCAGATGACAGTTGATGATGGAATTGACCTTGTCGACGCCGCTGGAGGACTGGTTGATGCCCTGCGAATAGAGCGTGACGGTGCGCTCGGTCTTGATGAACCAGTCGAAGAAGCGCTCGACCGCACCCTCGGTGAGGCCGCAGATATCGGCAGTATCCGCCACCGTCTGGTCGCCGGCGGCCGCCAGCGCCGCATCGACGCCGTTCGTGAAGGCGCGCACGAAGGAACCGTCGATGGCATTGGCGCGCTTCAGCGCAGCCAGAAGCCCGTTGAACAGCACCGCATCGCTGCCGGGGCGCAGCGGCAAATGCAGGTCGGCGCCCTCGCAGGTCGCGGTGCGGCGCGGGTCGATCACCACGATGCGGCAGTCGGGATTCTTCTCCTTGGCCGCGACCATGCGCTGGTACAGCACCGGATGGCACCAGGCCGCGTTGGAGCCGACCAGCACCAGCAGGTCGGCCAGCTCCAGGTCCTCATAGCAGCCCGGCACCGTGTCGCTGCCGAAGGCGCGCTTGTGGCCGGCGACGCTGGAGGCCATGCACAGCCGCGAATTGGTGTCGATATTGGCGGTGCCGCAAAAGCCCTTCGCGAGCTTGTTGACGACGTAATAGTCCTCGGTGAGCAGTTGCCCGGAGACGTAGAACGCCACCGAGTCCGGCCCGTGCTCGCGGATGGCTTTCGAAAAGCCTTCGGCGACGAGATCGATCGCGGCGTCCCAACTCGTCTCCTGGCCGTCCACGACGGGCGCCAGCAGGCGCCCTTCCAGACCGACGGTGTCGGCCAGCGCCGAGCCCTTCGAGCACAGCCGGCCGAAATTGGCGGGGTGCATGGGATCGCCGCTGACGCTGACGCCGCCCTTCCTGTCGACATTGGCGATGACGCCGCAGCCGACACCGCAATAGGGGCACGAGGTCTTGACCGGCATTCCGCTCACCCCGTCAGGCGGCCGCGCTCTGGCGAACCGACAGCCACACGATCCCGTTCTCCACCTTGGCCGGATGCGAATGCGTGCAGCCCTCGTCGGGCGCGACGGCGTTGCCGCTTTCGAGCTCGATGACGAAATTATGCAGCGGACAGGTCACGCGCCTGCCGTGCACGATGCCCTGCGACAGCGGCCCGCCCTTGTGCGGGCAGCGGTCGTCGAGCGCGAACACCTCGTCGGTCTCGGTGCGGAACACCGCGATATTGCCGGCGGCGGTGCGCACCACGCGCGAGCCGAGGCGCGGAATATCCTTCAGCGCGCCGATTTCGATCCAGTTGCTCATGCAACCTCCATTTCGGCCAGTTCGGCCATCGGCCTGAACTCGTTGCGGTCGACGCCGCGGCGGGCACGCGCCGCCCACGGGTCGTCCTGCGCGAATTGCTGCGAATAGGCGAAGCGGTCGTGCAGCGCCTTGCGGTTGGCGCGGTCGTCGACCACGAGTTTCCTGATCTGATCGAGGCCGACGCGGTCGCACCATTTGTACATGCGCTCGAGATACCAGCCCTGCTCGCGGTAGAGCTGGGTGAGTGCGGCGATCACCTCGATCGTCTCCTCTTCGGTCTCGACCTTGCAGAGGAACTCGGTGCCCTTGATGTGCAGGCCGGCGGCGCCTGCGAAATGGATCTCGTAACCGGAATCGACGCAGATCACGCCGACGTCCTTGCAGGTCGCCTCCGCGCAGTTGCGCGGGCAGCCGGAGACGCCGAGCTTTACCTTGGCCGGCGTCCACGAACCCCACATCGCCTTCTCGATCTTGATGCCGAGGCCGGTGGAGTCCTGCGTGCCGAACCGGCACCATTCCGAGCCGACGCAGGTCTTCACCGTGCGCAGCCCCTTGGCGTAGGCGTGGCCGGAGACGAGGCCGGCATCGTTGAGATCGGCCCACACCGCGGGCAGGTCCTCCTTCCTGACGCCGAGCAGGTCGATGCGCTGGCCGCCGGTGACCTTCACCGTCGGAATGCTGAACTTGTCGGCGACGTCGGCGATCGCGCGCAGCTCGTTCGGCGTGGTGACGCCGCCCCACATCCGCGGCACCACCGAGTAGGTGCCGTCCTTCTGGATGTTGGCGTGGACACGCTCGTTGATGTAGCGCGACTGCTGGTCGTCCTTGTATTCGCCGGGCCAGGTCGAAAGCAGATAATAGTTCAGCGCAGGCCGGCAGGAATGGCAGCCGTTCGGCGTCTTCCACTCCATGAACTTGATGACGTCGGGGATGGTCTTCAGCGACTGCTCGACGATGACGCGGCGGACGTCGTCATGGCTGTGGTCGGTGCACTTGCAGAGCGGCTTGACCTTGGGCGCTGCCGAATAGTCGCCGCCAAGCGTGAAGGCCAGCACCTGCTCGACCAGGCCGGTGCAGGAGCCGCAGGACGAGGAAGCCTTGGTGTGGGCACGGACGTCGTCGAGCGTGAACAGCTTCTTTTCGGTGATCGCCTTGACGATGGTGCCCTTGCAGACGCCGTTGCAGCCGCAGATTTCCGTGGCGTCGCTCATGGCGGCTACCGAGTTCTGGCCGGCATGGCCGCCGTCGCCGAGATTGGCCGCGCCGAACACCAGCCGCTCGCGCATCGCCGAGACGTCGGTGCCGTCGCGCAGATGCTGGAAATACCAGGGGCCGTCCACGGTGTCGCCGTAGAGCACGGCGCCGACGATCTTCTTGTCCTTCAGGATGATGCGCTTGTAGACGCCGCGGTTGGCGTCCTGCAGCACGATCTCCTCCTTGTCCGGTCCGGGCGCGAAGTCGCCGGCCGAGAACAGGTCGATGCCGGTCACCTTCAGCTTGGTCGAGGTGACCGAACCGTCATAGGTGGCAAAGCCCTTCATGGCGAGGTGGTTGGCGCAGACCTTGGCCTGGTCGAACAGCGGCGCAACGAGGCCGTAGCACTGGCGGCGGTGCTGCACGCACTCGCCGACCGCATAGATGCGGCCGTCATAGGTCTGCATGGTGTCGGACACCACGATGCCGCGTTCGCAGTAAAGGCCGGCCTTCCTGGCCAGATCGATGTTCGGCTTGATGCCGACCGCCATCACGACGATGTCGGCCGGCAGTTCGGTGCCGTCCTTGAAGCGAACAGCGGTGACGTGGTCCTCGCCGAGGATCGCCTCGGTCTGCGCCGGCATCTTGAACACCATGCCGCGCTCCTCCAGCGACTTGCGCAGCAGGCCGCCTGCCACCGCATCGAGCTGGCGCTCCATCAGCGTGTCGAGCAGATGCACGACGGTGACGTTCATGCCACGCTTCATCAGCCCGTTGGCGGCTTCGAGCCCGAGCAGACCGCCGCCGATCACAATGGCATGGCGGCGGGTGGTCGAGGCCTCGACCATGTGCTCGACGTCCTGGATGTCGCGGAAGCCGATGACGCCCTTCAGCCTGTTGCCGGGAAGCGGCAGCACGATCGGGTTGGAGCCGGTCGCGATCAGCAGGCGATCGTAAGGCACGCGTTCGCCGGCTTCAGTGACGACCTCGCAGGTGCGGCGGTCGATCATGGCGATCGTCTCGCCCTTGCGCAGCGTGATTCCGTTGTCGTCGTACCACTGCTCGGTGTTGAGCATGATGTCGTCGACGGTCTTCTCGCCGGCGAGAACAGGAGAGAGAAGGATGCGGTTGTAGTTGCCGTAGGGCTCGGCGCCGAACACGGTGATGTCGTAGAGATCGGGGGCGCGCTCCAGCAGCGTCTCGACGGTGCGGATGCCGGCCATGCCGTTGCCGATCACCACCAGTTTCTGCTTCGCAAGTCTCTCGAGCATGGTCTGCCTTTCAAATTCCTACGGATCCGCGCAACGACGCCGTCGTCGAACCGGTGACGAGTGGTTTTTCAGATGTTGTGAAGCCCGTCCGCGGGCGAAGGAGCGTCGGCAGTGACGATCTCTGATTTCAATTATTCAAAAGCCATGCCAGTCCGGCTCCGACATTTTCTGGATAAATATCAAGGCCTTAGAAAATAGCCGCCGAATCGCCCGGTGCGGGACTTTTGGGAGCACCGCACAAATTTTCGGCCTTCCCGATTATCTCTTGGGCAGTCTGCGGGTCAGCGTGCGCGTCTCCCCGGGGATCGTCCGGGCAAGCTCCTGCATCGCCACCGCGCTCAAAAATGCACCACCCTGCGCGATTGAGCGCCGATACACGTCGAAAACAAGCGACCGATGCACTGTTCGCCGAAAGCAACGCCCCGCGATTACCAAGCAAGCACAATGCACAACGATGTGGCACGGCTCTTGCTTAACTCCATGGCGAAATGAGAGCGCCTCAATGACGAGCCGTCTCTCCTTGCTCATCAAATTCGATCATCTGCGCTTGTCACTGTGCCGTGCACAGTGCGGCCAACGGCATGAGGCTGCTTGCAATGAAGTTTGCCGAGTTCAAGAAGGCGGGCCACTGGCCGACGCTGCTGGCGGCGTTCCTTTACTTCGACATCAGCTTCATGGCGTGGGTGGCGCTCGGCCCGCTCATGATCTACATAGCGCGCGACATGAACCTCGCGGTCGACGAGAAATTCACCCTCGTCGCCATCCCGGTTCTCGCCGGCGCGGTGCTGCGCGTGCCGATGGGCATCCTCGCCGACCTGATCGGCGCCAAGCGCACCGGCATCATCGCGCAAGTCGTCGTCATCGCCGCCACCGTCTGGGTCTGGTACTTCGGCCTGCCGACCAAGGCCGCGGTCATCGTGTTCGGCCTCGTGCTCGGCATCGGCGGCGCGTCCTTTGCCGTGGCGCTGCCGCAGGCGAGCCGCTGGTATCCGCCACAGTACCAGGGCATCGTCATGGGCATTGCCGGCGCCGGCAACATGGGCGTCGTGATCGACACCCTGCTCGCGCCCGTCATCGCCGAGACCTGGGGCTGGCAGGCCGTGTTCGGCGCGCTGCTGATTCCGATGGCGATCATCCTCGCCTTTTACGTCGGCGCCGCCAAGGATGCGCCGGGCGAACGCAAGCCGGTGTCGCTGAAGGCCTATGGCGAACTGCTGCGCGATCCCGACAGCCGCTGGTTCATGTTCTTCTACTTCATCACCTTCGGCGGCTTCGTCGGCCTCGCCAACGCGCTGCCGCTGTATTTCACGGTGCAGTACCACGTCTCCGGCGTCGCCGCCGGTCTCCTGGTGGCGCTGATCGTCGCCTTCGGCTCGGGCTTCCGCCCCGTCGGCGGATACATCGCCGACCGCATCGGCGGCATCCGCTCGCTCTCGATCCTGTTCGCCGTAGTCGTGGCTTCCTATGCCGTCATCGCCTTCATGCCGGAGGGGCCGGCAGCGCCCGCGCAGGGCGGCTGGTCGCTGGCGACGATGCCGAAGATCGCCTGGGTCTCGGTGCTGCTGTTCTCGATCGGCGTGCTTGCGCTCGGCATGGGCAACGGCGCGGTGTTCCAGCTCATTCCGCTGCGCTTCCGGGGCGAGATCGGGCTGATGACCGGTATGGTCGGCTGCGCCGGCGGCATCGGCGGTTTCTTCCTGGCGCAGACGCTCGGCATCGCCAAGGGATCGACCGGCGGATTCGGCGCCGGCTTCCTGTTCTTCGCCGTGCTGGCATTGCTTGGCTTCGTCGGACTTGCCATGGTCAAGGTCCGCTGGCGCACCACATGGGGAGCGGTCTCGGGAGCGCGGGTCTGACGGCCCGCGAGTCGCGACCGGGCAGACCTTGCAGCAGATAACGATCGGATCGGAGCGCAGTCTTCAGGTTCGCGCCGGCTTCGTCAGCGAGACCGGCAAGCGCGCGGCCAATGAGGACTATGTCGGCGCCAGCCTCGGCCAGGGCAAGCTGTCCAACCGCGACGTCGTCGCCGCGGTTGCCGACGGCGTCGGCGGCTATCGCGGCGGCCGCGAAGCCGCCGAGATCGCGGTGCGCTGCTTCATCGACGCCTATTACTCGCTGCCCGAGACGATGGGCGTGCGCCGCCGCGCCTCGCGGGCGCTGGAGGCCGCCAACAGCTGGATCTACGCGCAGGGCCACAACGACGAGCGGCTTGCCGGCATGAGCTGCGCGTTCTCTTCGGCCGTGCTGTCGCGCCGGCTCTGCCACGTCATCCACATCGGAGACACCCGCGTCTATCGGCTCAGCGAAGGACGGCTGGAGCTTCTGACCAAGGACCACGTCGCCGGCCGCGGCGACCTCGCGCATGCGCTGAGCCGCGCCATCGGCTTCGAGGATTTCGCCCGCTTCGACTACACGACCATCGGCCTTCGGCAGCACGACCGCATCCTGATCTGCAGCGACGGCGTCCACGGCTCGCTCTCCGACCACCGCCTGCAGGCCCTGCTCGGCGAACGCACCTCGCCCGACGATTCCGCGCGCGCCCTGGTCGATGCCGCGCTTTCCGCCGGCAGCGCCGACAACATGACGGCCCTGGTGCTCGACGTGCTCGACCTGCCGCCGGCCGACCGCGAGGAGCTCACCCATTCGATCGCGACGCTGCCGATCCTGGAACTGCCGACCACCGGCGAGGTCATCGACGATTTCGCGCTCGGCGACGTCCTGTCCGACGGCCGCTACAGCCGCCTGTTCAAGGCTGTGGACCGTCGCCTCGGCCGCGAGGTCGTGCTGAAATTCCCGCATCCGCGCGTCGCCAGCGAGGGTTCCTATCGCCTTGCCTTCGTCCGCGAGGCCTGGGTCGCCGCGCGCGTCCGCAGCCTGTGGATCGGTGAGATCGTCGACGTGCCCGACGAGCGCCAGACCCGGCTCTATTCGGTGATGCCGTTCTACGACGGCGAGACGCTGGAGGAGCGCCTCAAGCGTTCGCCGCAGCTGTCGCTCGCCGAAGGCACCGGCATCGCCACCAAGCTGTCGCGCGCGGTCGCAACGCTGCACCGCGCCGGCATCATCCATCGCGACATCAAGCCCGACAACGTGATCCTGCTGAGGAACGGCGGGATGCGGCTGGTCGACCTCGGCGTCGCGCGCGTGCCGCTGCTCGAGGACTTTCCTGCTGAAGACATTCCGGGCACCGCGAGCTACATGGCGCCCGAATTGTTCGCAGGGCAAGCCGGCGACGAATTCTCCGATCTCTTCGCGCTCGGCGTCACCGTGTACCGGATGTTCTCCGCCGCCTACCCCTTCGGCGAGATCGAGCCGTTCTCGCGGCCGCGCTTTGGAAAGCCCGCCCCGCTTTCGCGCTACCGCCCGGACCTGCCGGCCTGGCTCGACGCCGTCATCGGCAAGGCGCTCGCCGTGGACCGCACCCAGCGGTTCGGCGACGTCATCGAATTCGCCCACGAACTGGAAAACGGCGCGACCTGGGCCAAGCCCGCCGCGGCGAGCAAGCCGGCGCTCTACGAGCGCAACCCGCTGCTGTTCTGGAAGCTGCTCTCGGCCGGCCTGTTCGTGCTGGTCGTGGTGCTGCTGGCGTGGCGATAGCGGCCGCGACCTACTTCGCCTTGTCCGCTTCCGCCGTCGGCGCCGCGATCACCGGGCCGCCGCCGAACAGGTTCGAGAGCTGCCGCGTCCGCCTCGTGTCGATGCTGACATAGGCGGTCATGCCGGCGCGCAATCGAGGCTCGCCGGGCCGCTCGACCAGTTGCAGCCGCACCGGCAGCCGCTGCACCACCTTGACCCAGTTGCCGGAGGCGTTCTGTGCCGGCAGCACCGCGAACTCGGCGCCGGTGGCCGGGCTGATGCTTTCCACCACCGCATCCCAGGTGACGTCGGGATGCATGTCGAGCACGACCTTGGCCTTCTGACCCACCTTGACGTGGGTGAGCTCGGTCTCCTTGAAGTTGGCTTCCAGCCACGGCCGCCGGTCGGTCACCAGCGCGAACAGCGGCGTCTGCGGCTTGACCTGCTCGCCGAGCTGCAGTCGGAAATTGACGACGACGCCGGACTTCGGCGCCTTGATCTCGGTATAGGACAATTCGAGCGCCGCGCGGTCGCGCATGGCCATCTTCTCGCGCACGGCCGCGAACGCATCGGTCGGCCGGTCCGGCTTGCCGCCGAGCGCCGCCACCACCCGCGCGATGCGCTGCTGCAGCACCGCGAGACGGTCCTCGCCTTCCTGCTCCTCGCTGGTGACGCGCTCCAGTTGCGCCACCGATGCCACGCCGCGGCCGGACAGCTCGCGCTGCCGCCTCGCCTGGGCGCGCAGGAATTCCAGCTTGTTTTCGGCCTCCTTCGCCTCGGCCCGGATCTCGCGCAAATTCGCCTTCATCTGCTCCACCGCAGCGCGCGCGGAATCGACCTCGGCTTCTGCCTTCGCCAGCGCCAGGCGATAATTCGCGGGATCGAGGCGCAGCAACACGTCGCCCGCCGCGACAGATGAATGGTCGCGAACGCCAAGCTCCATGATGCGGCCGGGAATTTCGCTGGCGATCTGGGCGATGTCGGCCTTGACGAAGGCGTTTTCGGTTGAGATGTGACGGCCGCCCTGCAGCCAGAACACCAGCGCGCCGAGGACGATCAGCACGGGCACGCCAATCAGCGCCAGCCGCTGCATCTTCTTGCTCATGGCGCGGCCCTGCCGTTGTGCCGGCCTGCGCCGTTCAGCGCGCGTTTCGCGTTGCCTGCCGCCGCATCACCGCCGTCCGAAGAAACCAGCGTCGCCTTGATGCGCGACAGCAGGTCCATCAGCTGCTTGCGTTCGCGCTGCGACAGATCGGCCAGCGCTGCGTCGACCGTCTCCTCGGCCACGCGCCAGATGCGCTTGTGTACGCGCTCGGCGTCCGCGCTGAGATAGACCCGCTTGACGCGGCGGTCGTCCCGCGCCGTGCGCCGTTCCACCCAGCCATTGGCGACCAGGCGGTCGATCATTCGCCCGGCGGTCGCCTTTTCCACTTCCATCATTTCGGCGAGTTCGGAGAGCGATGCGCCGGGACGGCGGTGCAGGCGGGTCAGGACCAGCCATTGGGCGCGGGTGATGCCCATCTGCCGCACCCGGCGGTCGAATTCCGTCCGCAGCAGGCGCGCCACGTCGGAAATCACGACGCCGATATAGTCCTCGGTATTCGGCACGCCGCCGTTGCCTCCGCCCTGATTGGTAAGCTAGGTTATTATTATTGGTAAGCTAGGTTATTATCCGGCCGTCAATCAAGGGAAAAGGCGCCTTGAGTTCTGTGGACCTTGCAGAGGAGACCGCCGCGGGCATGACGCCGGCGCAGCGCTATCTGACGCTGACGACGGTGGTTCTCGGCTCCTCGCTGTACGGCACCGCCCTGCTGACAACGTCAACAATCCTGCCCAAAATGCAGGGCGCGCTGTCGGCGACCCAGGACGAGATCGCCTGGGTGATGACCTTCAACATCCTCGCCACCGCCGTGGTGACTCCGATGACGGGTTGGCTGGTCTCCCGCTTCGGCACCAAGCGCGTGATGATCTGGTCGATCGCCTGCTTCACCGCCGCCACCATGCTGTGCGGGATGGCGCAGTCGCTGGAAATGCTGGTGCTGTGGCGCATCCTGCAGGGCGGCGCCGGAGCGCCGGTGATCCCGCTGTCGCAGACGATCCTGTTCGATACCTTCCCGCGCCGCCAGCACACGATGGTGATGTCGATCTTCGGCATGGCGGTGGCGGTCGCGCCGGCCTTCGGCCCGGTGTTCGGCGGCTATCTTTCCGAGATGCACAGCTGGCGCTGGTCGTTCTACATGCTGGTGCCGATCGGCATCGCCTCCACCGTCGGCATGGCGCTGACCCTGCCGGCCGACAAGCTGCTCGCAAAAGTACGTTTCGACTGGACCGGGTTCATCGCGCTCGCCACCGCGCTGGCCGCCATCCAGCTCGTGCTCGCCCGCGGCGTCCGGCTCGACTGGTTCGAATCGACCGAGATCGTGGTCGAGTGCCTGGTCGCGGCGATCGCCTTCTACGTCTTCCTCGTGCACAGTCTCGGCGCGCAGCATCCCTTCGTTAACCTGAAGCTGCTGACCGACCGCAATTATGCCATCGGCCTTGCGCTGGTGACGATCTACGGCATGCTCAACTTCACGCCGATGGTGCTGCTGCCCCCGCTCCTGCAGCAGCAGGCCGGCTTTCCCGACATGCTGGTCGGAGAGGTGATCGGAAGCCGCGGCGTCGGGATGCTGGTGGGCTTCATGACCGCCGGCTTCATGAGCAAGATCGATCCGCGCCTCAGCATGGCGTTCGGCTTCGGCCTGCAGACCGTCGCCGGGCTATGGATGCTGACCTTCGACCTCAACGTGACGATGGAGATTCTCGTCGTCAACAGCGCGATCCAGGGTTTCGCCGTCGGCGTCGTCTGGGTACCGATCACGGCGGTGGCGTTCGGCACGCTCGACGCCAAGCACTACGCGGAGGCCTCCGCCATCTTCCACCTGCTGCGCAACATCGGCTCGAGCTTCTTCATCTCGCTGTCGATCGCCGAGATCGTGCGCACCACCGGCGCCAATTACAGCCGCATGACCGAGATGATCACGCCCTACAACCGCGCGCTGGCGATGCCGGACGTGACCGGCGGCTGGAGCTTCGACACCGTGCAGGGTCTTGCCCGGATCGCGAAGGAGATCGCGCGGCAGGCGACCATGATCGGCTATCTCAACGCCTTCACGATGTACACCGTAGCCTCGGGCCTTGCGGTCGTGTTCGCGCTGCTGGCCCGTGGCCGCAAGGCGGCGTAAGCCGCCACCCCGCTCATTCCTGAAGTTGCCGAAACCCGACGTTCCCGCACGCCAAGGGCTTGGCCGAGTTGACTTCATTTTCTGTAGTGTATAATATAAAAAATGTAGCGGAGGAGAGTTTGTCGCCATGACGGTTACATCCGACGTTGCACGTCCGACCGGTGGCCGCAGCTTCTGGCTTGGCTTTGCGGCCTATCTGCTTCCCACCTTTCCGATTGCCTTTGTCTGGCACCTGGTACTTTTCGAGCAGAAGTACCATGCGCTGCGGATCTACCGCGACGAACCGGTGATCGCGCTCGGACTTGCTTCCATGGTCATCCAGGGCGCTGTCTTCTCTTGGCTATTCCCTCGCGTGTTCCCCCGGCCCAGCGGCTCGTTTCTCAGGGACGGGCTGTTGTATGGCCTCGGCATCGGCCTGCTGTCGTGGTCCTTCACAACTCTGGCGGTAGCGGCCAAGAACGTTATGACCTCGGTCCCGGACTATCTGCTGCTCGAAACCGCCTTCACGATCCTGCAATTTGTCGTCGTCGGACCGATGATCGCCCTCGCCTGGCGGAAATGACGCAGAGGAAGCAACCGTCACGGCATGAGCAATCTCCATTACCCGCAGTTTTGCGCGCTTGCCCGCGCGGCGGAGATCATCGGCGAACGCTGGACGCTGCTGATCATTCGGGAGCTTTTGCTCGGGCCAAAACGGTTTGGCGATCTGCTGGAACATCTCGACGGAATGAGCCCCACCTTGCTGACCGCACGCCTCAACGCCCTGATCGATTGCAATGTCGTGCGCCGGACGGTGTTGCCGCGGCCTGCCAATGCGCCGGTATACGAACTGACCGAGATCGGCCGCGAAATTCAGCCCGCGATCCGGGAGTTGATCCGTTGGGGCGGCCGCTTCCTGTTTCCACAGGTGGCCGGCGACACGTTCGAGCCGGACTGGGTGCTGCTCGGCCTCGACGCCATCGCGCGGCGCACGCCGGTCCCGGAGATCAACGTCGGTCTGGTGGTGACCCACGGCAAGAAGTCGGCGGGTTTCACCGTGACGGGCGGTAACTCCGGGACGATGATCCGGCGTGACGTCGTGGACTGCAAGGGAACGCTGGAAGCTCCGTTCGACGCGGTACTTCAGATTGTCGGAATGGGCGTTTCGCTCGAGGACGCCGTCGCCGCCAAGCGCGCCACGGTGAGCGGTTCGACGGCGCTCGTCCGCAAGCTCCCTCTCCTCTTCGACCTGGCGGACCGACCGCGCATCACGCCCGTAGCAAACTGATGGAGCAGCCGATGGCCTGGACCAAATCGCCGCAGTCGCTGATCGACCTGTTCGACAAGTCGGTACCATCAGGCGATGGCATTTCCCTCCGCAAGATGTTCGGCTATCCGGCAGCGTTCGCCAACGGCAATCTGTTCATCGGTCTGCACCAGAACAACTTCGTCATGCGGCTTTCGGAGCGGGATCGCGCTCGCTTCGTCGCCGAGTTCGGCGAGCGCACCTTCGAGCCCATGAAGGGCCGGCCGATGCGTGAATATGTCCGGCTGCCGGAGCAACTGCTGGCCGACGCGCGCAAGCGCGCCGCCTGGATCAAGCGTTCGTTGCGCTATGCCGAGACCGTCGTACCGAAAGCAAAGCCCTCGACGAGAAGGTTGTTACCTCGACCAGTGAAAGGGAGTCGCGCGTGAAGAAGTTCGTCCTGTTGCACTACGGATTCGAAAAACCCACCCCGGAAGTCATGGCCGCCTGGGGCAAATGGTTCGAGGCGACCAAGCCGCAGACCGTCGACATGGGCGGCTTCGGCGACGGCCGCGAGATTTCGAGGAGCGGAACGAAGGATCTTCCGCTCAATCCGGATTCCATCACTGGATTCACCATCGTCAACGCGGCCAGTCTCGACGACGCGGAGAAACTGGCGCACGGCAACCCGTTCATCTCGAGTATTCGGGTCTACGAAGTAAGATCGCAATGACGGGGATAGAGCCGCGAGCCACCTACCCCTTGAAGTCGTACTGCTTGCTGAGGTGGTCCCCGATCTGCACCAGCATGGCGACGCATTTCGGGGTAGCCGGGCTTGGCGACGCCGGACTCGGCCGCGCTGGCGCGGAATTCCCAGCTGTCGCCGTCGCGCAGCACGGAAATGACGATACCGTCGGGGCAGTCGGCGTGCACCTTCAGTTCGGCGCGCGCCATCGCGTCAGTTCGGCTTCGGTCTTCACAGGCTTGGTCATGACTTCTCCCCGGCAGTGACACGCGTAAATTGCCGGTTTGGCGCGCGCCTGTCGAGGGGACCGATGCCCTACCGGCGCACCGGGGCGAGCTGCCGCAGCCCGACGATCTCCGGCAAGGAACCGGTCGCGGTCGGATCGCCCTTCGCCGTCTCCGGCGGCAGCGGCGCGCGGGCGGTCATGTCGGGGAAACGGGTCTTCATCTCGCGCAGGAAGCCGTCGAGCGTATCGACGCCGGCCGCCATCTTGGCGATCTCGGCGAATTCGGCGCTGTTGCCATTGGCCGGCTTGCTGGCGATGTCGAAGGCGATGCGGTCGGACTCCCCGCTCATCAGCGGCGCGTATTTTTCGCGGAAGCGCGCCAGCCCGATGGAGTCCTCGGCGAGCGCATAGCCGACCACGGCGCGGATGATGTCGCTCTTCTCCGCCGAATTGAGCGGCTTGAAGTCGCGCCAGCGGTCACCGTAATAGAGCTCGATCTGCTCGGCGGATTCGCGCCATTGCCGCGATGCCCAGTAGATGTCGGAGCGAAGGCGGATCGCCTCGCGTCCCGAAATGTTGGAGATGATGTCGAGCGCGAGGTCATGGCGGCCGACGTCGCTCTGCGCCCGCGCCTCCAGCAACAGCCGCTGCTGGCGCAATTCGCCCGAGAGATCGGCGATGCGGGTGGCGCGCAGCGCCGAGATGGCGCGGTCGGGCTTGCGGTGGGTCAGGTACACCATGGCAAGGCGCGCGGCGACCTGCGCGCGCGCCGCGCCCTCGAGGCGCTTGTCGATCTGGTACTGCAGCAGTTCGGCGGCCTGGTCGAGCAGGTCGATCGCCACCAGGCGGTCAGCGAGCTTGCGGATCATCTCGTCGCCGCGGCGGCCGATCGGCGTCAGCTCGCGGAATTCGTAAAACATCGCCAGCGCCTCGACCGGCGGCAGATCGTCGCCCTTGCCGGTCAGGAACAGTTCGGTGAACAGCGCCGCCGCCATGTCCTGCGCCTGGCGCGACACTTCCGAGTTCGGCTGCAGGCGCGTTGCGGTCCGCACCGCGAGCAGCGCATCGTTGTAGCGGCCGTTGCCGGCATAGATGTCGGCCATCAGCTGCAGCGCCTTGACCTCGACGGCATCGCCGCGCCAGCTCACCGACAGCGTTTCCAGCTCGCGCAACGCGTCGGCCTGCGTCACCTCCTCGCGCTTCTGCCGCAGCATGATCTCGCGCAGCTTGGCCTCCGCCGCCGACGCCCGGTCGCTGGACGAGATCGCGGTCCAGTAGTCGCTCATGGCGTCGCGGTCGTAGCCGAGCGCCTCGGCGAGCCGCCCGCGCAGCACCGACACGGCGGGCCGCAGCTCCGCTGGAACGCCGACGACGTCGAGATCGCTGCGGCGCCGCGCCGCGCCGGAATAGTCCTTCACTTCCAGCGACGCGCGCATCGCGTCCATCAGCACGATGCGCTGCAGTTCCGGCGGCAGCGAAGCGATGGCGAATTCGACGTTCTTGAACTTCTCGCGCGCTTCGGCCCATTTGCCCTGCCGCGCCTTGGCGAGCCCCTGCCACAGCTGCGAGTCGTAGTTGTTGCCGATCACGGGATTGGCGACGTCGTGCAGGCCGGCGGTCGGGCGGCCGATGACGATGTGCGCGACCGCGCGCAACATCAGCGCACCGGGGTCCTCGAAGCCGGGCTTGGCGTCGTCGAGCACGAAATCGGCGACACCCTTGGCCTCGTAGTACATGCCGCGCGCCATGTAGAAGCGCGCCAGATCCATCCGCGCCCGCTGCTTCTGCTCGGCCGAGGTGTTCGCGCTCGCCGCCGCCCGCATCAACGCGTTCTCGCGCGCGATGAACGGTCCGGCCTGGTTCTTGCGCCACTCCTCGCTGTCGAAGGGCGAGCGAGCCGCGGTGGCGGCCCGCTCCGCCGAGACGTCGGCCGACGACAGCGTCAACCCGCCGGGCTTGCCGAGCCGGATCTTGTCAGTGGCGATATCAGCAGTGACGTCGTCGGAATTCGGGCGTACAGCGACGCCGTGGATGGATTCCAGCAGCGTCAGTTCGACGAAATCCTGGCGCTTGATCAGGCCGCGGATCGGCGGCAGCGCGGTCACCACAAACAGCGTGTCGCCGGCGTCGGGATCGCCGAACTTGTGCAGCAGGCCTGGATTGGCGAGCGGCACCGAGACATTGGCGAGCGACGGCTCGGTGATGTTGCGCACCGCCACCAGCGGCAGCGGCGGGGCGCCGATGGCATCGGCGAAGGTCAACGTCCAGGTCGAGCCGCTGCCGTTCTGCTCGCCGGTCAGCGAGGGAAGCTGCGGCCGGTTGAGGCGGATGCGCACCGCCTGGCCGTGCGGGATCGACAGGCTGTTCACCTCGGCGACCAGTGCGCCGCCCTTGCTGCGGATGGCGTCGATGTTGATGGGATTTGCGGAGTCGAACACCAGCCACACCGTGTCGGCGCGGCGGAACAGCGCCGCCGGCGTCGTGGCGGCAAAGGAGAAGGTCACGCGCAACCCGTCGGCATCGCGCTGGGCGGCGACGGAGGCGAGTTTGTCGCCGGCGACGGCGGGCGGGCTGGCCGGCGCGCTTGCCGCGGGCTTATGCTTCGGTGCGTCAGCGGAAGCGGGCTCCGTCTTCGCTGCCGGCGGTTTTGCCGCATCGACCTTGGCCGGCTTCTCCGGCGCCGCGGCCACGGCGGGCCTGACGGCTTCCGACGCCGCTGCCGGCTTCTCGACGGCCTGCGGCTTCTCCTGGGTCGTCGGTGCTTCGGCCGGCGGCGCCGGCTTGATCTCGATGCCGGCTTGCTCGGCGATAGCCTCCGACGTCGGCGGAGGCACGTCCGCTGGGACGACCGCGGCCTGCGGTTCGGATCTCGCGACGGTCTCCTGCTTGGCGGGCGCTTCGGCGGCGGGCTGCATCGCCGCGAGCGGTGCGGCGGCGGGCGCCGACGGCGCGGGGTTACGCGCCTCGGGGCTCGCCCGCGCCGGCGCCGCCGGCGTCTTCTCCGTTTGCGTGAAGGCGACGTCGATGATGTAGCTCTTCTCCTCGCGGAACGAATGCACGTCCACGTCGCCGATCAATTCGGCCTCGACCACGCTCTTGTCGCCGTCCATGCGCTGGTTGATGGAGGCGACGTTCGGCGGCGCGGCGACCTTGGCGTCGGCGAGGTCGAAGGTCAGCGGCGCGTTGAACAGCAGCGACAGCTTCTGCTCGTTCAGCACCGACGAGACGCCGACGCCGTCGGGCATTTCGAAGATGAAGCGCACGAAGGTCGGCTGCACCGAGGCCTTGACCCGCACCGGCGGCCGCTTTCGCGCGGCGTCGTCGGCTTTCTGTTGCCGGAGCGCGCGCTCGGCCGCACGGGCGCGCTCGGACAGCTCGCGCACCACTTCGCTCGGCAAGGGCGGTGGCGGCCCCTTCCAGGTGTCCGGCAAGAGGTCGACGAACAGCCGTTCGCCCGCGGTCATGGTGTTGATGGTCACGCGCCTTGCCAGCGAGAGGCGGATCGCGGTGCCGTCGGGATCGGCGCGCGCGGCGGAGATGTAGTCAGGCACGGCGTCGCCGATCTTGCTGACCGGAAGGACCACCGGCCGCTTGAAACGGATCACGATGATCTGGCCCGCCGCCACCACCTGCGACTCGACGTCTTCGGCGAGCTTGATCGTCAGGCGGGCGAAGCCGCCATTGGTGGCAAGCGCGGCGTCGCCCCGCACGGCATCGGTCTGCGCGAAGGCGCCCGTCACCGCCCCGGCCAGGGCGAGGCCGAGCCCGGCCACCAGCGCGCCGTGACGGCAGCACCGGGCGATCCCCGCCGCGGCGCGGCGGAGCGAGCGGAAATCCCTTCGCGCCAGGCGTGTCATCAGCGTCAACGGTCCGTCGTCGGCGGATAGACAGATTCCGCCGCTTGCGACTGTAGGATTGGCGGGCTTAAGGGTCTGTTAATTATGCGCGTTAATTGGTTTTCTGGTTCAGCATCTTGCCCTCGATCTTGGGCAGTTCGGCCGACTGGCTCTTGTCGAGGCCTCCGGCGCGGCGGGCGAGTTCCACGGTCAGCCGCTCGGCCGCCTCCGGCTGCATCAGGCCCATGATGTCGCTCATCTTGCGCGGCGCGATCTGCGAGGCGATCTCGATCAGCACGCTCATCTCCAGCCGGTCGAACACCTTGGCGGCGTCCTTCGGCTTCATGCCCTCGTACATCGTGATGATGCCCTTGAAGCGCGCGGCCTCCTGCTCGTTGCGCTGGCCGGCGGCGACCGCGGCCTTGCCCTCGAGGCCCTTCATTTCCTCGACCTTGCTCTCGATCCGCTTCTCGGCCGCCTTGAGCAGGCTCTCGCGGATCTCGATCTCGCGCGCGCGCTGCTCCAGCTCCTGGCGGCGCGACTGCAGCCGTTCCAGGATGGCGCGCTCGGACTCCGACACCCTCGGGCTCTGATCGGGGAACATCACCTTCCCGTCGGGCTTGGCCGGCTCGGTGGCGGGTGCGGCGGGTTTCGGCGGCTCTTCCTTCTTCGTTGCCGCGGAGCCCGTGATGTCGGCCGGATCGCCTTTCGGGCCGCCGGGATAGTTCAGCATCTCCTGCGCCCAAGAAGCCTGTTTCTCGGCTTTTTTCTCGGGCTGCCTCGCGATGGCCTGGTAGTCGAACACATAGCCGCCGTCGATGAGGAGGCCGGCGACCTTCAGCACGACGAGCCCGAAGATCGCGACCAGCACGACCGGAATGACGCGGATGTCGCGGAACGACTTCATGCGGCGAGGCCACTAGCCCTTCGGCGTTCGGAGAAGGCCTGCGCCGCCTCGGCGACCGCCCTCGCGCTCGACGACGACTTCGGCGCCGGCGCGGGCGGAGCTTCTTCGCGCTGCTCGGACGGCGAGCGCGCGGCGAACGCGATCTTCGAGACGCGGCGGATCACCGCGTCGCCTTCGGCGATCTGGTGCTTGAGATGCGCCGACATCTGCGTCGCCGCGGCGAGCTGGCTGCCGAGATTCTCGTTGACGTCGCGGACGGTATGCTTGAGCCCGCCGATCGCGCGCTCGGCGATCTCGGTGGCGGTGATCAGTTCGCCGATCGTGGCCTTCAGCGAATGCTCGTCGGCCTTCAGCCGCTGCAGGCGCTTGTTGAGCAGGATGCAGTAGCCGATGGTGAGCAGCAGCAGCACCGCCACCAGGCTCTCGATGGCTATTCCGAGGATATGGCTCATTGGGCCTCCAGCATCTTGGTTTGCTCGTCGGCTCTCTCGAACATGGCGAGCGTGGTCTTCGGTTTGCGCAATTGCTTGGTGACGCGGATCGCGACGCGGTCGCCGACCCGGCCCATCCGTCCCTCGGTCAGCGTGACGTCGCCGCAGCGCACGGTGACGAGCGCATCGGCCTTCATGTCCAGCGGCAGGGTGTCGCCGATCTTCAGCGTCATCAGCTGCTTCAGGGGGATGTCGGCCTCGTACAGCACCGCATCCACCGATATCTCGGCCTGCGAGACTTCGGTGGCGAAGTGCCCTTCCCAGATCGGGTCGCGGCCGAATTTCTCGCCCATGAACATCTGCAACAGCACGTTGCGGATCGGTTCGATGGTCGCATAGGGCAGCAGCAGCTCGATGTTGCCGCCGCGCTCTTCCATGTCGATGCGCAGCCGCACCAGGATCGCGGCGTTGGCCGGCCGGCTGATCGCGGCAAAGCGCGGGTTGGTCTCGAGGCGGTCGATGCTGAAGGCAACCGGCGACAACGGCCGGAAGGCGTGCTCGGCATCGGCCAGCACCACCTCGATCAGGCGCTTGACGAGGTTGGTTTCGATCGTCGTGTAGGGCCGGCCCTCGATGCGCAGCGACGCCTGGCCGCGGCGGCCGCCGAGCAGCACGTCGATGATGGAGTAGATCAGGCTGGAATCGACGGTGGCGAGGCCGAAATTCTCCCACTCCTCCGCCTTGAAGACGCAGAGCACCGCGGGCAGCGGTATCGAGTTCATGTAATCGCCGAAACGCACCGAGGTGATGCGGTCGAGCGAGACTTCGACGTTGTCGGAGGTGAAATTGCGCAAGCTCGTCGTCAACAGCCGCACCAGGCGGTCGAAGACGATTTCCAGCATCGGCAGGCGCTCGTAGGACACCATCGCCGAGTCGATGATGGCGCGGATGCCGGAATGGTCGTCGAGATTGACTTCGCCCGCGGTGAAGCCGAGCAGGTTGTCGATTTCCTCCTGCGAGAGCACGCGCTCGCCGGAGTTCTTGGCGTTGCCGAAGTCGCGGCTGCCGTCCTCGACCATGGCCGCCCATTGCAGCGCCATGGTCCCCGATATTTCATTGGCGGCCGCGGCCTTTTCGGCTTCGGCGGGGTCCTCGTTGGCCATGGACGCTTCCCATTGCGCGGCAATGGCGTCCTGGTCCATTTGGTCGTTGCCAGCCATGGCTTGGAGGTCCCCGTCCCCTTACTGGATCACGATTTCCTTGAACAGCACCGCGCTGACCTGCTGCGGCGCCACCGCGGTGTTGACGCGGCGCGTCAGCTCTTCCTTGAGGCGGAACAGCCCGGCCGAGCCGTTGAGGTCGCCGGCGCGCAGCTCGCGCATGTAGGTCTGGAAGATGTCGGTGACGCGCGGCATGCTCGGCTTGATCGCCTCGATCTGCTTGTCTTCCTTGACCTCGAGCACGACCTTGATCTTGAGATATTGCACGCGCTCGCCGGGCAGGCTGACGAGGTTGACCATGATCTCGGGCACCTCGACATAGGACGGCGGCTTGGTCGCGACGGCTTCGGCCTTCTTGTCGTCGCCGGAGCCCTTGGACATCATCATCCAGGCGCCGACGCCGCCGCCGACGATGGCAAAGAAGCCTGCGGCGGCGATGATCAGCTTGAGCTTGCCCTTGCCGGAGGGCGGCGCCTCCAAGGCTTCGGCTGCCGCGCCTTCCTGTTCATTGTCCGCCATCGCCCGCCCCATTCCGTCCCGGGTGAAGCGCGAAAGTGCTGCCAGCCATGGCCGTGACGCGATACGAATGCCGCCGGCGCAAACGCGCGCCCTGATGACGGCAACGCTAGGGTAATAATGGTTAACGGTTTCTTTCTTTTGGCGGCGAGCTAGGAAAAATCTGCCGGGCAAACATGGTCAACAAGACCTTTCTGCCGCCCGGCCCACCCCCCGGCGAAATCCCTAAACCCCTCATCTTCCTGTCTTTTCCGACTTGGCACGGCTTTCGCTCAGTGAGGGTCGAATCCTTCGCGGCTTGGGAGAGCCGTTAAGGGTTCGCAAAGGTCCGCAGAGCCGCGTTTGGGAGAACCGGCAGGCGGGTCGTCACCAGGGGAGATCCACCGATGGAGAACACGCTTCTCGTCGGACTTTCGCGGCAAGTGACGCTGGAACGGGCGATGGACGTCATCGCCAACAACGTCGCCAACGTGAACACCAATGGCTTCAAGGCCGACCGGTCGATGTTTCAGGAATACCTGATGGCGACCGCGCGCGAGGACAATTTCGCCGCCGGCCGCGACCGCCGTCTCAGCCACGTGACGGACCGCGCCACCTTCCACGACTTCGCGCAAGGATCGCCCGACCAGACCAAGAACCCGCTCGACGTCGCGATCTCCGGCGAGGGCATGTTCGTGGTGCAGACCCCGGCCGGCGAGCGCTACACCCGCGACGGCGGCTTCATGATCGACAACCAGGGCCAGCTGGTCAACGCCTCCGGCCACCCGGTGCTCGGCAACAACGGGCCGATCCGCTTCCAGCAGACCGATAAGCAGATCAACATCGCCCAGGACGGCACCATCACGGTGCTGGAAGGCACCAACCGCATCGACTCGATCCGCGCCAAGCTGCGCATCGTCAACTTCACCCAGCCGCAGCGGCTGCGCAAGGAAGGCGGCAACCTCTACTCGCTCGGCGAGGGCAACGCCGCGCAGGCGGACACCAAGTCGGTGCTGCACCAGGGCTTCATCGAGCGCTCGAACGTCAACGCCATCACCGAGATGAGCCGGATGATCGAGGTCAACCGCATGTACTCGCATATCGCGTCGATGCTGCAGCAGCAGCACGATTTGCATCGCACGGCGATCGACCGGCTCGCCGAAGTTCCGGCCTGATGAGGAGATAGACCAATGCGCGCAGTCATCACCGCAGCGACCGGCATGGCGGCACAGGAACTCAACGTTCAGGTGATCTCCAACAACATCGCCAACCTCCGCACCACCGGCTACAAGAAGCAGCGCGCGGCGTTCCAGGATCTGATCTACGACCACGTGCGCCGCGTCGGCGCGCAGGCCTCGGACCAGGGCACCATCCTCCCTGTCGGCGTCGATCTCGGCGGCGGTGTGCGGACCGTCGGCACGCCGCGCCTGATGGGCCAGGGCACGCTCTTGCCGACCGGCAACGAGCTCGACATCGCCATCCGCGGCGAGGGCTTCTTCAAGATCCAGATGCCCGACGGCACCTATGCCTATACCCGCGACGGCTCCTTCATGATGGACGCGCAGGGCCGCATCGTGAACGCGCAGGGCAATCCGGTGCAGCCGACCATCACCGTTCCGCAGAACTCGTCGGGACTGACCGTCAACGCGCAGGGCCAGGTGTCGGTGACGCTGCCGGGCTCGACCACGCCCTCCACCGTCGGCCAGATCGGCCTCACCCGCTTCATCAACAAGGCCGGCCTGAAGCCGGTCGGCGACAATCTGTTCCAGGAAACGCCGGCTTCCGGCGCGCCGCAGGACGGCATCGCCAACACCGACGGCATGGGCGACATGCTGCAATCCAACCTCGAGCAGTCCAACGTCGAGGTGGTCACCGAAATCTCCGACCTGATCGCGGCCCAGCGCGCCTACGAGATGAACGCCAAGGTCGTCTCCGCCGCCGACCAGATGCTGCAAGCCACCACGCAGATGTTCCGCTGAGGATGATGGCCATGTTCGCCCGCGCCCTGCCGATCGCCGCTGCCCTGCTCGCCTGCACCGCCGGCGCATTCGCGCAGGACAAGAGCCAGGACAGGAGCGAGGTCATCGCCTCCCCTACCCTGCGCGCCAATGTCGTCGTCACCTCCGACATCGTGCGGATCGGCGACGTCATCGACAATGCAGGCCCGGCGGCGAAGATCGCCATCTACCGCGCGCCGGATCCCGGCACGACAGGCACGCTGGCGGTCGCGCAGGTGATCGCGACGCTGCGCGGCCATCAGGTGATCGGCGTCGACACCCATAATCTGCGCGAAATCTCGGTGACGCGGCAGGCCCGCAGCTTCGAGGCCGGCGAGATCGAGCAGGCGGTGGCGCGCGCGCTGGAGCGCCGCCACGGCCTTGGCGATGCCGCCAACATCGGCGTCACCTTCGACCGCGCGCCCGGCGAGGTCCGCCTCGATGCCGCCAATTCCGGCGCGCTCAATCCGGTCGCCGTGCGCTACGACGCCCGCCACGGCCGCTTCGACATCACTTTCGAGATCGCGAACGAAACCGGCCTTGCCCCGGTCAAGCTGCGCTACAGCGGCACCGCCATCGAGACCGTGGAAGCCGCCGTGCTGGCGCGCAGCGTCGATCGCAACGACGTGCTGAAACTGTCCGACATCGTGACGGAGCGGCGGCCGAAGGCCGAGCTCGGCCCCGACGCGCTCACCCGCGACCGCGCGCTCGGCATGCAGGCGCGCCGCGCGATGCGCGCCGGCCAGGCGCTGAAGGGCGCCGATCTCGCCAAGCCTGACCTCGTGCAGCGCGACATGGGCGTGACGCTGATCTACGAGACCCCGGGCGTTCATCTGACCGTGCTCGGCAAGGCGCTGGAAAGCGGCACCGAGGGCGACGTCGTCAACGTCATGAACCTGCAATCCAAGCGCACGGTCTCCGCTGTGGTGGTCGGCCGCGGCCGCGTCGCCATCGTGGTCGCCCCGCGCCCGGAAGTGGCGCAGCAGGCCGTGCAGCCCAAACTTCAGGACAAGCTTCAGGACAAGGTATCCGACAGCACCTCCTCGCTCGGCGCAGCGCCTGCCGCTGCCGCCGCCTCCCTTGCCAGCGCCGGCGCGAAAGTCCCGGCCAAACCCGAGTAATGTAGATGTCCCGCTTTCCCAACGTTCGCATCGCCAGGCTCGCCGCGCTGTTGGCCATCACCGCGCTCGCCGGCGGCTGCTCCGCCGTGGACCGCCTGTCGCAGATCGGCGAGAGCCCGAAGCTGAACGCGATCGAGAACCCGACCGCGCAGCCCGGCTACAAGCCGGTGCAGATGCCGATGCCGAAACCCGAGGTCGCCTCCTACAACGCCAACTCGCTGTGGCGCAACGGCAGCCGCGCCTTCTTCCGCGACCAGCGCGCCGCCCGCGTCGGCGACCTCCTGACCATCACCGTCAACATCACCGACAAGGCCAACCTCTCCAACCAGACCCAGCGCAGCCGCTCCAGCAAGGAGGATTCCGGCATCTCCGACTTCGCGGGCTCGGCGACGGTGACGCAACCGCTGAAGATCTTCCCCGGCAAGATCCTGACCACGGACTCGACCTCGTCAACCGACGGCAAGGGCTCGGTCAACCGCCAGGAATCGCTGACCACCAACGTCGCCGCCGTGGTGACGCAGGTGCTGCCGAACGGCAACCTCGTGGTCGAGGGCAAGCAGGAGATCCGCGTCAACTTCGAGATCCGCGAGCTGATCGTGGCCGGCATCGTGCGCCCGGAGGACATCCAGAGCGACAACACCATCGACTCCACCAAGATCGCGCAGGCCCGCATCGCCTATGGCGGCCGCGGCCAGATCACCGACGTGCAACAGCCGCGCTACGGCCAGCAGGTGATGGACGTGATCCTGCCGTTCTAGTCTTTCTCAAGAGCTCCCACACGACGCTGCGAACCTAGGCGCGGCGAAGTGTATCAACGCGGCCTCCGGTAGCTCCCCTGCCGGAGGCCGTGGCGTTGTGGCGCCATTCCAGTACCTGCGACGGCAACCATGAACCTCCTCAGCCCTCGCCGCCACCAAGGCTTGACCATTTCTCTTGGACCGGACCCGGCCTGCCATGATGAAGGCGCTGCTGATATTTCCGCTGCTGGCGGCGATCCTGTGGGCTTCGCCGGCTGCGGCCGTTGCCGATGCCTGCAACAGCCTGCCGGCGCGCTTCGATCTCGCGGCGACGCTGCGGCTCGCGGCCGAGGCGCGGCCGGTGCATGTGGCCTTCGACAGCCGCGCGGCGGGCGTGACCATGCCCGGCTGGCTTGCGGCGAAATTTGCGGACGAGATGACCATCATCCTGCAGCACCAGTTCGACCGCCTGGTGGTGAAGGACGACCGCTTCGAGGTCAGCCTGTGGTTCAAGGGCCGCCATGCGCGGCTGGTCGTGCCGTTCGCCGCGGTGAAGACGATGTGGGACAACCGCGAGAGGAAGTGCGGGGAGGCGTAGGCGGCGCCGTCATTGCGATGTGGGCAAGAGCGGCAGTTGTCGTCCCGGCGAACGCCGGGACCCATACGCCGCGGCCCGGGGAATGGGCACACCGAAAGACGGCTTTCCCTCAACAACTACGCGCCGGGGTTATGGGTCCCGGCGTCCGCCGGGACGACAGCGGGGGTGTGGCGCCACCCGAACATCGCTCAAGCAAACGTCGCCTCCACCTCGCCCAGCCCTTCCAGCTCCATCCGCACCTGGTCGCCGGCATTGAGCCACAGCGTCTTCACCAGGCTTCCCGTCAGCACGATCTGTCCGGCATGCAGCCCCCTGCCCTCGGCGGCGAGTTGATTGGCGAGCCAGGCCAGCGCATTGTGGGGATGGCCCAGCACGTCGGCGCCGGTGCCGCGGCCCTCCTCCTTGCCGTTGACGAGGGCGCGGCCTTTGACCTTCAGCAGGTCCGGCGCATTATTGCGGGCGACTTGCTGGCCGAGCACGCAGCCCGCGGCGAAGAAATCGTCGGCCACCAGCGTCGGCGCGCCCAGCGTCTCCCATTTCACGTAGCGGTCGTCGACGATCTCGATCGCGGGGTAGTACGCTTCCACCGCCTCATGCATCCATTCCGCGGTGAACGGCTGCTCGGCCGGCGACAGGTCGCGCGCCAGCTTCACCGCGATCTCGCATTCGACGCCGACGCGGACGAAATCGGAGGCGGCAAGTTTTGCGCCGCTGTCATGCACGCCCTTCTCGAACACGCCGCCGCCGCAGGGATGCGGGATGTCGAGATATTCCTGCATCACCTTGGAGGTGCAGCCGATCTTGTAGCCGACGAGGCTGCCCATTTGCGGGCGCAGCAGGTCGTGCAGCGCGCGCTGCACCTGGTAGCCTTCGGCCTCGCTTGCGGGAACGCAGTCGGCCGGCAACGCCGTGAGCGGAGCACGGCTGCGGCGCGCGGTGGCGATGAATTTGGCGGCCGCGAGAATCCTGTCCATCGGCCGGCACTCCATCAAGGAGCCGGCGGAAGCCGCCGGCCAAATCTACTCGTCCCTATAAACCTTCTCGCGCTTCTCGTGGCGCTCCTGGGCTTCCACCGAGAGCGTGGCGATCGGGCGGGCTTCGAGGCGCTTCAGCGAGATCGGTTCGCCCGTCTCTTCGCAATAGCCGTAGGTGTTGTCCTCGATGCGCTGCAACGCCGCGTCGATCTTGGAGATCAGCTTGCGCTGGCGGTCGCGGGCGCGCAGCTCGATGGCGCGGTCGGTCTCCGAGGAGGCGCGGTCGGCCAGATCAGGGTGGTTGACGTTCTCCTCCTGCAGCGCCTGCAGGGTCAATTTCGACTCGCGCAGGATCTCATCCTTCCAGGCCAAGAGCTTGGCCCGGAAGTAATCCTTCTGCCGGTCGTTCATGAAAGGCTCTTTTTCGGAAGGCCGGTAGTTTTTCAACTTTTCCAAGGGCAGCCCATCTCGTTTGGCGGGCGTAGCTCCGTCCGCGGGCCGCCTTATATAGTGCCGCCATGTCACAGACAATACGATGCCGGGCCAAAGCCGGACCGCCCCCAAGGCCTTGCACAGGCAAGTTTATCTGTTCCCGCCGGGGGCCGCCGGGAGGGGCCGGTTCCGGCCCCTCGGGCTGGCTCAATAGCCGACCGTGAAGCGCTTGCGGAGGTGGGCCGGCTTTTCGATCTCGTCGGCCAGCGCCACCGCATAGTCCTCGAAGCTGATCCAGCTCTTGCCGTCGGCGCCGGTCAGCAGCTGGTCGGTCCCGAGGCGGAACTTGCCGGTGCGCTCGCCGGGGGCGAACAGGGCCGAGGGCGAGATGAAGGTCCAGTTCAGCTCCTTCTCCTGCCGCAGCAGGTCGAGGAAGGCGCCGCCCTTCTCGGCCTCCGCCTTGTACTGCGCCGGGAAGTTCGGGGTCGTCACCAACCGCACGCCGGGGGCGACCTCGAGGCTGCCGGCGCCGCCGACCACGAGGTAGCGGGCAACGCCCGAGGCCTTCGCCGCGCCTATCAGTTTTGCGGGATCGCTGGCCAGGAAGTGGATGGACGAGATGGCGGCGTCATGGCCCTTCAGGAGCCGGGCGAGCGCGGCCTCGTCCGACGCATCGCCTTTGGTCGGGATCACGTTGGCGGCCTTGGCGATCTTCTCGGGATTGCGCGCGATGGCGGTGACGGTGTGGCCGCGGCGCGCCAGTTCGGCAACGATGCGGGAGCCGGCATTGCCGGAGGCGCCGACGACGGCGATCTTCATGGGAGTTCTCCATTGGGGTTGATGTTGGTTTCCAATGGTGACTAGATAGCGGAAAGAGAGTAGATGTTAAGAGAGCACTTTAACCTCACCAGATAACGCCGGAGTAACCGCCATGAAACCCGACGCCTATTCGGCCGATTGCCCGACGCGGCAGATCCTCGATCGCATCGGCGACAAATGGGCGGTGCTCATCCTGATTCTCGTGCGCGACGAGCCCATGCGCTTCAATGCGTTACGCCGCACCATTGAAGGCATCTCGCAGAAGATGCTGAGCCAGGTGTTGAAGAGCCTCGAGCGCGACGGGCTGATCCGCCGCCGCGCCATCCCCACCGTTCCCGTGACGGTCGAATATTCCATCACGCCGCTCGGCACGACGCTGGCCGCCGCCGTCGATCCCCTGCGCGACTGGGCCGAGCGCTACCTGAAGGAAGTGCTCGCCGCCCAGCGCCGCTACGACGCGCAGAAAGACGCCAAGGCGGCGTGAGTCCCAATCGCAACTCTCGTCACGCCCGGGCTTGACCCGGGCATCCACGACTTTGCTGCCACCTGAAAGGAAGACGTGGATGGCCGGGTCAAGCCCGGCCATGACGGAGGAAATAGACGAGGAAGCGAACCTACACCCGCCCCGCCTTGGCGAGCTCGACCTCCACGCGGAGTTCGATCTCCGACAGCACCGCGTCGAGGCCGGGATCACCGGAGGACGACTTCAGGCTGGCGGCGGCATCGCGCAGCCTGCTCACGGTGGACGCATCGAGATTGCCGGAGAGCAGTCCGATCTTGAGGTCGTCGAGCACGTCGAGCGCGCCGCGGCCCTTGGCCACCGAGCGCTTGCGGCGTTCGACCGGATCCTCCTCGACGCCCTGCAACGCCAGCAGCGCGTCGATATTGGCGGCGGCCTTGGGCGGCGCGGCGGAGCGCATTTCCGGCGCGGCAGCCGCATCGGGCAGCGAGAAGCCGGTCGAGGAGGTGCGGCGCGCATTGCCCGCCGGCGTGCCCAGCGTCGTGCCGTTCGGTCCGTAGATGCGCATGATGGTGCTGCCCCAGCCTGAAGCCTTGCAATGACCATCGCCTCGTTATGGTTAACGAGGCGTAAACAGCCCGGCAAAATCTGCCGCACACGGCAGATTCGCTTGCCTTGGCGTGAACGCGAGGTTGCCGCCTCACCCAATAAATTCGAACGAAATCAATCGATTGAATCCGAAGGCGGCGGTGGCACGGCGCTCGCATGGCACTCGGCGGGACGGCGCGTCATGGGAGTGTCGCGCAAGGTCCTTGGGAATTCCAGGGGAGTTGCGGGATGCAAGGCATCCGGAAGGCAAGACTGATTGGGGCGGCATGCGCGCTCGTCGCGCTGATGCTGTCGGCATGGCCTGCCGGCGCGACGTCGCGGATCAAGGACCTCGCCAATATCGAGGGCGTGCGGCAGAACCAGCTGATCGGCTACGGCCTCGTCGTCGGCCTCAACGGCACCGGCGACACGCTGAACAACATCCCCTTCACCAAGCAGTCGCTGCAGGCGATGCTGGAGCGCATGGGCGTCAACATCCGCGGCGCCACCATCCGCACCGGCAACGTCGCCGCCGTCATGGTCACCGGCAATCTGCCGGCGTTCGGCACGCAAGGGACGCGGATGGACGTCACCGTCTCCGCGCTCGGCGATGCCAAGAACCTGACTGGCGGCACCCTGCTGGTCACCCCCCTGCTCGGCGCCGACGGCAACGTCTATGCGGTAGCCCAAGGTTCGGTCGCGATCTCCGGCTTCCAGGCCGAGGGCGAGGCCGCCAAGATCGTGCGCGGCGTGCCGACGGTCGGCCGCATCGCCAACGGCGCCATCATCGAGCGCGAGATCGAGTTCGCGCTGAACCGCCTGCCCAACGTGCGCCTCGCGCTGCGCAACGCCGATTTCACCACCGCCAAGCGCATTGCGGCGGCCGTCAACGACTTCCTCGGCGTCAAGACCGCCGAGCCGATCGATCCCTCCACCGTGCAGCTGTCGATCCCGTCCGAGTTCAAGGGCAACGTCGTCGCCTTCCTCACCGAGATCGAGCAGTTGCAGGTCGACCCGGATCTGGTCGCCCGCATCGTGATCGACGAGCGCTCCGGCGTGATCGTGATGGGCCGCGACGTCCGCGTCTCCACCGTGGCGGTGGCGCAAGGCAATCTCACGGTCACGATCTCCGAGACCCCGCAGGTCAGCCAGCCCAATCCGTTCTCGCGCGGCCGCACCGTGCAGGTGCCGCGCACCCAGGTCGGCGTCGTCGAGGACGGCAAGAAGCTCGCGCTGGTGAGGGACGGCGTGTCGCTGCAGCAACTCGTGGACGGGCTCAACGGGCTCGGCATCGGCCCGCGGGACATGATCAGCATCTTGCAGGCGATCAAGGCCGCCGGCGCCATCCAGGCCGACATCGAGGTGATGTGATGGCTGGCGGCATCATCAACTCCATCACCACCTACGCGCCCACCCCTTCGGTGCGGCGCGCCGACCCGTTGCTTGCCGAGGCGCTGACCAAGGTGCCGGCGGCGACGCAGAAGAAGATCCGCGGCCAGGCCCAGGACTTCGAGGCGATGTTCCTCAATTCGATGTTCTCGCAGATGACGAGCAGCATCAAGGGTGAAGGCCCGTTCGGCAACACGCCCGGCACAGGCGTATGGCGCTCGATGCTGACGGACGAATATTCGAAGTCCTTCGCCAAGGCCGGCGGCGTTGGCATTTCCAACGACGTGTTCCGCACGCTGATCCTGCAGCAGGCGAAACGCGGCTGAGCTTTCGGGGGATACGACATGAATCAGCAACAGCAAGCCAGGCCCGCCCCCCGCCCCCCGGTCACCACGCCGCAGGAGGCCCGCAAGCTCGCCGAAGAGATGATGGACGTGATGAGCAAGCTGCTCGCCGTCGTCGACGAGGAGACCGGGCTCGTGCGCGCCGGCAAGGTGCGCGAAGCAACGATGCTGGAGAAGCAAAAATCCGCGCTGACCGGCCGCTACGTCACCGCTGTCGAGGCGCTGCGGGTTGCGCAGGCGCAGCTCAAGCAGGTCGCGCCCGATCTGCTCGCTTCGCTGAAGCGCCATCACGAGACCTTCCGGGCCATGTTGCAGATCAACCTCACCGTCCTCGCCACCGCGCACGCGGTTTCGGAAGGCATCGTGCGCGGCGTCAATGCCGAGGTGCAGCGCCGCAACATGCCCAACGCCTACACCGCCGCCGGCCAGCGCGCCGCGCCCTCGCCGCAGCAGGTCAGGCCGCTCGCCGTCAGCCGGTCGCTCTAGGCTTCAGGCCACCGCTTCGCGCGCAATCGTTACAGTTTGAATCAATAGCCCGCGCAGCGGTCAGCGCGGAATTCATCGCGTTTTCTAACGACATATTGAGAGACGCTCTGCGATATTGTCGCCCGGGACGGGTTGGGATTTGACTCTAGGCGCACCAGGAGGGAGCCATGAGTACGGATTTCAGCATCAAACCGGTGGGGGCGCCGGTTGCCACGCCAATCGTTCAGCCGATCAGTGAAGCGGCTGAGCAGGCTGTTGCGACCGAACTGCCGGCGAGCCAGACTGTCACGGCGGTCGACCGCGGCCCTGCCGTGCGTTACGACGCCAACGTCGTGTCGCGCTCGGTGTCGAACCAGGTGGTGATCGACCGCGAGGCCGCGGCCGTCGTCTACCAGGTGGTCGACAACCGAACGAGCCAGGTGGTGAAGCAATTCCCCGAGGAGGCGGTGCTGCGTCGCCGCGCCTACTTCAACACGCTCGACCTGACGAGGTCGGGGCCGACCCGCATGCGCGCCACCGACCGCAGCGCCTGAGCGTCCCGCGATCGCGTGAATCTGGCTGAGAAGCCCGCTCCCGTTTCCGGGAGCTTTAGCTGCTGCGCTTGGCGATCGCCTGGTCGAGAAAGGTCGATCCCGTGGCGGGATCGGTGACCACGTTCTTGACCAGTGCGCTGTTCCTGCCCTGCAGGGTGAACTTGGTGTCGCCGATCCGGAACGCGTTGTCCTTGATCAGCACCTGCTGATACTTGTTGGTGGAGCCGGAACTGTACTGCACCTGGGCGCGGAAGCCGTTGATCTGCGAAACCTTGATCGTGAAGGTCTTGTTGTCGGGGTATTTGCCGGTCCAGCTGCCCTCATAGAGAGCAGGATCGACCGCTACATAGGGCGTCTTCGACGGCACGTTGAGGCCGGCCGCCTTGTAGCTCGCCATCAGGATCGCCATCATGTCCGCCATGGGCCGCTCCCGAGCCGAAAGTCGCTTCAGCCGCGCCCGGACAGACCGGCGGCGAGATTGCAGTTGATGTCGATCAGCGACTTCAGCTTGGCCGGATCGGGATTGAGCTGCATTTCGACGGTCTGCTTCATGACGAACACGCCGATATTGGCGATGTTCTGGCGCACCTCGAGCGACTGCTGATTCTCTTCGGCGGAGGCGGCGCTCATGAAGATCGACCACAGGCGCCGATTGAACAGCAGCGCGTTCTCCATGTCCTTGCCCGGGCCCTTCCAGTTGGTCTGAACTTCCTGAAGCTGCCGTGCGGCCTTCAGCAACGCCTGCGCCTCGATCTCGCGTGGGGAAGAAGTCGTTTGAGCAGTACGGGCGTAGGCTTGGGCTGCGTTGGACATTCATTAACCTCAATGGGTGCGGCGCGCGATCTGCCGCAGGATTGGCAAAAACTGCCCAACTTTCATACAGGTAGGCCCTTTAAATATGGTTAGCGCCGGTTACCAATTGTGACGGAGTTCGCCGAAATCGTAAAAATCCGGACGCGCCAGCCCACCTTCGCGACACCTGAACGAGGTGCGTGACCGAAAACGAAAACGGCGGGGTTTCCCCCGCCGTTCGCTAGCTTGATGGCCTTTCCGCTTAGCGGAGCAGCTGCAGCACGCTCTGCTGGCTCTGGTTGGCGAGAGCCAGCGCGGACACCGCGATCGACTGGCGGGTCGACAGCGCCTGGCTGTTGGCCGCTTCCTCGTTGGTGTCGGCCAGCGTCAGGTTGGACGAGCCGGTCTGCAGCACGTTGATCAGGTTCTTCGAGAAGTCCTGACGGATCTGCACGATCGACAGGTTCGAACCGAAGGCCGACGCCTGCGAGCGAAGCTGGCTGCTGGCAGCCGCCAGGCCGCTGACCACCGTGTTGACGGAGTCGTTGTCCTTGAAGTCGCCGGAGGCCAACGTCGCAAGGCCGAGGCCCGCGGCGTTGAAGTTGACGCCGGCGATCGACAGCGTCGACTTGCCGGTCTCGTTGAAGGTCAGCTTCAGCGTGTCGCCGGTCAGGAGGTTGACGCCGTTGAACGAAGCATCCTGCGCCGTCGTCGTGATCTGGTTCAGGATGTTGTTGTACTGATCAACCAGGTTGTTGCGCGCGGCGGTTGCGGTGACATCAACCACCGGAACGCTGCCGGCGACGCCGAAGAACAGCTGGCCGGAAGCCGCCGCGGTGCCGCTGATGGTGCCGATCGTGGCGGAGGCTGCGTCGTTGGTGGTGGTGACGGTCAACGTGCCGTTCTGCGCCAGCGTGGCTTGCAGGTTGTTGCTGGCCAGCGCCGCGTTGAGCTCGTTCAGCGTGTCGACCTGGTTCGCACCGCTGCCGAAGGTGATGTTGGTCGCGGTGCCGCCGCCGGTCGAGGCGATCGCCAGCGTCAGGTTGTTGAGCGGAGGCAGACCGACGCCGCGGGCCTGGCTGACGCCGGTGCCGAGGCCGAGCGCGGCGAGCGCGG
>CAZDEZ010000041.1:0-39446 GCA_964504705.1 uncultured Bradyrhizobium sp.
GCCGGGCAACGGGGGCAAAAGAGGCCGTTCCCCGGGGAGAGCACGAAATAAGCCGTCAAACCATTGCGCGGGGAAGGCCGGGATGTCCTGGCTGTACCTGTCAAATCCGTGTGCGTCTTCTTACTACCCATTGCACACGGTGCTGCGGGTGCCGCCGGCGCCCGGCCTTCTCCGCGCCCTCTAACCAGAGGGAGCAATCGAAATTGCAAGACCCGGGCGAAAACGCGTCGCGGGAATGAGAGCGTATGTCCCACCCCTCTCGTGTCCCGGGCGCGATGCAGCGCGTCAGCGCGGCTTCGCAGAACCGGGACCCACACCTCCTTCGCAGCAGCATGGGCCCCGGCTCAGCAGCGCACCACGATACAAGAGTATCGCGCTGCGCTGCGTCCGGGGCACGAGACAAGCGTTCCTTGCGATGACACCCGCCCAGCCATTCTTTTGTCCATCCCCGGCATTTCCCGCCACGGCAAAACCCATTATGGTGCCGCTTCGCTTCCCCAATGTATGAAGCAGGTTAATCAAAGAGATCAAAGGCTTAAGGCGCGCCAAAAGCCTTTGGAGGATGACGTGACGCGCTATATTTCGACCCGGGGCGAGGCTCCGGTCTTGGGCTTTTGCGACGTGATGCTGACCGGGCTCGCCCGTGACGGCGGCCTTTACGTGCCCGAGGTCTGGCCGCTCCTCTCGCAGGAGACTATCGCCGGTTTCTTCGGCCGGCCCTATTGGGAAGTCGCCGTCGACGTCATCAAGCCCTTTACCGCGGGCGAGATTTCCGACGCCGATCTAGGCCGCATGGCGAATGAAGCCTACGCCACCTTCCGCCATCCCGCGGTGGTGCCGCTCGATCAGATCGGCCCCAATCAATTCCTGCTGGAACTGTTCCACGGTCCGACGCTCGCCTTCAAGGACGTGGCGATGCAGTTGATCTCGCGGCTGATGGATCACGTGCTGGCGAAGCGCGCGCAGCGCACTACCATCGTGGTCGCGACCTCGGGCGACACCGGCGGCGCCGCCGTGGACGCCTTCGCCGGCCTCGACAATGTCGATCTCGTCGTGCTGTTCCCCAACGGGCGAATTTCCGAGGTGCAGCGTCGCATGATGACGACGACGGGCGCTGCCAACGTGCATGCGCTCGCCATCGAAGGCACCTTCGACGATTGCCAGGCCATCGTGAAGGCGCTGTTCAACCATCACAAGTTCCGCGACGCGGTCTCGCTGTCGGGCGTCAACTCGATCAACTGGGCGCGCATCGTTGCCCAGGTCGTCTACTACTTCACCTCGGCGGTGGCGCTCGGCGCGCCCGCGCGCCCCGTGGACTTCACGGTGCCGACCGGAAATTTCGGCGACATCTTCGCCGGTTATGTCGCCAAGCGCATGGGTCTGCCGGTGCGCTGGCTCAACATCGCGGCCAACGTCAACGACATCCTGCCGCGCACGCTGAAGACCGGCATCTACGAGGTGAGGGACGTCCACGCCACGGCCTCGCCCTCGATGGACATCCAGGTCTCCTCGAATTTCGAGCGGTTGCTGTTCGAGGCCTGCAAGCGCGATGCGGCGACGGTGCGCCGGTTGATGGAATCGCTGAAGCAATCCGGCCGGTTCGTGCTGCCCGATGCCATGCTGGCGGCGATCCGCGAAGAATTCGACGCGGGCCGCGCCGACGAGACCGAGACGGCGGCCGCGATCCGCGCCGCCTGGCGCGAGGCCGGCGATCTCGTCGATCCCCACACCGCGGTGGCGCTCGCGGTCGCCGACCGCGACACCTCGGACTCGAAGATTCCCAATATCGTGTTGTCCACCGCCCACCCGGCGAAATTCCCCGATGCGGTCGAGGCAGCCTGCGGCGTGCGTCCGCAACTGCCGGCCTGGCTCGATGGCCTCATGACCAAACCCGAGCAGGTCAAGGTGATGAAGAACGATGCCGCCGAGGTCGAGCGCTTCATAGCGTCGGTCAGCCGCGCTGCGAAGCAGGGGGTGGCCGGATGAGCGTGGAAATTTCGAAGCTCCCGTCCGGACTGACCGTCATCACCGACACCATGCCGCATCTGGAGACGGCGGCGCTCGGCGTCTGGGCCGGCGTCGGCGGCCGCGACGAGAAGCCGAACGAGCACGGCATCTCGCATCTGCTCGAACACATGGCCTTCAAGGGCACCAGCAAGCGCAACGCGCGCGAGATCGTCGAGGAGATCGAGGCAGTCGGCGGCGATCTCAACGCCGGCACCTCCACCGAGACCACGGCCTATTATGCCCGGGTGATGAAGGCGGACGTCACGCTGGCGCTCGACGTGCTCGCCGACATCCTCGCCAATCCCTCCTTCGTGCCGGACGAACTGGAGCGCGAGAAGAGCGTGATCGTGCAGGAGATCGGCGCTGCGCAGGACACGCCCGACGACGTCGTGTTCGAGCATCTCAACGAACTCTGTTTTCCGGAGCAGCCGATGGGCCGCTCGCTGCTCGGCACGGCGAAGACGTTGAAGTCGTTCGACCGCGACATGCTGCGCGGTTATCTGTCGACGCACTACCGCGGGCCCGACATGGTGGTGTCCGCCGCCGGCGCGGTCGATCATGCGCGCGTGGTCGACGAGGTGACGAAGAAATTCGCAAGCTTCGACAAAACGCCGGGGCCGAAGCCGCAGGTGGCGATGTTCGGCAAGGGCGGCTCGCGCGTGGTGCATCGCGATCTCGAGCAGGCGCATTTGACGCTGGCGCTGGAAGGCGTGCCGCAGAGCGACCTGTCGCTCTACTCGCTGCAGGTCTTCACCAATACGTTGGGCGGCGGAATGTCGTCGCGCCTGTTCCAGGAAGTGCGCGAGAAGCGCGGCCTGTGCTATTCGATCTACACCTTCCACGCGCCCTATTCCGACACCGGGCTGTTCGGGCTCTACACCGGCACCGACCCGGCCGACGCACCGGAAATGATGGAAGTCATCGTCGACGTCATCAACGAGGCCGCCGCGACCCTGAGCGAGGCCGAGGTTGCCCGGGCCAAGGCGCAGATGAAGGCGGGGCTCTTGATGGCGCTGGAGAGCTGCTCCTCCCGCGCCGAGCAGCTGGCCCGCCACGTGCTCGCCTATGGCCGGCCGCTGGCCGTCGAGGAACTGGTGGCGCGGATCGACGCCGTCAGCGTCGAATCCACACGCAAGGCGGCGCAAGGCCTGTTGTCGCGCAGTCGGCCCGCCGTGGTCGCACTTGGTGGCGGCAGGGGTCTGGACACGGCGGTAGCTTTTGCGGAAGGATTGACGCGGTCGAAGGCGAAAACCCTGTTGCATTAGGCGCCAACCTCTCCCCGCGCTTGCGGGGAGAGGTCGGCGCGAAGCGCCGGGTGAGGGGCTCTCTCCACGGACACGGCTCGCGGAGAGAGCCCCTCACCCCGACCCTCTCCCCGCAAGTGCGGGGCGAGGGAGAAGAAGGTTTCGGGGGAACTAGGCATGGCGCTGTTTCGTTTGCCATCCAGCGGTCCGGCCGCGCTGATCCCGCGCGGCCACGGGCTGCTGTTGCGCGCGCCGCAAATGACGGACTATCCGCAATGGGCGCAGCTGCGCGAATCGAGCCGCGCCTATCTGACGCCATGGGAGCCGATCTGGCCGTCGGACGACCTGACCCGTGCAGGCTTCCGGCGCAGGCTGCGCCGCTATGCCGAGGACATCGCGGCCGACCGCTCCTATCCCTTCATCGTGTTCCGCGAGGCCGACGGCGCCATGCTCGGCGGCGTCACGCTCGCCAACGTCCGGCGCGGCATCGTGCAGGCCGGCACCATCGGCTACTGGATGGGCGAGGCCCATGCGCATCGCGGCTATATGACCACGGCCTTGCGGGTGCTGCTGCCGACGCTGTTCGGCGAGCTCAATCTGCATCGCATCGAGGCGGCCTGCATTCCCTCTAATGCGCCCTCGATCCGGGTGCTGGAGAAGTGCGGCTTCGCGCGCGAGGGCCTGGCGCGGCGCTATCTGTGCATCAACGGCGTCTGGCAGGACCATCTGCTGTTCGGCCTGCTGCACGAGGATTTCCGGGGATAGCCATGATCCCGGACATTGAACGAAAGCGCGATTCGCACCCTCTGTCCGCGCCTTGGGTTCGCCGCCATTACCTTGCTATAAGCGCGCCCCGGGGGAGGCGTCGATGAAGCGATCGAGGGACATCCATGGCTGACAAACCTGTGATCGGGCGTGCCGTCGCGGCGGCGGCCGTTGTGGCGGTCGGCTTGAATCTCGCCGCGGTGCCCGCTTCGGCCCAATCGCTGGGCGACCGGTTCAAGAGCCTGTTCGGCGGCGGCGGTTCCGAGGAGAAGCCTGCGCAAGCGCCCGGCGAGGTGACCGGCGAGGCCGATCTGACCTGTCCGCCGGTCACCGTGCGCGCGGGTGCAGCGACCTTCAAGGTGGGGGCGCCGGGCAAGGAAGCGGTCGGCAACGACCTGCGCTATCAGGCCACCATCAGCAAGACGGCGCGGGAATGCACCATCAATGCCGGCCAGATCACGGCGCGGATCGGCATCCAGGGCCGTGTCATCGCCGGGCCCGCCGGGGCGCCGCCGAGCGTCCAGGTGCCGCTGCGCGTGGCCGTGGTCCAGGGCGGCATCGGCGAGAAGGTGATCGCGACCAAGGCCTACCAGACCACGGTGGCGATGACGGAGGATTCCAGCGTCCCCTTCGTGCTGGTCGCCGAGGATCTGGTCTATCCGGCGCCATCGGCCGCCGTCGGCGACAGCTACGTCTTCTATGTCGGCTTCGACCCGCAGGCCCTCAAGCCCGAGCCGAAGGCCAAGCCGAAGAAGAAATAACCCACAGAAAAAGCCGGCGTCGCCGCCGGCTTTTCGCAACGAGATCGATGAGGCCGTCAGTTCAGCTTCGACTTCACTTCGGCGATGCCCTTGGCGAGCAGGTCGTCGGCGACCTGGCCCTTCACCGATTGCGCAAGCACGGTCGAGGCGGCGGCAACGGCGGCTTCCGCCGCGGCGGCGCGGACGTCGGCCAGCGCCTGGGCTTCGGCGAGCGCGATCTTGTTCTCGGCGGTCTTGGTGCGGCGGACGACGAAGTCCTCCATCCGCGTCCTGGCTTCGACCGCGATGCGCTCGGCTTCGGCCCTGGCGTTGGTGACGATTTCCTGCGCCTCGCGCTCGGCGCTGGCGCGGCGCGCCTGGTAGTCGGCGAGCAGCTTGGCGGCCTCGTCCTTCAGGCGGCGGGCGTCGTCGAGTTCGGCCTTGATGCGTTGGGCGCGGTGGTCGAGCGCGGTCAGCACGGTGCGGTGGATGCCGAGCCAGGCAAACAACGCCAGCAGGATGACGAAGGCAATCGCGACCCAGGTTTCCGGTTGGGCAAACATCGCTTATCCCTTCAACGAGGCTTCGACGGCCTTGGCGACCGCGGCCGAATCCGGCGCTGCGCCGGTGAGCCGCTGCACGATGGCGCCGGCCGCGTCTGCGGCAATGCTTTTCACATTGCCCATCGCCGCGGTGCGCGTCGCCGCGATCTGCTTCTCGGCATCGGCCAGCTTGACGGCGAGCTTGTCTTCCAGCGCCTTGCGCTCGGCCTCCGCGGAGGCATTGAGCTTCTCGCGGGTTTCGTTGCCGATCGCCTGCGCCCGGGAGCGGGCGGAAGCCAGTTCGCCTTCATAGGCCTGCAGCGCCGCGTCGGACTCGTCCTTCAGCTTCTGCGCTGCGGCGAGGTCGCCCTCGATCGCGTTGGCGCGCGCCTCGATTACGCCGCCGACCTTCGGCAGCGCAAAGCGCGACACGAGGACATAGAGCGCGACGAAGGCGATGGCCAGCGACACCAGCTGCGAGGCGAAGTAGGTCGATTCGAACGGCGGAAAGCCGCCGCCGTGGTGACCACCGTCAGCCTCGGTGTGTGCACCGGTCTTCTGGCCTTTTGCATCGCTGGCCATGGAGTTCTCCTGTTGCTGTCATGCGCGCCGTGTTGGGTTACACGGCGCGAGGAGGTGCCGCTCAGAGCGGAACGAACAGCAGCAGCAGCGCGATCAGCAGCGAGAAAATGCCGAGCGCTTCGGTCACGGCGAAGCCGAAGATCAGGTTGCCGAACTGGCCCTGGGCGGCAGACGGATTGCGCACGGCCGCGGCGAGGTAGTTGCCGAAGATGATGCCGACGCCGACGCCCGCGCCGCCCATGCCGATGCACGCGATGCCCGCGCCGATAAGTTTAGCTGCTGCCGCTTCCATTTTTAGCTCCTTGAGAGAAAGAAAGGTTGAGGGTGGAAATCCCCGGGACCGCTTAGTGTCCCGGATGAATGGCGTCGTTGAGGTAGATGCAGGTGAGGATCGCGAACACATAGGCCTGCAGGAACGCGACCAGCAGTTCGAGCGCGGTGAGGGCAACGGTCAGCGCCAGCGGCATCACGCCGCCGATCCAGCCGACGGCCCCGAGCGAGACGCCGAGCATTCCGACGAACCCCGCGAACACCTTCAGCGCGATGTGGCCGGCCAGCATGTTGGCGAACAGACGCACGCTGTGCGAGACCGGCCGCAGGAAGAAGGACAGGATCTCGATGAACATCACCAGCGGCAGGATGTAGCCGGGAACGCCCTTCGGCACGAAGATCGAGAAGAACTTCAGCCCGTTCTTGTAGACGCCGTAGATCAGCACGGTGAAGAACACCAGCAGCGCCAGCGCCGCCGTGACGATGATGTGGCTCGAAACCGTGAAGGTGTAGGGGACGATGCCCACCAGGTTCGAGACGCAGATGAACATGAAGAGCGAGAAGATCAGCGGAAAGAACTTCATGCCTTCCGCGCCGGCGGTGGAGCGGATCGTGGAGGCGACGAACTCGTAGGAGATCTCCGCGACCGACTGCATCCGGCCCGGGATCAGCTGCCGGCCGCTCGCCAGCATCAGCAGGCCGATGATGCCGACGGCCACGAACATGTAGACCGTCGAATTGGTGATGGCGATCGTGTGCTTGCCGATCTGGCCGAGCGTCAGGAGGGGCTCGATGTTGAACTGATGAATCGGGTCGATTTTCATCCGCGCGGGCCTTGGTCCGCCGGCGTCCTGCCGGCAATCGAATTTCAAATGTTCAGACTTCCGCCGGCGCTTGAGCGCTTGCCCGGGGTCAGGCGCGCCGCGCCGACCTCACCACGTTGACCACGCCGGCGACGAAGCCGAGCAGAAAGAACACGATGAGACCGAACGGCGATGTCGACAGCAACTTGTCGAATCCCCAGCCAATCGCAGCCCCGACGACAACGCCCGCGATCAGCTCCGAAGAAAGCTGGAAACCGCGCGCCATGGCCGATGCTCTGGCAGCACTGTCTCCGCCCCCGGTTCCGGATTGATCAGTCCCGACTTTGCGGTTGTCACGAATTTCGGACAATCGCTGGTCCAGACTTCCGAGCCTTGCGGAAAGCGCGGCCTCTTCGGGAGACGTTGAATTCCCACTCGCCTTGTCGCTGGTATCCTTGGCCATTGCCGGACACTAAACGATGCTGGGATTGATGGAAATTGCGCCGCCACCCTCAAAAGCCGCGCGGACCATACTGACGGTGTCCTGGCAAGTCAAGATTGCGTAATAACCGTCTATATATCTGATTTTACATGCATTATTCGCGCGGAGGCGGACAGCCTGTGGAGCAGTCACCGCACTGCAGCAGTTGGCCTGTGGCGATGCCGGATTTGGCCTTTTGGCGGAGGCTTGCGGGGAAGGCGGCCGGCGCCTCGCCTCGCGGCTCTGCAGGGTCTGCATGCCCGGCCGGATCCGCCATGATTTCGCGTGGCGGCAGACACATTGAAGTCCAGCCGCAAGGCCATAGCTCAAAAGGTGTAGGGTACCGTCACGTTACCCATTGAGGCGGAGCAAGCCCATGCGCATGGCAACGTTGCCCTGGAAATTCTCGCTCGCCGCTGCGGCCCTGATCGTCGCCGGCACCGCGGCCCTCGCGCAGGCAAGACCCGACACCGAAAACGGCCGCTACGCGCTGTCGCCGACCGGCGATGGCGGCGTGCTGCGGCTCGACACCAAGACCGGCACGGTCTCGACCTGCACCAATTCCGGCGCCGGCTGGGCCTGCTACGCAGTACCGGACGAGCGCGCGGCGCTGGATGCGGAGATCGGCCGGCTGCAGGCCGACAACGAAAAGCTGAAGACGCAGCTTGCGGAGCGCGAGGGCAAGGTGGCCGGCAAGTCCGAGGACGCGATGCCGAAATCGGATTCGCTCAGGAAGCCGGAGCCGAAGGTCGCCGAGGGCGAGCGCAAGATCGAAATCCCGCTGCCGAGCGACCAGGACATGGATCGCATGATGTCGTTCCTCGAGCGCGCCTGGCGGCGGCTGATCGAGATGGCGGGCCGCATCCAGAAGGACGTCTCCGGAGGCAAGATTTGAGCAGGCCGGTTTCGCTGTCGCGCTCGTCGCCATCCACCGTCGGCGTGAGCACGATCGTGTCGTCGCGCCTCGTCGTAGAGACGCGCGGGACCGGTTTCTTCGACGTCACGAGCGATGTCGCAAAATTCCTGCACGAGGCCGGCGCGCGCGAGGGTGTGGTGACGCTGTTCATCCGCCACACCTCGGCGTCGCTGACGATCCAGGAAAATGCCGATCCCTCCGTGCTGAAGGATCTGACCACCGCGCTGGATCGCCTTGCGCCCGAGAATGCCGGATGGGTGCACGATGCCGAAGGACCCGACGACATGCCGGCGCATGTCAAGACCATGCTGACGGGAACCTCGCTGCAGATACCGGTGCTGAACGGTGCAATGGCGCTCGGCACCTGGCAGGGCATCTACGTCGCCGAGCATCGCGCCCGGCCGCACCGGCGCGAGGTGGTGCTGCAGTTCCTGGGATCGGCGGGCGCCTGATTCCAAAAAGAAAAGGCCGGCCGCGTTTCGCTCCGCGGCCGGCCAACGCGTACCCCAAAAGATGCTAGCTCTTCTGGATGTCCACGCCTGAACTGGTGGTGATGTCGACGCCCTTGGTGTCTTTCAGGAAGATGAAGCCGATCACCAGCGTCATCACGGCGATGACGATCGGATACCATAGGCCGGCGTAGATGCTGCCGGTGGCCGCCACGATGGCCGTCGCCAGCAGCGGCAGCATGCCGCCGAACCAGCCGTTGCCGATGTGATAGGGCAGCGACATCGATGTGTATCGTATCTTGGTCGGGAACATCTCGACCAGGAACGCTGCGATCGGCCCGTACACCATGGTCACGTAGATCACCATGATGACCAGGATCAACTCGGCCATGAACCAGTTGACCTTGGCCTTGTCCGCGGTCGGGGAATAGCCGGCCGCCTTCAGCGCCGCGGTCCACTTGGCGTTGTCCCAGCCATCGACCTTGGCCGAGCCGATCGCCACGTTGACCGATTTCGAGCCGGGCGCGTCGACCGACTTGAACGACAGGCCGGACTTGGTCAGGAAGTCCTGGGCGCGGTCGCAATCGGTGAACTTCGACCACGGACCCACGAAGATGTGGAAGTTGCAGGTCGACTGGTCCGCGGTGACGGTGATCGGATTCTTCGTCGCGAAGGCTTCGAGATCCGGGTTGACGTAGTGGGTCAGACCCGAGAACAGCGGGAAGTAGGTCACCGCCGCGATCAGGCAACCCGCCAGGATGATCTTCAGGCGGCCGATCCGATCCGACAGCCATCCGAAGAAGATGAAGAACGGCGTGCCGATGATCAGCGAGACCGCGATCAGCGTGTAGGCCGAGACGTAGTCGAGTTTCAGCGTGATGGTGAGGAAGAACAGGGCGTAGAACTGCCCGGTGTACCACACCACGCCCTGGCCGGCGGTGGCGCCGAGCAGCGCCAGCAGCACGTACTTGTTGTTCGGGTAGTGCAGGAAGCTCTCGGTCAACGGCGCCTTGGAGCCTTTGCCCTCTTCCTTCATCTGGGCGAAGATCGGCGATTCGTTCAGGCGGAGCCGGATCCAGACCGAGACGCCAAGCAGGAGCACCGAGACCAGGAACGGAATGCGCCAGCCCCATTCGGAGAACGCCTTGGCGTCCATGTAGCCGCGAGCTACGCCGATCACCACCAGCGCCAGGAAGAAGCCGAGCGTTGCCGTGGTCTGGATGTAGCTCGTGGTGTAGCCGCGCTCGTCCGGCCGCGAGTGTTCGGCCACGTAGGTTGCGGCACCGCCATACTCGCCGCCGAGCGCCAGGCCCTGGGCGAGGCGAAGCGTCACCAGCAGAATCGGCGCGGCCCAGCCGATGTCGGCGAAGGTGGGCAGCAAGCCGACGAGGAAGGTCGCGCCGCCCATCACGACGATGGTGACGAGGAAGGTGTACTTGCGGCCGACGAGATCGCCGATGCGGCCGAAGATGATGGCGCCGAAGGGACGGACAAGGAAGCCTGCCGCGTAGGTGGCGAACGCCGACAGTAGCGCTGCGGTGTCGTTGCCGGGCGGAAAGAACAGCGCGGCGAAGAACGGCGCCAGCGTTGCGTAGAGATAGAAGTCGTACCATTCGAAGACGGTGCCGAGCGACGAGGCGAAGATGACGAACTTCTCGTCCTTCGTCATGCCGGCTGCCCTGGCAGACCCAACTGTCATGGTGGTCATTGTCGAATCGCTCCCTGTCGAAATGATGATTTTTATTTCTGGTTGTTCCGCCGGATCTGATCCGCGGTAACTTCGATCAACGGTTACATCGACGTGTTTCCAAACCCAATAATACTTTCGGCATCTCGGTGTTTACAGAAAAGTTACGGAGATTCGCGCTCGCGTTTACTGCGGAGTTACACAGAAGTTACGCGGATGCGCGTCCAGTTTATCCGCCGGTTGCGAGCCGGCTGATAGAATCCAGCAGGTCACAGCCGGAACGACACTCGATTCGAGTTCGTTGCTCTCGGTGGCGGAGTGATTTGACCTTGGAAGAGATGCGACCGTTCGCCTGCGAAACCGTGTTGCGCGCATGCGGCTGCGCGTTGCTCGCCATCTTCTGCGTCATGATCGGACTCTCGTTCCAGCCCCGTGCCGCCTTTCAGGCCGGCGGATTCCTCAGCCTGCTGTTGACGCTCGTGCTTCTCGAGAAGGCGAACGGAGCGCTGACCAGGGATTACCGGCGGACCGAGATGTGGCTGCAACTTCCGAAGGAGCGCCGACCGGCTCCTGACAACGCACAGCTGACCGTTTCCACGGTGATGCGGGAGACCTATCTGCTGTTCGCGAAATGGACCGCACTGATATGCGCCGTCATGTCGACGATCGCACTGTGCTGCGCGCTGCTGGAGCTCAGGTAACCGGGACGGCGCCGAACGTCGCGCGACCTGCCGTTGCCGATCTCAGTCCGCCCCGGCACCAGCTGCCAACCGATAGCCGACACCAAGCTCGCTCGTGAGCAGGCACGGACGTTGCGGATCCTTCTCGATCTTTCGGCGCAGCTTGCGCACCAGTATCCGCAGATAATGCGCGTTCTGCAGGTGACGGGCGCCCCACACCTCCTTCATCAGGATGTTGTGCGTCACCACGTTTCCGGCGTGCTGCGCCAGCACCTGCAGGAGCTGGTACTCCTTGGGCGAAAGCACGATTCGCTTGCCGCTGACGAGGACCGCGCGGTTCGCCAGATCGATGGACAGCGGCCCGATGGTGACGACCGGCTCTCCCCGGAAACCCCGCGCGTGGCGACGCAGCGCCGCGCGGGCTCGCGCGATGAGCTCGGCCATGCTGAACGGCTTGACGACGTAGTCGTCGGCTCCGCTCTCCAGCAGGCGCACCTTGTCTTCGTCGCTGTCCCGGACCGACAGGATGATGATCGGCACCGTCGACCATCCGCGAACCCGCCCGACGACTTGCGCGCCATCCATGTCCGGCAAATTCAGATCGAGCACGATCAGGTCGACCGATCCGAGTGTCGCGGCGCGTACGCCGGCATCGGCGGTCCCGGCTTCGATCACCTTGAATCCCTCGAGATCGAGCCCGGTGCGAAGGAAGCGCCTGATCTGGGGCTCGTCGTCGATGACGAGAACAGTCGGCCGTAGTTCATTCATCGTCCGTCTCGTCGCGCTGCGGCTGAGCCTTGATGGGCAGCTTGATGGTGACCATCGTACCATGGTCCGGACCGGCACTGAAGGCTTCGACGCTGCCGCCGCAACCCGCTATCAGCGATCGCGCGATCCAGAGTCCCAGTCCCGATCCGGAAGCTTTGCCCGCGAGACGCGGACTGCGATAGAAACGCTCGAAGATGCGCTCGGCTTCGTCCGGTTCAAGCCCGGCGCCTTCGTCGACGATCCTGATGGCGATGGTGCCGTCGATCTGTTCCGCACTCACCGTGATCGACGCGCCGGATGGAGAGTACTTGACGGCGTTTTCGATCAGCTGGCAGAGAGCGCTCTCCACCAGCGTCGGGTCGGTGTAGGCAAGCGGCAAGTCGTCGGCGATCGCGAACGTCAAGCGATGTTCCATCGCCTGCTCTTGCTTGCGCGCGAAGGCCGCATTGATGATGTCTTCGGGATCGACCCATTGCCATTTTGGCCGGATCCCTTCGTGGGTGATCTTGGTGGCGTCCAGCAGGTTATGGATGTCGCCGTTGAGCCGCTCGGTTTCCTTGCGGATCACGCCGACCAGGTCTGCAAGATGCCGCTCCCGCTGGATCGCTGGCGACTGGGCGAGAACGGAGGCCGATCCCATGATGGAGGCGAGCGGCGTACCCAATTCGTGCGTTACCGATCCAATCAGGGCATCGCGGAGGGTCTCGGATTGCGCTCGCATCTTGGCGTGGCGGGCGATGGAGCCAAGCTGACCAGTCACGATGGCCACGATGACGAACAGCACCAGGTCGACGATCTGGTCGGGGTTGGTGACCCGGAAATCGTAGATCGGAGGATAGAACAGGAAGGCTGCCGCGCCGATCCCGGCAACGGCAGCCGACAGGGCCGGAAGGGTGCCCCACAGCAATGCCGCAATCAGCACCGGGACCAGGTAGAGCATCGCGACGTGCTCGAGGCGGACGAACGTCAGCGCGAGGGAAATCAGTCCGCTTACGCCGGCGATCATCAGGATCGAAAGGGCGACGTCACGGATTCCGCGGAAAATGGCGCGTCTGGCCATGCAGGCGCGAACCTAAAGCCCAAACAGCGAAGACAGCAACGCCGCCGTCCACATGATCACGGAAATCAACGCGCTCCATCGCGCGAAGGCGAAATAGGTTTCGCGCATCACGGCCGAGATGGTCTTTTGCGCGTGAGCCTGCGGCGGCCGGCGTTCCTTGGGCAGGTACAGCCACATTTCCATGCGGCGGTGGTCCTTGGTCCTTGCCTCATAGGCTTTGAACAGGAGCACGAGCGTCATGACCATGCTGAGGAAGCCGCCGGCCTGGAATGCCGACCGCGGCGCAAAGGACAGGCCGATCATCACGCAGAAGATCGCAAGCGAGCCGAACCCGCAGGCGCGCAGCACGATCTCGTAGGCAGTGCGGCGTATCACTTCCACTATTCGGGCTCCGTCGCGGCCCGGGCCGGCGGGACCCAGGCAATGTTGCGACTAAAGTTAATCGCTGGAGGGGCGACGCTCAACCTCGCGACGGCCCATTTCAGAGGCCGACCTGGAGGAAATTGCCGGCTGCCGGCAAGGTTGCGATGGCCGTCCCGGCGAGCCAGATCCACAGCGATGCGTCGCTGGATTCGCTGGCGCCGGTGACCCTCTCGTAGATCGCGGCCGGAATCCCGCCCAGGATGATCGTGGCCGTCGAGACCATCAGCGAGGCGAACATCAGCGTCAGCGAGAGGTTGTCGAACAGCAGCGGTCCGGCCAGCGGCTTGACGTAGAGCAGCGCGAAGATCAGCGCGAGCTGGTTGAAGATACCGTTGATCATCCCGAAGAAGGCGATGCCGATGAAATAGAACTGGCGGCTCATGACGCAGCTCCGGCCGCGCGGGGAGCAAGGTTGAGGAGCAGCAGCGTGTAGTGAAAGGCCACGCGCAGCCAGAACATCCAGACGAAGCCGAACAGCCAGAGCAGCGCAGGAGGCACGACCTTGGGAGTGACGGCCGCGATGACCGCGACCACCGGGTCGGTGAGGCGGCAGAACGCGCGCCAGATGTAGTTGGGCGAATCCGCATCCACCATCAGGCCGAGCAGGAAGCGGCCGAGCATGGTGTACATCAGGGCTGCCAGCGCGAAGTTCGGCAGGTGGAAGTACCAGTAGCTCGCGATCGAAGTTGCGGTATCCAAGAATTTCTCCCTCGGCAGCGCCGGCACGCCGCCCGCCGCGGTGGGGCCCTGTGGGCCGGCGGCGCCCGGCTCCCACCATGTCAATCGCCGCCTTCTTCGGCAAGCCGTGTGTTCGAAACGAAACGGGGCCCCGAAAGGCCCCGTTTGCCACAAGTATGAGAACCGTGCGTCAGGTGGTCTTCTCTTCGAGCACCGTCCGTCCGCGCGGCTTGCGGATTTCGTCGACGTAGGCCTGCATCTCCTTCGACGGTTCCTTGCCGAGCAGGCTGACGACGATGATGGTCAGGAAGCCGACCGGCGCGCCCAACAATCCGCAGTTGATGTTGTTGAGGTTGAACCAGCCGACCTTGTTGGCGAGCGGATGGGCGAGCGTCGGGAAGCTCTCCATCGCGTTCGGCAACGCCATCGCCTTGGCGATGTCGACCAGGGGAGCTCCGCTCACCGGGTTCAGGAGCGATGTCATACCGAAGTATTTCACGCCCATGCCGGGGAAGTAGCGGCTCGTCACCAGGTAGAAGATGCAGAGCCCGAACCCGGCGATGATACCGGCGATCGCGCCTGCCGACGTCGTGCGCTTCCACCACACGCCCATGACGAGGGCCGGGAAGTTGCCCGCCATCGCCAGCGAGAACGCCCAGCCGACCATGGCCAGGATGTCCGCCGGTTTGGTCGCGGCCGTTGCCGCGGCGACGACCGCGACGATCAGCAGCAGGACGCGGGCGACGATCAGCCGGCGCGCCGTCGGCGCGTTGGGGTCGATCATCTTGTAGTAGACGTCGTGCGACAGCGCGTTGGCGATCGCGAGCAGCAGCCCGTCCGCGGTGGAGAGCGCGGCGGCGAGACCGCCGGCGGCGACCAGGCCCGAGATCACGTAGGGAAGTCCCGCGATCTCCGGGGTGGAGAGCACGATCACGTCCGTGTTGATCACGAAGTCCTGCAGCCTGATGACTCCGGGGTGACCGGCGACCGCCTTACAGGCCGCAATGACGGCGTCGAGGTTGGCCGCGTTCTTGCCGCAGACCTGGATCAGCCCCAGTTCGCCCCAGTTGAACAGCCAGGGACGGATCGCCGACAGGTCGCGCCCGATGATGTTGGTATACACCTCGAGCTTCGAGAAGGCGGCGTAGGCGGGGGCCGAGAAGTACAGCAGGAAGATGAACAGCAACGACCAGCCGACCGAGACGCGAGCTTCACGCACCGAAGGCGTGGTGAAGTAGCGCATCAGGATGTGCGGCAGCGACGCCGTTCCCACCATCATGCACAGGATGATGCCGAAGAAGTTCAGCGGGCTGTAGTTGATGAAGGGCGAGATGTGCGGCTTCAGGCCGGCGGCAGTCGCAAGACCGGTCTTGATCATCTCCTGCTCGCGCGCGGTGATGTCCGCGATCGCCTGTCCGTAAGTCAGTTCCGGAATCGGGATTCCGTACTTCTTGGTGGACAGGATGACGATCGGCGTCAGGTAGGCGATGATCAGCACAATGTACTGCGCCACCTGGGTCCAGGTCACCGCCCTCATGCCACCCAGCATCGAGCAGACGAGGATGCCGACCAGGCCGGCGAACACGGCGAGCTCGAACTGCATGCCGAGGAACCGCGAGGCGATCAGGCCGGTGCCGTAGATCTGCGCCGTGACGTAAGTGAAGGAGCAGGCGACCAGCACGATCACGCCGAGGGCGCGGGCGAAGTTGCCGCCGTAGCGGAACGACAGGAAGTCGGGCACGGTGTAGGCGCCGAACTTGCGCAGGTACGGGCCGATCAGGATCGAGACCAGCACGAAACCGCCGGTCCAGCCGAGCACCCAGGCGAGGCCGTCATAGCCGAGCAGGAACAGGGTGCCGGCCATGCCGACGAAGGACGCCGCCGACATCCAGTCGGCGCCGGTCGCCATGCCGTTGTAGAACGCCGGCACGCTCCGTCCTGCGACGTAGTATTCCGACACTTGCGCCGTTCGCGACAGCACGCCGATGATGGCGTAGACCGCGAGCGTGAAGAACACGAAGAGGTAGCCGAGGATCTTGTTCGGCACCCCGACCTGCTCGAGCACCGCCAGCAGGATGATGAAAGCGAGGAATCCGCCGGTGTACCAGCCGTAGACCTTGCCGAGATTGTTGAGGAAGTCGGAGCTTCCCTTTGCAGCCGTAGCCATGTGGGATCCCCTATTCTTCTTCAGCGAAGCCGAATTCGCGGTCGATGTTCTCCTGCTGCCTCGCGAAGACGAACAGCATGACCACGAAGACGATGAGCGAGCCCTGCGCGGCCATGTAGAAGCCGAGCGGGAAGTTGAGCACCGGGATGATGATCTTGTTCAGCGGCACCACGAACATGTGGACGACGTAACCGAAGAAGAACCAGATACCGAGATGCGTCAGCATCAGGCGCGTTGTCTTGCGCCAGTGGGCCTCTTCTCTTTGTCTAAGGTCGGCGGATTCAGGCATGGGCTGCGATTCCTCTATCAAGCGACGGCAAGCGAATGCCGCGATTTATGTCGAGGGGTAATTGCAATCTCCCACCACGGCCCCCCCATGCCGTCGCTCCCGTCCGCATTCCGCGGGCACGAGCCCCTCCGGCCGTTCTTGTTCTTGGACGGCTGTCGGATTTCGCAATAGCTAACATCAGGAAGGGCAAAGCCTTTATAATACTTTCGGCGGTAACGGATGTTGCGCCTGCGAAGAGCAGTCGTGGCCACCAACGGCAAGGCTTTGCAGTCGCGTCGAAACGCGGGATAAGCCGGAATACACCGCCAGGATCGGACCACGATGAACTTGTTGAAAAAGCTGTTTCGGCGTCCCCCTCCGATCCGCGACCTCGATGCGCTGGCGGATTTCGTCGACGCGCAATCGGCGTTCATCACCCAGAAGGGGATTTACGAGTATTCCCGCGCCCGGGCCGGGCATTATTCGAAAGTATTGTTCGCCGAGGAGGGGTTCGCCTGGTCCGTGGAGCGTGCGCGATGGCAGGCCTTTCCGCTCGGGCTATCCATGGTCGGCGAAATGATCGAGGGGGTGATGGCTCCGGGGGCCGGGACGCAGCGCCGCGAGCTTCTCGACCGGCTGACGCAGGTCGTGGTTTCCGTACTCGACCGCTACCCGGTATCCCCTGCGGTCGGCGAGGAAGCCTGGCAGCAGGCGCGAAGCGACCTGGCCCACCGGCTGGACCTCGTGGCGGGGCACGCGCCCAAGCGCGTCATGGACATTCCCGATCCGCTGGCGGAAGCTTATTTTGCCATGATGCCGATTCACGAGAAGCTGCGCGGCCGCGACTTTGCGACCACGCGCAATTATCTCCGGGTCAGCCTGTGCAATATCCATGACGAGTTTGTCGCGCGGGCGGATTTGCCGGCGCTGCGGCAGGCATTGAGCGCGGCCGGTCCGGCATAGGCGGCGGGATTGGAGGGGGCGATGGATCGCACGCTAGGAGGCGCGGCGCTTCTGGGTCTGGACGCCGTCGTCATCGATAGCGAAACGACGGGGCTCGACCCGCGCAAGGCCCGGGTCATCGAGCTGGCGGCGGTGCGGCTTGCGGCCGGCAAGCTCGTCGACGAGGGCTCGTTCCGCCAGCTGATACGGCCGGGCGACGAGAAGATCCCGGCCGCCACCATCGAAATTCACGGCATCGACGACGCGGCTGTCGCCACGGCACCGTCGTTTGCCGGGGTCTGGCCGACTTTCAGGGAGTATCTCGGCTCGAACATCGTCATCGGGCACACCATCGGCTTCGACCTCGCGGTCTGGAAACGGGAATGCGACGAGGCGGGCTTGCCATGGTCTCGCCCCCGTACGCTCGACACGCGGCTGCTGGCCGAAATCGCCGCGCCGAAACTGGCCGGATATGCGCTGGAAAAGCTCGCAGCGTGGCTCGAGATCGATGCCGCCGACCGGCACCGGGCGCTCGGCGATGCCGTCATGACGGCGCGCGTGTTCCTCGGGCTGGTCCCGAAGCTGCGCGACCACGGCATTCGCACCGTTGCGGAAGCCGAGCGGGCGTGCCACGCGCTGACATCCGTGCTCGACGACCAGGTCCGCTCCGGCTGGGTCGAGGCGGTCGAGCCGCCGTCGCGGCTCGATGCCGAGCGTACCCTGAGGCGCTACGACACCTACGCGTTTCGCCGCCGCAATCGCGACATCATGCGGACGCCGGTCGTGTTTGTGACGCCTGACTTGTCGATAAAGGACGCCGTCGCGCAGATGGGGCGGGAGAAGATCTCCTCGCTCTACATTGCCGATTCGCGCGCCGACGGGATCAGGGCGGCCGATACCGGCATCGTGACCGAGCGCGACGTGTTGCGGGCGGTCGACCGCCTTGGCGCCGCCGCGCTCGATCTGCCGGTCGGCCGGATCATGGCGCGTCCGCTGATCTCGGTTCCCGCCGACGCCTTTCTGTATCGCGCGATCGGCCGGATGAGCCGCCACAAGGTGCGGCATCTCGGCGTCGTCGACGAGGCGGGGCGGGTGGTCGGGGCATTGTCCGCGCGGGACCTGCTGCGGCTGCGCGCAGCCGAGGCGGTCTCGTTGGGCGACGAGATCGACGATGCCCGGGATGCGCATGAACTTTCCGTCGCCTGGGCCAAGCTGCCGCATCTAGCCGAATCACTGCTGCACGAAGGCTTGTCGGGCCGGGAGATCGCGGAAGTGATTTCCCGCGAGCTCGGAGCCCTGTCGCGGCAAGCCGCGGTGCTCGCCGAGCAGATCATGCAGGCGAGCGGCCATGGCGGGCCGCCCGTTCCCTATGCGCTGGTGGTCCTCGGCTCGGCCGGCCGCGGCGAGAGCCTGCTGGCGATGGACCAGGACAATGCGCTGATCTTCGAGCGCGGCGAGCCTGAGGGCCCCGAGGATCGCTGGTTCGCCCGGTTCGGCGAACACGTTGCCGACATCCTGCACGAGGCCGGCGTGCCCTACTGCAAGGGCGGGGTGATGGCGAAGAACGCAGCCTGGCGCGGCTCGCTCGTGACATGGCGGAGCCGGATCGAGCACTGGATATCGCGTTCAAGTCCTGCGGACCTGCTTTCAGTCGATATTTTTTTCGACCTGCGCGCCGTGCACGGCGATGGCGGTCTGGCCCTGACCGTGAGGCAGGCCGCTTATGCCGCGGCGGACGGACAGGCGGCGTTCGCAAAGCTGCTCGTCGACAGCGTCAGGGTTCCCGGCAGTGTCGGATTGTTCGGCGGTATTCGCACGGAGAATGGCCGTATCGATCTCAAGTCCGCGGGGCTGTTCGGTCTCGTCGCCGCGGCGCGCGCCATTGCGATCCGCTATTGTGTGACGGAACGATCGACCCCTGCGCGGCTGGCCGGCGTGAAGGCGCTCGTCCATGCCAGCCACAGCGATCTCGATGCCCTGATGGAGGCCCAGGGCACTTTTCTCGACCTGATCCTGGCCCAGCAGGTTGAAGACGTCGCCCATGGTCTGCCGCCGTCGAATGCGGTTGTGCTCAAGCAATTGTCTCCCCGGGCTCGCGAGCAGCTGCGCAAGGCGCTCAATGCGGTGGCGCATGTGGACGATCTCGCGCGCGATCTCCTGTTCCGGAACTGAGATCGAAGGCCCGCGTCGCTGACACCGGTGCGATTGTGCATCGCACAAGAAAGCGGTTAACCGCTTCTCGGCGATGGAGATTTGCGTGCTTGCATAGGGACGCCCGGCGGAGGACAATCGCATTTGCAATCGCAGACAGCCTGTGTGGCGAGGTCATGCGTTCGGACCCCCTTGCTAAGACGTACATGACCAGCAGCACTCGCCTCATCATTGCCGACGACCATCCGCTGTTCCGCGACGCGTTGCGACAGGCGGTCGCCAGCGTCGTCGCCTCGGCGAGGATCGACGAGGCGGGATCGTTCGACGATCTCACCGCTCTGCTGGAACAGGATTCCGACGTGGACCTTATCCTGCTCGACCTCACCATGCCCGGCATTTCCGGATTCTCCGGCCTGATCTATCTGCGCGCGCAGTATCCGGCAGTTCCGGTGGTGGTGGTCTCCGCCAGCGACGACGTCGGCACCATCCGCCGCTCGCTGGATTTCGGCGCGTCGGGCTTCATTCCCAAACGCCTCGGCGTGGAGACGCTGCGCGATGCCGTCACCAGGGTGATGGACGGCGACGTGTTCGTTCCGCCGGACACTGATCTTTCCGCCGCCGCCGACCCCGACATGGCCCGGCTGCGCGACCGCCTGGTGACGCTGACGCCGCAGCAGGTGCGTGTGCTGATGATGCTGTCGGAAGGGCTGCTCAACAAGCAGATCGCCTACGAGCTCGGCGTCTCCGAGGCCACCATCAAGGCGCATGTCTCGGCGATCCTGCAGAAGCTCGGCGTCGAGAGCCGTACCCAGGCCGTGATCGCCGCCGCGAAGATCGCCGGCGGCCAGTGGAAGCAGGGCACGCCGACGGCGTAAGCGACAACTAAATCTGCTTGCTCCGCTTCACCTCGCCCCGCTTGCGGGGAGAGGTCGGATCGCATCGCTAGATGCGATCCGGGTGAGGGGACTCTCCGCGAGCCCTCTTTGCTACCGACATGCCGAAACAGCCCCTCACCCCAACCCTCTCCCCGCAAGAGCGGGGCGAGGGAGAAGCTACTCCGCCGCCACCATCTGCTGCGTGCGCCACTGCCCGAGCACGGCGCGCAGCGAAGCCGGCTTCACCGGCTTGTTGAGGATGGCGATGTTGTCCTCGCGGGCGGCGGCGCGCACGTTCGGGCTGCGGTCCGCGGTGATCAGCGTCGCCGGGATGTTGTCGCCGAAGCGGCGGCGGATTTCGCGGATGGCGGCCACGCCGTTGCCGCGGTCGAGGTGATAGTCGACCAGCAGCCCGGTGACCTTGCCGCCGACCTCCTCCATCGCGGCGATCGCGGCTTCCGGATCGGTGACGGCGATGACTTCGGCGTCCCAGCCGGTCAGCAGCGTCTTCATGCCGTCGAGGATGGCCGGATCGTTCTCGATGCAGACGATCAGGGCGCCGCTCATCGGCGTGCGCGAGGGCGTCGTCGAGATGACGGCGGCGGTATGGTTGACCGCTTCGGTCACCGGCACCGTCACCGAGAACACCGAGCCGCCACTCGCCACCGAGTCGATGGCGATGCCGTGGTTGAGCACCCGTGCCAGGCGCTCGACGATCGACAGGCCGAGGCCGAGGCCGCGCGCGATCCGCGCGCCCTGCTCGAGGCGGTGGAACTCCTTGAAGATCTCGCCGCGCTTCTGCGCGGGGATGCCGACGCCGGTGTCGTAGACGCCGATACTCAGCGAATGGCCGCGGCGGCGGCAGCCGACCAGCACCCGGCCGCGCGGGGTGTATTTGATGGCGTTGGAGATGAAGTTCTGCAACAGCCGGCGCAGCAGCGCGCGGTCGGATTGCACCGCCAGCGAGCAGGGCACGAAGACCAGTTCGAGCCCCTTGGCGCGCGCGATCGGCGTGAACTCGATCTCCAGCGAGCGCATCAGGTCCGCCATCTTGAAGTTCGAGATCGACGGCGTCATGGCCCCGGCGTCGAGACGGGAGATGTCGAGCAGCGCGCCGAGGATTTCCTCGATCGCCTCCAGCGAGTCGTCGATGTTCTCGGCCAGCCTGGCGTCGTCGCCGCCGCTCTGCTTTTCGACGAGGCTGGTGACATAGAGCCGCGCCGCGTTCAGCGGCTGCAGGATGTCGTGGCTGGCCGCCGCAAGGAACCGGGTCTTGGAATTGTTGGCCTCCTCGGCCGCGCTCTTGGCCAGCGCCAGTTCGGAATTGAGCCGCGTCAGGTCCTCGGTGCGATCGCGCACGCGCTTTTCGAGCGTTGCGTTGGCGCGTTCCAGCGCCTCGGCCGCCTCGAAGCTCGGCGTGACGTCGGTGAAGGTGATGACGAGGCCGCTGCCGGGCATCCGGTTGGTCCGCACCTCGATCACGGTGTGGCGGTCCGGGAAACGCTCCAGATAGGGCTCGCCCTCGGTCGTATAGGCGGCGAGCCGCCGTTCCAGCAGCGCATCGGCATCGCCGGACTCCGGCGGGCAGATCGCGCCCATGTATTCGAGGATCTCGCGCAAGGGGATGCCGAGCTGCACGAGGTGCGGCGGCAGCATCAGGATTTCGCCGAAATGGCGGTTGGAGCAGATCAGCTGCAGGTCGACGTCGAACACGGCGATGCCCTGCCGCACATGGTTGAGCGCCGTCTGCAGGATCTCGCGGTTGAAGTGCGCGGCCGCATGGGAATCGTCGAGCAGCTTCAGCGCGGCTTTCGCCGAGACGGCGCGCTTGCGCAGCAGCAGCGACATCACGAGCCGTGACGAGGCCGCGCCGATCGAGGAGGCGATCAGGCGCTCGGCATGCTGCAGCAGTTCGAAGTCGGCCGCCGCCGACGGTTCGAGGTTGCCGGGATGGCGGGCGGCGAAGGCCTCGAAGGCGAGGCGCGCGCGTTCGGGGCCGAGATACTGCGCCACCGTGCTCTGGATGTCCTGCACGGTCACGGTCGAGCGCCAGCGCCGGAAGGTCGGCGCAATCGGTGCCAGCGTAGACGGCACGAACAGGTCCGCCTGCAGGTGCTCGATCGAGGACGGCGGCCGCGACAGCGACAGCGCGACGTAGGTGAGGATGTTGAGCGAGAGGCTCCACAGGATGCCGTGCAGCAGCGGCGGCAGGTCGGCGCCGAGCAGGGCACGCGGACGCAGCGCCTCGATGCCGAACGGGCCGTACTTCAGAATCTCCAGCCCCGCGGGGCTGCCGTCGAGGAAGCTCGGCAGGAACAGCGTGTAGGCCCACACCGCAAAGCCGGCCATCATGCCGCCCATGGCGCCCCGCGCGGTGGCCTTGCGCCAGAACAGGCCGCCGAAAAACGCCGGTGCGAGCTGGGCGACCGCCGCAAAGGACAACAGCCCGATCGCCGCCAGCTGCGTGTTGCCGAGGGCGCGATAGTAGCAATAGGCCAGCACCATGATGCCGAAGATGGCGAAGCGGCGCACCCGCAGCAGGAAGTCGGTGAAATCCTTGCCGCTCATCCGGTTGCCGGTGTTGCGCGGCAGCACCAGCGGCAGCACGATGTCGTTCGACACCATAATCGACAGCGCGACGCATTCCACGATCACCATCGCGGTCGCGGCCGACAGGCCGCCGACGAATACCAGGACGCTGAGCGAGGGCGAATTGCTTTCCATCGGCAGCGCCAGCACGAACATGTCGGGTTCGACCGCGCCGAACGGGAAGGTGACGAGGCCCGCGATCGCGATCGGGATCACGAACAGGTTGATGGCGACGAGGTAGAGCGGGAACAGCCAGCGTGCGCGGCCGACTTCGGCGTCGGTCGAGTTCTCCACAACGCTGACGTGGAACTGGCGCGGCAGCAGCATGATCGCGCAGAACGACAGCAGTGTCAGGGTCAGGAAGTTGCTGATCGAGGGCGTGTATTCGATGGCGCGCACGGCCTCCGGCGTCTTCATGGCGCGCTCGTACAATTCGTGCGGCGAAAACATCCAGAAGGTCACGAAAATGCCGACGGCGAGAAAGGCCACCAGCTTGACGATGGATTCGGTGGCGATCGCCAGCATGAGGCCGTGCTGATGCTCGGTGGCGTCGGCCTGGCGGGTGCCGAACAGCACGGCGAATACCGCCATCGCCAGCATCACCACCAGCGCGATATCGCCGATGATCGGTATCTGCGAGAACAGCTTGTCCTCGCTCAGGATGGTGCCGAGCGAGGAGGCCATCGCCTTGAGCTGCAATGCGATGTAGGGCACCGAGCCCACGATCGCGATCAGCGCCACGGTGGCGGCGACCGCCTGGCTCTTGCCGTAGCGCGCGGCGATGAAGTCGGCGATCGAGGTGATGTTCTGCGACTTGGCGAGCCGGATCACGCGGCGCAGCAGCGGCGTGCACAGCCCGATCATCAGGATCGGACCGACATAGATCGCCAGGAAGTCGATGCTGGTGCGGCTGGCGAAGCCGACCGAGCCGAAGAACGTCCAGGAGGTGCAGTAGATCGCCAGCGACAGCGGATAGATCAGCGTGGTGGCCCGGCTGCGCTTGAGCGGCGACAGCCGGTCGCCATGGCTTGCGACCAGGAACAACAGGCCGATGTAGCCGAACGCGGCTGCGATCACGCCCCAGTCGTGCAGCATCTGCCGATGGTCTCCCTCGGGCGGCCGGCATCGGCCGCCCTGGAGCCACTATAGACGGAACGGGCCGGCAGCGCACCGCGCGGCCGGCCCGATTTCGGCATCTGGAGCGACGTTAAGGTTTATTCCGCCGCCAGCGACTTGCGGTTCAGCGGCAGGCCGAGGCGTTCCCAGACCTGCAGCAGCGCTTCCGCAAGCTGGTCGATCAGGACGTCGTCATGATAGGGCGAGGGCGTGATGCGCAGCCGCTCGGTTCCCTTGGGGACCGTCGGATAGTTGATCGGCTGGATGTAGATGCCGTGCTCCTCCAGCAAGAGGTCGGAGGCCTTCTTGCACTTGTCGGGGTCGCCGACGAACAGCGGCACGATGTGGGTGTCGCTGGACATCACGGGCAGGCCGGCGGCGTTGAGGATCGCCTTGAGGCGGGCGGCGCGGTCCTGGTGGCGCTCGCGCTCCCAGTTCGAGGTCTTGAGGTGACGGATCGCGGCCGTCGCGGCCGAGCAGATCGCCGGCGGCAGCGCGGTGGTGAAGATGAAGCCCGCCGCATAGGAGCGCACGGCGTCGATCACCTCGGCCTTGCCCGCGATGTAGCCGCCGAGGCAGCCGAAGGCCTTGGCGAGCGTGCCTTCCAGCACGTCGATGCGGTGCATGACGCCGTCGCGCTCGGCAATGCCGCCGCCGCGCGGGCCGTACATGCCGACCGCGTGCACTTCGTCGACATAGGTCATGGCGCCGTACTTCTCGGCGAGGTCGCAGATCTTCGCCAGCGGCGCGACGTCGCCGTCCATCGAATACAGGCTCTCGCAGACGATCAGCTTGGGCCGGTCGCCGGCGGCAATCAGCAGCTCTTCGAGATGGGCCATGTCGTTGTGGCGGAAGATCTGGCGCTCGCAGCGCGCCTCGCGCACGCCCTCGATCATCGAATTGTGGTTGAGCGCGTCCGACAGGATCAGGACGTTCGGGATGAGCTTGGCGATGGTCGAAATGCCGGTGTGGTTCGAGACATAGCCCGACGTGAACAGCAGCGCGGCTTCCTTGCCATGGAGGTCGGCGAGCTCTTCCTCGAGCTGCACCAGCGGATGATGGGTGCCGGCGATGTTGCGGGTGCCGCCGGCGCCGGTGCCGACGCGGGTGGCGGTCTCTACCATGGCGCCGACCACCTTCGGATGTTGCCCCATGCCGAGATAGTCGTTGGAGCACCAGATCACGACGTTGCGCTTGCCCTTCGGCGAGTGCCACACCGCGTGCGGGAACCGCCCGGCGATCCGTTCGAGGTCGGCAAAAACCCGATAGCGCCGCTCGTCATGCAGCGTGTTGAGGGCATTCTGGAAGAACTGGCTGTAATCCATCGCAAGACCTGAAAACGGGAGCTGGCCGGATTGGCGCCAGTCTTTTTAGAGCGTTTCCAGCTTGGGTGTCGAGCCGAAATCAGGCGTTTTGGCGCGGGTACGGAATGAACCGGAGGCGGGCGAAACTTGATCCCGGTCAATGCAATAGGCCAGCTTTTCCGGCAACCGCGGCAGGCGGAAATCAGGTCGTCCTGAACTGCAGCACGCCGCTTTCTTCCCGTGCCGTCAGCCGTCCCTCCACCAGCATGTAGTTGACGTGGGCGATCAGTTCGCCCGCGGCAAATCCCATCTGGTGCGGGTCCAGCGTGTGCTTGTGGAACACCACGGGCACGAGCTGCTTGGAGGTCTGCGGCACGTCCCGGCAGGCTTCCGCGATAAGCCGGCAGCGCTCCTCGTGGTGGTCGGCGAGCTGCTTGATCCGGGTCTTCAGCCCGTAGAACGGCACGCCGTGGCCGGGCAGTACCATCACGTCGTAGGGCAGCGTGGTGGTGAGGCTCGCCAGCGAGAACAGATATTCGCCGAGCGAGTTCTGCTCCGGCTCGACCGCCCAGACGCTGACGTTGGGCGAGATCTTGCTCAGCACCTGGTCGGCGGAGAGGAACAGCTTGTCGTCGGCGCAATACAGCATCACCTGGTCGAGCGCGTGGCCGCCGCCGGTGATCACCTTGAAGCGCCGCTCGCCGATGACGATCTCCTCGCCATGCGAGATGCGCCGGTAGGACGGCGGCAGGATCGAGACCCGCTTCAGGTAATCCTGGCCGCGGCTGAGCAGCTGCTCGGCCAGGTTCTCGTCCATGCCGTGGCGCAGGAAGAACTTGCGCTGCGCGTTGCGCCGCTCCTCGGTGCCGCGGTTCTGGTGGTAGACCGACTGCAGATATTCCACCTGCGACATGTAGAGCGGGCAGTTGAAGCGCTCGGTGATCCAGCCGGCGAGCCCGACATGGTCGGGATGCGAGTGGGTGACGATCAGGCGGCTGATCCTGACGCCCTTCAGCGGCCCCTCGAACAGCACGGTCCAGGCCGCGATCGACTCTTCGTTGCCGAAGCCGGAATCGATCATCGCCCAGCCGTCGCCGTCGGCCAGCAAATAGATGTTCACGTGGTTGAGGCGGAACGGCAGCTTGAGCCGCGCCCACAATACGCCGGGCATCAGCTCGACGACCTGGTCGTGGCCGGGGTGGCTTTCGTAGGGGTATCGCAGTGCCTCGGCGGAGGACTGGATGCTGTCGGCTTTGCTGTGCATGGCTACGGCTTAGCGGCCCCCGCGGCCCGGCGCCAGCCGAAAAAAGCGGATGGGTCCCATCGTCATTCCGGGGCGGCTCGCAGAGCCGAACCCGGAATCCCGCAGTAAGGGAAAACGATACGGCACGAGATTCCGGGTTCGATGCTTCGCATCGCCCCGGAATGACGGCGTTTGCCCCCTACGCCGCCCTGATATTCGACAGGAACGCGTCGATCTCCGACTGCAGCACGTCGGCCTCGCGGCGCAGCGCGTCGGAGGCGGAGAGCACTTCGGCGGCGGCGGTGCCGGCTTCGCTGGAGGCGTTGCTGACGCCGACGATGTTGGAGGACACCTCGCTGGTGCCGCCGGCGGCGTGCTGGATGTTGCGGGCGATCTCGCGCGTCGCCGCGCCCTGCTGCTCGACCGCGGCCGCAATGGCCGTGGTGACGTCGTTGATCTCGCCGATGGTCGCGGAGATGTTGCGGATCGCCGTGACCGCCGTCGTCGTCACGTTCTGCATGCCGCCGATCTGCTGGCGGATCTCGTCGGTCGCCTTCGCGGTCTGGCTGGCGAGGTTCTTCACTTCGGAGGCGACCACCGCAAAGCCGCGGCCGGCTTCGCCCGCGCGCGCCGCCTCGATGGTGGCGTTGAGCGCCAGCAAGTTGGTCTGCGAGGCGATGGTCTGGATCAGGTCGACCACGACGCTGATGCGCGCGGCGTTGTCGGCAAGGCCCTGCATGGTGGCGTCGGTGCTGCCGGCTTCCTCCACTGCCTTGCGGGCGATCTCGGCCGAGGTCACCACCTGGCGGCCGATCTCGGCGATCGAGGACGATAATTGCTCGGTGCCGGCGGAGACGGTCTGCACGTTGACCGAGGTTTCCTCGGCGGCGGAGGCGACCGCGCTGACCAGCGCGCTCGACTGGTCGGCCGACGCCGACATGCCCTGCGCGGTGGACTGCATCGAATTGGCCGCGCTCTGCAGGCTGCCGAGGGCGCCGCGCACGGCGGCCTCGAACTCGGCGATGCGGCTTTCCATGCGGGAGGCGCGCTCGGCCTTGGCGATGCGGTCCTTGTCCTGCTCGCCGGACAGCGTGCGCGCGGCGATCATGCTTTCGCGGAACACCTGCAGCGAGTCCGACATTTCGGCGATCTCGTCGTGCTGGCTGGAACGGTAGATCTCCGATTCCAGGTCGCCGCTGGACAGCACCTTCATCGAGTGCTGCAGGCTGCGGATGCGGCGGATGATGCTGCGGCCGACATAGAGCCAGACGAACAGCACCGAGCCGACCAGCGTGGCGAGCCCGAGCGCCAGCATCACGACGGTCGCCAGCGAAATCTCCCCGCGCGCCTTCGCGGTCGCAGTGTCGGTCTCGTTACGCACCCCGTCGACCAGCTGCTGCACGCTGATGCCGAGGCCAACGTTGAGCTTGCGGGTCTCCTCCAGGATGGTCTCGCCGTAGTCGGCGGCGTCGAGCTCCTTCTGGCGGATCTTGAAGATGCGCTCCTTGCCCTCGCCGAGCGCCTGCAGTTTCGCAACCGCCTCGCCCATGGTCTTGCCGCCGGCGCCCTTCGGCAGCATTTCGACGCTGGATTTGACGCGCTCGGCCGTCTCCTTGAAGTCCTTTTCGATGGCTTCCAGCGTGTCGCTGCTGTTGGCCGACAGTGCCGCCGCCATGTTGGAGGCCATCAGGTTGCCTCCGGCGACGACGTTGCCGAGCTGCACGACGATCTGCGCCGCGTGATTGGCGTCGTCGATGACGGGGTCGACGGCGGTAAGAACGGCATTGAGCTGGTTCTGGGCGTCCACCATCACCGGGATCGAGGCGGCGACGAAGTCCGTCTGGGCCTTGCGCAGCGCCTCGTACTTCTTGTCGTGCTGGGCCTGGGCCTCGAGCCGCTCGCGTGCCGCTGACCCCAGGCTCTTGGTCATGTCGTCGATGTTCTTTACCGTTTCGGTCATCGCGGCCGCGATATTCTTGTCGGCGCCGAGCGCAATGACCTCGTTCAGCTTGGCGACCGCGGACGCCTGCGTCTCGGTCATCTTCTTGCTGCGCTCGTTCAGCGCTTCCTCGGTACGCGCGGCGAGCAGGCCCGGCCCCTGGCTGGCGAGCGCCGCACTCTGCGCCGACAGCTGCAGGCTGGCGGCGAGCCGCGGAATGTCCTTGCCGCTGAGATCGCCCATTGCCACGCCGAGATGGCCGAGCACCATGCCGGCGCCGGCGGAGATCACGATCGCCATGCCGGCGATGACGGCGAAAGCAGAGAACAGGTTGCCCCTGACGCCGAATCTCGGCAGACGGAATTTACGAAACGAGAGTTTGCCGACCTTGAACCGCAACGCCATCTGCCCCGAGCCCCACATGCTACCTGAAGGTGGCGGCAGTATCGCGATACCCGGTTAACAAGAAGGGAAGAGCTGGGGAGGCACGCCAGAATTATCGCGCCGGAGTTGACAAAAAAGGCCGGCTTGCGCCGGCCTTTTTCCGCACAGCGAAACTGCGATGCTTAGTACTTCGCAACCACCGGGCCGGGACCGCCGACGTTGAAGCGGTAGTTGATGCCGACCTTCACGGTGTGCTCGTCGTTGCGGAAGCTGCCGAAGCCGGCCAGCGCCGCTGGTGTCACGAAGCGGCTGTCGCCGAAATCGTAGTACTGGTACTCGACCTTGCCCGACCAGTTCTGGGCGAACATGTATTCGAAGCCGGCGCCGACGGTCCAGCCGTCCTGGTGGTTGCCGCTGAAGGTGAAGCCCTGCGGAACACCCGCGAGCAGCAGCGTCTCGTTGTTGTCGGCGAAGGCATAGCCGCCCTTCACGTAGAGCAGACCCGGACCCCAGGTGTAACCGAATCGGCCGGTCACCGATCCGATGCCGCGGCGGTCATTGGTGTAGACGTAGCCGTTCGGGAACGCGACGTTCATGGCGTTGCCGCTGAGCCAGGAGTACTGGGCTTCGGCGCCGAGCACCCAGTTCGGCGCGAACTGGTAGTCGAAGCCGCCCTGCACGCCGCCCATGAAGCGCGCGTCGTTGTTGCTGCCGACGACCAGGCCGTTGAAGTTGTCGTCGTTGCCGAAGGCGACGCCGAGATGGGCGCCGATGTAGAAGCCGGTCCAGTTGTAGATCGGGGCAGCGATCGGCGGCGGCGCCTTGGTGTAGGGGCGGGCGCGCAGGTCGGCGGCGAGCGCAGGCGCGCCGAGTACGACGAGCGCCACGGTAGCGAGAAGCAGTTTCTTCATTCGTCTTGGTCTCCAAACAGAACAATCGAGAAGCGCCGTTCGTGGGGCGCCCATCCGAGGGCGCGCTGAATAGCTGCGTTCGCGATCAAATGCTGTCACCCGCAGGGCACAGTTCCATCAGCCTGTTGCGGCCGGAAACAAGCCGGAAAGCCGCCGCAATTCCGGGAGCGTTTCGCGAAGAATCCGGATCGTTCTCGCGAAAAGGGCCGGCGCGGTGCCGGCCCTTCAACAAGTCTTGAACGCGCTGTGATGCTCAGTAGCGCGCGACCACGGGGCTGGTGAAATTGAAGCGGTAGTTCACGCCGGCCTTCACCGCGTGCTGGTCGTGGTGGAACGAGCCGAACGGCACCAGCGGCGCCGGCGCCGTGAAGCGGCTGTCGCCGAAATTGTAATATTGATACTCGGCCTTCACCGACCAGTTCGGCGCGAACATGTATTCGCCGCCGGCGCCGATGGTCCAGCCGTGGTTGTGGCCGGAGTCGATCGCAAAGGCGATCGGCACGCCGCCGAGGGTGACGATGTCGCGGTTGTCGGCATGGGCGTAGCCGCCCTTCACATAGGCCAGCGCCGGTCCGAAGGAGTAGCCGAGGCGGGCGGTGATGGAGCCGAGGGCGCGCTGGTCGTTGCCGTAGACATAGCCGCCGGGGAACACGGCGCTGGCGTTGTTGCGGCTGAGCCAGCTGTATTGCCCCTCCGCGCCGACCACCCAGTTGCCGGAGAACTGCCAGTCGGCGCCGGCCTGCACACCGCCCATGAAGCGCGCGTCGTTGTCGCTGAGCGCAAGCCCGCCGAAATTGTTGTCGTTGCCGAAGGCGCCGCCGAGATGCGCGCCGACATAGAAGCCGGTCCAGGTCCAGATCGGCGCGGCATAGGCCGGCGCCTTGTTGTAGTTGTAGCGCGCGCCGAGATCGGCGGCGGCAGCGGGCGCGGCGAGCGCAGCGGCGGCCGCGGCGGCAATAAGGATCTTTTTCATCTGTAGTCCCCGGTCATTCCAGGCGCCGCGAGCGGCGCACATCCATGCCGGAGAGGTTTGATCGCTGTTGCCTAACACGCGGTGACCGCGTGGCGCTTCGCGGCCGAGCGCCCGCCGGATTGGCGCGCAAACCATTTGTTTTGCTTAACGGCGGCTTAAAGGTGCCGAACCCGGACGACGGCGGGCGCATACCCGCCTCCGCGCGCGCTGGCCGCCGCTGCTGGCGCACGGGTTCAGCTATTCGTGAAGGCGGTCCACCGAAAAAGTGCGGGCGCACCGTAACCTTTGCGCCGCCTCCGGCGAACCTTGCGTCAGGGGCCGCTGCGGCCTCGTTCAAAGGAGGAAAGCTCACCATGTTCGGGAAGATCAGGGCAGCGTTGCTGGTTGCGGGGATGTGCATGCTGCCGGCGCTGGCATGGGCAGGCCAGCCGTTCGACGCCAAGTCCTTTCAAGCCTCGCAGGCCGCTGGCAAGTCCATCCTCGTCGAGGTCACGGCACCGTGGTGCCCGACCTGCAAGCGTCAACGGCCCATCGTCGATCAGATCCGGAAGGATCGGCCCAATCTGGTCGTCTACGAGGTGGACTTCGACACCGGCAAGGACGCCCTGAAGCAGCTTCGCGTCCAGAACCAGAGCACGCTGGTCGTGTTCCGCGGAGCCAGCGAGGTGGGCCGCTCGACCGGCGACACCGATGCCAGGTCGATCGGCGCGCTGGTCGCCAAGGCTTTCTGACGTGCCGGCCAGCCTCGCGCTGGGATATGCGGCCGGCGCATTGTCGACGCTGTCGCCCTGCGTGCTGCCGATCCTGCCGATTGTGCTGTTCGGGGCGCTCGAGCGGCACGCCTGGGGGCCGCTGGCGCTTGCCGCGGGTCTCGCAACCTCGTTCGCCGGCGTCGGGATCGCGCTCGCCTCCATCGGCTTCAGCGTCGGGATCGATCCGTCGGCCGTGCGCGTGACCGTTGCGGTTCTGCTTGCCGCGGCGGGAATCATTCTCCTGGTCCCGGCGCTGCAGGGCCATGTTGCATCGCTTGCGACGCCGATTGCGGCGAGAGGCCAGGTCCTGCTCGATCGGCTGCAGCCTGCGGGTGGGTTGTGGGGCCAGTTTGCCCTCGGGGCGTTGCTCGGCATCGTCTGGTCGCCCTGTTCGGGTCCGACGCTTGGAGCGGCGGTCGGACTGGCGGCACAGGGAGAAAATCTCGGCTCCGCCGCACTGACGATGTCGGCTTTCGCCCTCGGCGCGGTGACGCCGATCCTGCTGCTCGCCTACGGCTCGCGGCGGGCGATCCTCGCGCGTCGCGGCTGGATGAGCGAGGCGTCGCGGGTGGGCAAGCCGCTGATGGGCGCCGCGCTGGTCGGCATCGGTCTCTTCATCGTCACCGGCCTGGACAAGACGGTCGAGACCGCGCTGACCAACGCGATGCCCGATTGGCTGGTGTCGGTGACGACGCGGCTGTAAGGCGGTCGTTAGCCCAGCCGCTCCAGCACTTCCTCGCGCATCCTGCCGCGGAATTGCGCACGCGCGGCGGGGCGGTCCTTCTCGGCGACGTCGTGGCGGTCGAATACGTTGAACTTGTCCAGGATCGGGTAGCGCTCGCTCGCCATGGCGAGGATGCGCAAGCGCTCGGCCACCGGCCCGATCGGCCCCTTGACCTCCCAGCGCCGGATGGTATCGGCGCCGCCGCTTGGCGGCAGGCCGCAAAGCTTGGCCATGTCGGCCGCAGTGAGCGGGCGGCCGATGGCTTCCCCGAGATCGACGCGCAACTGCTTGAATTCCGGCCCGGTCACGATTGCTTGTTTCCCCAATGGCTTGAGAGTGTGAAGTGCATCACATGTCCCCGGAAAGTTACGGGCTAATACCGCCCGCAACCCGTTACATCAGGAGGCATGGATGCGCCGATTGATCGAAAGCCTGGCTCCCGGCGACCGCACGATTTCCTGGACGTGGATCGGCGGCATGTTCGCCTTTTACGTCGTGGTGATGACTGCGGCGGTCACCGTCTATGTCGGCCATCCGCCGCGCGCGAATCTCGCGCAGGAAACCGGCGCCACTGTGGCGACCGGCGCGGCTGCGACGGCGAAGGGCGAGGGTGGGGTGCAGCGCAGCCTGCAGCATGTCGTGGGCTATCGCGACGGCTTCAGGCTGGCTGGAAGCGAGTGAGCGCCGAGTGATTGTGATGACTGGTGCTGCCGGACAGGATTGAACTGTCGACCTCTCCCTTACCAAGGGAGTGCTCTACCACTGAGCTACGGCAGCAGGTGCCCGGGCAATACAGAATCGGCCGCGCACGGCCCCCTCGGGCGGCCGGTTCTTGCCACAAGCACCCCCCACGCGCAAGCATGCCCGAGCAGGGCGGGGACCCGAAATTGGGCCGAAACTCGCCTCTTTATGCCCGCAAGCAGCCGCTCCCGCCATGGACCGGCTGATCCGGTTCCGCATCCCCCGCGGCCGGCGATTGCCTCGCGCGACCGAGGCGCCATATTGCCGGGGAGGCGAGAGGCTGATCCCCGAACATGAAGCAGGACGACCAGGTCAAGAAATCCTCGCGGCAGGACCGGCTGAAGCTGGCGCTGCGCGAAAATCTCAAGCGGCGCAAAGCGCAGGCGCGGGAACGCGACGATGCCGCCGCACCTTCCGCCGGCCGCAAGGCCTCCCTAGATGACGGCGGCGAGAAGCAGGGATAGAGCCTGAAGGCAGGCGGGGTACGACATGACAGACGTCGATAGTGCGAACCCGCTGCGCGGTACCGTTTCCTTTGCCAGGTACGACCAGACTTTTCCCGTGCTGACGGCGCCGGAAATCGAGCGCATGCGCCGCTTCGGCGAGCTGCGCCGCTACGCCCATGGCGAGGCCCTGTTCGAGAGCGGCAAGCCCGGTCCCGGCATGTTCGTCGTGCTCAAGGGCAATGTCGCCGTCACCCATCGCGACGGGCTCGGCAATGTCACGCCGATCGTCGATCAGGGCGAGGGGCAATTCCTGGCCGAGATCGGCCAACTCTCGGGGCGCGTCGCGCTGGTCGACGGCCACGCCGAAGGCGAGATCGAGACGCTGCTGATCCCGCCGGAGAGGCTGCGCGCGCTGCTGGTCGCCGAAGCCGATCTCGGCGAGCGCATCATGCGTGCGCTGATCCTGCGCCGCGTCAGCCTGATCCAGGGCGGCTTCGGCGGCCTCGTGCTGATCGGCAGCGAAGCGCTCGGCGACATGGCGCGCTTGCAGAATTTCCTGGCGCGCAACGGCCAGCCGCATCACCTGCTCGATCCCGCAGCCGACAAGGACGCCGCCGATCTGGTGGCGCGCTACGCCGCCTCGCGCGCCGACATGCCGCTGGTGGTCTGTCCCGACGGCAGCGTGCTGAAGAATCCGTCCGAGGTTTCGCTCGGGATGGCGCTCGGCATGATCAGCGTCCAGGCCCATGACAGGCTCTACGACGTCGCCGTCGTCGGCGGCGGCCCGGCGGGGCTTGCCACCGCCGTGTATGCGGCGTCCGAAGGCCTGTCCGTCGCGGTGCTGGATTCGCGCGCCTTCGGCGGGCAGGCCGGCGCCAGCGCGCGCATCGAAAATTATCTCGGCTTTCCCACCGGCATCTCCGGCCAGGCGCTTGCCGGGCGCGCCTTCAACCAGGCGCAGAAGTTCGGCGCCGAGATGCTGATCCCGGTGTCGGCGAAATCGCTGGATTGCGGCCGCAGCGACGGCCTGTTCGAGCTCGCCACCGAATGCGGCAAATCGCTGCGCGCGCGCTCGATCGTGGTGGCGAGCGGCGCGCGCTACCGGCGGCCGGAGATCGAGAACCTCGCCGCCTTCGAGGGCAGGGGCGTCTGGTACTGGGCCTCGCCGATCGAGGCCAGGCTCTGCGCCGATCAGGAGGTGGTGCTGGTCGGCGGCGGCAATTCGGCCGGGCAAGCCGCGGTGTTCCTCTCGGCTCACGCGCGCAAGGTCTACATGATCATCCGCGGCGGCGGCCTCGGCGCCAGCATGTCGCGCTATCTGATCGAGCGCATCGAGGCGACGGCGAACATCGAGCCGATCTTCAACGCCGAGGTAATCGGCCTCGAGGGCAACCACGACGGCAGCCTGATGCGGGTGCGCTGGCGCAGCCGCCTTGCGCCGGAGGTGGACACGCTGGAAGCCGGCAACCTCTTCCTGTTCGTCGGCGCCGATCCCGCGACCTCATGGCTCGAGGATTGCGGTGTCAGGCTCGACCGCGCCGGCTTCGTGCTGACCGGCATGGCTTCGGAAGGCAATGGCGGCAGGCCCGCCGCGCCGCTGGAGACCACGGTGCGTGGTGTGTTCGCGGTTGGCGACGTGCGCTCCGGCTCGGTCAAGCGCGTCGGCGGCGCGATCGGCGAGGGCGCGCAGGTGGTGGCGGCGTTGCACGGCTATCTGGCGGACGCGGCGAAACCGGCGCTATGAATCTGCGTATCGTTCCTATCGATATGCGAACAGGAGCGATGCGCCATGGCCGCCCAGATCATCGTGTGCTACCGGACGCCGACCGACCCCAAGGCGTTCGACAAGTACTATTTCGACGTACACGTCCCCCTCGCCTGGAAGATTCCCGGCGTGCGCAAATACCAGGTGAGCCGCGGCCCGATCGTCACGCCGGCCGGTCCCTCGCCGTATCACCTGATCGCCACCCTGACCTTCGACAATGTCGCGGCAATTCAGAACGCCTTCGGCAGCCCGGAAGGCCAGGCGGCGGTGGCCGACGTGCAGAAGTTCGCCACCGGCGGCGTCGAGATGAATTTCTTCGAGGCGGGTGAAGTGTGACGGCGTGAAGGCGTCCGCCGCTCACCCTCGCAGGTTGTAGACATGGCTGGTTTGCACAAACTGCCCGCGACCGCATGTGGAAATTTATTTCCGCCCGTCGTAGCCTGAAGCGCAGGCCACAAAGGGGAGCAAGCCGCATGGGTACGCTGGTTCTGGTGCATGTGGCGATCAGCCTGATCGGGATCGTCGCGGGGCTGGTAGCGATGTTCGCAATGCTCGATTCCAACCGCATGTCGGGCCTGACCGGCATCTTCCTGCTCTTCACCATCCTCACCAGCGCGACCGGCTTCGTCATCCCGCCGTTCCTCACCGACAAGTTTCTGCCGTCGCACGCGATCGGCATCCTGTCGCTGATCCTGCTGGCGGTCGCCTGCTACGCGCTTTATGGCGCGCGGCTTTCCGGCATGTGGCGGTGGATCTATGTGGTGACGGCGCTGGTCGCGCTCTACCTCAATTGCTTCGTGCTGGTGATCCAGTCCTTCCTGAAGATACCGGCGCTGTCGGCGCTGGCGCCCGGCGCGCCGCCGACCGGTCCGGTGTTCGGCGCGGTGCAGCTCGTCGTGCTGGCCTTCTTTGCCTTCATGACGTTCCGTGCGGTCAAGCGCTTCCGCCCGGCTTGATCGGGAACCGGATCGGGAACCCGCGGCCTTGCATCGGCGCGCTTCGAGGCACATTTCAAGCGGGCCATGAACGCCCCGCTCAAGCTTATCGCGCTCGATGCCGACGACCTCGCGGTGATCTCGGCGCATGTCCAGGACGCCCGGATCCAGGCTTGCGACATCATCTGGCGGCAGGACGAGAAGCGGCTGGTGATCGGGCTCAGCCGGCTCGACTGGGAGGAGACGCTGGCCGGCGAAACCTCGCCGCGCCGCCTGATATCGGCGCTCCGCTTCGACCGGGTGCTGGCCTGCAAGTCCCGCAACATCGACCCCAGCGCGAGCCAAGCCTTGCTCGAGCTGGTCGGCATCGAATTCTGCCCGGGGCAAGCCCCCGGCGGCTGTGCTCTCCTGATGTTCAGCCACGGCGGCGCGCTGCGGCTCGACGTCGAATGCCTGGAATGCGAGCTGACCGACCTCGGTTCGGACGATCTGGGGACGGGGGAGGGCGAGGTCGGGCTGGAGGCCTGATCGGCGGCCGCGGTTTGTCCAACCAAACCCTGTGGTTATGGGCCCCGGCGTTCGCCGGGGCGACGCGTCCGAGGGTTGACGGCAGCACCCCGGCCGCGCCATTGAGGCTTTGGACCGAAAATCCCCCACGAAAGCCCCCGATGCCCGTCCGCCTCGACCGCAACAGCGCCGATTTCGACCAGCGATTCGCCGCCTTCCTGGCTGCCAAGCGCGAGGTTTCGGCCGACGTCGAGAAGGCGACGCGCGCCATCGTCGAGGATGTCGCGGCGCGCGGCGATGCCGCGCTGATCGAGGCCACCCGAAAATTCGACCGGCTCGAGATCGACGCCAGCGGCCTGCGCATCGCCGAAGCGGAGATCGACGCCGCCGTGAAGGCGTGCGATCGCAAAACCGTCGAGGCGCTTGCGCTCGCCCGCGAGCGCATCGAGGCCTTCCACATCAGGCAGATGCCGAAGGACGAGCGCTTCACGGACCCGCTCGGCGTCGAGCTCGGCTGGCGCTGGAGCGCGGTCGACGCTGTCGGCCTCTACGTGCCCGGCGGCACCGCCGCCTATCCGTCTTCCGTGCTGATGAACGCGGTGCCGGCAAAGGTCGCCGGCGTGCCGCGCGTCGTCATGGTGGTGCCGGCGCCCGACGGCAAGCTCAATCCGCTGGTGCTGGCCGCCGCTCACCTTTCCGGCGTCAGTGAGATCTACCGCGTCGGCGGCGCGCAGGCCGTGGCCGCGCTGGCGTATGGCACTTCGACCATCGCGCCGGTGGCGAAAATCGTCGGCCCCGGCAATGCCTATGTCGCCGCCGCAAAACGCCTCGTGTTCGGCAAGGTCGGCATCGACATGATCGCAGGTCCTTCCGAGGTGCTGGTCATCGCCGACGACAGCGGCAATGCCGACTGGATCGCCGCCGACCTTTTGGCGCAGGCCGAGCACGACGCCAGCGCGCAGTCGATCCTGGTCACCAACAGCGCGCGGCTTGCCGCCGACGTCGAGCGCGCCGTCGAAGGCCAGCTCAGGACGTTGCCGCGCGCGGAGATCGCCCGTGCCTCGTGGAACGATTTCGGCGCCATCATCATGGTCGATAATCTCGATCAGGCAGCAACGCTTGCCAACGCGATTGCCGCCGAGCATCTGGAGATCATGACGGCGGATGCGGAAGGCCTGTCGAACAAGGTCCGCAATGCCGGCGCGATCTTTCTTGGTGCGCACACGCCCGAAGCCATCGGCGACTATGTCGGCGGCTCCAACCACGTGCTGCCGACCGCGCGCTCGGCGCGCTTCTCTTCCGGACTCGGCGTGCTCGACTTCATTAAGCGCACCTCGATCCTGAAATGCGGTCCCGACCAGCTGCGCGCGCTTGGGCCCGCTGCGATGACGCTCGGCAAGGCCGAGGGCCTCGACGCGCATTCCCGTTCCGTCGGACTGCGGCTCAATCTGTCATGACCGGCAAGCCCACCGATCCGGACGCCAACAACCGCATCGTCGCGGTGACGCTCGACGAGGAATCGATCGGCCGCTCCGGTCCCGACATCGAGCACGAGCGGGCGATTGCGATCTACGATTTGATCGAGCAGAACCTGTTCGCCCCGGAGGGTGCGGCGGAAGGCCCGTACACGCTGCATCTTGCGATCACCGGCAATCGCCTGATGTTCGACATCCGCCACGAGGGCGGCACGCCCGTGGTGGCGCATTTGCTGTCGCTGACGCCGTTCCGGCGCATCGTGAAGGACTACTTCATGATCTGCGACAGCTATTACCAGGCGATCCGCACCGCGACGCCGGACAAGATCGAGGCCATCGACATGGGCCGCCGCGGCATCCATGACGAAGGTTCGCGCACGCTGCAGGAACGGCTGAACGGCAAGGTGCGGGTCGATTTCGAAACCGCGCGCCGGCTGTTCACGCTGATCTGCGTGCTGCACTGGAAGGGGTAAGCGCCGGTGGTCGAAGGGCCGCGCGTGAAAAATCCGCAGGCCGTATTGTTCGCCTGCGGCCTCAACAGCGTGCGATCGCCGATGGCCGAAAGCCTGCTCAAGCAGATGTTTCCGAGTGGCCTCTATGTGAAATCCGCCGGCGTGCGCAAGGCCGAGCTCGATCCCTTTGCGGTCGCCGCGATGGCCGAGCTCGGCCAGGACATCTCCTCCCACAAGCCGATGACCTTCGATGAACTCGAAGACTGGGAGGGGCTCAATTTCGACCTCATCATCACGCTGTCGCCGGAGGCGCATCACAAGGCGCTGGAGCTGACGCGTACCATGGCCGCCGACGTCGAATACTGGCCGACGCCCGACCCCACCGACACCGAAGGCACCCGCGAGCAGAAGCTTCAAGCCTATCGCGAAGTCTGCGACGGCCTCCTGATGCGCATCCGCCGCCGCTTCGCCAGGGCCGGCGCCGCGAGCGGATAAGGTAGACCGCTGTCGTCCCTGCGAACGCAGGGACCCATACTCTGCGGCGGAGCGGTTTGAGGCGGTGCCTGTCGCCACATTTTTGCTTCCATGACAAAAACCTGTGGTTATGGGCCCCCTGCGTTCGCAGGGGCGACAGCAAGTTCCCCGGTTGTGAAAGCAGCCCCCATCCGATAGGTTCCGCGCGCATTCGCCCC
>CAZDEZ010000042.1:0-39224 GCA_964504705.1 uncultured Bradyrhizobium sp.
GTCAAAAGGGAATCACGTCCCTCCTATCCGTGCAAAGGTCTCCATGGTGAGGAGCACGGCGACGCCGTGCGTCTCGAACCATGAAGGCCGGGATGCCTCACAACTCCTCTCCGCGTTTCCGCAGCAGATCGCCGGCGAGATCGCTCAGCGCGGGGCGCGGCAGCGCGGTGAAGGGCAGCGGCCGCGTGACGTCGATCGCCGCCAGTCCGAGCCGCGCGGTCAGCAGCCCGTTCAGCACGCCTTCGCCGAGCCGCTGCGACAGCCTGGCCGCGATGCCATGGCCGAGCATCTGCTGCAGCAGCGTGTCGCCCGCGGCCATGCCGCCGGTGATCGCGAGATGGGCGATGACGTGACGCAGGAGACTGATCATGCCGAGCGCGCCCGGCCGGCCGCCATAGAGCCGCGCCAGCTGCCGGATCATCCTCAGCGCGGCGACGAACACGAACAGCACGTCGAACAGCGCGCGCGGGCTCACCGCGGTGACGACGGAGACGCGCTGCGCCGCGACCGAAACGATGCGCCGTGCCTCCTGGTCCAGCGGCGTCATCAATTCGCGCTCGGCGAGGCGGATCATGTCGGCGCCGTCGATGATGTCGCCCGAGTGCTCGGTCAGCGCCGCGCGGGCCCGGGCCAGATGCGGATTTTGATGCGCCAGCTTCAGGAGATCGCCGACGATGGCGCGGCTCCCGGCGCGGTCGTCGCTGGCGAGCACGGCGGTCGCGCGGGCATGCAGCTTCTCGATGGCTGCAAGGCGCATCAGCCCGAACATTTCGCGGCCCGTGACGACCGCGAGCGCGAGCCCCGCCGCCGCGGCAAGGCCGAGGCCGAGCCAGCCAAGGCTGTCGTTGCGCGCGAACAGGTCCTCGATCAACTTGACGACGCCGAGGCCGGCGCCGAGCACGACGAGACCGGCGGTGGCGCTCCAGAACAGTGTGCCCCAGCCGAAGCGGGTCCGCAGGGCGACCGGCCGCGTCTCGAGCGGTACCGGCAGCCGCTCAGGCTCCGTCTCCGGCATGACGCGCACGGTGCCGCGCGCGATGCGGCCGGGCTCCTCCGCATCGACCACGACCACGTTGGCGTCATCGAGCTTGAAGGTCGCGGGCTTGCGCGTTTTCTCACTCATTGCAATCGGTCTCCGATCAGGAACTGGAGGACGCGGTCGAGGCGGATGTGAGGCAGCGCGGGTTCGGCGTCGCCTTCGCGTTCCAGAAGGGGCGGGCGGAAGCGCAGGAAACGGAAATCCGCCTTCTCCGACGGCGCGCTGGCTATCCCGCGGAAACCCTCGCCCTTGAACAGGCTTTCGGGATCGGTCGGCAGGTCGCCGGGAAAGGTCGCAACCTCCGTTTCGCCGTCGAAGAACTCGCCGTTGGCGCTTTCGCCGGCTGCGGGCGTGCCCAGCAGCGACGGCAACTTGTCGCGGCCGCGCTGCACCGTCGCCTCGCGCGTCGCGCGCACCGCCGCCAATGCCACGACGTCGATCGCGGCCTCTTCGTGTTCGGCGCGTTCGGCGGCGCGCGTCACGATGCGGCGCATGATCGCCTCCAGCCGGTCGTGGCTGGTGTGATGCAGATGATCGGCCTTGGTCGCGGCGAACAGGACCCGGTCGATGCGCGGCCGGAACAGGCTGGCGAAGAAGGTCGACCGGCCGATGCGGAAGCAATCCAGGATGCCGGCGAGCGCAGCTTCCAGATCGTGCAGCGCCTCCGGGCCGGAATTGAATGCGGCGAGCGCATCGACCAGCACGATCTGGCGGTCGAGCCGCGCGAAATGGTCGCGGAAGAACGGCCGCACCACCGCGTCCTTGTAGGCCTCGTAGCGCCGTACCATCATCGCCCACAGCGATCCCTCGGGCGCGCTGCCGTCGCTCGCGACGTCGAGCGGGGCAAAGGTCAAGGCCGGCGAATTGGCGAGATTGCCGGGCATCAGGAAGCGGCCGGGCGGCAACAGGCTCATGGCAAAGCGCTCGTCGCGGCAGGCGCGCAGGTAGTCGGTGAACAGCCGCGCCGATGTCAGCGCCGCCTGCTCGTCGGCGCGGGCATCGGCCGAGAGCGTCGTCAGATACTCGTGCCAGGGCGCGGCGAGCATCTTGCGCGGACCTTCGCGCGACAGCGCGAGGCTCTCCGCGGACCATTGCTCGAAACTCTTGTTCAAGAGCGGCAGGTCGAGCAGCCACTCGCCGGGATAGTCGACGATGTCGAGGGTGAGGCTGCGGTCCGCGCCGTTCTGCCGCTGATAGTCGATGACGAGCCGGAGTTCGCTGATGTCGGTGGTCGAACTCGGCCAGCGCCGGTCGGCGACCAGCGTGCGGACGTGGTTCTCGTAGTCGAAGCGCGGCACGGCGTCGTCCGGCTGCGGCTCCAGACGGGCGCGGGCGATCCGCCCGCCGGCATAGGCCTCGAACACCGGAAAGCGGCCGCCGCGCGTCAGCCCGTGAATCAGCGCGGTGATGAACACGGTCTTGCCGGCGCGCGACAGGCCCGTGACGCCGAGCCGGACCGTGGGATTGAACAGGCCGTCGCCATAGTCCCACAGCGCCCGCGCCGACAGCCGCGCCTCCTCGAAAATGTCCTGGAAACTGGGAGGCATGCGGCGGCGTTGTAACCCGGCGAGAGGAGGGAAATTCCGTAAATGTACCGTCAGCAAAAGTGGCGATCGGCGGGCCAAAATCAAGCGTCACGTTTTTGACGCGATTGGCGGCGCCGTGAACCCTTCGTTGACCAGATTTGCCGCATGATCTATCGAACCGGAAAGCTTGAGCAGGCCCGTGCCGACATGACCGTTTTCCGACTGAAGCAGCTGGCCTCGTCGTCGCTCCATGCGGCGGCCGGCGCCGTGCACTGGAATTTCGACCGCGCCGAGCTGATTGCGGACGGCGTCGTGCACGTTGTCGGGCTATGCCTTGGCCTGGTCGCCGCCACTGCCCTGATCGTTCTCGCCTCGGTTTACGCCACCGCCCTCGACATCGTGGTTTCCGCGATCTACGTCGCCGGCCTCCTCGCCATGCTCGGCCTGTCCGCCACCTACAATCTCTGGCCAGTCTCGCGCGCCAAATGGCTGCTGCGCCGCCTCGACCACTCCGCGATCTACGTGCTGATCGCAGCCACCTACACGCCCTTCATCATGCAGGTGAAGGGAAGCCTGCTCGCCATGGTGCTGCTGGTCGGCGTGTGGTGCGCGGCCATCGCCGGCATCGTGCTGAAGCTGAAATTCCCCGGCAGGTTCGACCGGCTGTCGATCGGGCTCTACCTCGCCATGGGCTGGAGCGGCATGATGCTCTATGACTCCGTGGTCAAGGCCTTGCCGACGCTGGCGCTATGCTTCGTGGTCGCGGGCGGGGTGTTCTATACCCTCGGGGTGATCTTCCATGCCTGGGAGCGGCTGCGCTTCCAGAACGCGATCTGGCACAGCTTCGTCCTCTCCGGCGCCGCCTGCCACTACACGGCAGTGCTCGACATCGTCCTGAAGTAGGCGATAATAATAACAATCACAGAAGAAGCGGGGAGGGTGCCATGCAGGTCACCGGCAAGGTCGTCGTCGTCACCGGCGGCGGTAACGGCATCGGGCGCGCGATGTGCGAGGCCTTCCATGGCGCCGGCGCGGCCAAGGTGGTGGTCGCCGACATCGATCCCAACGCCGCGCGCGCCGTCGCCGGCGCCATCAACGGCGCCGCCTTCAAGTGCGACGTCGGCAAGGAAAAGGACGTCTCCCACGTCATCGAGGAGACCGAGCGCCAGTTCGGCCCGATCGCGCTGTTCTGTTCCAATGCCGGCATCGGCGGAGGCTTCGATCCGCTGTCGGTCAACGCCGGCGGCAATTCCGACGAGCCCTGGCAGCGCAGCTGGGCCATCCATGTGATGGCCCATGTCTATGCAGCGCGGCATCTGGTGCCGCGCTACAAGGCACGGGGCGGCGGCTATTTCCTCAACACGATATCCGCGGCAGGCCTGTTGTCGCAGGTCGGCAGCCCAGCTTACTCCACCACCAAGCACGCGGCGGTCGGCTTTGCCGAGAATCTCGCGATCTCCCACAAGGCCGACAACATCAAGGTGTCGATCCTCTGCCCGCAGGGCGTCGACACCAACATGCTGCGCTCGATCCCGAAAGGCCCGCAATCCGGAGACGGCGACCTTGCGCCCGAGCAGGTGGCCAGGGACGTGCTCGCTGGCCTGGAGCAGGAGACCTTCGTGATCCTGCCGCACCCCCAGGTGCTTGGCTACATGCGCAGGAAGACGGAAGATTACGACCGCTGGATCACGGGCATGGCCAGGATCCAGGCGAAGATGCGGGAGACGTACGGGAAGTAGAGCGGGCTGCATCCCCACCGTCATTGCGAGCGCAGCGAAGCAATCCAGCTTTGACTTTGCAGTAAGGTGGATTGCTTCGTCGCTATCGCTCTTTGCAATGACGTGGATGGAGCGTTCGTTCACTCACCTTACCGCAATCGCCACGATGAACGCCACGAACGCCAGCGTCGAGGCCGCCGTGCGCACGTGATTCCACCACGTCCAATCCGTCAGGTACCGCGCCCAGAGCGTGCCGGCTTCCTCGCTCGCCGGCTGCGCGGCCGCCAGCGCATTGTTCAGCGGCACGTTGAACAGCATCGTCACCACGAACATGCCGACCACATAGATAGCGCCGCCGATAAGCCATATCGCCGCGCCCGACTCGCTCCAGCGGAATGGCGCCAGCACCGCCAGCACGAAGCACGCTAGCGTCGAGCCCATGAACACCGGCAGAAACAGCGACTGCACGATCACCCTGTTGATCTCGTTCATGGCGGAAATGCCGGCCGCCTGGTCGATGCGGCCGAGCGCGGTCATGACGAAGACCGAGAACGCGAAATAGAGTCCCGCCATGAGGCCGCAGCCGATCGCCGCGAGCCACAACAATGCGGTGACGAGGGTGTGCATGGCTCGCTCCTGGAAATGGGACACTTGATCGTAGCAGGCCGGGGCCTGCCCGGTCATGAGCCCGCTTGCTGCGGCAGTCCGCCACGCCATCGCCCTGCCGCCGAGGGCGGCGCGCCTGCTTCTTGCCACATTCAGGCGAATGCTGCCTTATGACCTCGCGACGCTGTGAGCCAATCGAATTACCGGTGCCTCATGAACTGGTGGCCGTTCGGGAAGGAAGAGACGGTAACGCTGGACGGCCCGCACGCGCTGCTCGCCGACATCGAGAAGCGCGGCAAGCGGTATCTCGACGACGTGGACAACGGCAAGCTCGTCATGCCCGCCTGCAAGCGCTCCGCTTCGGACGCGGGCTGCGACCAGGCCGCCATTGCCGAACACACGCAGCTGGAAGCGTTCCGCTATCTGCTGGCGATCCCGCGCCGCGAGTTCACCCTGCTCGCAGAACCCGACTCGCAGGTTGCGATCACCGACGGCTATCTGCGCCAGTTGCCGCACGAGGACACGGTGATCGAATTCACCGGCGTCACCAACGCCGATCTCGCCATCGCCATCATCGCCGGCTTCAACTGGCTGGTGCACTGCGCCGTCCTCGCCGGCGCCGAGCCAAACCAGTTCTACGGCACCCTGCGCAATTTCCGCCGCATCGCCTCCACGGCGCAGAAATGGTGGGCCGCCGACGGGGCAAAGGAGCGTTACGCCGAAATGCTGCAGGCCGGCGAGGAGTCGCCGCTGCTGCTCAATCTGGTCTGGACGGAGTACGGCCGGATGGCAACGGAGATCGCGAGCGCACATGCGGCGCGACGCTGATTCCGTCATGGCCGGGCTTGACCCGGCCATCCACGTTTTGCTTGCCGATGGATAAGAACGTGGATGCTCGGGACAGGCCCGGGCATGACTACCTTGGCTATCCCTTCTGCGCGTAGAGCAGCGGCACGGCCGCATCTACCATCACCTCGACCAGGCTCGTGCCGTGGCGCGATAGCGCGTGTTTCAGCGCGGGCGCAAGCTCCGAGGACTTCGTCACCCGGACCGCTTCGCAGCCGTGGCCCTCTGCCAGTTTGACGAAGTCGAGGCCGGCGATGTCGAGGCCGGGGACGTTTCGCACCTGCATGACCTGGCTGAACGAGCGCATCGCGCCGTAGCCTGAATTGTTGATGACGACCACAGTGAGCGGCAGCTTGCGCTGCGCGGCGGTCCACAGCGCCTGGATCGAATACATCGCCGAGCCGTCGCCGATCAGGCAGACGGTGCGGACGTCGCCGCGGCCGAGCGCCATGCCGACTGCTGCGGGGAGGCCGTAGCCGAGACCGCCGCTCGCCATGGTGTAGAAACTGTCCTGCCCGCGCATCGGCATGAATTTTTGCATCGCCGGGCGATGCGAGGGCGCTTCCTCGACCAGTACGGCGTTGGCGGGCATCGCGTTCGACAACGCGTGCAGGAGATACTCCACCGGCATCGGGTCGGCGGCCGATGGCGGCGGCGGCAGCAGGCGCTCGCCCGGCATGACACGTTTGGTCGACGGCAGCAGCTCCAGCAGCATCGCAAGCGCCGGCTTCATGGTGCCGATGATGCTGCTGCCGATCGGCGTCACCGCGGCCGCGGTCGGATCGTCGGTGATCTGGAAGATCGTCGTGCCGCCGTCGAAGATCGAGGCGTGGCCCTCGACGTGGAACGTGAAGACCGGCGCGCCGATCACGACCACGAGGTCGTTGAGGCCCAACGCGTTCGACAACTGTCCGGGCGAGGCATGAAGGAAGCCGGCGAATTGCGGATGCCGCTCCGGAAAGGAACAGCGCGCGGAGAACGGGCTCGCCCACACGGACGCTCTGGTCTTCTCCGCGACCTTGACCATCAGCTCGACGGCCTGCGCGCGATCGATGCCGGGACCGACGACGAAAGCCGGGCGCTTGCTCTCGGCGATCGCCGCCGCCAGCGCCTGCATCGCCGTGGGATCGGGTCCGAGCTCGCGGCTGACCTGACGCGCCTCGACCGGCGACGTCGCGTGCATCCAGTCGTCGATCGGCACGGAGACGAAGGTCGGCCCGCAGGGCGGCTGCATCGCCGTGTAGTAGGCGCGGGCGATCGCCGCGGGCACGTCCTCGGGGCGCGCCGGCTCGACGCTGTATTTCACGTAAGGCCGGGGAAATTCGGAGGCTCGTTCGGCATAGAGGAAGGCCTGCAGCGGCAGGATCGAGCGCGCCTGCTGGCCGGCGGTGATGACCAGCGGCGTCTGGTTGCGATGCGCGGTATAGATATTGCCGAGCGCGTTGCCGACGCCGGCCCCCGAATGGAGGTTGACGAAGCCGGCATTGCGCGTCGCCATCGCATAGCCATCGGCCATGCCGATGCAGGAGGCCTCCTGCAAGCCCAGCACATAGTCGATGTCGTCGGGCCAGTCGGCCAGGAACGGCAATTCGGTCGAGCCGGGATTGCCGAACACCTTCTTGATGCCGAACGCGCGCAGCAAGTTGAAGGTGGCATCTTTGACGGTGATGGATTTCGTCTTGGCTGGCTTGCGGGACGACATGTCAGCGGTTCCTCGATGTCTCGATCGTCATTGCGAGGAGCGAAGCGACGAAGCAATCCAGAGTCATTGCGGGACTCTGGATTGCTTCGCTTCGCTCGCAATGACGGAACTCACCACGTCGCCACGCCCTTCATGGTCGGCTGTCCCTGCGCGTTGGCGGTCCACATTTCCATGCCGCCGCCGGCATTGTCGTTGGCATTGATCGAGAACTCGCTGCCCTCGAACAGTGGCTGCAGGCCGCGGTAGACGAATTTCTTAGGCGGCTTGCCGCCGTGCAGCTTCGCCGCGAACTCGATGATGAACGAGGCTTGCAGCGGGCCGTGGAAGACGAGGCCGGGATACCCCTCGACCTTGGTGACGTAGTCGCGGTCGTAGTGGATGCGGTGGCCGTTGAAGGTCAGCGCCGAATAACGGAACAGCAGCACGGGATCGGAGACGTGGCTCTCGCGGTGCTTTGCCGGCGGCGGCGCAGGCGGGGTCTTCGGCGCGGCCTGCGGACCGGTGGTGGCCTCGCGATAGACGATGTCGTGGCGTTCCCGGATCGCCAGGCCGCGCGGCGTCGTGATTTCATGATGGACCGCGACGAAGCACAGCGTGCCGGTGGAGCCGCTCTTCAGCGTCACGTCGGAAATGCGCGAGGAACGCTTAACCTCGTCGCCGACGCGCAGCGCCTCGAGGATCTCGAGCTCGCCGCCGGCCCACATCCGGCGCGGCAGCGGCACCGGCGGCAGGAAGCCGCCGCGGGTCGGGTGGCCGTCCTGGCTCAGCTGCGACATCGGAAACACCGGCGGCGCCAGGCACCAATGCGTGGTGAAGGGCGCGGCATCGCCATTCCTGGGTTGGCCGATCTCCTGGAACAGCGTCGCGCGCAGGCCTTTCACCAGCTGCGCAGTGACGACGTCGGTCGCTTCCTCGGTACGGCCGATCCATTGCCGCAGATGTTCGATGTCGGGCTTTTCGCCCGCGATGGCTGGAGCGCTCATGACGACTTCCTGACGGGTTGCGCCTTCGGCAATTCGTGGTGATCGCCGATCCCGGGCACCGCGCCGTAATTGCGCTTCTCGCCGATCACGATCATGGCCGGCGCCGGATAGCTGACCGTGCCGTTCGGCGTGTCCACCTCGATGCGCCGCAGATGCGGATGTCTGGAAAGGTCTTCCATCGTGTTCACTTCGGCAAAGGCAATGTCGGCGTCCGCCAGCTTGTTGAGGAGTTCGTCGCGGGTCAGCTTGCCAAAGCTGTCGGCCACCGTCTTGTCTGTGAGCGAACGGTTCTTCACGCGCTCGACATTGTTGGCGAGGCGCGGATCGCCGGGCAGGTCGGGTTGGCCCAATACCCTGGCGCAAAGCGTCTTCCATTCGCGCTCGCTCTGGATCGAGATCAGCACGTCCTTGCCGTCCTTCGATCGGAACACGCCGTAGGGCGCGACCGAGGGATGGGCGAGGCCCATGCGCTGCGGCGGCTTGCCGTCTTCGGCGTTGAGCAGCGGCACCGTGCACCAGTCCGCCATCACGTCGAACATGGAGATGCGGATATCGACGCCCTTGCCGGTGCGCCCGCGCCCGATCAGCGCTTCCAGGATCGAGGCGTGGGCGGTAGCGCCGGTGGCGACGTCCACGATCGACATGCCGACGCGCGAGGCGCCTTCCGGGCCGCCGGTGATGGAGCAAAGCCCGCTCTCGGCCTGGATCAGAAGGTCATAGGCCTTGCGGTGCGCGTAGGGGCCGTCGTCGCCATAGCCCGATATGGTGCAGGTGATGAGCGACGGATAATCCTTGCGCAGCCGCTCCAGCGAGAAACCGAGCTTGTCCATTGAGCCGGGCTTGAGGTTCTGCAGCAGCACGTCGGCGCTGGCGATCAGTTCTTCCAGCGACTGCCGGCCTTCTTTGGTCGAGAGATCGATGACGACCGAATCCTTGCCGCGGTTGAGCCAGACGAAATAGCTGCTCTGTCCCTTGGCGGCGGCGTCGTAGCCGCGGGCAAAATCGCCCTCGGGCCGCTCGATCTTGATGACATGCGCGCCGGCGTCCGCCAGGCGCGAGGAGCAGAACGGCGCAGCCACCGCCTGTTCCACCGCAATGACGACAATTCCCTGAAGTGGCAGCATTCTCGCCTCTCAGTAGGAGCGGGGCATGCCGAGCACATGCTCGGCGATGAACGACAGCACCAGATTGGTCGAGATCGGCGCCACCTGGTAGAGCCGGGTCTCGCGGAACTTGCGCTCGACGTCGTATTCCTCGGCGAAGCCGAAACCGCCATGGGTCTGGATCGCCGCGTTGGCCGCCTCCCAGGACGCATCGGCCGCCAGCATCTTGGCCATGTTGGCTTCGGCGCCGCAATCGAGCCCGGCTTCATATTTGCGTGTGGCTTCCTTCACCATCAATTCCGCCGCACGCATCGAGGCGTAGGCCTTGGCGATCGGGAACTGGATGCCCTGGTTCTGGCCGATCGGCCGGCCGAACACGGCGCGCTCCCTGGCGTAGTTCGAGGCTTTCTCGATGAACCATTTGGCGTCGCCGATGCATTCCGACGCGATCAGGATGCGCTCGGCATTCATGCCGGAGAGGATGTAGCGAAAGCCCTTGCCCTCGTCACCGACCAGGTTTTCCGCCGGCACCTTCATGTCGGTGAAGAACACTTCCGTGGTGGAATGGTTCATCATGGTGCGGATCGGCCGGATCGAGAGCCCGGCCTTGCGCGCCTCGCGCATGTCGACGAGGAACACCGACAGGCCCTCGGTGCGCTTCCGCGCCTGTTCCTTCGGCGTGGTGCGCGCCAGCAGCACCATCAGGTCGGAATATTCGGCGCGGCTGGTCCAGATCTTCTGGCCGTTGACGACGTAGCCGCCATTGCCTTCCCTGCGCGCCACCGTCTTCAGCGACGACGTATCCGTGCCGCTGGTCGGCTCGGTGACGCCGAAAGCCTGCAAACGCAGCTTGCCGCTGGCGATCTGCGGCAGCCATTTTTCCTTCTGCTCCTTGCTGCCGTGCCGCAGCACCGTGCCCATGGTGTACATCTGGGCATGGCAGGCGCCCGCGTTGCAGCCGGCGCGATGGATCTCTTCCAGGATCGCGGTCGCCGCGGAAAGCTTCAGGCCCGCGCCGCCATACTCCTCCGGGATCAGCACCGAGAGGTAGCCGGCTTCCGTCAGCGCGTTGACGAAGTCGGTGGGGTAGGCCATCTCGCGATCCAGCTTGCGCCAGTATTCGCCGGGAAACTGGGCGCACAGCTTGGCGACGGCGTCGCGGATGTCGGAATAGTCCTGCTCGTGGTGTTGTTCGTGATGTTTTTCTTGGCTCATGGTTCGATTTCCGTCGGTGGGATTTCGGGTTGATCTTCGCCTTCGTTGTTATTGTGAAACCACCGCGGACTCCCTATGCTCGATTGTTATAGCGTATGGCCCCGCATTCCAAGACCGGCAAGCATGGATTTCCGTCAGCTCAGGACGTTCAGTTGCGTAGCCGAACTCGGCAGCCTGAGCAAAGCTTCCGACAAGCTCAGGATCGCGCAGCCGGCGTTGAGCCGCCAGATCAAGCTCCTGGAGCATGAGCTGCGCGCGGAACTGTTCACCCGCAGCGGCAGGGGAATGGTGCTGACCGAAGCCGGCCGGCTGCTGCTGGCGCGCACCTCGGGCATTGTGCGGCAGATCGACCAGATCCGCGACGACATCCAGTCGGCGGCGGGCGCGCCCTCGGGGCGTGTTGTCTTGGGGCTGGTTCCCACCGTCAGTTGTGTATTGTCGGCGCGGCTGGCGCGGCGCACGGTCGAGACCTATCCCGGCATCTCGTTCTGCATCGTCGAGAGCTACAGCGGCCATCTGATCGAGTGGCTGCACCGCGGCGAGATGGATCTCGCCATCATCTACGGCCCGTCGGCCGATCTGCATCTCGCCATCCAAAGCCTCGGCCGCGACCGCATCGTCGCGGTCGGCCCGCGCGGCTCGGGCCTGGCGAAGAAGAAGCAGGTCGGCATGGACTGGCTGCTGCGCCAGAAGCTGGTGCTGCCCAGCCATTCGCACGGCCTGCGCGCGCTGATCGAGCGCGCTGCCGCGCAACGCAAGCTCAAGCTCGACGTGCAGCTCGAGGCGGATTCCTTCCGCGTGCTGACAAGCCTGGTCGAGGAGGGGCTCGGCTATTCGCTGCTGCCGCCGTCCTCGGTGCGCGGCGAAATCGAGGCGCGGCGGCTCGAAGCGGCCGCAATCTCTTCGCCCGCACCGATGCGCGAGCTCGTCATCGCCTCCCCGATCGATCATCCGGATTCGACCGCCACTTCCGTCATCACCGAGCTTCTGCGCAGCGAAACCGCCGCCTGCCGCAGCGAAGGCCTGTGGGACATCAAGCTGGGTTGACGCCGCGCTCACGACACCGCAAGGCCGAGATGCCCGCGAAACCGGTTCTTCAAAAACACGCCGTCGCGCGGCGGCAGCGCGCGGTCGACATGGTCGGTCGAAATGCGGATCAGCGCCAGCTTCGGTCCACCGGCGAGGCGATGGGCCTCGCTGCGGAACGCAGCGATGCCGGCCATGTCGGTGATCTCGACAACGGACGGAATGCCCGCGCCGCGCGCGATCTGGTCCAGCTTCGCACCGAGGCCGGAATGGCTGCGTTGCATGCCGGTCTCGCCGAAATGCCCGTTGTCGAGCACGGCGATGGAGAGATTTTGCGGCTTCCGCGCCGCAATCGTCAGCAAACCGCCGATGCCCATCAGCTGCTCGCCGTCGCCGGTGATCACCAGCACCGGCCGCTTCGGCTGCGCCTGGGCTAAGCCCAGGCCCGTCACGGCCGCGCCGCCCATCGCGCCCCAGAGATAGAAATTGCCTGCGTGGTCGCCGGCGTCGAAGGCGTCGTAGGAGGACGAGCCGAGGCCGGTGACGACAAGCAGGTCGCCGCGGTCGGCCAGCAGCGCCTTCACCGCCTCGCGGCGATCGAGCAAAGAGTTCGTCATCACTTGGTCTCCGTCCACTTCTTGCGGCCGAGCATGCGCTGCGCGATCAGGATCGCGATCGGCTGGTCGCTCTCGAAGGCGAGCGTGCAGGCGGCGGAAACCACTTCTTCCGCGTCTTCCGGCCGCTCCAGCCGGAACACCGTCACGCCCATGATCTCGAACGCCTGCGCGGTGGCCTTGCCCATCGGGATCTGCCAGGGATTGAACTCGGCCCATTCGCCGCGCATGGTCACCAGCGTGAGGAACGGAAAGCGGCAGCTTGCCAGCAGCGACAGCATGTTGACGCAGTTGCCGACGCCGCTCGACTGCATCAGCAGTGCCGCGCGGTCGCCGCCGAGCCAGGCGCCGGCGGAAAGCGCCACGCCTTCTTCTTCGGTGGTCAATACGGTCGTCTGGATCGCGGGATCGGCATGGGAAAGCTCGATCAGCCGGGAATGGCCGGCATCCGGCACATAGGAGATTTGCCTGACGTTGTGCGTCTTCAGGGTGCGATAAATGGCGTCAGGCCAGTCGGTCTGGACGGCGGCGGGAGCGGCGATGTTCATCGGGGCCTCGAAGCGTGACCGCGCCTCTCGCGCGTCATCTCGGCCCAGGCCTTTAGACCGGAAGCGGGCTTGCTTCTCTTCCTATCTCGCTTGCGCCGCTATGCCGGAATTGTATAGGCGGGACTTGCGCTAGGCTACCAAACCCCGCGAGCTGCGGCGCGCGCTCATTCGGGGAGCCCCGCACGGCGCAAGCCTTCGGCGTACTTCTCCATAAATCCGGGCTCCCGATAGGACCCGAGATACTCCCGGAGACGGGAAACGCGGAATGCCGGATCAAGTGCTTGCAGGCGGGCAGCCAGCCTGTGGGCCGCATCGTTACGCCCGGCAAACGCAGCGCTGGCGGCTCCGATGCGCATAGCGGGGTGTGCACTTGGATTGTGCCCGACCACTCGTTCCGCCAAAGTCAGCGCCTCCTCGTGTCGGCCCAGAAAAAAGCAGGCGTGGGCCATCCCCGACAAACGTGAGATCGTAATGCTGATCGGACCGGGATCGAGCCGTTCCGCACGCTCGAGGTGCTTCATCGCCAGGTCAGGGTTTCCCTCCCAAATGCTGATCCAGCCACTGTTTATCCAAGCACTGGAAAGGTTGGGGTTCAGTTCCAGAGCCCGGTCAACGAGTTGCCTTGCCGACTCGAGGTCGCGGAGCACGAAAGCGACCGCATACGCAGCATGCCCCAAAGCCAAGCCGTCATCGTGCCCCACGCGTGCAATCATCTGCCAAAGACGGGAGATTTCGCTTCGCCTGTAGGCAGCGTCCTCTGTTGGCCCAAAGCCAAAGCGATTGGCATGACAGAACATCGCCATCCCGTAGGCAGGCGCATAGTCGGGATCGAGGTCACTTGCCTTGCTGAACAGGCCCAGTGCCTGCTCCATGCCCTCGGCAGACATAGGGGTCAGGCAGGCCAACCCTCTCAAGTAGCAATCGTATGCATCCGTGTTGATCGGGGGTCTTCGCCGGGCCCGCAAGATCTCGGCTCGCTCCAGTCGCGGTGCAATGGCCGCGACAACCCTCTCCGTTACCTCATCCTGCAGCTCAAACACATCGTCGAGCGCGCCATCGAAGCGCTCTACCCATGTATGGGCACCGCTTGCCGCATCGATCAGCTGTGCCGCAATTCGCAATCTGTTGCCGGCCTTGCGCACGCTTCCTTCGAGGACATATCGAACACCAAGATCTCGCCCGACCTGCCGTATGTCGGGCGATTTTCCTTTGTAAGCAAAGCTCGAGTTGCGGGCGATGACGAACAGCGCGTTGAAACGGGACAGTGCGGTGATGATGTCTTCGACTATTCCATCGGCAAAGTATTCCTGTTCCGGATCGCCGCTCATGTTGGCGAATGGCAGAACAGCAATGGACGGCTTGTCCGGCAAAGCAAGAGCGGACGTGTCAGGCAGACCGGCCGAGGTTGAGGCGCTGGTCAGTCGCTGCTCTATTTTGCCGACGAAGCGGATGCCTTTGCGGGGCAGTGTCTTGATCAGGCGCTGCGCCTCGCCGCTGTCGCCAATCGCGGTGCGCGCAGCGTTGATGCAGGTCGTCAATGCGGATTCCGAAACGACGCGCCCTTGCCAAATCGTTGCAATGAGATCGTCCTTGCTGATGACGCGATCGCTGTTGCTGATGAGGTGCACAAGAAGGTCGAACACCCTTGGCTCTATAGCGAGCAGGTGATTCTCGCGGCGCAACTCACGCCTGTCCGGATCGAGCACGTAGTCTTCGAAATGATAGGGCAACCTTCAGTCCCCGGAAGACGCTCTGCGTAAGCGAGAATGGCCTGCTTCGGTAAGAAACAAGGCCATCCTAAGCAAATGCCAAGCCCACGCAAAGGGACTCCCGAAGCGCGCTGCCCAGAGGTTCGGCAATCTCCTCAGCTGAGGCGGGTTTATTTGCCTCAAATCCAAGGGAGAGTGTCATGCCGAGCCGTCATTCGCGACCGAGAGACGATCTCGATCTCGCGATCCGCCTCTTTCAAGTTGATCGATCCTGGTATGAAACCTATTGGCTCAAGGAGCACAAACAGCAACGGGTGTGGGGAATCACTCGAAATCTGTCGATGATAGTATCCTGCGTTCACCGGGCTTATGACCGCACGGCCTCGGTTCGGCGGGCGATGTTAGCGACTATCCTCCGGCCAAATGCCGGAATACAGTCGTGAAAGCTGGATAGGGCACGAAAGAATCGACGCGAACTCAAGTGATCATTGAACACAGCTTGCGTCGGTGCGCCGCATTTCGCCGTTAGCGGAAACCGGCCGGCAAGTCCATCGCGCGCATGGTGGCGGTGGCGAAGGCGCAGATGCGCTCGGCGCCGGCTTTCAGCGATGCCACCTCGACCTTGACGACGCCGATGCTGGAGCCGGCCTGGATGGTCTCGGCCCGCGCGACGATTTCCTCGCCGTCGGCGGGGGCGAGAAAGTTGATCTTGATCTCGACGGTCACCGCGATCTTGCCCTCGGGCATCGAGGAGGTGGCGCAGGCGCCCGCGGCGTGGTCGGCCAGCGCCGTGATGACGCCGCCATGGAAATGGCCGAAGAACTGGCAGAGCTCCGGCTTCCTGGCGAGCGCCATCGTCACCCTGCCGGGCTCGGCGGATACCACCCGCATCCCTGCCGATTTCGGGAAGCCGGGCAGCTCCATGATGCCGGCGAGCTGCCTGATGCGGTCCGCCCCGCTCATGGTGGCTGCGCCTTACGCCGGGATGCGCACCGGCAACTGCTCGATGCCGCGCACGAAGGAGGAGTAGACCCGCTTCGGCTCGCCGACCACCTCGATCTTCTCGAAGCGTTTCAGCATCTCCTGCCAGACGATGCGCAGCTGCAGCTCCGCGAGCCGCATGCCGACGCAGCGGTGGATACCGAAGCCGAACGACAGATGCGTGCGCGGCCGGGCGCGGTCGATGATGAACTCGTTCGGGTTCTCGATCATTTCCTCGTCGCGGTTGCCCGAGACGTACCACATCACGACGCGGTCGCCCTTCCTGATCTTCTTGCCCCCGAGCTCGGTGTCGGCGAGCGCCGTGCGCCGCATGTGCGCGAGCGGCGTCTGCCAGCGGATCACCTCCGGCACCATCGATTCGATCAGGTCGGGATTTTCCCGCAGCTTCCTGTACTGGTCCGGGTTCTCGTTCAGCGCCAGCACCGAGCCGCTCATGGTGTTGCGGGTGGTATCGTTGCCGCCGACGATCAGCAGGATGATGTTGCCCATCAGATTGTCGGGGTCCATGTGCCGCGTGGCGGGGCTGTGCGCCATCATCGAGAGCAGGTCGTTCTTCGGCGGCGCGTTGACGCGCTCGTTCCACAGCTTCGACATGTAGGCGTAGCACTCGTCCATCTCGCGCCGGCGTTCCTCGGGCGAGGAGACGATGCCGCTCTTGGGCAGCGCGGTCGAGACGTCCGACCAGCGCGTCAGCTTGCGCCGCTCCTCGAACGGGAAATCGAACAGCGTCGCCAGCATCTGCGTGGTGAGCTCGATGGAGACGCGTTCGACGAAATTGAAGGTCTCGTTGCGCGGCAGCCCTTCGAGCACCTTGATGGTGCGCCCACGGATCAGCTTGGCCAGTTCGTCCAGATGCGTCGGCGTGAACATCGGCGACACCGTCTTGCGCTGCGCCGAATGTTTGGGCTGGTCCATCGCGATGAAGCTCGGCCAGTCGTAGCCGACCGGGGCGTCGCGGATGTTGATGCCGCCGTTCGCCGCATCCGACGAGAACAGGTGATGGCTGGTGTCGACCGTCATGATGTCGTTGTACTTGGTCACCGACCAGTACGGCTCGATCGGCGCGTTGGTGCAGTAATGCACCGGCTCTTCCTTGCGCAGCCGCTCGAACCACGGCCACAACGTGTCGTCCTGGAACAGCTTCGGCTTGCCGGGATGGAAATCCTTCAGCGGGGTCGAATAGGCTTCCTCGCGTGCGCGCGCGAGGCGCTCGGCCTTGTCGGAGCGGACGGCGGTGTGGACGTTCATCGTGCTCGTTCCCGGATTCGAGTCTGTCTGGCGCCCATTTTACGCGCGCCGGCGGCAGGCGTCTTGGGCAAATTGGCTATGCGGCAATGCGTACGGGGAGGGTCTCGTAGCCCTTGATGAAGCTGGAATTGACCCGTTTCGGCTCGTCCACAACGTCGATCCGCTCGAAGCGCTTGAAGATCTCTTCCCAGATGATCTTCAGCTGCAATTCGGCGAGCCGCATGCCGACGCAGCGGTGGATGCCGAAGCCGAACGAGATATGCGTGCGCGGCCGCGCGCGATCGATGATGAAGTCGTAGGGCCTTTCGATCACCTCCTCGTCGCGGTTGCCCGAGACGTACCACATCACGACCTTGTCCCCCTTCCTGATCTGCTTGCCGCCGATCTCGGTGTCGGCGAGCGCCGTGCGCCGCATATGCGCAAGCGGCGTCTGCCAGCGGATCACCTCCGGCACGAAGGTGTCGAGCAGCGCGGGATTTTCGCGCAGCTTGCGGTATTGATCCGGGTACTTGTGCAGCGCATAGAGGCTGCCCGACATGGTGTTGCGCGTGGTGTCGTTGCCGCCCACGATCAAGAGGATCAGGTTGCCGAGGAAATTCTTCGGGTCCATGTCGCGCGTGGCTTCGTTGTGCGCCATCAGCGACAGCAGGTCGTTCCGCGGCGGGCCGTTCTGCCGTTCCTTCCACAGTCTTGCAAAATAGCCCGCGCATTCCATCAGCACTTGCTGCCGTTCCTCTTCGGTCTCGACCAGGCCGCCGACGCCGGGCAGTGTGGTCGCGACGTCCGACCAGCGCGTCAGCTTGCGGCGGTCCTCCCAGGGGAAGTCGAACAGCACCGCCAGCATCTGCGTGGTCAGCTCGATCGACACGGTGTCGACGAAATCGAAGACTTCGTTGACCGGAAGATTGTCGAGGCAGCTCGCCGAGCGCCTGCGGATGTTGACGGCGAGCTCGTCGAGATTGGCCGGCGTGAACATCGGCGCCACGGTCTTGCGCTGCGCCGAATGGCGCGGCTGGTCCATGGCGATGAAACTTTCGCGGCGCAGGTCCGGCGGCACGTCGCGGATGGTGATGCCGCCGAGCGCGGCGGCGGAGGAGAACACACCATGATTGGTGTCGACCGCCATGATGTCGTTGTACTTCGTCACCGACCAGTACGGGCCGAACATCGAATCCCTGCAGTAGTGAACCGGCGCTTCCTGGCGCAGCCGGTCGAAGTAGGGCCAATGCGTATCGGTGCGGAACAGCTCGGGATTGCCCGGATCGAAATCCTCAAGGCGCATCGAGTAGGCTTTTTCCCGCGCGGCGCGCAGCGAATCGTCGCTTGCTTGGTCGATGGTTCCGTGCATGCGGCTTCTCCCGAGAGTGCGCATCGCCGGTACATGGCCGGCGGGGCAATGTTTTACCCTATTACACCCCGTGTCGGGCCCCCTCGCAAGGGCGGAGTTGGCTGCAACGCGTCACCCGAAAATGATACGGTACCGTATCGTTTTCGGGTGACAACGGCCCGCCCCCGGGCTAAACGCTTGGGCAACAACGCCAGTTTGCCGGGAGGCCGCCATGATCGCCAACGCGCCCAGAATGTTCAATTTCGACCTCGGCGAGACCGCCGACGCGATCCGCGAGACCGTGTACGCCTTTTCCTCCGACGAGATCGCGCCGCGCGCGGCCGAGATCGATCGGTCCAACCAGTTCCCGCGCGATCTCTGGCCGAAGATCGGCGCGCTCGGTCTGCACGGCATCACCGTGGAGGAGGAATATGGCGGCGCCGGTCTCGGCTATCTCGAGCATTGCCTTGCCGTGGAAGAAATGTCGCGCGCGTCCGCCGCGGTCGGGCTTTCCTACGGCGCCCATTCCAACCTCTGCGTCAACCAGATCCGCCGCAACGGCAACGAGGCGCAGAAGCGAAAGTACCTGCCGAAGCTGATCTCCGGCGATCATGTCGGCTCGCTGGCGATGTCCGAGCCCGGCGCTGGCAGCGACGTGGTCTCGATGAAGACCCGGGCCGACAAAAAGGGCGACCGCTTCGTGCTCAACGGCAACAAGATGTGGATCACCAACGGCCCGGTCGCCGACACGCTGGTGGTCTATGCCAAGACCGATCCGAATGCCGGGCCGCGCGGCATCACCGCCTTCATCATCGAAAAGGGCATGAAGGGATTTTCCACCGCGCAGAAGCTCGACAAGCTCGGCATGCGCGGCTCCGACACCTGCGAGCTGGTGTTCGAGGATTGCGAGGTGCCCGCGGAGAACGTGCTGGGCGAGGTCGGCCGCGGCGTCAACGTGCTGATGAGCGGCCTCGACTACGAGCGCGCGGTGCTGGCGGCAGGCCCCATCGGCATCATGCAGGCCTGCATGGACGTGGTGCTGCCTTACGTGCACGAGCGCAAGCAGTTCGGCCAGCCGATCGGCACCTTCCAGCTGGTGCAGGGCAAGCTCGCCGACATGTACACGACGATGAACGCCTCGCGCGCCTATGTCTATGCGGTGGCGAAAGCCTGCGACCGCGGCGAGACCACGCGCGAGGACGCCGCCGGCGCCATCCTCTATGCCGCCGAAAAGGCCACGCAGTGCGCGCTCGACGCGCTGCAACTGCTCGGCGGCAACGGCTATATCAACGAGTACCCGACGGGCCGGCTGCTCCGCGACGCCAAGCTCTACGAGATCGGCGCCGGCACCAGCGAAATCCGCCGCATGCTGATCGGCCGCGAGCTGTTCGACAAGACGGCGTAGGGGCCTCGCGGCGCTCCATCCATCGTCATTCCGGGGCGCGCGAAGCGCGAGCCCGGAATCCATACTCCCGATGGTGGTTATGGATTCCGGGCTCGCCGCTGCGCGGCGCCCCGGAATGACGAAAGGGAGCGTCCCTCTGAAACCTCGATCACACTTCCGACGACTAATCCGTGCTGTATTTCGCTCGTGATTCCGCCTGGAGTTGATCCGTGAACCAGTTTGCCTGGACCCCCGTCGGGGAGCCGCAGCCCGTCCCCGTGCCGCCGCCGCTGCCGGCGAAGCTCGATTTCGTGGGCGATCGCAAGCACTTCCTCGATCTGGTCGGGCGAGGCGCCGGTCTCGAACTGGTGACGCTCGGCTTCTACCGGTTCTGGCTGCTCACCGACATCCGCCGCCACCTCTGGTCGCATACGGTGGTCGAGGGCGATGCCGCCGAATATACCGGTCGCGGCCGCGAGCTCCTGATCGGCTTCCTGATCGCGCTGGCGATCCTGGTGCCGATCTATCTTGCCTACTTCCTGATCAGTGTCGAAGCCGAACATCTGCAGGTGCTGGCCAGCGTTCCCCTGGTCGCGGCCTTTTTCGTGTTCGGCGAGTTCGCGGTCTATCGCGCGCGCCGCTATCGCATGACCCGCACGGTGTGGCGCGGCGTGCGATTCTGGATGGACGGCTCGGGCTGGGCCTATGCCTTGCGGGCCTCGCTTTGGCTGCTGCTCGCCGCGGTGACGCTCGGCATCGCCTGGCCGTGGCGCGCCGCCGCGCTCGAGCGCTACAAGATGCAGCATTCCTGGTATGGCGATCTGCAAGGACGGTTCGAGGGCCGCGGCTGGGAGTTCTTCAAGCGTATCTGGTGGCTTTGGCTGGTCACGCCGTTCGCGCTCGTCCTGTTTCCCGCGCTGCCCTTCCTCTATGCCCATTACAAGGCGGTGGAGTGGCAGTGGTGGGTATCGGGCATCCGCTTCGGCGACGTCACCGTGCACTCGAACCTGCAGGTCGATGCGTTGCAGGGCCTGTATTGGAAGACGATCGGCTGGTACATGCTGCTCGGTACCGCATTCGGCGCCCTCATCGGCGGCGCCGGGGCGCTCGTCGGCAGCGGCGCGGGATCCACCGCAGCGGGTCTGGACGCCATGTTGCAGAACATTCCGCTGCTGGTGATAACCATCGTCGGTTACATGGTGCTGGCGCTCGCGCTCAGTGTCGTGACCCGGCTCTATCTGACGCGCGATCTCTGGGCGGTGGTGCTGGCTACGACCGTCGTCACCAACATCGCCGCCGCGGCCAATGTCAGCGCAAAGGGCGGTCTTGCGTCCGCGGTCGGCGAGGGCATTGCCGACGGCCTCGACGTCGGGGGATTCTGAGCCATGACCGACGCTACCGACGACATCGTGTATTTCGACGGGGCGTCGAGCCGTCGCCACGCCGCGACGCTCGTGTTCGGCGACGCTCTCGGGATCGTCGTCGATGGCGAGACCAGGGCGCGGTGGGCCTATGCAGATATCCGGCGCGCCGACTCGGCGCCCGGCACGCTGCGCATCTCCTGCCGGAACGCGCCGGCGCTGGCGCGGGTTGAAGTTCGCGATGGCGCGCTGGCGGCCGAGCTGACTTCCCGCGCCGCCAATCTCGACGAGCACCATCTCGGCCGAAGCGGCGTTGCGAAGATCGTCGGCTGGTCGCTCGCAGCGGCCGTTTCCATCATCCTCGTCGTGCTCTACGGCGTGCCTCTCGCTGCCGATCGCCTCGCGCCGCTGGTGCCGGAATCCTTCGAGCGGCGCTTCGGCGACGTCGCCGAGAAGCAGGTCAAGCTCCTGTTCGGCGACAAGGTCTGCGACTCCAGCGCAGGACAGGCGGCCTTCGAGAAGCTGGTCACGAAGCTGCGCGATGCCGCCGGTCTCGACACGCAGGTCGCATCGATCGTGCTGGCAAGCGAGATCCCGAATGCGCTGGCATTGCCGGGTGGCAGAATCGTCGTGCTCGACAGCCTGATCGCCAAGGCGAAAAGCCCCGACGAGGTCGCCGGCGTCATCGCCCACGAACTCGGCCACCTCGCGCATCGCGACAACATGCGCGGCCTGATCTACAACGGCGGCACCTCGTTCCTGATCGGCCTCCTGTTCGGCGACATCACCGGCTCCAGCGCAGTGATCTTCGCCTCGCGAACCCTGGTGACGGCTTCCCATTCGCGGGAGTCCGAGACCGATGCGGATACCTACTCGATACAGCTGATGCAGAAGCTCGGCCGCCCGCCGAAGGCGATGGGCGAGTTGATGCTGCGCGTCACGGGCAAGGAAGGCAGCAAGGGCCTCTCCCTCATCTCGACCCATCCGCTGAGCGAGGACCGGCTCGCCCGCATGAGCAAGGAAGACCAGACGCCAAAAGGACCGCCGCTGCTCACCGACGCGGAATGGCAGGCGCTGAAAGGCATTTGCGGCAAAGGTAAAGTGTAGGATGGGTAGCGCGAAGCGAAACCCATCATCTTCACACAGTGCAGATTGATGGGCTTCTCTGACGCCCTACCCATCCTGCGATGTCAGCCTTCCATCTTCCATCCCATGGAAACCTTCGCCACCGAACGCCTGATTGCCGAAAGACTCCGCGACGATCATCTGGCGGATCTGGTGGCGTTGCATCTCGATCCCGACGTCTCCCGTTACCTCGGCGGCGTGCGCTCGCCGGAGGCGACGGCGGCCTATCTCGCCGCTGCCGTGGCGCATTGGGATCGGCGCGGCTTTGGCTTGTGGGCGCTGCGAACGCAGGCCGGCGCATTCGCCGGGCGGGCGGGAATCCGCCATGCCGTTGTCGAGGGCGAAGAGGAATTCGAGCTGCTCTACACCTTCAAGCGCGAGTTCTGGGGCAGGGGGCTCGCCAGCGAGATTGCCGCCGCCCTTGTCGGCATCGCTCGATCGCAACTCGGATTGCCGCCGCTGGTCGCCCTCGTCGTCGTGGGCAACGGCGCCTCCTGCCGCGTGCTCGAAAAGTCCGGCTTCGCCCGCCAACGATCGATGCTTTCCCGCGGCGAGGAAGTCGCGGTGTATCGCCTGCTGCCGAATTCGTAGGTGTTCGCCCATGTGACGCTGGTTCCGTGACGGATATCTGCTGCGCCGCCGGGAACGCATCGCAATGGCGTTCGTTCGACCTGCATGCGGGAAAGTTACTCCGCCGCAGCAGAGTCGCAGGTGGCGGCCTACGTCCGGAAAGGACCGGTCCCATGAGATTGAACGAAACGCAGCTCAAGCAAACGCTGGATCAGATGCAGGCGGAGGTCTTGCCGGATAGCCATCCGGTGACGGCGCAACTGGCCGACCTGTTCGGCGATCACACCTTTTTCCTGGACCAAAGCGGCCTCAAGGTGCTGGAGCCGGCTGAAACCTCGGCGGACGACGTTCAGACCAGCCAGGTGATCAGCCTCGCAGACTGGTCGGACGGCACGCTGACCAGTCTGAAGCCGCATGCGCCCGAGCCGACCGGCGCGGTGGTCGTCTTCGAAGAGATCAAGCACTGAGCGCGGCGCGGGATGGATGCGCCGCCTGACATGTACAAGGCGCCACAAACGAAAGCCGCGGCCTTTCGGCCGCGGCTGGATGAGCAAATAGCGACAAGACCAGCGATCGCGAGAAGCGTTCTTTTCATGGGAACCTCCGAGTTGATCGTTGCGATAACCGGTCTCAGCCCCGCCCGCAGCTCTTACCGCGTCGCTGGAGCTGTCTCTCCAAATCCCCACCTTTCGACGCAAATGGATAGTGCGGTCTTGCGTCGGTCCATCGCTCTGTTGTCTGCGATGCTTAGTCGAACCAATTCGGACGCAGAATCAAACGAGGTCGGCTTTGGACAAGACTCGGTCTTGCGTCAATGAGTCGCGGCTGACCGCGTCATTCTGAAGTTCGCAACAGCGACGGAAATCGCAGTTTCATCGCCGCAAGGATGCAGTTCCCGATGTGGCGAATCCGGCACGGTGGCAAATCGCTTCCGTTTTGCGGATCGTACCGCGTCCTCGAACCGGACCAGCTTCCCCTGATTCTGATTACGTTATGCGCCCGCCGGTTCGCTGCATCCGCGGCGGCGCGAGGCGGCGCGGGCCGACGCCTTTCACTCCCGCAATCCGTTCACCTGCTTCACCCAGGCCCGCACGTCGGCGAGCACGGCGGGCAGCGCCGCCTTCACCTCCTGCACGGTCATGCCGGCCTTGATGCGGGGATCGTAGAGCAGGTTGAGCAGGTACTGGTCGTAGACGCCGAAATAGCCCATCGATACGTTGTCGTTGAACATCGTCCAAGGCACGGTCGCGGTGTCGTTGATCGGCCCGAGCGACTGCAACAGCTCTTCATAGGCGCAGTCGAGGAAGACGAAGTCGCCGTTGTCGACCGTGAGGATCACGTCGGAATGCTCGATCTCGAACTTCTCGTTCTTGCGGAAGCCGGACAGGCATTGCGGGTCGAGCGTGGTCTTGATCTCCTTCGCCCGCGCGACGCCGTAGAAGGCCGAGATGGTGCGGTAGAGATCGCGGTCGCGCACCAGCTTGACCAGCACGTTGGCATCGTCGTTGTCGTCCACCATGGCGATGTCGAGATGCCGGACACGTGCAGCTATATCGGCCACTATCTTAGCGATCTGCGCCTTGCGGTCGGCGCGGCCGTCGGCGAACACGCGCACCGGCACCTCGTATTTGCGGATGCGGTCGACGCGGCCGGCGAGATGGTATTCGGCGCCGAAGGCCGTCTTCATGAAACCTTCGACGATCTCGCTGTCGGTGAAGCTCTTCTTCTCGGCCTTCTGGCGCGCCGCGATCGTGGGCGGCTCGGCCCCGGCCCGCGTGGCAAGCGCGAGCGAAATCGTCACCGCCGCCAGCGCCGCTGCGAAAAAGGGAATATGCCGGCGAGGTCTGTTCATGGTCGTGACGCTGACGCAATCGAAAGACGCGGGCCCGCGAACCCGTCACGCCGCGGTAGTGCTAGTTCTTTACCACCACCGTGGTGCCGACGGAAACGCGGTTATAGAGATCGACGACGTCCTCATTGGTCATGCGGAAGCAGCCGGACGACACCGCCTGGCCGATCGTCTCCGGCTCGTTCGAGCCGTGGATGCGGTAGAGCGTCGAGCCGAGATACATCGCGCGCGCGCCGAGCGGATTTTCAATTCCGCCGGGCATGTGGCGCGGCAGATCGGGACGGCGGCGCAGCATCTGTGCCGGCGGCGTCCAGGCCGGCCATTCCCGCTTGGCGGTAATGCGGTGGGTTCCGCTCCAGCGGAAGCCGTCGCGGCCGACGCCGATGCCGTAGCTGATCGCCTGGCCGTTACCCTGCACCAGATAGAGCCGGCGCTCGCCGGTGTGGATGACGATGGTGCCGGCCGCATAACCGGCGAGCATCACCGTGCCGCGCGGGATCGGGCTCGAACGACTATAGGCTCCGCCGCGGAAATTCGGCCCGCCGCCCATCAGGTCGCGGACGTCGAAGCTTTCCGCATGTGCGTGGCCTGCCGCCAGCATCGCCGCCGCCGCGCACAACCAACCAAGCCCCCGGGTCATCATTGTTCCTCGTGAAAAACCGTGAATCTTGCCGACACAGGCCACATCGGAGCGACTCGCGCAAGCAACGAGCCCGTGACCGAAGGCATTTTCGATGCGGCCGGTTAAAAAAGGCAACATACGAGCGGCGATGGCTGCATTGCCGGCTAAACCTTTGACGAGGCGGCCGAACAATGGTTGATCTGCGAGCCAGCGGGAACCATCCGAAAAACTCGAAGCCACAGGGGCGGAACGATGAACGGTGCGGAAAGTCTGGTGCGGACATTGGTCGCAGGCGGCGTCGACGTCTGCTTCACCAATCCCGGCACCTCGGAGATGCATTTTGTCGCGGCGCTCGATCGCGTCGAGGGCATGCGCTGCGTGCTCGGCCTGTTCGAGGGCGTGGTGACGGGCGCTGCCGACGGCTATTTCCGCATGAAGGGCTCGCCGGCCTCGACGCTGCTGCATCTCGGCCCCGGCCTCGCCAACGGCCTTGCCAATCTGCACAACGCCAAGAAGGCCAATTCCGGCATCGTCAACATCGTCGGCCAGCATGCCACCTACCACATCGGCTACAACGCGCCGCTGACATCGGACATCGAGGGCCTGGCGCGGCCAATGTCGGCCTGGGTGCGCACCTCGCCGGATGCCAGGTCGGTTGCTGCCGACGGCGCCGCCGCCATCGCCGCGGCAAAGAGCTCGCCGCCGCAGATCGCGACCCTGATCCTGCCGGCCGACACCGCCTGGAACGAGGCCGACGGCATTGCGGTCGCCAACGGCGAGATGCAGCGCGCCAACTATTCCTCGCAGGCCGTCGACCATGCCGCGAAAGTGCTGCGCAGCGGCGGCTCGCAGAATCTCCTGTTGCTCACCGGCAGCGCGCTCACCGAAAAGGGCTTGGCGCTGGCGCAGCAGATCGCCGGCAAGACCGGCTGCAAGGTGATGGGCCAGACCTATAACCCGAAGATGGCGCGCGGCCGCGGGCGTTTCGCGATCGACCGCATCCCCTACGTGATCGAGCAGGCGCTGCCGATCCTGAAGGACTTCAGGAACATCGTGCTGGTCGAGGCCAACGATCCCGTCGCCTTCTTCGCCTATCCGAACAAGCCGAGCATGCTCAAGCCCGAGGGCTGCGAGGTGCATCGCGTCACCGCCGGCGGCGAGAACTCCGTCGGCGCGCTGGAAGCGCTGGCCCATGCGCTCGGCGCCAGGCCGACGGACGTGGTGCCGCAGAAGCCGATGGAGATCGCCAAGCCCACCGGGCCGCTTAACCACGCCAATATCGCTCAGGCGATCGCGATGGCGATCCCGGAAAACGCCATCGTGGTCGACGAATCCATTACCACGGGCCGGCAGTTCTTCCCGCCGACCGCGGCGGCCAAGCCCCACGACTGGCTGCAGAACATGGGCGGCTCGATCGGCTTCTCGCCGCCGGTGGCGACTGGCGCGGCGGTTGCATGTCCCGACCGAAAGGTGATCTGCATGGTCGGCGACGGTTCCTCGATGTACACGATCCAGGCGTTGTGGACGCAGGCGCGCGAAGGCCTCAACGTCGTCACGATTGTGTTCGCAAATCGCATCTATCAGATCCTGCGCGGCGAGTTCGACGGGGTCGGCGCCGGCGAGCCGGGACAGCGTGCGATGGACATGCTGAAGATCGACCGGCCGGCGATCGACTTCGTCGCGCTGGCGAAGGGCATGGGCGTGCCCGGACGCGCGGTGACGACGGCGGACGAGTTCAACAAGGCGCTGGAAGAAGCCATCGCCGAGCCGGGCCCGCGGCTGATCGAGGTGCAGATGTAGCGCGGACGGATTTCGCCCGCGCCGATTGGGGAAGGTGATGCGGGCGGAACTCGAGAAGGTCGTCAAGGCGGTCGAAGCGTTCTACGCCCGCGAAGGGTTGCTGTTCGACAAGGATCTCGGCGAGCGCACGCTGACCCACCGCATGGCGGTGCATCTGGAAAACCAGTTCGACGGCTGGGATGTCGATTGCGACTACAACCGCCTCGGCGAGCGGCTCTTGAAGCTGCCGCACGGCACCATCGTCTCGACCGACGACGAGCTCGGCAAGTCGATCTTCCCCGACATCGTCGTGCACCGCCGCGCGATCCCGGAAAATCTGCTGGCCGTGGAGGTGCGCAAGGCGACCAACCACCAGCCGATCGAGCACGATCACCACAAGCTGCGCGGTCTCACCGACCCGCATCTGTGGTTCGCCTACCGGATCGGCGTGCTGCTGGTGCTCGGCAAGGGCAAGGTGAAGTCGTCGGACGTCTATCTCGGCGGCGTCATCGACCGCGAGTTGTCCGACTGGTTTGCGGGCAGGCTGGGTGAGATAGGACTGGCGTAGCGGCGTAGGGCGGATTAGCGAAGCGTAATCCGCCGGCACCCTGCGCGGGGAACGGCGGATTACGCCTTCGGCTAATCCGCCCTGCAGATCGGGAGGGATCGCAAATGAAGTTTACGACAACGATTGCCGCAGCGCTGCTGCTGGCCACGTCGGCCTTCGCGCAAACATCGTCTCCGATGGACGCCGCGCTGCAGGCGCTGCTCGCCGACCCGAAGGTCGTCAAGACGCTCGACGACATCAAGGCCGACGACGCGCGCACGCTGGAAGAACAGAAGCGCATCACCGAGATCCCGGCGCCGCCCTTCAAGGAGAAGGTGCGCGCCGAGTACTACATGAAGCGGATGCAAGAACTCGGCCTCAAGGACGCGGCCATCGACGGCGAGGGCAACGTCGTCGCGCTGCGCAAGGGCACCGGCGGCGGACGGCCGAAGCTCGTGGTCTCAGCGCATCTCGACACCGTGTTCCCCGAAGGCGTCGACGTCACCGTCAGGGAAAAGGACGGCGCCATCGTCGCGCCGGGGATCGGCGACGATTCCCGCGGGCTTGCGGCGCTGCTGGCGCTGGTCAAGGCGATGGGCGGGAATTCGATTTCGACCGTCGGCGATCTGCTCATCGTCGGCACCGTCGGCGAGGAGGAACTCGGCAATCTCCGCGGCGTCAAGGCGTTGTTCCGCGATCACAAGGACATTGACGGCTTCATCTCCATCGACGGGCTCGGCATCAGCCGCGTCGTCAACCAGTCGACCGGCAGCCATCGCTACGAGATGATCTTCCGGGGCCCCGGCGGCCATTCCTTCCAGGAGTTCGGCCTGCCCAGCGCCATCCACGCCATGGGCCGGGCGATCGCGAAGATATCGGACTTGCAGACGATTGCCGATCCGAAGACCACCTTCACCGTCGGCACCGTCAGCGGCGGCACCTCGGTCAACGCGATCGCCGCCGAAGCGCGCATGGCGGTGGACATGCGCTCGAACGCGACCGAGGAGTTGCTCAAGCTCGAGGAGCGGCTGCTCGCTTTGGTCAGACAGGCCGTCGTCGAGGAGAACGCGCGCTGGAACACCGACAAGATGACGGTGGAGATCAAGCTGATCGGCGACCGGCCCGCCGGCATCGTGGCGATGGACTCGCCGATCGTGCAGGCGACCCAGCGCACGGTGGCGCAGATCTCGCGCAGCCCGCGGGTGACCTTCGCCGGCTCCTCGACCGATTCCAACATCGCGATGTCGCTCGGCATTCCCGCCGTCACTATCGGCGGCGGCGGCGAGGGCGGCAACTGGCACTCGCGCAACGAATGGTACAAGCCGACCAATGCCTGGATGGGCCCGCAGAACGCGCTGCTCACCGTACTGATGCTCGCCGGCCTCGACGGCGTGAGCAAGCCGGCGCTGGCGGTGCGGCCGGCGAAATAGGCAACCGGTCAGCGCTGCATCGCCCGCCTTAAGCCCACCAGCGCGACGCCGAGCCGGCGTCCGACCAGGAGGCCGATCACCACCAGCAGGCACCAGACCGGAACGAAGAAGAACGTCAGGATCCCGGCTTCCTCGGGCTCGCTCTGCAGCAGCCATTTGACGATGCCGACCGGCGCGAACAGGCCGACCGCGCCGCCGATAGTGGTCAAGATCCAGATCGTGATCTTCTGCGGCGACATCGGCGCGCTCACTTGCGGAACAGGCGGATGGCTTCGCGCCATAGATTGGCAAAGGAGATCATCAGCGCGCTGCCGAGCGCGAACATGGCGATGCGGTCGTAGTCGTCCTTGGTCAGCGGTTCGAACTGGAAATACGGCGGCATGAACGCCCACCACACGATCGGAATCGTCAGCAGCGTCGCAAAGACGCCGGCCGGCGCGCCCGCCACCAGGCTGGCGAACAGGATCGCGGGGAAGAAGGACGCGAAATAGAGCTGGACGCCGAGGAAGACGAACAATTCCTGCACCGATGCGGCCAGCAGGATCGCCAGCACCGCCGCCAGGAACGCCGAGGGCGACCACGGCCTCACTCTCAGGATCACATCGCGCATCAAGCGTCCCCGCTGTCTTCGCACCGGGGGCAAACTACCGGAGTGGGGATGGAAACGGAAGCACCTTGCCGGCCTGCGCATGGTGTCGGCTGCCGTCTTGCGCTGCAAAACGGCCCCTGTAATCTTGCGGGAAACAAAGGGGAAAACACCGATGGGGGGAGTTCTGGACGGGGTCCGCGTGCTCGATTTCGGGCGCTATATCGCGGGGCCCTATTGCGCGACCTTGCTGGCCGAGTTCGGCGCCGAGGTCATCCGCGTCGAACGGCGCAAGGGCAGCGAGGATCGCTTCGTGGCGCCGGTCGGCGAGGGCGGCGAGGGTGCGCTGTTCCTGCAGGTCAACCGCAACAAGAAGTGCATCACGCTGGACCCGATGAAGCGCGAAGGCCAGGAGGTGATGCGCCGGCTGGTCAAAACCGCCGACGTCGTCGTCGCCAATTTGCCGCCGCAGACCTTGCGCGCCATGAAGCTCGACTACGACTCGCTGAAGGCGGTCAAGCCCGACATCATCCTGACCACGGCCACCGCGTTCGGCGGCCCGGGGCCGATGTCCGACCGCGTCGGCTTCGACGGCGTCGGCCAGGTGATGTCCGGCTCGGTCTACATGACCGGGGCGGGCGATCCGCCGTACCGTGCTGCGGTGAACTGGGTCGATTTCGGCACCGCGCTGCATTGCGCGTTCGGCACGCTCGCCGCCCTGATCGAGCGCGGCAAGAGTGGCCGCGGCCAGATCGTCGAGGGCGCGCTGCTGGCGACCGCGCTGTCCTTCACCAACGCCACGCTGATCGAGCAGGCGGTCATCAGCGCGAACCGCGTGCCCACAGGCAATCTCGGCCAGACCGCCGCGCCCGCCGACATCTACCGCACCAAGGATGGCTGGGTGCTGTGCCAGGTGACGGGCCATCCGCTGTTCATCCGCTGGGCGAAGCTGATGGGCGAGGAGGAGCAGTGGCTCTCCGATCCCCGCTTTGCCGACGACCTCAAGCGCGGCGAGAACGGTCCCGTCATCTCGGCGCGGATGGCGCGCTGGTGCGCCGAACGCACCACGCAGGAAGCCGTGGACACGCTGGGCAATGCGATGATTCCGGCCGGCCCTGTGCTGAGCCCGCAGCAGGCGCTCGACCATCCGCACATCCGCGCCGCCGGATTCTTGCAAGCCGTCGATTATCCCGGCCTGCCGAAATCCGCACCGGTCGCCCGCGCCGCGGTGCGGCTGTCGGAAACCCCGGGCGAGATCGCCGCGCGCCCGCCGACGCTCGGCGAGCATACCGATGCGGTGCTGGCGGAGCTCGGCTACGATGCGAGCGAGATTGCGGCGCTGAGGGAAGGGGGCGTTGTCTAGGCGTGCGATTTGAGTGCGCTCATTGATCGTCATTGCGAGGAGCGAAGCGACGAAGCAATCCAGCTTTCTCTTCCGCGGCGAAGCTGGATTGCTTCGCTTCGCTCGCAATGACGAATAGCTGCGGTTGCCGCCCGGGTGCGCGGCTGGGAGGACGACATGATACTCAATCCGGATCACGTGACGATCGCCGTGGCGGATGCCGGCAAGGCGATCGCGTTCTTCGCGCTGCTCGGCTTCAGGAAGGACCACGTCGCGACCATCGACGGCGGCGTTCCCGCCCGCTACATGGGCATGCCCGCGATGAAGGCGCAGCACATCACGCTTGTGCTGGAAGGCGCGGCTCCGCGTTTCGAGATCCAGCTGCTGGCGTTCGACCCGCCGCCGGGGTCCGATCCCGGCGCGCACTCGACCAGCCTGCGCAAGCTCGGCTTCAATCATCTCGCATTCCGCGTCGACGACATCGAGGCGGCCACCGCGCTTCTAAAGGCCAACGGCGTCGCCATGCTGAGCGACGAGATGGACTATATCGGCCGAAAGCTGCGGCTGTTCGAGGGACCCGAGGGCATCACCTTCGAGCTGGTGCAGCGGGACGATTGAATTTTAATCGTCATTGCGAGGAGCGAAGCGACGAAGCAATCCAGCTTTCTTTGCTGCGGCAAAGCTGGATTGCTTCGCTTCGCTCGCAATGACGTTACCCCACATACGCCTGGCACTCGATCTCCACCTTCATGCGCGGATCGACCAGCCCCTTCACCTCGACCAGCGTGGAGGCCGGCAGATTGTCGCCGAAATAGGCGATGCGGCGCGGGTTGATCTTCGGCCGCTCGGTGATGTCGGTCATGAACACCTGCACCTTGACGACGTGCTCCGGCCCGGCGCCGGCCGCCTTCAGGCACTTGTCCATCACGGCAATGGCGATGTCGAACTGCGCCACCACGTCGGCTGGGATGCTGCCGTCCGGCGCCGTGCCGACCACGCCGGCGACCCAGACATGCGGGCCCGCGCGGGTGACGTGGCAATAATGGCTGACCGGCTTCGGCACGTCGGGCAGGATGATGCGCTGGATTTTCGGCATGGGTCCGTCCTCGCAAAATTCGGGATCGATGCCGGGAAGCTAGCTCCCCTTCGCCCCGGCGGCCAGCCCATCGCGGCGCCGGGTAACCCTGTCGTCGCGTAATTCCCCCACGGCAAACGTCATGAGATCCTCGCCGACGACGAACGCGCCGTCATACTCCCGCCGGGTCGCGTCGATCAGTTCCTGCACCGAGGGAGGCGCGTCGTCGCCGTTGCCGATCAGCACGACGTGATTGAAGACGGCAAGTCCGGGTTTGCATTTCGCAAGGACTCGCGCCGCGTCCGTCGGCGTCGAGTGATGCCCCATCACGCCGCGGATGCGCTCGACCTCCATCAGGTGGGGTCGGGTCATGGCGACCTCGTGGACGAGAAGATCGGCGCCCCTGGCATGGGCGATCAGGTTCTCGCAGTAACGGGTGTCGCCCGACAGCACGGCCGATTTCCCCGCGTAGTCGAAGCGATAGCCGAACGCCGGCTTGATCCTGTCGCCGTGATCGACCTCGAAACAGGTAATGCGCAGGCCGTCGCGATCGTGGATGACGCCGTCCTTGCTGAACTCGCAGGTCGCGATGCGCGCGCCGTCGGCGGGCAGGTTCTCGTCGGCGATGCGGATGGCGATGTCGGCGCTGTATGCCTTTTCGAGATGATGCGCCAGCTGCGCGGTGCCCTCCGGCCCCGCGACGCGCATCGGCGCTGTGCGTCGCCCGAACTTGCCGCCGAGCCAGCCGGTCAGCCAGATGTCGGGCAGGCCGACCACGTGGTCGGAGTGAAAATGCGTCAGCAGCAGCAGGTCGATGCTGCCGATCGCAATTCCCAGCTGGAACAGGCGGATCGTGGCGCCGCGGCCGGCATCGACCAGGATCTTCTGCGAACCGGCCTCGACCAGCGTGGCCGGGCCGAATCGGAGCGGATCGGGCATCGGCATGCCGCTGCCGAGCAGCGTCACCTTGAATGTGCCGTCCATGCCGGCCTCTATTGTTCCGGCTTGAAGCCGGAGGCCTTGATCGGCACGGCCCAGCGCGCAATGTCTTCGCGCTGGATGCGGGCAAGCTCCTCCGGCGACGTGCCGGTCGGCTGCAGCCCGACTTTCGCGATGCGTGCCCTCACGTCCTCGCTCTGAACGATGCCCGCGATCGCGCTGCTGAGCTTCGCCACCGTCGCGGCCGGCGTTCCCGCGGGCGCGAAGATGCCCCACCATCCGCTGCCTTCGATGTCGTACCCGCTCTCCCTGAAGGTCGGAATGTCGGGCAGGAAGGCGGATCGTCGTACGCCCGACGTTGCCAGCACGCGTACCCGGCCGCCCCTGTGCAATTCGGACAGCTCGTTGGTGGAGAGCAGGACGACCGGAATCTGGCCGCCCATCAGGTCGGTCAGGGCGACCACCCCGCCCTTGTAGGCGATGTGCTGCAGCGGCACGCCGGCGGCCCTGGCGAACATCAGGCCGAAGAAGTGGGGCAGGGTGCCGGCGCCGGGCGTGCCGAAGTTGGCCTTGGCCGGATTGGCCTTCAGCCATGCGACGAGCTCGGCGAGATTGCCTGCGGGAATCTTCGGGTCGATGCAGATGCCGAAGTCGAATGTGGCGACCTGCGATACCGGCAGGAAATCCGCGACCGGATCGTATTCGAGCGCCGGATAGACGCTTTGGTAAACCGCCATCGGCGCGATCGGCGTCGCAAGCAGGGTGTTTCCGTCCGGCTCGGCTGACTTGACCGCCTGCACGCCGAGCCGACCGCCTGCTCCGACGCGCGGCTCGACGATGACAGGCCGGTCCAGCGCTGCGCCAAGGCGCTCGGCGATCAGCCGGGTCAGCGTGTCGCCGGAGCCGCCGCCCGGAAACGGATAGACGATGCGCAGCGTGCGCGTCTGGGCGGCGAGCGGGCGGGGCAGCGCCAGCATGGAAAGGCCGCCAAGGGTGAGGGCGCGTCGGGTGAGCCGCATGTCGGCCTCCTGTTTGGTTGCGGCCCGAGCATCGCTCCGTCGGGGGTATACCGGGAAGCTCGATTATCGGATATGGATATCAGGAACTCTGATAGGGGGCGGCGATGGAAGATGTGCGCCTGCGGCGGCTGAAACTCCGCGATCTGCAGATCCTCGATGTCGTTGCCGGCGCGGGAAGCATGGCCAGGGCGGCGCCGCGGCTCGGCATGTCTCAGCCGGCGGTGTCCCGCGTCGTGGCCGACATGGAGACCCTGCTCGGCGTGCCGCTGTTCGACAGGACCTCGAGCGGGGTGGAGCTCACGGCGTTCGGCGAGGCGCTGCGCCGCCGCACGACCAACGTCACCGACGAGCTCAAGCAGGGACTGGGCGAACTGGCCGTCCTCGCCGACCCGACGCAGGGCGAGGTCCGCATCGGCACGACCGAGCCGATGACGGCGCTCACCGCGACGATCGTGCAGGACATCTCCAGCGCCTATCCCAAGATCAGGTTCGTCGTTGACGCCGGCGATACGCTGGCGCTGCACGAAAGGCTGCGCCAGCGGGAGATCGACATCGCCGTGACGCGAATGGCGGCGGATTTCGACCGTTACGAGGATCTCGCGGCGGAAGCGTTGTTCGCCGACGAACTGGCCGTCATTGCCGGCAAGCACAATCCGCTGGTGAACCGCAGGACCCTGACGCTGCGCCAGCTGACGGACGAGCGCTGGCTGCTCGGCAGGCCCGTGGCCTCGTTCCTGCGTCCGTTCATCGAGGAGGCCTTTGCCGCCGAAGGCCTGAGCGTGCCGGCCGCGACGGTCACCTGCAGCTCCTACGCCATGCAGGTCAACCTGCTCGCGGCGGGGCCGTTCCTCGCCATCCTGCCCCGGGCCACGCTGCGTTATCCGGCGCCGCATCCGACGCTGGCGCCGCTTCGCGTGAAAATGCCGACGACGCGCCGGCCGGTGGGACTGGTGCGCCTGAAGCACCGCCAGGTCAGCCCGACCGTCGATCTGTTCTACCGCGTGGCGCGGCAGGCGGCGGCGAGAATGCGATAGCGACCGCCGATGCTGGTCCGCCGGTCTGGCGGAACCACCGGCCTCGACCCGTTTTCCCCGCTTCAAGGGTTAACGCCCCCTCCACCAAAAGCCGCTAATTTAGCGTCACGAAATCGCCTTGGATGACGGCGAACGCATATGCAGCGTCCGTTGGGGGAACCGCGCCGCGGAGTTGGGGAACCATGAAAGCCTTGCAGGTCGCCGGCATCGTGGGTGCCATCGCACTCACGGGAATTTACCTGGCTGCCGGAAACACGCCGGTCGCGACCGCGCCTGAGGCCGTGCCGGAGCCGGCCGCGCAGGCCGCGTTGCCGGAGCCGGTCGTGAAGGCCGCGATGCCGCCGGCCGCTGCAAAATCCGTAATGCCGCTGCTCGCCGCCGCCGTGCCGCGCGAGGCCTCCGCCGGCGCCGAAACCGCGCTCGCCGGCCCCGGCCTGGTGACGGGATCGCTGCCCGGGCCGTTGACCGCGCGCGCCGAAATCGCGGTCCGTCCCGCCGGGCCGAAACTCGCGGCGCTGAACCCAGGCGATGTCGCCGTACCGCTGCCTTCAGCGCGCGATCCGTCCGGCGACGTCTCCCGCGACGCCGCCGGTCCCGCGCGGTCCGCGCAGGATTTCCGCCATCTCATCTATTACGTCTGGTCCGAGCTGCCGCCCGCCGAGAAGCCGGCGCAGACCGTGCTGAATTCGCTGAAGGACATTCCGCTGGGCACGCCGATCGAGGAGATCAGGCGCGCCTCCGACGCCTTCGGCCTCGACTTCAACTACATGAAGGCGGTGGCGAAGATCGAGTCCGGCTTCGACCCCAACAAGCGAACCGGCTCCTATATCGGCCTGTTCCAGCTCAGCGAATACGAGTTCGGCAAGTTCGGCGCAGGCCAAATTCGCAATCCCCGCGACAACGCCGTGGCGGCCGCCTACAAGATCATCACCGAAGGCATCCTGTTCGACTGGATCACGCGCCGCACGCCCGATCTCAGCGATCTCTACCTGATCCACCAGCAGGGCTGGGAAGGCGCCGCCGAGCACATCAGCCGGCCCGACCGCATCGCCTGGAAATCCATGTGCGCCACCCGCGAAGGCCGCGAGAAGGGCGAGAAGTGGTGCCGGCGCGCGATCTGGGGCAACACCCTGCCGGTGCTCAAGAAGGAATGGAAGTCGGTCGAGAACGTGACGTCGGCCGCCTTCGTCGGCATGTGGCGCGCCCGCGTCGCCGAATTCCGTACCAAATACATGGCCGCCGCCGCCGAAGGGGCGAAGCCGTAACGTCCCGAAGCAATCGCCATCCGTCATTGCGAGGAGCGACAGCGACGAAGCAATCCAGCCTTCTTGTCGCGGCGAAGCTGGATTGCTTCGCTTCGCTCGCAATGACGGCGATTGTCGATCTAGCCCATCCAACCAAGGAAAAGGCCTCATCCTGAGGAGCGCGCATCGCGCGCGTCTCGAAGGATGGACCGCAAACGCCCCGCCCGCCGGTTCGCTTCACAGACGACCGCCGTCGCAATCCCCTTCGTCTTTCCCTGATTTCGCCTTCTTTTCCCATGGGAAGTTGCCGCAATCGCAGGGCAAGGTAGCGACCATATCGGCGCGTCGGGGGGCGACCATGACCAACTACCAGTTCTATCAATTGGACCGCCAGGGCCGCACCGCACGGCCGCCGCGCGTCGCGCCGTTCCGGGACGATGCCGAAGCCATGGCCGAAGCGCGCAAGGCGCTCGACGACCAGACCATCGAAATCTGGCAGGGCGACCGCTGCGTGGCGACCTTGCTGCACATGCAGCGGGCGGCGTAAATCTACCGCGTCACAAGCGCTCTTCACTCCTCATCCTGAGGAGCGCGCAAAGCGCGCGTCTCGAAGGATGAAAGGCCCGGCTGCAATGAGCAGCCGCGCATTCACTGCTTTCAGGGAATTTGTTCGACCAGCGACCGCACGGTCCCGAGACAATTCCGCTTCTGGTCGTCCCATCCGTCTCGAATGTCGAGTTCTGCAAGCTCGTCCTGCAGGAATTTGCCGTCGATGCCGTTCAGCCGGTGGCGTAGCGCGCCTTTCTTGTCCGAGACCTCCTTCAGATTGCCGACCAAAGCCGGGCGGTCGATGGACGCGGCCACTGCGATGTCGAAAATGTCGCGCGGTTTGAGCATGGTCGGACGATAGTGCATCTTCTTGAGAGCTATTTCCGCCGGATGCTCGATCCGGATGGCGACCTTGCGCCCGGCGGGCAGATCGGTGAGGTCGACCTCGTGGAGTGTTGCGGTAAGGCCGGACAGCGGCGGGCTGACGATGAAGTCGATCTCGCCCTCCGCAAACCTGAGTTTCAGGTAGTGCGCAGCATCGTCCCAGCTGCGGCAGCGCCAGACGTCGGTGACCCTCGGCGACATGATGCCGAGATATTGCGGGTCGTCGATGAACGCGTCGATGTCCCTGCTCAAGCGATGGCCGGCGTGCAGCATCAGGGCAGTACCGCCGCCCAGGATCCACTCAGGGACAGCGTGCCCCTGTCGCTCGAGTTGCTCCAGCCCGACGATGGTTCGGCTAAGGAGCAGGCGCCAGCTGGTCAAGGAGTGCCTCCAGGGCCGGGTTTCGTTCTCCGGTCGCGGTCTTCAACGCGCGATAGCTGGATGCAAGGACGCGCCTCGAAATGCCGTGCATCTCCGCGAACTCGAAAACCAGTTCCGGCTTCACGTCGGTGAAGAAGGTCGCGACGTGGACAGTCCACGGCTCGCTCTTTCCCGAGGCGAGGCATTTGGCAAGCGCTGCAGCGGTGATCGATCTCCTGTAAGGTGCGTTGGTGGTGCCGAGAACGAGATCGTCCACCTCGCGTCGGGACATCGGCCGGCCGGTCCTTCGCGTCCCGGCGGTCGCCGCCAGCCTGCGGTAGTCCTCGATGTTCAGCAGTACCAGCCGCGGCTTGTTCCGCTGCGTGATGGTCACGGGCCTGCGCAGGGCCTCCGCGATGATGTCGCCGGACTTCCGGGAGAGGTCGCTGGTCGAGTATTGGGTCATGGGCGCTCCAATTCTGTAATTTACAACAATGCTGTAAATTACGCAAGAAACAACGGGTGAAGGCGATTGCGTTGGCGAACGCGGCCACCTTCCCTCAACGCCGCAATCTCCGCCGCGTCGTGCCAACCAGGAGCACTCATTAGGGTGCATGGAAAATGCCTCCCCAAGAGCCAAACTCAATGTGGTCTGTGCTCGCCCAGCTTGGCAGCTAGTTGACTAACAACACGAGGGAAGGGCGCTTGTCGGATTCCAAAAATCCGATATTGACCACCTTGATGGCGGAGAATTCCGGTATTTGGAATATCTGTCAAAGCTTGGAAGATTTCTCTTTACAAGAATTCCGATTTCCATTATAGTCCACCCCGTCCCGCACCCCTCAGGAGGGGCGCTGCGCACCGTCACGTAACGTTGGGCGCGGGATGCGATGGACGCGAGGTGGCGTCGGGCGGTTTTTCGCCGACGGGACGCCTCTTGCGTACGGCGAAGTCGTGTGGTCCTGGCGCCGCGACCCTGGCGTCTATCCGGGCCTGCCTGTGCGGGCTCGGCAACGGGGGCAAAAGAGGCCGTTCCCCGGGGAGATCACGTATAAGCCGTAAAGCCGTTGCGCGGGGAAGGCCGGGATGTCCTGGCTGTACCTGTGAAACCCGTGTGCGTTTTCCACTACCCATTGCACACGGCGATTGCGGGTGCCGCCGGCGCCCGGTCTTCCCTGCGCCCTCTGTTCACCGGAGGGCCAACGAAATGACAGAACTCCGGGCACATCACGGCCGCGGGGCTTTCAGGCTTGGCCTGAAATTGCGCAAGGCTGCATGCGGCAGCCGTCAGCTACTTTGCTTGGGCTACTTTGCATGGGGTTGTTTTCGATATTTTGGTTTGGGGGGCGGGGCGCGGCGCCAGTCCGCCTTCGCCCCTTCGGGCTTCGGCGCGACAGCCTTCGCCCGCTTCGCTTCGAATTCGTGGCAGGGGCCTGCCAAGCCGTAGCTCGCGAAGCGAGCGGGCTTGCCCAGCCGTAGCTCGCGAAGCGAGCGAAGGCTGGTGGGCGCACAAGGGATCGAACCTTGGACCTCTCCCGTGTGAAGGGAACGCTCTCCCGCTGAGCTATGCGCCCGGGATTTGCCTTTGAAATCAAGGGCTGGAGGCCGCCTGATCGAACGCAAGCAAATGTCGTCAGAGCCCGCGATTTACGAAGTGCGGGGGTGGGGTGTCAAGCCAAACCGGGGCCGATTGCGACGTCACGCCCCCTGCTGGCGGCCGCGGGAGGCGTGGGCCTGCAGCGCGCGGATGCGCTCGGCCAGCGTGCCGCTGCCGCTCTCGGCGGGCCTCGCCGCGCTGGCGTCGTTGGCCGGG
>CAZDEZ010000043.1:0-38428 GCA_964504705.1 uncultured Bradyrhizobium sp.
CGCAGTCCATCGAGATCTCCACCGTCGGCGGCTGGCTCGCCTGCCGCGGCGGCGCGCTCTGCGGTGCCTCCGGTGCGGCTTTCCGCTCGGCGGCCGGCTGCGGCGCGACGGCCGGTGGATCGGGTGGTACGGCCGGCGCAGGCTCCGCCGGCTTTTGCTCGGGCTCCTGCGCGACCTTGAGCTGCTCCGGCCCGGCTTCTTCGGCGGTGACGATGTTGACCGCAATCGGCTCGGCGGCCGACCCGATCGGATGCACCTCGGACAGAAGCACCAGCAGCGCGAGCAGCGACAGATGCGCAATCACCGACGCCGTTGCGCCCGTGCGTATGGCCTGATCCTGTTCCACTCTCGACTTGCAGCGTTGCGGACTGCCCCCGCCCGCCAGCATAGCCCGATGCGGAACAGTCTCAATCCCATTTCGGCGAGAAGCCGAAATCGGTCAGCCTGCCCTCGCGGCTGCCCAGCGCCGAGATCCGGGCCATCTCGTCTTGCGACAGCTCGAAGTCGAACACCCCGATGTTCTCCGACAGCCGTTCCAGCCGCGAGGTCCGCGGGATCGCCGAGACGTTCTGTTGCACCAGCCAGCGCAGGCAGACCTGGGCGGCGCTCTTGCCGTGGACCTGCCCGATCTCTGCCAGCACGTCGTCCTTGCGCACGCGCCCCTTGGCGATCGGGCTGTAGGCGACCAGCGCCATGTCGTGCCGCGCGCAGGCCTCGCGCACCTTGGTCTGGTCCAGATAAGGATGGTACTCGACCTGGTTGCAGACCAGCGGCGCCGGGCATTTCTGGACCGCCTCCTCCATCAGCGCCACCGTGAAATTCGACACGCCGACATGCCTGCACATGCCGAGCCTGCGCACCTGCGCCAGCGCGTCGAGCGTCTCCGACAGCGGCACGCGCGGGTTCGGCCAGTGCAGCAGCAGCAGATCGACCTCGGCGAGGCGAAGCTTGTTCAGGCTCTCCTTGGTCGAGCGCTCGAGATCATGGGGCGCGAAATGGCTGGTCCAGACCTTGGTGGTGACGAACACCTCGTCCCTGGGAACGCCGGAAGCGCGTAGCGCCTCGCCCACCTCGCGCTCGTTCTCGTAGATCTGCGCGGTGTCGACGTGGCGATAGCCGAGACGCAGCGCCTGCTCGACCAGCCGCGCACAGGTCCGCCCGCGCAATTCCCAGGTGCCGAGCCCGATCGCGGGAATCCTTGCGCCTTTGGCTTCGACGAAATGCATGGCGGGCTCGCGAGGTTCGAGCCGCATTATGTCTCGCCGCGGGATCGCTTGCTAGGCCGTCGTGGGTTCCGGCGCGAGCGCGGCAAACACCGTTTCCGGAGAATGGGCGATCACGGCAAGCAGTGCACGCGCAGGCCCGCGCGGCGCGCGCTTGCCCTGTTCCCAGTTGCGGATGGTCTCCACGGGCACGCCGAGCCGCGCGGCGAATTCGATCTGGGTCAAATGCGCGCGGCGGCGCAGGTCGCGCACGCCAGGCGTGGCCGCGCCCGCATCCATGTCGGGCGCGAGCGGAAACTCCTTGCCGTCGCGCAACTCGACGATCCGCCCGTCCGCTTTCAGCCGAAGCCGCTTCATGCCGATTCCCTTCCCGCGCGGGAATGATCGGCCAAGCCCGTTAAGACTCGATTAACGATATCGGCCCCGGCGGAAGCGGCTATTTCAACCCGAACCACAGCGTGGCGATGCCGAGGAAGGAGAAGAAGCCGACCACGTCGGTGACCGTGGTGACGAACGTGCCGGAAGCAACCGCCGGATCGGCCTTCACCCGCTCCAGCAGCATCGGGATGAGGATGCCGCCCAGTGCCCCGGCGACGAGGTTGCAGACAATCGCAAGCCCGATCACGACCCCGAGGCCGGGGATCTTGAACCACGCCACCGCGGCAACGCCGGTGATGACGGCAAACGCCAGCCCGTTGACGAGGCCGACCATCGCCTCGCGCATGACCACGCGCCAGGCATTGTTGGCGCCGAGGTCGCGCGTCGCCAGCGCACGCACCGCGACCGTCATGGTCTGGGTGGCGGCATTGCCGCCCTGGCTCGCCACGATCGGCGCCAGCACCGCCAGCGCCACCATCTTCTCGAGCTGACCCTCGAACAGGCCGAGCACGGAGGATGCCAGGAAGGCGGTGGCGAGGTTGACCAGCAGCCAGTTGAAGCGGCCGCGCGCGATGGTCCAGACGCTGTCGGACAGTTCTTCGTGGCTGGTGACGCCGCCCAGCGCTTTCAGATCCTCGTCGGCCTCTTCCTCGATGACGTCGACGACGTCGTCGATGGTGATGACGCCGACCAGGCGGTTCTCGGTGTCCACCACGGGGGCCGCGACGAGATTGTACTTGCCGAACATCCGCGCGACTTCCTCCTGGTCCTCCAGCACGGAGACGCGGCGGCGGTCTTCGTCCACCAGTTCCCTGAGAGGAACCAGGCGGCGCGAGCGCAGCAGCACGTCGAGGGCGACTGCGCCCTGCCAGCGCTTGTCGGCATCGACGGCATAGATTTCATAGAACCGGTCCGGCAGATCGGACGTCTCACGCATGTAGTCGATCGCCTGGCCGACGGTCCAATCCGGCGGCACCGCGATGAACTCGGTCTGCATCCGCCGGCCGGCGGAATTTTCGGGGTATTCGAGGGAGCGCTCGATGACGTCGCGTTCGGACGGCGGCAGCTTTTCGAGGACTTCCTCGCGGTCGTCCTCGTCGAGCGCTTCGAGGATTTCGACGGCCTCGTCGGATTCGAGCTCGCGGACGCCTTCGGCGACCTCCTCGGGCTCGAGCTCTTCGAGGATCTCCTCGCGGACGCCCTCGTCCACCTCGTTCAGCGCCGAGAAATCGAAATCCGAACCCGTGAGCTCGACCAGCTTGACGCGGTCGTCGGCTTCGAGCGCGGCGACCAGGTCGCCGAGATCGGCCTTGTGCAGTTCCCCGACGATGCCGCGCAGGAACGCGGCATCGTCGGCATGGATGGCGCGTGCCACCCGTTCGACGAATTCCGGCCTGATCTGCCCCTCGTCGTCACGCATCGGGTGGCGATCGAGCAACGAAGCCTCAGCGGCGTGCGCAACATCGGTATCGTCGGCCATGCCGCGCCCTCGCCGTTTGACAGGAATGCTGAACTCGTCTGAGCTGCTGCACGCATTACCCAATGGGCAACGCCCGGCGCAATGAGAATCTGGCGCAATGAGAATTATGGATAGTCGCCGATTGCACCTGTGCTTCGCGGCAGCGCTGGGTGTCTCCGCCACGCTCGCGCTGCCGGCGTTGGCCGCCGACTGCCCGCGCAAGGATGCGCTCGGTACCTCACGCACGATCGCGGTCGCGGCCGCCACGACGCCGCGCGTCGGGCTTGGGAGCTTTCCCCAGACCCTCGCCTTGCGGGACCGCGAGATCGTGCTGACCTTCGACGACGGTCCCTCGCCGGCACTGGACGAGAAGATTCTCGCCGCACTCGCCGAGCAATGCGTGCGCGCCACGTTCTTCCTGATCGGCAAGCGTGCGTCCGAATATCCGCAGATGGTACGCAGGATGGCGGCAGCGGGACACACGGTTGCGCACCACAGCTGGTCGCACCAGAACCTCAAGCACCTGACGCCCGAAGAGGCGCAAGTGGAAATCGACCGGGGCATCGCGGCGGTGGAGGCGGCGCTCGACGGCGTTGCGACTGCCACGCCATTCTCGGCGCCCTTTTTTCGCTATCCCTACTTCGAAATGTCCGGACCATCCCTCGATTACCTCGAGAAGCGCGCCATCGCGGTGTTCGGCGCCGATCTATGGGCGGACGACTGGATCAGGATGACTCCGCAGGCGCAGCTGGCGCGGCTGATCGACAGCGTCAAGTCGGCGGGGAAAGGCATCCTGGTCCTGCACGATTCTTCGGCGCAGACGGCCGACGCGCTGCCCGACTTCCTGCGCTATCTGCGTGACAACTCCTATTCCATAGTGCATGTGGTACCCTCGGCCTCGGCCACGCCCTTGGCCGGCGCCGATCGAAACGAGAAACATGAACAACTCCAATAATTAATGCGGCCTTCATGAAGCCGCTTGTAATGAATTTGACTGATTGGAATGCGGGCAGGTTCTGCAATGGCCGGTAATGTTCGGGGTAGCGTCCACGTAACGCACTTCGCCGCGTTGATGTTGGGGCTGGCGTTCGTCGGCACTGCGCAGCCCGCGCTGTCGGCCACCTGTCCCCGTCCCGATACGCTCGGCACCTCGCGCACCCTCGTGGTCGACGCCAGGCAACACCCGCTGATCGGCTCGATGCAGTATCGCGAGACGCTGCCGCTCGACGACGGCGAGGTGGTGCTGACCTTCGACGACGGTCCGCTGCCGAAATACACCAACCAGATTCTCGACATCCTCGCCGCGCAATGCGTCAAGGCAACCTTCTTCCTGGTCGGCCGGCAGGCGCAGGCGAATCCCGATGGCGTGCACAGGGTGCTCGCGGGCGGCCATACGATCGCTAGCCACAGCCAGAACCATCCGATGGGCATGCACCGCTTGCCGGTCGATCGCGCCAAGGCTGAGATCGACGACGGCATCGCCTCGATAACGGGGGCGCTCGGCGACAAGGGCGCGGCGATGTCGCCGTTCTTCCGCATCCCCGGCCTCGCCCGCAACGACCAGATCGAGGAATATACGCGCCAGAAGGGCCTGCAGATCTGGAGCGCCGATTTTCCCGCTGACGACTGGCGGCCGGTCTCGTCGAAGCGGGTTTACGATCTTGCCCTGCAGCGCCTTGCCGCCAAGGGCCAGGGCATCCTGCTGCTGCACGACATCCAGCCGCGCACGGTGGCGGCGCTGCCGAAGATCCTGCACGACCTGAAGACTCGCGGCTACCGCATCGTCCATGTGGTGCCGGCGAGTTCGGACACTCCGGCGACGGCGACCGATCCGCAGCAATGGCGGCTCCATCCGGCACCGGAGCTGGTCGCAAACGTGCGCTGGCCGATGATCCCGACTTTCGCGTTCGCGCAGCACGCGCCTCTTCCAGCGCCGCTGCTGACCGATTCCTACTGGAACGACATCACCATCCTCGACCGGCCGCAGCGCGTCCGGGGCGTTCCTTTGCCGCGGCAGGCGCCGTGGCCACGGCTCGAACAGCTCGCCTCGGTCGGCGCCGCAAGCACCCTGCCCGTTCCGTCGGCCTCGGTCTTCGCGGTCGAGGAAGGCGTGCAGACGGCAATGCTGGGCATGAAAACGGTGAAGACCGCCCGGCGTCAGACGACGGTTGTGGCCGCCGAGAAGCCGGCGCAGGCCGTGCGCGGCGGCAAGCGTGCGCCGGCCACCGTTAGTAGCCGCGCACGGCAGGTCGCCGCGGCGCGTCCCGCCCGCCCGGCGCAGGCGGTCCGGACCGCGGCCCCGCCCAAGCGAGCGGTTCATGACCGGAAGAACGTGAAGCGCAGCATCCGACACAATCAGCAGGCAAGCCTGTGATCGAATGGCGGTGGCTCCGCTGAGCCCCGCTGCCTAGTTGGTGACGATCTTGGCGATGCAGAGCAGGATCGCCAGCGCCAGGAACAGAAGGTCGATATAGGCCTTCATCTCGCCGCCATGGCGCAGTTCGGCGACCTCTGCGACGATCTGCTTGCGCGAGGCCGTCGCATTCGGACCTTCCGCCGCGATGGCCGCGAGGCGCCTCGCCTCGCTTTCCAGCCGCTCGATGCGCTGGAAGAAATAGAACGAGCGCAACGCGGAGGCCGCATGCATCCCGGCATAGATCAGGATCATGACCGCGAGCATCACCCGCTGCGGGTACTTCTCGATCAGGTTCAAGCTGTAATAGACGAGCGCCAGGAACACGAAGTTCGAAAGGAAGCGGTAGGCGTAGCCGAGTAACTTCATGCGGGGCTCCGAACGAGGGATGGTATCCCTATGCGGGAAAAACGTTTACGTGGCGTATGTGTCATGCCGGCAACAGCCTCGCAGGAACCGTTGCCAATTGGTTAAGCCCCACGGAGGGGTGCCGCCCGCCGGCAATATCCGCATTGAATTTTCGGCTGCGATTGCCATCTTCTTCCTGGGCCGCTGAGGGGGATCCCGATGTTTCGAACCACTGCGAACGCCGCTCTTGCCGGCGTGCTGCTTTGCGCCTCGCCGGCGCCGGCGGCGGAGGGCGCGCGTACCGACAAGGTCTCGTTTTATTTTGCGGCCCACCAGGACGACTGGCAGCTGTTCATGAACCCGTCCGCTTTCCGCGACGTGATCGGCGGGGCCGCCAAGACGGTATTCATTCACGTGACTGCGGGCGATGCCGGGCTCGGAACCGGCACCGGCCAGCGCAGGCATCCGCTGTATCTGGCGCGGGACAACGGCGCCGAGCAGGCGGTGCGCTTCATGGCGGACGCCGATGCAGAACCGGGCAGCAGCACGGGCTCGACCATGTCGTTCAACGGGCACCCGATCTACCGCGTCAGCTACCGCAACACCGTCAGCTATTTCCTGCGCGTGCCGGACGGCAGCCCGCTCGGCACGGGCTATGCCCAAACCGGGTTTCAGTCGCTGAAACGCCTTGCCGACGGCGACAACGACACGCTGGCGGCCGTGGACGGCAGCACCGCGTATCACGGCTGGAACGACCTGGTGGGGACGCTGCGCGAGATCGTCCGCCACGAGCGAGGACAGGCTCGATTGGTGCAGCTCAACGTGGCCGAGCTCGATCCGCACATCAATCCCGGCGATCATTCCGACCACCTGATGACGGCGAAAGCGGCGCTCGCGGCTGCGCGCGATTTGCCCTGCCTCCGTATCGTCTCCTATGTTGACTATGCCAGCTCCAAACTGCCGGAAAATCTCGACCCGCACGAACGCGACATCGAGAGCTCGGTCTTTGCGGTGACGCTGGCCGGCGTGCAGGCGCTGGGTCAGCCGACCTCGTGGCGGCACTACGACAAATCCTATGTCGGCCGTAACTATTTTCGCGTGCAGGAGGCGCCCGGCGACTGCAACTTGCCGGCCACCGAGATCGCGGCGCGCCGCAGAACGCGCTAGCGGCTGCTCTTCCGGACGTATCGCGCAGCTCACCGATTGACCCAGGTCAACACGCACGTCCGCACTTCCATCTGATAATCTGCGACCGGTTCGCGGAGAAATCTCGATGCGCCAGCTCGAAGCGCAGGCGTCGGCGGCGCAGGCAGAGCGTGTCGTCTCGGTCGACGCGCTGCGCGGCTTCAACATCTTCTGGATCCTCGGCGCGGACGCGGTGATCTGGTCGCTCAACGAAATGCTGCGCGACAAGGGCCCTGTGCTGAGCGCTGCCGGCAGGTTTCTCAACACGCAGATGACCCACGTCGCCTGGGAAGGCTTCCGGTTCTACGATTTCATCTTCCCGCTGTTCATCTTCGTCACCGGTGTCTCGATCGTGCTGTCGCTGCCGCGGCTGGTCGAGCGGGAGGGAAAGGCGCAGGCGTATGCCCGCGTGTTCCGCCGCGCGCTTATCCTGTACGGGCTCGGGCTGATCTTCTACGGCGGCATCAGCCGTCACTGGGGCGATATCCGTCTGGTCGGCGTGCTGCAGCGGATCGCGATCTGCTATCTCTGCGCCTCGCTGCTGTTCCTGAACTTCCGTGCACGCGGGATCGCCGTGGCATTGGTCGTGCTGCTGGCCGGCTACTGGGCATTGATGACGTTCGTGCCGGTGCCGGGGATCGGCGCCGGCTCGTTCGCCCGGGACGCCAATCTGGCGGACTGGATCGACGCGAATTACCTGCCGGGATGGAAGTGGGACCTGACCCGAGATCCGGAAGGGCTGCTGAGCACGCTGCCCGCGATCGGCACCTGCCTGCTCGGCGTGCTGGCCGGTCTGCTGCTGGCGGACCCGCACCTGCAGGGAAGCCGGAAATCGCTGTTGCTGATTGCCGCCGGCATCGCGCTGACATCGGGCGGATATCTCTGGGGCCTGCAATTCCCGATCGTCAAGGTGCTCTGGACCTCGTCCTTCGTGCTCGTCGCCGGCGGATACAGCCTGATCCTGCTCGGCGTCTGGCACCAGATCATCGACGTCTGGGGCTACCAGCGCTGGTCGGCCATGTTCGTCTGGCTCGGCGCGAACGCCATCACGCTCTACTTCATCAACAACGTGACGGCCGACCAGTTCGCGATACGCTTTGCCGGCAGCACGGTATCGACGTTCGAGTTGTTTGCGACGCGTTTCGCCGGTGGGGATTTTGCCGCCCTGCTCGACCGCGCGATCACGCCGAACACAGGAAATTTCGTGGTCCGCATGCTGGGCCTGATATTCGCGATCCTGCTGGCTCGCTTCCTCTACCGTCGCAGGATCTTCCTGCGAGTCTGATCGGGGTCCGGCAAATATCGAAAACAACCCCATGCAAGGTAGACTGACGGTATTATAATACGCCCGCAACAAGGCGTCACCCGCAGCTGGTATTGGTCCCCTATCCGACTTAGTACTACCGTCCGGCAGGAGGAATCGTTGCGTATCCCGGTGGACTGCCGGCGCGCGCAACAAGGCGCAGAGGTCGGCGTCAACTCAACGGAAAACGACTGGGAGGCAATCGTTCATGGCGGTTTCGATCGCTGTCAGATCGCCGCTGCATGGCCTGTGCGCGCTGCTCGTGCTTGCTGCACCGCTATCGGTTGCTGCGGCCGAAGGTACGACAAAGGGCGCCGATTTCGTTCGGGTCGTTCCCGACCAGTTGCACCAGCTCGAGGTTGTGAACGTCGAATCCCATGCGTTCCTCGATCGCCGATCGGCGATCGGTCAGATCGCATTCAATGAAGACGCCAGCACCCCCGTCCTGACGCCGTTCTCCGGCCGGGTCACCCGCCTGATCGCCAAGGTCGGCGACCGGGTCAAGCGCGGCGACCCGCTGCTGGAGATCGACAGCCCCGAGCAGGTGCCGCCACAGAACGAGTTCACCGCCGCTCTCAGCGCCCGAAACAAGGCAAGCGCCCAGCTCGCTCTGGCGCAGATCGTCGAGAAGCGCACCCGCGATCTCTATGACGGCAAGGCCGCCCCGTTCAAGGATCTGCAACAGGCCGAGGCTCAGCTTGCCGCCGCCCAGAACGAAATGCGCTCGACCGAAACGGCGTTCGAGGCCGCGCGCATCCGCCTGCGCATCCTCGGCCGCACCGAGGCCGAAATCTCGGAGCTCGAGCAGAAGGGTGCGATAAGCCGCATCACCCGGATAACGGCGCCGATCGACGGCACCGTCATCTCGCGCAAGGTCGGGCCGGGACAGCAGGTCAAGTCCGATTCGGTCGAGCCATTGTATGTGATCGCCGACGTGTCGACGATGTGGCTGAAGGCACAGATCTTCGAGCAGGATATCGCGTCCGTACGAATCGGGCAGGAGATCGAGGCGAAGGTCGCGGCGGTGCCGAACCGGACCTTCACGACCCGAATTGCAAACATCGGTTCGGCTTCGGACCTGAACACGCGCCGTGTCATGGTGCGCTCGGAGATCGACAATCCGGATGGCGTGCTCAAGTCCGAGATGTTCGCGACCTTCAAGATCGGGATCGCAGAGCCATCGGTCGCACCGGGCGTACCGGTCGACGCGGTGATCCGCGAAGGCGACACTGCGACGGTATGGATCGAAGCCGAGCCGAGGCTGTTCAAGCGCCGCGTCGTCGACATCGGCATCCAGCAGGATGGCCTGACGCAGATACGCCGGGGTCTCGCTGTCGGCGAGCGGGTGATCTCGCGCGGCGCAATCTTCGTAGACAATGAGTGGCGACAATGACCGTGCGGGCCGGAGCGTTTCGTGCTGCGTAGTTTGATCGCGTTCTGCCTGTCGCGACGGCTGCTGGTGATGGTCGCGTTCGCGGCCTTCCTTGGCATCGGCTACGCCGCCTTTCTGTCGCTGAACATCGAGGCCTATCCCGACCCGGCGCCGCCGATCATCGAGATCATCGCCCAGCAGCCGGGCCAGTCCCCCGAGGAAGTCGAACGCTACATCACGATCCCGATCGAGGTCGCGGTCGCCTCGACGCCGGGCCTGAAGTTCATCCGCTCCAACACCGTCTACGGGCTTGGCTTCGTCCGTCTGCAGTTCGAATACGGCCGCGACTATCATTTCGTTCGTCAGCAGACCCTCAACCGGCTCAAGGACGCGGTGCTGCCCGCCGGCGTGCTGCCGGTGATCTCGCCCGCCGGCGGCATCAGCGAGATATTTCGCTACGAGCTGACCGGACCGCCGGGCATGGACGTCATACGGCTCAAGGCGCTGCAGGACTGGGTGGTCGAGCGCAAGCTGCGTATCGTGCCGGGCGTCGCCGACGTCGCCGTGCTCGGCGGAAAAACCAAGGAATTCCAGGCCGAGATCAACCTCGACCGCATGATGGCCTATGGCCTCACCCTGCCGCAGATCATGACGGCGATTTCGGCGGGCAATTCCAATGTCGGCGGCCGCACCATCGCGATCGGCGAACAGTCGGTCAACGTCCGCAGCATCGGCGTCATCACCTCGATGGACGACATCGGCAACATCGTCCTGACCCAGCAAGGCGGCGTGCCGGTGCTGGTGTCCGACGTCGCCAAGGTCCAGATCGGTTTCGCGCCGAGGCTCGGCATCGCCGGCCGCGACGACAGGACCGACGTCGTCACCGGCATCGTTCTGATGCAGAAGCTCGAGCGCACCATGGACGTGGTCAAGCGCGTGCGCATCGCGGTGGAACGCATCAACAGCGACGGATCGCTGCCGCCCGGCGTCAAGATCGTGCCGTTCTACGATCGCGGCGACCTCGTCGCCATCACCGTGCAGACGGTGCTGCACAATCTCCTGTTCGGCGTTGCCCTGATCTTCCTGATCCAATGGGTCTTTCTCGGCGATCTGCGCTGCGCGCTGATCGTCGCGGCGACCATCCCGGTGGCGCTGTTCCTGGCCGTGATGATCACGGTGATGCGGGGGGAATCCGCCAACCTGCTGTCGGTCGGCGCCATCGACCTCGGCATCATCGTCGACGGCACGGTGATCATGGTGGAAAACATCTTCCGCCAGATCGCCCATCATTCGGCGAGGCTGCCGGCGGACCGTCCTGCCACTCTCAGCGACAAGCTCGGCTGGATCCTGACCGGCGCCGTCGAGGTCGACAAGGCGATCTTCTTCTCGGTGATCATCACGATCGCAGCCTTCCTGCCGCTGTTCACGATGCAGGGCGTGGAAGGCCAGATCTTCGGGCCGATGGCGCGCACCTATGCCTACGCGCTGATCGGCGCCGTCATCGCGACCTTCACCGTGACGCCGGTGCTGTCGTCGATCCTGCTGCCGGCGCACGTGAAGGAAGTCGAAACCTTCGTGGTTCGCCACGTCCGCACGCTTTACCAGGCCGTCCTGGTGCGCGCGGTCCGGAACTATCGCCGCGCGGCGGTCGTCGCCGCGGTGTTTCTGGCGTTGAGTCTCAGCCTGAGCCTGCGGCTCGGCACCGAATTCCTGCCCAAGCTCGAAGAAGGCAATATGTGGATCCGGGCCGTGATGCCGCCGACCATCACGCTGGAGGCCGGGATGGAAACGGTGGCCAAGATCCGCACTGTGATCTCGAGCTATCCGCCGGTAAAGACCGTGTTTTCCGAGCAGGGACGCGGCGAGGAAGGCACCGATCCCGACGGTTCGTTCCTCGCCGAGTTCTTCGTTCCGCTCAAGCCGGCCGACACCTGGCCCCCGGGATTGACCAAGGAGCGGATGGTCAAGCAGTTGAGCGAGCGGCTCAACCGAGAATTCGTCGGCGTCGACTTCAACTTCTCGCAATACATCCAGGACAACATCGAGGAAGCCGTCTCCGGCGTGAAGGGCGAGAACTCGATCAAGATCTTCGGCAAGGACCTGGTGGAGCTGGAACGGCTGTCCAAGTCGGTGAAGACCGAGCTCGCGGAAGTTCACGGGGTCGCCGATCCCGCCAGCTTCAATCTGCTCGGTCAGCCCAACCTGGTCGTCCGGATCGATCGCGCCAAGGCGGCCCGCTACGGCTTCTCCGTCGCCGACATCAATTCCGTCGTCCAGGCCGCGATCGGCGGCCAGGAGGTTTCGAAGGTCTACGAAGGCGAGATGATCTTCGCGCTGACTGTGCGCCTGGCGCCGGAATTCCGCACGGATGTCGAAGCCATCCGCACCATTCCGGTGGCGCTGCCGAATTCGGATCCCAAGACGCCGACCGCCTATATCCGGCTCGGCGATCTCGGCGAGGTCAAGCTCGTCAGTGGCGCGTCCTATATCTATCGGGAGAACAGCCAGCGCTTCATTCCGCTGAAATACAGCGTGCGCGACCGCGATCTCGGTTCGACCGTGACCGAGGCGCAGGACCGGATCGGCAAGAAGGTCCCGCTTCCCCAGGGCTACTCGCTCGAATGGTCAGGCGAATACGGCGCGCTGGTGGACGCCAAGAAGCGGCTTGCGCTGATCGTGCCGCTCAGCCTGCTTCTGATCCTGATGCTGCTGTACAGCCTGTTCAACTCGATACGGGACAGCCTGCTGGCGCTGTCGGGCATCCCGTTCGCGGTAGCCGGCGGAATTCTCGGGCTCTATATCGGCGGCCTGAATTTCAGCGTATCGGCGGCGGTCGGATTCATCTCGCTGTTCGGCGTCTCCGCCATGGACGGCATCCTGCTGATGTCCTACATCCGCCGCGACATTGACGAAGGCATGGGAACGGAAGACGCCATCATTCGCGCCGCCGAAACGCGGATGCGGCAGATCCTGATGACCGGCCTGTCGGCGTGCATCGGCCTGGTCCCGGCGGCGATCTCGACCGGCATCGGCTCACAGGTGCAGCAGCCGCTGGCCTGCGTCATCGTCGGCGGCATGTTGCTGTCGCCGATCTGCAGCCTGCTGGTGATCCCGGTGCTGGCCCGACTCTGGATGCCGACGATCAGGAAAACCGGAATTGCCCGCGAGGCGGAGGCCGGCTGACGAACGGATAGAACGGCGACAGGCGGCCGTTTCGGTGGCTGATGTGGCGGGGACATCGGCGCGGTGCTGACAAAGCAGGATACTTCGACTAACCTTCAATGCGGACCATCAAGGCGGCGCAGGACGGGGCCCACGAGAGCAGACCGATGAGCACAGTAAAAAGCGCTCTGGCCCAGAAGAGTGGCGCCCTGATCCATGTTCGTTCCGGCGACATGGTCGTCGAAGCCTTGCAGCAGATGCGCGATAACCGGATCAGGTCGGTGCTGGTCATCGACGACGACGTGCTGGTCGGTATCGTGACCCAGGGTGACTGCGCGATCAAAGTGCTGCTGCCCGGGCTCGATGCGAAGCAGACGCGGGTGAGCCAGGTGATGACGGGCAACCCGGTGACCGTCAGGCCGGACGATCCGCTGGACGGCTGCATGGCAATGATGGCCAAGCGCGGTTTTCGCCATCTGCCAGTGCTGGACGCGGGCAAGGTCGTGGGCGTGATCTCGATCGGAGACGTCGTCAAGAACATCATCCGGGATTTGGAGCACAACGTGGACGACCTGATGGGTTACATCATGAAGGATAGCCCCGGGGGCTGACGGACGAACCGCCGTGCCACCGCACCCCGTCCGCGATCCTGGCGCCAAATAAGAAACGCCAGCGATTTCAGATAGAAAATCAGTTATTGGTGCGCTCGGAGGGACTCGAACCCCCACGATTTTACTCACTGCCACCTCAAGGCAGCGCGTCTACCAATTCCGCCACGAGCGCTAGGAAGACCGGCTCCGCTCGTCGCGGCCCGCCGGATCAACGGCGCCGATGTAACAAATCGAGATTGGGGGTACAAGGGCCGCGACGGCCTTGATTCAGTGGAGATTTGGCCCGGGAGCGGCTTATCTGGTGGAGGGCGAGCGGGGCAGCATCTGCTTGACTTCGACCGCGATCCGGTTGCGGTCCACCAGCACTACGCCGGAGGCAATCGGCATGTTGTTGGCGAGGATCTTGACCTCGTCGGCCTCGGTGGCGTCGAGTTCGATGATGGCGCCGCGGGACAGCCGCATCACCTGGTGAATCGGCATCGTGCTGGTGCCCAGCACGACGATCAGATCGACGGTGACTTTATCGAGAGTTGACACTGCTGCGCCGCCGACCCGTGACTGGATTTTCGCGGAATTCCGCCCCTTCGAGAACCTGACCACGTTATGGTTAGCCAATGGTTAATGACCGCCAAAACCTTGATTTGACGACGTTTGCCGCCCCGCTCGGGGCGCCTTCGGTGCAGTGGCAAATCTCCGATTCCCCCGTGCCCTACCCCGAGGCCGTGGCCGCCATGGAAGCGCGCGCCGCCGATATCGCTTCCGGCAAGGCCGGCGAACTGGTCTGGCTGCTAGAACACCCCCCGCTCTACACCTCGGGAACCAGCGGCCGGGACGAGGACCTGCTCGATCCCCGGTTCCCCCTGTTCACGACCGGCCGCGGCGGGCAGCTCACCTATCACGGCCCGGGCCAGCGGGTGGCCTATGTGATGCTGGACCTCAAACGCCGCCGCCCCGACGTGCGCGCCTATGTGGCGGGGCTCGAGGAATGGATCATCCGCACGCTGGCCCATTTCAACGTGCGCGGCGAGCGGCGCGAAGACCGCGTCGGCGTCTGGGTCAGGCGCCCCGACAAGGGCGACGGCTGCGAGGACAAGATCGCCGCCATCGGCGTGCGCCTGCGCCGCTGGGTCTCGTTCCACGGCATCGCCATCAACGTCGAGCCCGACCTGTCGCACTTTTCCGCCATCGTGCCCTGCGGCGTCGTCGATGTCAGATATGGCGTCACCTCGCTGGTCGATCTCGGCCATCCCGTCACCATGGCCGACGTCGACGTCGCGCTGAAGCAGGCGTTTGCGGAGGTGTTCGGGCCAGTGGAGACGCCGCTGCCGGAACCGACCGCCGGGTGACGACCTCGGCCGCGTGGCGCCGCGGCTTTCCGGCCGTCCGGCGCCGCCCTGCCGGCCCCCGAAAATATCCCGGCACCCCCGGAACCAAATACCCCCGCCGCGCGTTCAGGCAGGTTGGTCGGGGCTTGCATGTTCGGCAAAGAAAAACAAAGACAGCGCGATCTCTTTGAAAGCGAGCGCAACTTCCGCCTGCTCGTCGAGGGCGTGACCGACTATGCGCTCTACATGCTCGACCCCGCCGGCACGATCACGAGCTGGAACATCGGCGGGCAGCGCATCAAGGGCTATGCACCCGACGAGATCGTGGGCCAGCATTTCTCGCGCTTCTACACCGAGGCCGACCGTGCCAATGGCAAGCCGCAGCGCGCGCTGCAGATCGCCCGCGAACAGGGGCGCTACGAGGAAGACGGCTGGCGGGTGCGCAAGGACGGCACCTTCTTCTGGGCCAGCGTCGTCATCGATCCCATCCACGAAGACGGCAGGCTGGTCGGCTTCGCCAAGATCACCCGCGACATCACCGAGCGCCGCGAGGCCCAGCTCAAGCTCGAGCAGATGCAGAAGCACCTGGCGGAAGCGCAGAAGCTCGACGCGCTCGGCCAATTGACCGGCGGCGTCGCGCACGACTTCAACAACCTCTTGATGATCGTCAGCGGCAGCCTGCATACCCTGCGCAAGGGCGTCGGCGACGACGACAGGATGCAGCGCGCGCTGTCGGCGATCGAAACCGCGACCAGGCGCGGCGCGGCCCTGACCAGCCAGCTGCTCACCTTTGCGCGGCGCCAGAGCGTCAATCCGCAATCGGTCGATCTGGCCGAACGCATCAATGCCGTGCGCGAAGTGCTCGAGACCGGTGTCGGCAGCGCCGTCAGGCTGCAGTTCGACATCGCCCCGCATACGGTGCTGCCGGCCACCCTCGACATTGCCGAGTTCGAAACCGCGCTGGTCAACCTCGTGATCAACGCGCGCGATGCCATGCCGGGCGGAGGCACCGTCATCGTGTCCGCCCGCGCCTGTGCCGGCAAGGCGGAAACCGGCGGGCGCGACTACGTGGCGGTGGCGGTGAGGGATAACGGGGTCGGCATCCCGCCCGACGTGCTCGACAGGATTTTCGATCCCTTCTTCACCACGAAGCCGATCGGCAAGGGCACCGGACTCGGCCTTTCGCAGGTCCACGGCTTCGCCCACCAGGCCGGCGGCACCGTGAAGGTCGCAAGCGAGATCGGCAAGGGCACCGAAGTGACGATGCTGCTGCCGCGCGACGCCGGCGCATTGCTGGCCGAGACGGCCGCGAAGGCCGAGTATGGCGGCAGCGGCACGGTGTTGCTGGTCGAGGACAATCCGGACGTGGCGTCCGCGAGCATCGGCCTGCTCGAACAGCTCGGCTATACCGTGCGGCGGGTGCCGGACGCGGAAGCGGCGCTGCGCGCGATCGAGCACGACGGCATCGACATCGTGTTCTCCGACATCGTCATGCCCGGGCAGATGGACGGCCTGGCGCTGGCCCATCGGCTGCGCCAGATCCGCCCCCGTCTGCCGATCCTGCTCGCAACCGGCTACAGCGACGCCGCCGTCAACGTGCAGAACGAATTCCCGATCCTGCGCAAGCCCTACGAGATCCACCAGCTCAGCCAGGCGATCGCGCGCCTGCAACGGTGAGCAGAATGGCGGCAACCGACAAGGCGTTCACGGGATCGATTCCGCAAATCTACGAGCGGCTGCTGGTGCCGCTGATCTTCGCGCCCTATGCCCGCGATCTCGCTGCGCGCATTGCGCAAGTCCGCCCGCGCCGTCTGCTGGAGACGGCGGCCGGCACCGGCGTCGTTACCCGCGCGCTGTCGGCAGAATTGTCCGCCGACGTCGCCATCAGCGCCACCGATCTCAACGAGCCCATGCTGGCGCAGGCGAAGGCCGCCCTGCCCGATCCGCGCGTCGAATGGCGGCAAGCCGATGCCCTGGCGCTGCCGTTCGACGACGCCAGCTTCGACGTCGTGGCCTGTCAGTTCGGCGTGATGTTCTTTCCGGACCGGATCAAGGGTTACGCGGAAGCGCACCGCGTCCTGGCGCCGGGCGGCCGGCTTTTCTTCAACGTATGGGACCGTATCGAGGACAACGAGTTCGCCGACGTCGTCACCCGGGCGCTGGCGCAGGTTTTCCCCGACGATGCGCCGCGCTTCCTGGCGCGCACGCCGCACGGCTATCACGACCGGGACACGATCCGCAGCGATCTGCAGAGGGCCGGCTTCGGCGCCGTCACCATCGACGAGGTCGAGCATGTCAGCCGCGCGCCCTCGCCGCGCGAGCCCGCGATGGCCTATTGCCAGGGCACGCCGCTGCGGGGCGAGATCGAGGCACGCGGCGCGCCGGGGTTGGAAGCCGCGACGGACAAGGCCGCCGAATGGCTCGCGCAGCGCTTTGGCAAGGGCGCCGTCGAGGGCCGGATCCGCGCGCTGGTGATCTCGGCCGCGCGCTGATCCGCCTCAGTACTTCGCAACCACCGCGGACGGAGCGCCGAACTTGTAGCTGACGCCGAAGCGCACGATGTCCTGTTTCACCTGGCGCGACCAGGACAGCCCGCAGGGCCCGGCGGGCGAGCATAGCGTGGCGGGGTCGAGCAGCAGCGTGTGGGTCACGGTACCAAAATCGGCGTGCAGATATTCGCCGCGCACCAGCCAGTTGTTCGACAGCATCCATTCGACGCCGCCGCCGGCGACCCAGCCGGTCACCGACGACGAGAAGTTGCCCACGGTGAAATTCGGCGTGCCGTCGTTGGCGCAGCCGAACAGGCGGCAGTCCAGCGCCAGGATGCTGTCGACCCTGGTGAAGGCCGCGCCGCCCGTTCCGTACAGCATCCAGCGGTCGAAGGTGACGCCGAGGCGGCCCCGCACGGTTGCCATCGATCGCGTCTCGCTGCTGACGTAGCCGGTGCCAAAACCGTTGTCGAAGCAGGGGACGCTGCGGCGGTCGGTCTCGCGGCAGAAGCCGTAGCGTGGCTTCATCCACTGCCCGTCGGCTTCGACGCCCACGACGAGGTTTTTCGCGAACTGCCAGTTGTAGCCGGCGTGCACGGCCGCGAGGAACGAGCTGCCGTTGCCGAGCTGGTTCTGCCTGAGATTGGCAAACAGCGGATCGGGATCGGGCTGGAAGAAGTTGGACTCGCCGTTGCCGGCCTGCACGACGCCGCCGAGATCGGCGCCGAAATAGAAGCCGGTCCAGTTCGCGACCGGCGCGATGACCGGCGCCTTGGTGTACATCCTGGCGGGCGGGGTCGGCGCGCCGAAGGCGTAGTTGACGCCGGCGCGAACCAGGTCGGCGCGGAAGCTGACGGTTTCCGGCGTGCCCGGGATGATCTCGAACACCGGCGCGGCGCCGAGATCGACGTGGAGATATTCGAGCTTCACCGACCATTGCGGCGCGAGCTTCGCTTCGATGCCGGCGCCGGCGGTCCAGCCCGGGCGGAAGGCGCTGCCCTCGGCGCCGATCAGCGCGTCATAGCCCCTGAGATGCCCGACCGCAGCACCGCCGGTGAGGTAGGGCAGCACCCAGCCATTGGCGCCCATGGCGTAGCCGACCCTGCCGCGCAGCGTGCCGAATGCATCGAGCTGCGTGCTGCAGAGATGCGCGAACAACGCCGGCACGCCGCAAACGGCGGAGCTGCCGTAGATGTTGGCGAAGGCATAGTCGCCCTCGATGCCGAACACCAGCGGCCCGGATTGCCAGTTATGGCCGAGGGTCAGCCCGACGAGACCGCCGTTGACGTTGTAGTGGCCGTCCCCGACGATTTCGATGTTGGGAAGCACCACGCCATTGTCGGTCTGGCTGGATTGGCCGGTGCCATAGCCGGCGTTAAGCCCGCCGTAAGCGCCGTTCCAGGATTGCGCGCTCGCCGGAGAGATCGCGGCGCCCGCCGCAAGCGCGGCGCCGGCAACGAAGACGGCCAAATTGCGAATCATTCTTGCCCCAGAAATCTACGATTCAAAAACTAAGCGGGCGACAAGAGAGCGCCAAATTCTGTTTTGGGCACAACGTCGCAATATCGGCGACTGTGGCGAAAATGACTCACCGGAACCCCGCTGATTTCCGCCTAGCGCATTCCCGGCCACCACGAGAGGTCGTCGGACCAGAGGTAGATGGCGATCGCGACGAGGCACAACACCATGCCGACCCAGAACACCGGCGAGTGATGAATCGGCCGTCCTTCGCGCTTCGATTTCGATGGCTCCACCCTCGCCTCCCCTTGAGAACTAGATCGTCGGCAATACAGAAAACCGCTCGCCTTCGTGGCGCAGCCCGAGCTGATCGTCCTCGGCGGTCTCGCTGATAACGCTGTCGACGCGCGCCGATGGGGGACCGTGTCGGCACAGCGCGACCATCTCGGCGACGACCGTCGCAGGTCCGGCAAACAGCGCCTCGACGCTGCCGTCGCGCCGGTTACGCACCCAGCCTTCCAGTTTGCTCGCGCGCGCCTGCTGCTCGAGCCAGGCGCGGTAGCCGATCCCCTGCACCCGGCCGCGAATCGTCACTTGCAGGATCGCGCGGCTCATTTCTTCAATCCAAGGAAACCGGCGGTACGCGCCTTGTAGTCCGCCGCGCGGGTTACGCGCGCGGTCAGGTCGGAAGACGCAAGCCCCTTCAAGTTGCCTGGCGCGGTGCCTTCACGCAGCGCCTTGAGCGTCTCGTAGACGGCCTGCGTCGCCGCAGCAAACGGCGCGTGGCCCTGTAGCGCGATCCTCACGCGCTGTCCGGCGAGCCAGGCGGGATCGCTCATCTCCTCCGGTGCGCCGCCCAGCACGATCGGCAGCTTCGTGGCGGCCGATATCGCTTCCAGCTCGGCGCCCGTCTTGATGCCGGTGAAGAACAACGCATCGACGCCAACGGCCTCGTAGGCCCGCGCGCGCGCAATCGTGTCGTCGAGCGAGGTAACCGAGGCGGCGCCGGTGCGTCCCATCACCACCAGCGACGGGTCGTTGCGGCCGTCGAGCGCGGCCTTCATCTTGCCGACGCCCTCCTGCAACGAAATCAGCTGCGTCTTCGCCTCGCCAAAGGCCTGCGGCAGCAGCGTGTCCTCGATGGTGAGGCCCGCGGCGCCCGCGGTCTCCAGCTCCTGCACCGTGCGGCGCACGTTGAGCGCGTTGCCATAGCCGTGATCGGCGTCAACCAGCACCGGCAATTCGGCCGCACGCGACATCCGCCGCATCTGCTCGCAGAGCTCGGTCAGCGTGATCAGCGTGATATCGGGATCGCCGAGCACGGCGAGCGAGGCGACCGAGCCGCCGAACATGCCGAGCGGAAAGCCGAGATCCTGCGCGATGCGGATCGAGGTCGCGTCATAGACCGAGCCCGGGCGAACGCACGCGCCGCCGTTGAGGATCGCGCGCAATGCTTCGCGTCGTTTGCGGAAGGCCATGGTCTCACTCCATCCGCGTCATTGCGAGGAACGAAGCGACGAAGCAATCCATCTTTCCCGAGGACGGCCTATGGATTGCTTCGCTTCGCTCGCAATGACGAAGGCTATCAGGCAAATTCCAGAATCAGCGCGTCCACGGCGAGCGTGGCGCCGGGCGCGGCGTGGATCTTCTTCACGGTGCCGTCGCGCTCGGCGCGCAGCACGTTCTGCATCTTCATGGCCTCGACCACGGCCAGCGTCTCGCCGGCCTTGACCTCCTGCCCCTCGTTGACGGCGATCGAGACCACGAGGCCCGGCATCGGGCAGAGCAGCTTCTTTCCGGTGTCAGCCGCGGTCACGACCGGCATCAGCCGCGCCGCAGTCGCCTCGCTCTCGGTGAAAACGTAGGCCGAGACCTCGAAACCGCGATGCGCCAGACGGAAACCGTTCGGGATGAAGCGCACCTGCACGGCGGCGGGCAGGCCGTTGATGTTGCCCTGCCAGACCGCATCGCCCGGCTTCCAGGACGATTCCAGGATATGCGGGCTGACCAGCGCGCCGTCGGCGCCGACGAACTGCACCGCGATGGCCTCGCCCTCGCGCGCCACGTCGAGGCCGGCCTCGTTGCGATCGAGCCAGACCGCGCGGCGCCGCTCGCGCTGCACGATGCGGCCGTTCATCTGGCCGGAAATCTGCCGCTTGCGCTCGCCCAGCACATGATCGATCGCAGCGGCGACCGCGGCGAGCCGGCGCGCCACCTCGCCCTCCGGCGCGTGCGCGGAAAAGCCCTTGGGGAATTCCTCGGCGATGAAGCCGGTCGAAAGCCTGCCCTCGCGCCAGCGCGGATGGCTCATCAGCGCGGAGAGAAACGGAATGTTGTGGCGGATGCCGTCGACATAGAAGGCGTCGAGCGCGTTCGACTGCGCCTCGATCGCCGCGGCTCGCGACGGCGCATGGGTGACGAGCTTGGCGATCATCGGATCGTAATGGATCGAGATCTCGCCGCCCTCCTGCACGCCGGTGTCGTTGCGCACGGTGATGCCGTCATGGCTCAATTCCGCGGGCGGGCGGTACTTCACCAGCCGACCGATCGAGGGCAGGAAGTTGCGGAACGGGTCTTCGGCGTAGACGCGGGACTCCACCGCCCAGCCGGTCAGCGCGATGTCCTTTTGCGCCAGCGCCAGCTTCTCGCCGGCGGCGACACGGATCATCTGCTCGACGAGGTCGATGCCGGTGACGAGTTCGGTGACGGGATGCTCGACCTGCAGGCGGGTGTTCATCTCCAGGAAGTAGAAGCTCTTGTCCTGCCCCGCGACGAACTCCACCGTGCCGGCGGAGTCGTAGTTGACGGCTTTCGCCAGCGCGACCGCCTGCTCGCCCATCTTGCGCCGCGTGGTCTCGTCGAGCAGCGGCGACGGCGCCTCCTCGATGACCTTCTGGTTGCGGCGCTGGATCGAGCATTCGCGCTCGCCGAGATAAACGACGTTGCCGTGCTTGTCGCCCAACACCTGGATCTCGATGTGGCGGGGATCGACGATGAACTTTTCGACGAAGACGCGGTCGTCGCCGAACGAGGCCTTGGCTTCGGCCTTGGCGAGATTGAAGCCTTCGGCGACCTCTCCTCTCGAATACGCGATGCGCATGCCCTTGCCGCCGCCGCCGGCGGAGGCCTTGATCATCACGGGATAGCCGATCTCGTCGGCGATCTTCACCGCGTGCTTGTCGTCCTCGATGACGCCGAGATGACCGGGCACGGTCGAAACCTTGGCCTTGGCGGCCGCCTTCTTGGATTCGATCTTGTCGCCCATCGCGGCGATGGCGCCCGGATTGGGGCCGATGAAGACGATGCCGGCCCTCTCCAGCGCGCGCGGAAAGGCTTCGCGCTCGCTCAGGAAGCCGTAGCCGGGATGCACCGCCTGCGCGCCGGTTTTCCGGCAGGCCTCGACGATCTTGTCGATGACGAGATAGCTTTCCGCCGCCGCGGGCGGCCCGATGAAGACCGCCTCGTCCGCCATCTCGACATGCAGCGCGTCGCGGTCGGCCTCGGAATAGACGGCAACCGTCCTTATCCCCATGCGGCGGGCGGTCTTGATGACCCGACAGGCGATCTCGCCGCGGTTTGCGATCAGGATTTTCTTGAACATGTTCTTTGCGGGCTTGGGCTTTTCGGCGGGTTTCCTCGCCGCCTGTGGTACAGCAAAACCAAGCCGAGGCAACGGTATTAGTGGTGCTTATCGCCGGGGCCTGGCCGCGCCAATTGCAGGGTGCTCAGCCCGAATAGGTCTGAAATCTTCCCCGCGCATAGGCATGCGATACCGCCTTCATCAACTCGGCGACCTCGTTTTCGAGGTAATTGTTGGCCACGACCAGCGCGCGGACGGTGGCGCGCAGATCGCCGCCGCAGGCTGCGATGGCCTGATCCACCGCAGCCTCCAGCCCGGCATCGTCGCGGTCGTCGGGCTTTGGATGGGAGGACATCAGGAGATTCCGGCACAAGGCGAAGAGGCAGGTTCTTCTTTTGTTCTCATTTCGTCAAGGCGATTTTTCCGGTTCGGCGGAGATGGTAAAGCGCAACCTCCGTAGTTCTCCGGAAGAGAACAAAGTTCCTCGATAATCCCATGATCTCGCCAGCAAAGCCGGCATGAACGATTTCACCAAGGCCCTGACCTCCGCCTTCGACCTGATCGCCCGGCTCGATCCGGAACTGGTGGCCATCGTCTCGCTGTCGCTCCGCGTCAGCCTCACGGCGAGCCTCATTGCGCTGGTGATCGGCGCACCGTTCGGCGCGTTTCTCGCGGTCAGCAAGTTTCGCGGACGGCAGGCGGTGATCGTGCTGACCAACGCCTTTCTCGGCCTGCCACCGGTCGTGGCCGGGCTCGGCGTCTTCCTGCTGCTGTCGCGCTCCGGCCCGCTCGGCCCGGCGGGCCTGCTGTTCACGCCGACCGCGATGATCATCGCCCAGGCCGTGCTGGCGACGCCGATCGTGGTCGCGCTGGTGCACCGGCCGGCCTCGCTGTTGTGGGCGGAGTATTCCGATCTCGCCCGCATCGACGGGCTCTCCACGCTGCGCAGCATCGGACTGATCTTCTCGCTCGGGCACGGCTCGATCCTGACCGCCTTCCTTGCCGCGTTCGGCCGCGCCATCGCCGAGGTCGGCGCCATCATCATCGTCGGCGGCAACATCGCCGGCTTCACCCGCACCATGACGACAGCGATCGCGCTGGAAACCAGCAAGGGCGACCTGGCGCTGGCGCTCGGGCTGGGGCTGATCCTGCTGTCGCTGAGCATCGCGGTGTCCACCGTTGCACTGCTCGTCGTCGGGCGGGTGACCGAAAAATAGCCGCCTGCCCGTTGCATTGGCCTGTGCTAGAAAACCAGCCGTGAATGGAAATGGTGTTGCCATGCGGTTTCGGACGTCCCTACCCGCCCTTGCCCTGCTCTTTACCCTGACTTCCCCGGCCCTCGCCGCCACCGCCACCGTGAAGGACGGCGCCACGCTGCAGCTTTCGGGCGGCAGCACCTTCCGCCTCGACGGTATCGACGCGCCGGCGGTGGACCAGATGTGCATCGACGAGCATGCCGATAGCTGGACCTGCGGCGTCGAGGCGCGCGACCAGCTCGCCAAACTGATTGCCGGCAAGCAGGTCCGCTGCGGCGATCTCGGCCCCGATCCCGCCGCCAGGAAGCGGCGCATCGGGCTCTGCATCGTCGAGGGCGAAACGGTCGGCCTCGGCCAGCTGATGGTGCAGAAGGGTCTCGCACTCGCCGACGCCAAGGGAAAATTCAAGGCGGACGAACTCGCCGCAAAGGACCAACGCCGCGGCCTCTGGAAGGGCTGCTTCGCCGCGCCCGCCGATTTCAGGCTCTGGAAGAAGGATGCCACGCTGGTCGGCGGCGCATGCCGCGCCGACCGCGACCAGCAGATCCGCAGCGTGCTGTTCTCGGCCGATCCCGTGATGCCGGCGGGCTGCGCCATCAAGGGCAAGTATGCCGTGCGCGCGCGCGTCACCGGCAATGTCGGCATCTACCACCTGCAGGCCTGCCGCTCCTATCCGGGCCTCAACAATTCCGAGCGCTGGTTCTGTTCGGAGGAAGACGCCCAGGCCGCCGGCTTCCGCAAGGCCTATAATTGCGGGAGCAAAGGCAGGTAGAGGCTCAACTGGGGCACGTACTCATACCAACTGGGGCACGTACTCAGAGCTGCAGGTCCATTCCGCTCCCAAAAGCGGTCGTCGACAGGTCCCATTGGCATGTCCGCTAAGGGCCATGAGGAGACAATGGCACTGCGGCAATTTGTTCAGATGGAGGGGTCAAGCCGTACTTCCAACTCGGCTGTCGATCTCATTGCGAAGAGCACCAAAATCGATCGGCTTCGTCAACAGCCCCTCTGCGCCATTCTCTAGCGCGCGAAGCTTGGTCTCCGCATCGCCATAGGCCGTGATCATAATGACCGGAACATCTGGCCGGGAGGCCTTGGCCTTTGGAAGCAGCTCAAGGCCACTCATTCCCGGCATGTTGATATCGGAGAGGATCAAGATCAGCGACGCGTCGCCGGCATCGCAAATCCTTTGAAGCGCCGCAGGAGCCGATTGCGCAAATTCCATCGCAAAGCGGTTGGCACGCGGGTCGCGCCGGAACTGCTGGCGAAACAGCCCCTCTACGTCCTGCTCATCATCAACTACGAGAATCAGCGGGTTCACTCTTGCTCTCCCGATCTAGTCCGCAATGTGCCAGTTCGAGGCAACACGATCCGAAATTCAGTGAATGCCCCGACCTCTGTCTCGACCTCTATAGTGCCGCTGTGTTGTTTCACGACGATGTCGTGGCTCATCGAAAGGCCAAGACCGGTTCCTTCGCCAGCCGGCTTGGTCGTAAAAAACGGATTGAATATCTTGTCCTTTACCTCGTCTGATATTCCGATACCGTTGTCGCGGATGCGGATTTCGACCTTTTCCCTTAGATCTCTTGTTGCCGCCCATACTTTTGGCTCAAAATCGTTGCCGACCTCTGCCCTCCGCATGGCGGCGGCATAAAAGCCATTGGAAATCACATTGAGAAGTACCCGCGTAATCTCCTGCGGATAGACGTCCGCTATTCCCGCCTCTGGATCAAAGTCCCGCTCGAAAGCGATGTTGAAATCGGTCTTCTCGGCTCGTGCACCGTGGTAGGCGAGGTTCAGGCTCTCTTCGACCAGTGCGTTGATCTCAACGGGGCGGTGCTCACCTGCCCCCTCCCGAGAGTGCAGCAGCATGTTCTTGACGATTGAGTCGGCGCGCTTGCCGTGCTGGACAACCTTCTCCAGGTTGCTCTTCAGCAGCTGGCGAATCTCGTCGAGTTCCTCGCGCTTCTTCGCTTCGATCCCGGCATCGGCTAGTACCTCGGTCATCTCGTCCACGAGCTCGGCCGAGAGGGCCGAGAAGTTATTGACGAAGTTGAGCGGATTCTTGATCTCATGCGCAATCCCTGCGGTGAGCTGACCGAGGGAGGCGAGTTTCTCCGTCTGGACAAGACGATTCTGCGCCGCGCGCAGATCTTCGAGCGACCTCGCGAGGTCATCGGTTCGCTTGCGGAGTTTTCCGATAAGGCTGGCGTTCTCGATGGCAATGACGGCTTGCGCCGCGAAATTCTGCACCAACGCGGTCTGCTTTTCGGTGAAGGGCCGCACTTCCTGCCGATAGATGCCGATCGTTCCGACAAGCTCCTTCTCCCTGAGCATAGGGACCTGCAAAAGCGTTCGTGCGCCTCCGTTTTCGGCTACGGCGACGATCCCCGGATGGCGCTCGAGGTAGGAGCGGTCCAGCAAGATGTCCGCGACCTGCACCGGCTGTTTCGTCAGCGCGGCTCGGGTCAGTGGAATTTTCGGATCGGACTGAATTGCGTTCTGGCCCAGAAACTCGCTGTAAGCCGGTGGCAAGTTCCACTTTTCCACCGCTCGAAACGCATTTCCTTCCGGCAAAAACAGCATTCCGAATTTGGCGTCGCACAGACGAACAGCGTTGGCGAGCAATGCTTGGAATACTACCCCTAATTCACCGGGTGACGAACTGATCACCCGAAGCACATCGGCGGAAGCGGTCTGCTGCTGAAGTGATTCCTGTAGGTCGCGCGTGCGGGCCTGCACTTCTTCAAACAGCCTGACGTTCGAGATCGCGATAACGGCCTGATCCGCGAAGCTGGTTACCAACTCCACTTGTTTGTCCGTGAATGGCTCTACGTCCGTACGGGCGAGAAACACCACCCCGATGACATCCTCATCCTTAAGTAACGGCACAGCAAGCATGGTGCGCGCCTCCGAAACCGCCTGCCGCCGTCGATCGGTGAACCGCGGATCGGCGAGCGAATCGTGGAGGTGAACCGTCCTCTTTTCGATGGTCGCAATTCCTACGGCCGAGCCATCTCCAGGAGACACGGGATTGTCCTCAAGCCATTTCAGGAGTTCCTGGCTCGCGTTGGCATGAGCGACAATTCGATAGAAACCATCGCTGCGGCGATGCATGATGAGGGCGTATTCTGAACCACAAAGTCGATGTGCTATTTCAACGATGGTGTCCAAGACAGGCTGCAGGTCATTCGGCGACCGGCTGATGACGTTCAGAACTTCGCTGGTTGCAGTTTGATACTCCAGTGATTGGGTGAGCTCGCGCGTCTTCGCCTGCACTTGCTCGAAAAGGCGCGCGTTCTCGATCGCGATCACTGCCTGGTCCGCGAAGCTGGTGGCGAGTTCGATCTCCTTGTTCGTAAAGGGTTCGACGCGCGTGCGGGCAAGGCTGTATACACCAATCAGCGCATTCTCGCGAAGCAGGGGAATGCCAAGGGTCGTACGATAGCCGGCCGTCGCCTGCCCTTCACCGAGGGTGTATTCCGGATCCTGCAAGACATCGGGAATGTGGACGGCTCGACGCTCCAGGGCAGCCCGACCGGAGGTCGCGCCCCGGCCGGGCGTGAACGGATTCGTCTGAAAAAACTTTCTTGCCTCCACCGAAAGCCCGCAATCCGCGATCAAGTGCCACAGGTCATGGCGGAGGTGGAACATATACACCTGATCTGCCCGGCAGAGACGGGCTACCGTCTGCACCAGCGTGTCGAGCACGGTCTCGAGGTCGACGGACGAACGGCTGATGACCTTGAGTACGTCAGCCGTGGCGGTCTGCCGTTCCAGCGCCTCCCTGCTCTCTCTGCGCGCGGCTTTTAGCTCCCTCTTCAGCCGCGCCGTCTCTGATGGGGCGGAGGACTCTTGCGTGCGAGAGCCAGTCTTGCTTGATTTTGGCTTGCCAAGGCCTGGCCTGCGGGCCTTGGACACGCTGGCGAGCTCGCGCAAACTAGTACGGCCGGCCGCTCCTGAGCTCGCCTTGCGCTCTTCCGGTGCGCTCCTCTTGCCGCCCGTTCTTGATGGCCGCGCCATGTCCGCTCCCCGGGTGAATAAGGCCATCCTATCTGGGGTGTCCATCATTCAGGAAGGGGCTTTGGCCGTCAGTTTTTGTGCGTCCCCCGACCCTCGTAGATGTCTGAAGCGGGTCCATTTTCGACGGATTCATTAGGGTTTTCGGCTGATGTCCGCTTTTGATCGACTGAAGTATGTGGGAAGTCCGTTCTGGGTCAAAAGCGACCGTTTGGCTGTGTTCCGGTCGCTTCCGGTCCACCCTCAACTCCGGACATTTCGTTGCATCGCATCAACTGACGCGATGGGCCACAAGCAGAAATTGCGTCCCATCCGATCACTCGATCACCTCGTCAGCACGGGCCAACAGCATGGCAGGCAGGGCGATGCCGATGGCTTTCGAGGTCTTCAAATTGATGATTAGATGATACTTTGTCGGGGCCTGCACCGGCAGATCGGCTGGCTTTTCGCCTCTGAGAATGCGATCGATATAGCCGGCTGCAAGACGATATTGGTCGATAGTTTCAGGACCGTACGCGATTAGACCGCCAATTCGCGCAAAATAGGCGTACGGGTAGATTGCGGGCAGCCGATGCTTCTCCACGAGTTGCATGATCCGGTTTCGGTGAACAGCTGCGGGTGCTGACGCCGTCACCAGCAAAGCCGAATCCCTCACAGCAGCTATTTTTACAATTCCGCGCTCAATCGAAGCGCCGTCACGGGCATCAATGACACTCAATTCCAGTTTCAACGTCGGCGCAACGGCCTGCAGTGCACCCCACTGTCCGATTCCTGCGGGATCGAAAGAGTCGCGCAAAACAGCAACTCGCCTAACTTCCGGAACGGCTAACTTGAGCAATTCCAACCATTTCGCGGTAATACCAAATTCGATCTGGGTGAAGCCTGTCGCGTTACCGCCCGGGTTGGAGAGGCTCTCCACTACGCCTTGCCCGACGGGATCAATGGTCTGCGCAAACACGATGGGAATGCTCGCGTTAGCCTGCTGAAGAGGAGCAATCGACACCCCGGATGTTGCAAAGAGGATGTCCGGTCCCTTGTCTGCGAGTTCTCGTGCGTGGGCCTGAAGGAGGGCCGCGTTGCCACTGCTCCAGCGATAGTCGATGTGCAAATTGCGTCCTTCGGACCATCCCAATTCTTGCAGCCCTTGCAACAAGGCCGCGTTGCGCTGTTTCCCTTCCGGGTCATTGGCAGAAAGACTGGAGAGGATGCCAATGCGGCGAACACGCTCCCCCTGTTGCGCATGCACGACCGGCCCAATGGTCGCCGCCACCCCTCCAACTAGGATCAAAAATTCCCGCCGCCTCATGCCCATCTCCTGTGCACGAACCGACATCATAGCGGCTCAGGCTAGCGCTTCGATAGAGCTGAAATTGTGCTCCCGCACTCGAAAGACGGCTCGGCCATGTCGGCTTCGGGTCAATCGCACCATTTGCGCCGTGTACCGGTCCTTCCGGTCAACGGCCAACTTCGGACATTTCGTTGCACCGCATCAACTGACGTGATGGGCCAACAACACACGTCGGCTGTTACTCTGGCCGCGTTGTTTCGATGTGTCCCATCCACACCCACGAGGTGATGGCTGATCCCGAAACCGGTTGGCGAACTGTGCTCGCGAATCGCAGGGGGCGGAGCTTGAACCCTCAATCAACGCGACGGCTTGCGGCCATTGAAAAGAAGCTGCAGGCCGAATAGACGTTGAGTGCTGATCAAATCAGCCGAGATGCCGAGCAAGGGCTGGTCGAAATGTTTTGACGAGCCGATCGCGCTGGACGACGGCGCTACGTTGCGGACGCTCCGGGACGCGATCCAGTATCTCGGCAAAGCCTGCTCAAAGGGCGCTAATACTGACGGCGCCGAAGACGGAGGGAAACTGAGTGACTTTCCGCGATCTTCGGGGATACACCCTTGCGTTTCTGACCAGCGCCGCTTTGGTTTTGCTTTTCGGCGAGATCGCCGGCGCCATCCTGTTCTATCGACAGCAGGGACGGCTCATTTATTCAAATCAGCGCGTACATGTTGGCGCCAAGACCGATAACTCTGTCCCGACAGCCCGCCAGCGCCTTCACCCGTACCTCGGATTTGCCGGGCCATATTCGATCGAGACCGAAGGCTGGAAGTTCAACAATCTCGGCTTTCCCCAAGCGACGCCTTACAAGGTGCCCTTCAAACCATCACCGCGCGATATGGTCGTGGTGGTATTCGGCGGCTCTGTCGCTTCCAATCTCGTAACACCATGGCAAGGAGGTCTCAGCCTAGGCGCAGTCTTGCAGGAGCAAATGCCGGATCGAAACATCATCGTCTATTCCATGGCGCAAGGATCTGGAAAGCAGCCCCAGCAACTCATCGGGCTGGCAATGCTTCTCGCCCTCGGTCAGCACATCGATGTCATCGTCAACCTCGACGGCTTCAACGAGTTTGCGTTGGGCTATAGCAATGCCAGGTATCTCACCCATCCGATTTTTCCCTCGTTCACGATCCTGTGGGGTATCGGCATGGGCCTCGAGCCGGGAGGCGGCAGTTCCGACTTCCATCGCATTGCAGCAGACCTGATCGAGGCCAAGTCAGCGATTAGGGACGAGGAAGATGCAGCCGACGGCAGCCGGAGCGGTGCTGCCTACATATTTCACAAACTCAGGGTATCCTCCGCGCTGCGCACTAAGGCCCGTGCAGAGCAGGCTTACATGGCCTCGGTGAAAAGCAATTCACATGAAACGTTGGGCAGCAGCATCCAGACCATGATGGGACTCAACCTGCCTTACACGAACCAGGCGAGCCCCTGGGAGGATATTTTTCAAATCTGGTTGCGTTCGAGCGACGCAATGGCTGCGCTGTCCAAGGCCGCTGGCGCGCATTTCCTTCATATCATCCAACCCAACCAGTACTTTTCGAAGAAGCAGTTTTCGCCAGATGAAGCGAGAGTTGCACTTTCTCAGCCAGAAGGCGAAGCCATGCGCTTTGGAGCCGAGCGCGGCTACCCGATGTTCGCAGAACGAGCCGACTTGCTGCAGGCTCGTGGCATCGTTTCAGCCATCAATTTGTTCGACGGTGAACCCGGCGCGATGTACGTTGACAATTGCTGTCATTACACTCGCTCTGGCGAGACGATGCTGAGCAGATTCGTCACCGCGAAGATACTGGAACGGCTGAACACCGAGCCTCAAACGCGGCGCTCAGAGTGAACCCGCGCGAGGTCCGCTCGGCCGGAGGCAATGCAATTTCCCTTCGCACGCCGCTGGCGCTTCTCCTGATCTCCCTTGCGACGATTGCGGCGGTGTGGTGGTGGTTGGCCACGCCGGTCACGCTGGTGCGCGCCCCGATCGACCCCTCTGCCAAGCTGCAATGCGTTTCCTACGCGCCGTACCGTGACACGCAGACCCCTTTGATCGAGAGCACGCAGGTTTCCGCCGAGCAGATCGCCCAAGATCTGGCGCAACTCGCCAACGTCACCGATTGCGTTCGCACCTATTCGATCGATCAGGGCGGGGATCACGTTCCGGCCCTCGCGGCCAAGGTCCGACTGAAGGTGATTCAGGGCATCTGGCTCGGCAGCGACCGGCAGAAGAACCTCATGCAGATTTCGACGGCGATCCAGCTTGCCAAGGACTATCCGGACGTCATCACAGGGCTCGTCGTAGGCAATGAGGTGCTGCTTCGTGGCGAGATGACGGTTGCCGATCTCGTCGCCAATATCCGCCTCGTGAAGTCCCAGGTGCAGGTCCCCGTCACCTATGCCGATGTCTGGGAGAACTGGTTGAAGAACCGCGAACTCTCCGACGCCGTCGACTTCGTCACCATCCATATCCTGCCCTATTGGGAGGACACGCCGATCAAGGCGAAATTCGCTGCCGTCCATGTCGATTCAATCCGCAAGCGGATGGCGGTGGCCTTTCCGGCCAGGGAGATTCTGATCGGCGAAGTCGGTTGGCCGAGCCATGGGCGCATGCGCGGGGGCGCGCTGCCCTCGCGCACCAACCAGGCGCAGGTGGTGTCGGAGATCCTCGATATCGCCAAACGGGAGGGGTTTCGTGTCAACCTGATCGAGGCCTATGACCAGCCGTGGAAGCGCCAGCTGGAAGGCATTATCGTAGAAGGCACCGTCGGCGGCTATTGGGGCCTGTTCGACGCTTACCGGCGCGAGATGAAATATCCGCCAGGCGTTGCCATCAGTAACGTTCCATCCTGGAAACTGCAGATGGCGGCCGGCATGGTGCTGAGCGCCATGACATTCCTAGCGGCGCTGTTGACGTTACGACGCCGGCCGTGGACGCCGCGGTTCGAAACGTGGATTGCGGTTGCGATCTCGGCCACGACGGCGGGAAGCCTGCTCGGGCTTGCCGCCGACAAGATGTATTTCGAGAGCTACCATATCGTCAGTTGGCTGCAAGGGGGCGCGCTGCTTGCTGCCGCCATCGCCTCGCCATTGCTGTGCGCCAACGCGCTGATGGCAGGGCGACCGTTGCCGACCTTTCTCGACTGGCTCGGCCCGCGCGAGACGAGGAGCAAATCGACTTTGACGATCCTGCTGGGGCTCGCGCTTGCAGTCACCGCGCTGATCGCGGCGCAAACCGCACTCGGCTTCACCTTCGCTCCGCGCTACCGCGATTTTCCCTATGCTTCGCTGACCATGGCCGTAGTGCCGTTCGCAACCCTGATGCTGCTCAATCGCCCGCAGGCCGGCGCACGCCCGATCGCAGAGGCCTTGTTCGCCGGCCTGATCAGCGTATGCGCCGTCTACATTGCGATCAACGAGGGCAAGGACAATTGGCAGTCGATCTGGACCTGTGTGATGTACGTATTGTTTGCGCTTACGCTGTGGCAGGCGCGGGCCGCGCAAAGCCGAGGATAAGCTGGCCGAGGGCAAAAGGAGCAGCCCCGCTGGTCCTTGTCGGGCCCACCTCCCCGACCGATAACCAACTGAAAGCAGACATTTGATGGCCTAACGGCGATGTCTGCTAAGGAGTCATTTGCAGACGTTCCGGGCCGTCAGGCCACGCCCGCGCTATCCGTCGAAGCGGACAACGCCGGATTTATGATACACGACGCAGTAGGAGGTAACCGGCTTACGCCGCGTCTTCGACCGCCTCGCGCGCGGCCATCATGGCGCGGACCTCGTGCGCCTGGCGCGGCGGGCTGAACAGGTAGCCCTGCATCTGGGTGCAGCCGAGCGCATGCACGGCCATGCGCTGCTCCTCGGTCTCGACACCTTCGGCCGTCGTCACCATGTTGCGGTCGGCGGCGATCGACACTACCGCCTTGATGATCGACGAGGAGCCGTTGCCGCGCGTCAGCTCGGTGACGAAGCTGCGGTCGATCTTGATCTTGTCGAACGGGAAGCGCTGCAGGTAGCTCAGCGACGAATAGCCGGTGCCGAAATCGTCGAGCGCGATGCGCACGCCGAGATCGCGCAGCTGGCCGAGCGCAGCGAGCGCCGTATCGTCGTCGGCGATCAGCACCGCTTCGGTGATCTCGAGTTCGAGTCGGCGCGGGTCGAGCCCGGTCTCGGCAAGCGCGGCGGCGACCTTGAGCGACAAGGTCTGCGAACGGAACTGGATCGGCGAAACGTTGACCGCAACGCGTATGTGATCGGGCCAGCCCGCCGCTTCCGCGCAGGCCGTACGCAGCACCCAGTCGCCGAGTTCCTCGATCAGGCCGGTTTCTTCCGCGATCGGCACGAACTCCGCCGGCGAAACCATGCCGCGGCGCGGATGATTCCAGCGCAACAGCGCTTCGCAGCCGGTCATTGCGTTGCTGTCGAGATCGACCAGCGGCTGATAGTGGATCTCGAAGGCGCCGTCGGCGATCGCGCTGCGCAGGTCGATTTCCAGGGCGCGACGCTGATTGGCCTGCGTCTCCATCGACGGCTCGAAGAAGCGGTGGGTGCGCCGGCCGGCCGCCTTGGCGGCATACATCGCCAGGTCCGCGCTCTTGAGCAGGCCGTGCAGGTCGCCGCCGTGCTGCGGCGCCAGCGCGATGCCGATCGAGGCGTCGGCCGAAAGGCTGTGGCCCCGGCAATCGAACGGCGTGCGCAAGGCGGCATAGATCCGCGCCGCCAGCGCGTTGACGTCCTCTTCCGAGCTCACGCCGTGCTGCACGACGGCGAACTCGTCGCCGCCGAGCCGCGCCACGAAATCCTGCGGTCCGATCGCATCCTGCAGCCGGATCGAAAGGCCGCGCAGGAATTCGTCGCCGATCAGATGGCCGAGCGAGTCGTTGATGCGCTTGAACTCGTCGATGTCGATATAGAGGATCGCGAAGCTGACTTCGGCTGTCTGCAGCAGCAGGCCCTCGGCGTGACGCTGGAACAGCGTGCGGTTCGGCAAGTTGGTGAGCGCGTCGTAATGCGCGAGGTGCTCGATCCGCGCCTCGACACGCCGTCGTTCGGTGATGTCTTCCAGCGTGGTGACCCAGCCTCCGTCGGGTGAGCGCTTGTAGATCAGGCGGATCACGCGGCCGTCGGGCACGCCGATCACCGTATCGTGCGCCCCGTCGCCCAGCGGATCGAGGAATCTTGCGCAATAGGCGTCGACGTCGCCGACGAAGGAGCCGGTTTCCTTGCGATGCTGGACCAGCTCGCGCACATGGCAGCCGGGCTTGACGATGTCGGGCGACAGCTCGAACATGTCGATGTAGCGCTGGTTGCAGATCACCAGCCGCCCCTCGCCGTTGAAGAGCAGCAGCCCTTGCGTCATGTTGTTGACGGCAGCGTCGAGATGACGGCTTTTTTCCTTCAGCAGGTTCTGGGCCGCGCGATGCTGGCGCTGCAGCTGCCGGACGATCAGGAAGATGGTGGCGATGACCACGATCACCGCGAGCGCCGCGGCGACGAACTGCAGCCGGGTCTGCGCCCGCCAGTCGGCCAGCGCGGTCTGGGTCTTGGTCGCAGCGACGATCATGATCGGGAAATGGTGGAGCGAGCGGACGGCGCCGATCCGGTCGTCGTCGGTCATCTGGCTGACGAAACGGCCGGAGATGTTGCCGCCGGCCTCCAACGCCCGCTGGAACTGCGGCATGCTCGACACGTTCCTGCCGATGATGCTCTTGTCCTGCGGATAGCGCGCGATCACGGTGCCGTCGCGATGGATCATCGAGATCGTGGTGTCGGCTTCGAGGGCGAGCGAGGCGACGAAATCCTCGAAGTGGGAGGGCTCGACGCCGCGGCTGGCGATGCCGATGATGTTGCCCCGAAGGTCGGTGATCTTGCGGGCGAATATGGTGGTCCACACGCCCGTCACCTTGCTGACCGCGGGCTCGACGATCACCTCCGGCGTCGCCCGCCCCGAAGTGAATTCGCGGTAGTAGTAGCGATCCGCGACGCTGACGTCGGGCACCGGCCACATGGCCGAGGAGTTGATCAGCCAGCCGTCCTTGTTGAATACGTTGAGCGCGCCGACGTGCGGAAACGCCGCAAGGCGCGTGCGCAGCATCTCGTGCGTGGAAAGCAGCGACATCTGCTTTTCGAAGGCTTCCGCGGTGTCGAATCCGCCGGCGCGAACAAAGCCGATGATGTCCTGGTGGACGTGCTGCAGGTCGGACAGTTGCTGGTCGAAATGCCGCGACAGCAGCAGGGCGGTGTTGGTGAGGTCGCGCTCGGCGACCTCGATCGCGCGTTCGCGGTACTGCAGCGCCATGTACGCGGTGCCGAGCGCGATCGCCAGCACCAGCGCGGCGCCGCACAAGACAAGCCACTGGATCGCGCCCATCCGGCCGCGGACCAGCATCCAGGCTTTCGATAGCGCCCGGCGCACCGAGGCGGCGCCGTTTGGCGAGCTATTCGACATTTCCATGCCCCCACTGGTTCCCTCTTACGGGGACACAACCAAAAAGGGCGTTAGGAAAACCAGTTATCGGAACGTTAAAGCGCGCCCATCGGGACGGAGGTAATTTCGATCCGCGGCGCCGCCGGCCTGGATTCGACGGGTTCGACCCGCACCGGGACGACGCCGGCCTGGATCATGCCCAGCGCCCGCGCGGCACTCGTGGAGACGTCGATGATCCGCCCGCGCACGAACGGGCCGCGGTCGTTGACCCGGCATTCGATCGACACCTTGCCGTGGGACACAAGGAGCCGCTTGCCGAACGGATGGCTGCGGTGGGCGCAGGTCATCTCGCCGCGCTTGCCGATCCCGGGATAGAAAGAGGCCAGGCCGGTCTCGGCCCTGGTCTCGGCCTTGGCCAGCGCGCTGCCGGACAGCAGCAGAGCCACACCCAATATTGCGCTTCGCATTGGTTTGCACCGGTTGGCCCCGCCGGCAAACGCGGAGCCTCGATGCAGGTTTCAGCAACGGCGGGTCGCATGCCTGCCATTCAAGCCATTCCGACGCGGAACGATTTTCGCAGGAAACATTTGCCCGGCGGCCGCCACATTCGGATTGCGCGTGCCGCAGCCGCTACCGGCCGGTCAGATCGACCAGTGCAATCCCGAGGTCCGGCCGCTTTCGGCGCCGCAGCCTGGCCGGCGCTTCTGTCAGCACGACCTCCAGCGTCGGCCGCACGATGCCGGACAGGAAATGACCGCCGCGGACCGGGCCGTCGGACAATCCCAGCACGACGTGGACATGCAGGCTAGGCTTGCCGTCGTCGCCGACGGCGACATCGCCGATAGCGCTCAGGACTTCGCAATGCTCGTCGATCTCGATCTTGCGGTAGTTCCTGGCGACGAGGTCGAACCAGCCGATCGTCGCCCGCTCGAAGGCGCCGATCGCCGTCAGCGAGGCCGCCGAGAGCCGTTCCTCGTTGGCGAACTTCGTCAGCGCTGCAAACGCCTCCTCGCCGGAATCGAGGATAATCACGTGGACGTGGGCCGGGATGCTGGTGACGAGCCTGCTTTGCATCGGAGCTGCTTTCTAGACCGCGTGTTGCCCGACGTGGCGAGCGGGAAATCAGTGCGTGCCGGATTCACGCCACTTTTCCAGATCGTGCTTCTTGTCACTAGTAGTCGTTGACCGCACGGGCCCGCGCGGGGTCGCCCCAGTTCCAGTCGTTGTCGTTGCCATAGCGCGGCGCTCCGCGAAGCTGGTTCTCGGTCACGCCGGTGACGTAGCCGCCGAGCCCTGTGTCGTATTTCAGCGATTGCCATGGCAGCGGATAATGGTCGTTACCGATGCCGAGGATACCGCCGAAACCCAGCACCGCATAGGACACCCGGCCGCTGACCTTGTCGATCATCACCCGCTCGATGCTGCCGATCTTCTGCGCGTCGGGTCCGTACACCGCCGTTCCCTCGACCTTGTCGCTGCCGATCAGGTTGCCGGTCTCTCGCTCGTCCATTGTCATGTGCGCCTCTCTTGATTGCCTGGATTGGGATTGGTCGCTTTCGGCCAACCGGCCAGCGCACCGATGGTTCCGCTCGCGTCAAAGCGTGGGCTTAGACGCAGAGCCGTTCATCACCAGGCCAGTGGAGCGCGCGAAGGGGCCGTGCCGTTCGAGAAAATCCCTGAGATGTTCGGGCGCGGCCATGCCGTCGATGTCGCAACGTGTTTGGATCTCCCTCGCCACGTCGGACGAGAGATCCTGCGACCAGTGTTCGAGCGTGTTGAAGGCCAGCACGCGCAGGGGATCGCGGAAGCGACCGGCCATGAAGGCCTCGACGACCGTCTCCAGGTCCTCGACCTCGATCCGTCGCTCCTGCCCGTCCTGCCCGACGTCCACGACGACATGGATCGTCTGGTCCGCACCATAGGGCACGACATCGGATGAGTCGCAGGCCGGTGACATCGGAAACTCCTCGCGACCGACTAACCGATTGCACCGTGGCCTGGTTCCAAACGCACCCAGCCGACTTTCGTATCGGCCGGCGTGGACCCGAACATCGCAACGCTCAGCCGACGACCCGTTGCCCGACAAACCGCATGAACGGCCGGATGCCGCCCGCTCCGAACAGCACCACCGTGTAAGGATCGGCCTCGCCGTCGCCTTCCATCCCCGGCGATCCGGCCGGCATGCCCGGCACGGCAAGTCCCTTCGCAACCGGGCGCTCGGTCAGCAACCGCCGCACCGCCACCGCCGGTACATGTCCCTCGATCAGATAGCCGGCCACCTCGGCGGTGTGGCAGGAGGCCAGCGCCCTGGGAACGCCGAGCCTTGCCCGCACCGCCTCGAGATCGGAGGTCTCCTCGACCTTGACGACGAAGCCGGCATCCCGGAGGTGCTCGGCCCATTTCGAACAGCAGCCGCAGTTCGGATCCCTGTGGACGGTGACGATATCCGCGGCGGCACGGGCGGACAGCGGCACCGCGCCGAGGGCGATCGCCCCGATCAGGCCCACCACGCTGCGGCGGCTGACTGGTCTTGCATCCTGCTGCATGGCTGCTCTCCTTGCCGGCGGTCCAACCGCCTCATTCGGCCGGCTCCATCGCCGGCGTTTCCTTCACGATCGTGCGCGGCTCGGCCGGCGGCGGCGGATCGCGCGCGTCGTCCGCAGGCAACCCGTAACCCTTCGCCAGCCCGAAGATGGCGGGGATCACGATCAGCGTCAGCAGCGTGGACGACACCATCCCGCCGATCATGGGCACCGCGATGCGCTGCATGATCTCCGAACCCGTGCCCGAGCTCCACATGATCGGCAGCAGGCCCGCCATGATCGCGACCACCGTCATCATCTTCGGCCGCACCCGTTCCACCGCGCCTTCCATGATGGCGTCGTAGAGGTCGCGTCTGGTCAGCGCCCTGCCCTCCGCAGCGCGGCGCTGCGTGACCGCGTCGAGCGCGTGGTTGAGATAGATCAGCATCACGACGCCGGTCTCGGCCGCGACGCCCGCCAGCGCGATGAAGCCGACGGCGACGGCCACGGAGAGGTTGAAGCCGAGCCACCACATCAGCCAGAGCCCGCCGACCAGCGCGAACGGCA
>CAZDEZ010000044.1:0-19756 GCA_964504705.1 uncultured Bradyrhizobium sp.
TGCGCGAACTACCTCGAAAACTCAGGCTATCGAACCTAATGCCATCATGCTTTAGAGCATGATCCGGAAAAGTGTGAAGCGGTCTTCCGAAAAGATCATGCTCAAACGACGGCCTAATGCGCGATGACGATTCATCCCGATCTCATCGCGCTTTAGAAGATACCGGACTCGCAGGTCGTGGGCGAGTTGAAGTTGTCGCCGGGATTACAGAACAGTGTCGACGACGACGAGCTGGAGGAAGTGGCCGAGTTGGTGATGCTGAAGAGCGTATCGGCGCTCCAGATATTCGGATCGTCCTGCCGATGGCGGGCCATCAGCGACTTGCTCTTCTCGCCGAAATAGAATTTCAGGCCGCCCCACACACCGTTGAAATTGCTTTCGCCGATGCGGCCCTCGATGAACGCCGAAACCATGACGCGATCGATCGGGAAAGCATATTCACCGCCCAGCGCGAGCGCATGCTTGCCGCCGAGATAGCGGTGGCCGACGTAGCCAAGCCCGTTTTCCGTGAAATAGTACTTGAAGTTGATCTGGTCGAAGAAACGCGTCCCAACGTCAAAAGCCGAGGTGAAGGCAGATGTCGTTGCAATGCCGGCCGGATAGCTGAACCCCACCCCGGGAGGCACGATCGATGTGAATATGTTGGTCGAAGATGCCCGGTTGCCCCACTCAATACCGGCAATGCCCTGCACCGTGAACCGGCCGGAATAGAATTCACCTTCCGCCGCCACCTGATTCACATGGGCTCCGCCGAACTGGTTCCAGCGGGTGTGGCTTGCATAGAGGCCGAACAGCGCCTGATTTGGATTGCGCCAGAAGAAATGTCCCGCGAGATTGCCGAAGCCGCGACGGTCCAGGCTTCCGAACGCCGCGTCGATCTGTGCGCCCAGCGATCCGCTGACCGGGAACGTTATGGCGCCCTGATTCCCGACGATCGAGCGATTGGCGATGCGCCCGCCGAAAGGCTCGGTCCTGGCGTTCACGCCATCGACGGCAGGCGCGTAGCTTGACACCGGCACGGCTGAAAGCCACTGGAAATCATTCGGACCGGCCCATGCGTTGGTCGATAGAAACGACGCACCTACCACGCCGCACAGCATGGTGGTGGCCGTCCATCGTCCCCTTCGCTCGAATCCGCTCATTTGCGCCCCTGTTGGAAAAAAACCTACGCGCCGGGGAGCTCGACGACCAATCTATTGTCCAGGCGCACGGGCTACTGCGGATCGAATCGCGCAGCGTGTTGCTGGCTGGCAACGAAGCGCCACACCATGATACCTATCTATCGAGCACAAGCACCGGCCATTCCTGGCCAAGCGGATGGTTTGCGACCGGGACAAATCTGGTCGCCGTGAAGGCGCGCGGCAGCAAGGATGTCAGTTCTGCGCGGGTTGGGAAGCAATAGGTCGCGTCGGACGATCGGTAGACGTCGATGGTTTCGATCTCCGCGAGGTCCCAGCCCGTCTGCGCGGCAAGCTCATCGCGATCGGGCAAATGTGCAGCGAGCAGGTCGGGCAAGGCAGCGACAGCGATGTTGGGTGACCCCGCTTCCACGGCCATCGCCATCGCGAACTTGAACTTGAAATGCTGGAAGGTCATTCCACCGCTGCGCGCGATGCTCATCAAGTCCCCGAGGCTTGGCGTCGGATCGGGTCGAAGGAAGACACGACAGGCGAATCGGCCGCCCGGGATCAAGCAGCGGGCGACTTCGCTCAGGACGCTCCGCAAGCGATCGGGAAAATCAAATGAGATCAGGCTGCCATCGCCAATGCAGCCGGCAAACGAAGCGGCCGCAAATGGCAGCGCGGTCCATTCTCCGGCGACGGTACGCACGGCCCCGACGCGATTGAGGACCATCTCGATGCTTCGATCGATTGCAATCAGATCGTCACTCGCATCCATCAATTGCCTGGTCAGCCCGAGAAGCAGCAACGGTCCTCTCACTCCCCGCACCTCATCCTTGATCGCCGCGATCGCCTCCGGCGGCACAGCAACGGGTTTGGGCAATACGGACCAGGCCCGAAACAAGTCGTTCCAGTGACTGCCGGTCATCGAGGATACTCCAGCAATCCGCGGTAAACATTCGCAATCGCGCCCGCTTCCGCGTCGAGGCTGAATTTCTCCAGCACGCGCGCCCGCGCCCGCTCGCCCATCGCCGCGGCGCGCGCCGGATCGCGCATCAGCGGCTCGAGGGCCGCCGCCAATGCATCGGGATCGCCGGGAGGCGTCAGCACGCCGGTGACGCCGTCTTCGACAACGAACTCCGCCGCACCGGCGCGCGCAGCGACCAGCGCGCTACCTGCCGACATCGCCTCGATCAGCGTCAGCCCAAATCCTTCGTTGCGCGAGGTGAAGGCATAGATCGTCAGCCGCTTGTACCAGCGCTGCACCTCTTCGATGGCAAGCTCGCCGATGATGACGATCCGTGACTGCAGGCCCGCCGCCTCGATGCGCTGCTTCAGCCTGTTCGCAAAGATCTGCTGCTCCGGGACGACTGCGCCGACCATGACGGCGGTGAAATCGGGATAGCGCGGCAACAGCCGGCACATCGCCTCGACGAACACGTCGCTGCCCTTCTGCGCGCGCACCCGGCCGAAGCAGCCGATGGCGTAGCGGCCGGGAAGTCCGCTTTCGGCAAATGCCGCCGCGCGGCTCGCAGGCGGTGCGTAGGCGGCGGTATCGACGCCGTGCATCACAACGGTCGCCTCGCGTCTGAGAAACGATGCCGAGAGTTCGCTGGTGGCGATGATCGCATCCATTTGCCGGATCAGCCATCGCGTGATCCAGGTGTGATGCCGCTGCGCCGCCGAGGTGAACACCAGCTTCAAGGGCCAGCCGAGGGCGCGCAGCAGGACGCCTGCGATCATCTCGTCGTTGCGGCGCGCGTGCCAGATCAGCGACTCCCGGCGCCGCCACAACTTCAGCAAATCCGCAAATCCGATCGACGCGATGCCCTCCGGCGCGTCGGGACCGAGCCAGGCCGCGCGGAACTTTTTCGCCAGTTTCGGCGCCACCATGCGGTTGGTGGCGGTCACGCCCGAATAGCGCCTGTGCAGGTTTGGCACGATCAGTTGCAGATCGGCGGGCGGATTGGTCTCGATCGGCACGTCGGGCTCCGTTTCGTAAGGCTCCTATACGCAACATTAAGCATAGTGACCAGTTAGGGAGCGCCGAAACCCACTTTTCACCGCACCGCCACTAGCATCGCCGCTCCACAACAAGGAGAGGCAAAAGCCCATGACCGTGCTCGTCACCGGAGGCGCCGGCTATATCGGCAGCCACATGGTCCTCGCACTGGCTGAAGCCGGCGAAAGCGTCGTCGTGATCGACAATCTCTCCACCGGCTTTTCCGCCTTCCTGCCCGAAGGCGTGCCGCTGTTCATTGGCGATGCCGGCGACGAAAACCTCGTCGAGGGCGTGATCGAGCAGCACAACATCGAGAGCATCATCCATTTCGCCGGCTCCGTCGTGGTGCCGGATTCCGTGCGCGACCCGCTCGGCTATTACCGCAACAACACGTTCACGACGCGCAACCTGCTCAATGCCGCAGTCAAGCGCGGCATCAACCGCTTCATCTTTTCGTCGACCGCGGCGGTGTACGGCAATCCGGACCAGGTGCCGGTGGCGGAGACCGCGCCGACCCGGCCACTGTCGCCCTACGGCTTCTCCAAGCTGATGAGCGAGATCATGCTGCACGACGTCGCTTCCGCACATGGCATGAAATACGCCGTGCTGCGCTATTTCAACGTCGCGGGCGCCGACCCGCTAGCGCGCGTCGGGCTCGCCACCGTCGGCGCCACGCATCTGCTGAAGATCGCGGTCGAGGCCGCCACCGGCCAGCGCGCCAAGATCGACGTATTCGGCACCGACTATCCGACGCCGGACGGCAGCTGCATCCGCGACTTCATCCATGTCAGCGATCTCGCCGAGGCGCACCGCGCCGCGCTGTCGTACCTGCGCGGCGGGGGCGATTCCGTGACGCTCAATTGCGGCTATGGCCGCGGCTATTCGGTGCTGGAGACCATCGAGGCGGTGCGGCGCGTCTCGGGCCGCAACTTCGCGGTTCAATATGCCGCGCGCCGGCCCGGCGACATCATGACCATGGTGGCCGACACCGGCCGCCTGCGGGCGTTGTTCGACTGGAGCCCGCGATACGACGATCTCGACACCATCGCGACCCACGCGCTGGCCTGGGAAGAGAAGCTGCTGCGCGAGCGCGGCGGCCTTGCAGAGCAGGCGCAATCGGCCTGAAATCAAGGCGTTATTTGGCTTGAAAAGCCGCGCTTAAGCGGGCAAGACACCGCCAACTGCGACGCGCCGCCTCCGGCAGCGTCAGGGAACGCGGATGGCCGAATTTCCCGGAAAAGCGCCCAGAAAAATCACCGACGACCCCTATGGGGCTGCGGTCCTGATTCGCCGCCTGGTGATGGAACAGGGCATCGTCTACTGGCGGCGCTATCTCATCGCGTTCGCGCTGATGGCCGTCGCCGCCGGCGCCACCGCGACCGCCACCTATGTGCTGGGACAGGTGATCAACCAGGCCTATGTGAACAAGAGCGTCGCCGGCATCGCGATGCTGTCCGGCGTCACGGTGCTGCTGCTGTTCGTCAAGGGCGTGGCGACCTACGGCCAAATGGTGATCCTGTCGAAGATCAGCAACGCCATCCTCGCCAACAACCAGCGGCAGCTGTTTGCGAAGCTGATGAACGAGAGCATCGGCTTCTTCTCCGCGCGGCATTCGTCGGAGTTCCTGGCGCGGCTGACGGCCGGCGCAAAGTCCATCACCGACGTGCTCAACATGTTGATCAACGCCATCGGCCGCGATCTCTTGATGCTGCTCAGCCTGCTCGCCGTGATGATCTGGCAGGATCCGCTGATGTCGCTGCTCGGTCTCGTCGCGGTGCCGCCGGCGATGCTCGTCTTGCGCAAGCTGGTCAAGCGCATCAAGGGCCTTGCCTACAACCAGTTCACCGGCACCGCCGATATCCTCGAGACCATGCAGGAATCGCTGCAGGGCATCCGCACCGTGAAGGCGTTCACGCTGGAAAGCGCGATGCAGCAGCGCATCGACGAGAACATCGCCGCCGTCGAACGCAACGCCAACAAGATGGCGCGCGTCGCCAACCGCTCCAATCCGCTGATGGAGATGCTCGGCGGCTTTGCCGTCGCCGGCTGCCTGCTCTACGGCGGCTACAGCGTGGTCGCGCTGGACGCGACACCCGGCCAGTTCTTCTCCTTCATGTCGGCCTTCCTGCTCGCGACCGAGCCGGCCAAGCGGCTGGCCCGGCTCAACATCGACCTCAACAGCCAGCTGGTCGGCGCGCGGATGCTGCTGGAAGTCGTGGACAGCCCGGCCAGCGAGAAGGCCGACGACGACAAGCCGGCGCTGCAGCTCTCCGACGCGAGGATCGAGCTGCGCGACGTCACCTTCGCCTATCGCGAGGGCGAGACCGTACTGAACCGCGTGAGCTTCGTCGCCGAGCCGGGCAAGATCACCGCGCTGGTCGGCCCGTCCGGTGGCGGCAAGTCGACGGTGCTGGCGCTGGTGCTGCGCTTCTACGAAGTGACCGACGGCGCCATCCTGATCGACGGCCAGTCGGTCTCGTCCGTCTCGCGAAAGTCGCTGCGGCAGCAGACTGCCTATGTCGGCCAGGACGTCTATTTGTTTCGCGACTCGATCCGCGCCAACATCGCCTTCGGCAAGATCGGCGCCACGGAGGACGAGATCGTCGCCGCTGCCAGGGCCGCCTGCGCCCACGACTTCATCATGAGCTTCCCACTCGGCTACGACACGCCGGTCGGCGAGCACGGCACGCAGCTGTCGGGCGGCCAGCGCCAGCGCATCGCGGTGGCGCGCGCGCTGATCCGCAACGCGCCGATCATCCTGCTGGATGAAGCCACCGCCGCGCTCGACTCCGAATCCGAGAAGCAGGTGCAGGAGGCGATCGAGCATCTCTGCCGCAACCGCACCACCATCGTGATCGCACACCGCCTGCACACCATCACCCATGCCGACGCCATCCTGGTGGTCGAGGGCGGCGAGATCGTCGAGCGCGGCCAGCATGACGAGCTGCTGCGCCGGAGCGGCCGCTACGCCTCCTTCTTCCGCCTGCAACACCGCGATCCCGGCGAGCCGCGTCTGGCGCCGGTCAGCGCAACCGCGTAAAGCTTCATCCCGCCTCTTCCAGACCAACCCCGAGATACCCTCATGAACGCCACCTCGTACGTCATTCCCGCGCCGCCCCAGGCTTCCCTTCCCGTCGTCGGCGAAACCGGGGCCTATCCGGTCCGCCGCATCTGGTGCGTCGGCCGCAACTATCTCGAGCACATCCGCGAGATGGGCAATGACGAGCGCGCGCCGCCGTTCTTCTTCGCCAAGCATGCCGACATGCTGGTGCCCGACGGCGCCAACATCCCCTATCCGCCGCTGACCAAGGATTTGCATCACGAGGTCGAGCTGATCGTCGCGATGAAGAGCGGCGGCCTCAACATTCCCACCGAGAAGGCGCTCGACCATGTCTACGGCTATGCCGTCGGCATCGACCTCACCCGCCGCGACCTGCAGATCGCCTCGCGCAAGAAGGAGCGGCCGTGGGAAATCGGAAAATCCTTCGACTATTCCGCGCCCTGCTCGGCGATCCAGCCGGCCGCGAAGATCGGCCATCCCGCCAAGGGCAGGATCTGGCTGACGGTGAACGGCAAGGAAACGCAGAAGGGCGACCTCACCGAGCTGATCTGGAACGTGCCGGAGATCATCTGGCAGCTGTCGCAGCAGGTGAAGCTCGCCGCCGGCGACATCATCATGACGGGCACGCCGGCCGGCGTCTCGCAGCTGCAGCCCGGCGACAAGATTGAATGCGGCGTCGACGGCGTCGGCACGCTGAAGGTCAATATCGGCAAGCCGGAGTAGGCAGAGGCTTTTCGAACGCGCAGGGCGGATTAGCGAAAGCGTAATCCGCCCTTGTTCGTGCGCGAGAGCGGCGGATTACGCTGCGCTAATCCGCCCTGCACTCCCGCCCTGCATCATCGTATTGCCGACGCGACGATCAGACCGATGATCAGGATACCGATGCTGTATTTCAGCGTGTAGTACACCGTCCGGTTCCACTCCTTGACCTTTCGGCTCGCAAGGTGGAGCTCGTAGAGCTTGCCGAACGCCTTGTTGAGCGCGCCGACATGCTCGCCGTCCACGTTCTGGGTGGCGGACGCCTTGACGATGTGATGGCTGACCCAGCGGTTGATCGCGGTCATGAAGCCGTACTTCATCGGACGCTCGACGTCGCAGAACAGGATGATGCGGTTGACGTCGGTCTGGTTCTCCGCGCTGTGGATGAAGGTCTCGTCGAACATGAAGGCCTGCCCGTCGCGCCAGACGCATTCGACGCCGTCGACCAGGATGCGGCACTTGTCCGAGTTCGGCGTGACGAGGCCCAGGTGATAGCGCAGCGAGCCCGCGAAGGGATCGCGGTGCGCCCCGAGCTTGCCGCCGGGCGGCAGCATCGCGAACATCGCGCCGTGCACGGTCGGAATCGAATTGAGCAGCTCCACCGTCTTCGGACACAGCGTGCGCGCCGACGGCAGGAAGTCGTCGTACCATTTCAGGTAAAAGCGCTTCCAGCCGCTCTTGAAGAAGGAATAGAAGCCCCAGTCGTTGTTCTTGGCGGCGGCGCGGATGAATCCCTCGTCGAACAGCCGCACCGCCTCGTCGCGGATGGTCTCCCAGTTCTCGCTGAGCTTGGCGAGTTCCGGGAACTTCTCGACCGGGATCACCGGCGTGTTCGGCACCGCCGAGCCCGCATACATCAGCACATTGTAGGGCGCCAGATAGGTCGAGTGGTCGCCGATCTGCCGGGCGAAGCGCAAGCGGTGGCGGCCGCGGAAATGCACGTAGAGCGTGGACGCCACGAAGGCATAGAGCACGACAAGCTGCGGCGCGAAAATCTGCTTCAGCACGATCTGGTTCCTGCAGGAGTAGGGATGCCAGCCGATGGCTCCCCGAGCCGGAGCATACCTGGCGAGGCTCTCTCGACTGACACTTTAGTTGGGTCGCACCGCTATTTCAACCGCATTGCGGTGCATCCGCGAGCGAGGCTCGCGCATGTCGCGGCGGCACGCCTTGATCGATCGGCCATCACGCGTCTGTGCCGAGCGCGGAGCTTCCGGCGAAGCTCATCGATCGCAACTCGACGCCACGCACCGCTCTGCTATGCTCCGCCCACAACAGGCCCGAGACAGGGCTCAAGGGAGGGTCAACAGATGAAGGCAGTTCTGCTCGCCGCCGCGCTCGCAGCTTTCGCCACCCCAGCTTTCGCGCAGGACAAGCGTCCCGACTACGGCACGGCGGTCAATGCCGCAGGTGCGAAGAAGATCGCGGCCGACGTCATCGCCGAATGCCAGAAGAACAGCTGGAACGTGGCGGTAGCCGTGGTCGATAACCACGGCTACCTCGTCTATTTCGAGCGCATGGACAACACTCAGACGGCCAGCATGGACATTGCCGTCGGCAAGGCCAAGGCGGCAGCGACCTACCGGCGCCCGACCCGCGTCTTTGCCGACGTCATCAACAAGGGCGGGCCGGCCACGGCCACCCTGCCCGGCGTGTTCGCCTCGCCCGGCGGCCTGCCGATCATGGTCGACGGCAAGGTCACCGGCGGCGTCGGCGTCAGCGGCGTCACCGGCGATCAGGACGAGCAATGCGCCAAGGCTGGCCTCGGCATCAAGTGACGAGCACGCGGAGCCGGCCTTCGGCCGGCCTCCTTTCCCCGCGCGATCGGACTTTCGCTGTCGCCTTTCCGGGATTAGCCTGTCGGGGTCAGTGTCGCCTGCCGCTACCGGTGGCGCAGCGCGATAGGAGATCCGGGCATGAAGACGATCCTGGTGCCAACCCAGCACATTGCAGCAATGAAATCGGCGCTTGAGACGGCCTTGCTGCTGGCGCGGCGGACCGGCGCCTATATCGAGGGCTTTCCGCTGCGGATTGCCATTCCGCCCTATGTCGTGGCCGAGCTCACTGCCGGCCTCACCATGGACGCCTACGACGCGCAGCGCGACGAGGAGACCGCCGAGCTGCGCCGCCTGTTCGAAACCTTCATGCAGGAGCACGATGTGCCGCCGTCCGGCGCGACCGCGAACCGGCCCTGCTTCGGATGGCTTGCCGCCTCGCCCGAAGACGAAGGCTTCATCGGCAGCCATGGCCGGGCGTTCGACGTCACGGTGATCAGCCGGCTGGACGCGGATTCGACGGGGCTGCACCGGCGCGTCATCGAATCCGCGCTGTTCGAGAGCGGCCGGCCGGTGCTGCTTGCGGCGCCCACGGCGCCGAAGCAGATCGCCGGCAACGTCATGGTGCACTGGAACGGCTCCACCGAGCAGGCGCGCGCCAACGCCTTTGCGATGCCGCTGCTGCAGCTCGCCGAGCGCGTGACGGTGCTGACCGTCATCGGCGGACAGGAGGTGCCGGGACCGTCGGCCGATTACATCCTGCGACAGCTGCAGCATCACGGCATCGCGGCCAAGCCGGTCCGCGTCAAGCTCGGCGATCGCGAAACCGGCGAAGCGGTCCTCGAAGCCGCGATGGCGGAAGGCTGCGATCTGCTGGTCAAGGGCGCCTTCACCCGCAACCGGCTGCGCCAGATGATCTTCGGCGGCGCCACCAGCCACATCATGGAGCACGCCGACATCCCGGTGCTGATGGCGCATTGACGTTTGCGGGGGCGCAGGATGGCTTACAATTCGTAGGGCGGATTAGCGACTACGTCCGCGGTAGCTCAGCAAAGGAACCCGAAGCGTAATCCGCCAACCGCGCAAGGCGGCGCATTACGCTGCGCTAATGCGCCCTACGACGAATGCCTACAGCACGAACGAAGCCAGCTGATAGAACGCGTAGGCAAGCTGCAGGCCGAGGAGAAGCAAGGCGGCGATCATCAGATAGGCGCTGAAATGCATGGAGGCTCGAAAACCGGATAGCTTTCCTGAAACGGCGGGCCTCGAAGCTGCGAGCGACCCTCGATATGTCTGTTTGTCCGTCGGGCTTCGCCGGCGCTTCGAAAAGAAGACTTCCGCCGCCGCGGAAGTGGATGCCTTTGTCGCGAGCCTCTTCTCGACTGGAGGTTCTCTGGTTCGACGCCTGCTAGTTCACGCACCGTAGAAAATCTTCATTCCCCACAGCACGACGACGATGGCCGATATCAGTGTGGCCGCCGTCAATACACTTTCCAAGGAAGCGACTCTCATACACGTACTCCGCTTCCCAGCCCCGTCAAGCGGTCTAGTTGATTCGATTCGCCTGCCGCAATCGCGCCATCGATCGACGCGAAAGATGGCGCGGCGATTGTGCTTTGCCGGCCACATCGCGCCCGTGAGACTACGGATGACGCGCGGCGGCGCTTCGGCCGAATTTCCATCAACGCGCCGAGCAATGCAGTTCGACCTGCGAAAGCCTGCGCTTTGGCCGCGGCAGCGCATACCGGCATCCTCTACGCCATGCTAGATTGACCCGATCTGCGCGGTTGGGGATTTCGAAATGCCAATCAAGCCGCCCGTCGTCACGGCGATGGATCTTTCACGAGCCCGTCAGACCGTCCATTCGCTGGCGCCGCTCAAGGGCCTCACCTGCGACGATGCCGAGACTGTCGCCCGGATCATTGCCCTGAGTTTTGCGGAAGGCCGCCAGCGCGGCCTGGAAATCGCAATGGATTGGAGCGAGGACGAGTGGCAGCAAGCCCGGGCGAAGGGTTGCGCGAATATTCCGGCCCGCGTCGCGGCAAGCTCGTAAGAACTACGCCACCTGCCCCGGCGGCGCGCAGCGCGCGGTCTTCCAGAGCTGCGCCGCTGCGCGCTGCCAGTCGAACGCATGATCGCTCGGACCGTACCGCTTCAGATGATCGAGCCGCGCGAGGGCCTCCTCGACGCCGGGCCGGTGCCCCGCCGGCACCCACCACAACGCAACCGCCGGCCCCTCGAAATGCGCGAACCAGTCGGCGCGGCGGCCAAAGAAGCGCTTGTGCACGGTCTGCCAGACGAAGCGCTCAAGACCGGCGACGCTCTCCCAGACCGAAAGATTGACGATGATCCTGGGATCGTCGAACGGCCGCGTGTCAGTGGCGTTGCCGGTGCCGTTGTCGTCGACATAGCGCCAGACGAAGCCTTCGCTGCGCTCGGCGATGCCGTTGACCAGCGCGAGGTTGTCGGTGAACTCCGCCATGCGCGGGTCGTCGAGATCGTACCTGATGCGGCCGATATTGAGCTCGGCGAGGTGGTGACCCGGTGGCTGCTGCAAGACTCCGCTCCGCCGTCGATGCGCAATGACTGTTCCGACAGTCTACGCACGGTATCGCAGCAGATCAAACCCGCCGCCGGCGTGTACCAGGCGGCTACGCAAGCAGACGGGCGGCCGAGACCAGAAGTTCGACGCCGGGAACCGATCGGGAAGCACTTATCCACGGCACGGCTGACGATTATGTGGTACTTTGCAGACCGCTCGCATGCACCGCTGCTAGGACGAGTATGCCCGACAAACGAGATCCCGTTCTCACCTTGAGGATTGCGCTGGACGCGCCAAGCGCCGGCGTTTCGACGTCCGCGAGTCATCAGCTCGATGCGGCAGGCTTCAAGGTCGAGTCCGTGTCGCCCCGCGGCCTGCTGATCGCTGGCGAAAGGTCGCTCATCGAACAATTTTTTGACACACGTATTGATTTAAGTCATAGTATACCACAATTTGAAGGAACACCGGTTTTCGGACGCCTGCCGGGCGGGGTCGGCTACCGCGTCTATTTCCCGAAAGAGCCGACTTACTTCTAGCCGTCCTTCCAGTCGTCGTGGCCATCAACATTGTTTGGGGCACGGACATGGCACAAAATATCGTCGTCAGACTCGTTCCGAAGTCGCGCAGCCGCGCACCCAGGCTCGATTTCGGGCTGGAATCGGTCCAGATCAAACCCAAGGAATTTGCGCCGGACCCGGCCCGCGCCCGCACCGTCCTCAACTACTTCGCATCGAGGGGGCCGGTTGACGTCAAGCCGACCGAAAAGGACCGTGTCGAAGTGTCGGTAGGACAGCAGGAATTCGTCGAGCTGTTCAAATCGAAGCTGCGCCAGGGTGAATTTTCCGACCGCGGCGAAAATCGCGTAACGGCTTCCGAATCCTTTCTGGTGCCGGAGGCCAGCCTTTCGCTGCCTGACGAACTCAAGGACGTCGTCGATTTCGCCTATGTGCCGCGTCCCATCGAGTTTTACGGTCCATCGTATCGTCCACCGTCCGAAGACATATTGCACCTTCGTCTCGACGATGTCCGGGCGGCATTGAATGCGCCGCGGGCGCACAGACAGGACTGGACGGGACGCGGCGTGAAGGTCATGATGGTCGACAGCGGATTCTTCCCGCACCCGTTCTTCGCGGCGAACGGCTACAAGCTGATCGCTTCCGCCTCGCCCGGCACGAGCAATCCCGAGCAGGATCCAAGCGGGCACGGCACCGGCGAATGCGCCAATATCTTTGCGATTGCGCCCGACTGCACGGTGTTTGGAGTAAAGAGCGGCCCAAGCGCGGCGACGTCGCTTGAAGCGGCAATCGCGCTCGGCCCGGACGTGATGTCGAACTCCTGGGGTTTCGACGTCGATTCCAGGTCACGCGATCAGATCAAGACCGACGATCCGAACTTCTTCAACGAACTCGTCGATATCGAGACGATCCTGACCGATGCGATTCAATCCGGCATCATCGTCGTCTTCGCGGCCGGCAACGGCCACAGGGCATTTCCCGGCTGCATGCCGCAAGTCATCTCGGCAGGCGGCGTTACCGTGCTGGAGGACAGCGCTCTCGAAGCCTCCAGCTACGCAAGCTCATTCAAGAGCAAGATATATCCCGGGCGCAACGTTCCTGACCTTTGTGGCGTGGTCGGCGCATCGGGCCAGGCGCCGCAGAAGAATCACATCATGCTGCCTGTTCCTCCGACGAGTTCGCTTGACGGCCTCAACTTCCCGTCGGCGCGAACGAAGACCGGCTGGGGCATTTTCTCCGGCACTTCCGCGGCCTGTCCTCAACTGGCAGGCGCGATCGCCCTGTTCAAGGAAATCCGCAAGAACGTAGATGCCGAGCAGGCGCGGACAGCCCTGACCAAGACTGCGACGGACGTCATAGCGGGCAAGTCAGCGATGGGCGACAAGGCCAGCGCAGGCCCCGACCTGGCGACAGGATCCGGACTGGCCAGCGTCAGATCCGCCTGCGAGTTCATCGCAGGGGTAGCCTGAGTCTTCGGCGCACCCGACCTGCAACAAACCGGCCGACGGGGGCAAGTCGCTTCGGGTTAGCAGAATCATGTCAAGCCCGGGATCGATGACGGGGAGAAGTACCCTCGCCGCTCAGTACCGGTAATGGTCGCTCTTGTACGGACCTTCCGGTTTGACGCCGATGTAATCCGCCTGGTCCTTGCGCAGCTCGGTCAGCTTGACGCCGATCTTGGCGAGGTGCAGCCGGGCCACCTTCTCGTCCAGCGACTTCGGCAGCACGTAGACCTTCTTGTCGTACTTGCCGTCCTTGTTGTTGGCGAACAGCTCGATCTGCGCCAGCGTCTGGTTGGTGAAGGACGCCGACATCACGAAGGACGGATGGCCCATGGCGTTGCCGAGGTTCACCAGGCGCCCTTCCGACAACAGGATGATGCGGTGCTTGTCGGGGAATTCGATCTCGTCGACCTGCGGCTTGATGTTGGTCCACTTCAGGTTACGCAGGGAAGCGATCTGGATCTCGTTGTCGAAGTGGCCGATGTTGCAGACGATGGCGCGATCTTTCATCGCGCGCATGTGCTCGATGGTGATGATGTCCTTGTTGCCGGTGGCGGTGACGAAGATGTCGGCGCGGGGCGCGGCGTCTTCCATGGTCACGACCTCATAGCCTTCCATCGCCGCCTGCAGCGCGCAGATCGGATCGACTTCGGAGACCATGACGCGGCAGCCGGCCTGGCGCAGCGAAGCCGCCGAGCCCTTGCCGACGTCGCCGAAGCCGGCGACCATCGCGACCTTGCCCGACAGCATCACGTCGGTGCCGCGGCGGATGCCGTCCACCAGCGACTCGCGGCAGCCATAGAGGTTGTCGAACTTCGACTTGGTGACGCTGTCGTTGACGTTGATTGCCGGGAACAACAGCGTGCCCTTGTTGGCCATTTCATACAGGCGATGCACGCCCGTGGTGGTCTCCTCCGAGACACCCTTGATGTTCTTGGCGATCTCGGCGAACCAGCCCTTGGGCTTCTCCTTCAGCAGCTTCTTGACCAGCGCGTAGAATATCTCCTCTTCCTCGGAAGCAGGCTTGTCGAGGAACGCGGTATCGCCCTTCTCGGCGCGGACGCCGGCATGCACCAGCATGGTGGCATCGCCGCCGTCGTCGAGGATCATGTTCGGCGTGCCGCCGCCATGCCAGTCGAACAGCTTCGCGGTGTAGTCCCAGTACTCGGTCAGCGTCTCGCCCTTGACGGCAAACACCGGGATGCCGGCCGCGGCGATCGCGGCGGCGGCGTGATCCTGCGTCGAGTAGATGTTGCAGGAGACCCAACGGATGTCGGCGCCCAGCGCCGCCAGCGTCTCGATCAGCACCGCGGTCTGGATCGTCATGTGCAGGGAGCCGGCGATGCGCGCGCCCTTCAAGGGTTGTTTGGGACCGTACTCCTCGCGCGTCGCCATCAGGCCGGGCATCTCGGTCTCGGCCAGCGAGATTTCCTTGCGGCCGAACTCGGCGAGCGCGATGTCCTTGACGATGTAATCGGTGAAGGCGGGCTTCTTGGCGGCGGCGGTCATGCGGGTGATCCCTTAAAAAGCGTATTCCGAAAAGCGATCAGCTTTCCGGAATACGCGAGACAACTACGGAGAAAATCAGACGGCGCGCCGCAGCGCGTCGGCCAGATCGGTGCGCTCCCAGGAGAAGCCGCCGTCGCGGTCCGGCTTGCGGCCGAAATGACCGTAGGAAGCGGTGCGGCGGTAGATCGGCCGGTTGAGCTGCAACGTGCGGCGGATGTTGGTCGGCGTCAGGCGGAACAGCTCCGGCAACACCTTCTCGAGCTTCTTCTCGTCGACCTTGCCGGTGCCGTGGGTCTCCACCAGCAGCGACATCGGATCGGCGACGCCGATCGCATAGGCGACCTGGATGGTGCAGCGCTCGGCAAGGCCGGCCGCGACCACGTTCTTGGCAAGATAGCGCGCAGCATAGGCGGCGGAACGGTCGACCTTGGTGGCGTCCTTGCCGGAGAAGGCGCCGCCGCCATGCGGGGCGTAGCCGCCATAGGAGTCGACGATGATCTTGCGCCCGGTGAGGCCGCAGTCGCCGTCGGGACCGCCGACCACGAAGTTGCCGGTCGGGTTGACCAGGAAGTCGCTCGGACGCTGCGGCATCCAGCCCTTGGGCAGCGCCGATTCAACCGCGGTCGAGATCATCTCCTTGATCAGGCCGGGGGTGTACTTCTTGTTGTTGCGGCTCTTCTCGTTGTGCTGGGTCGAGACCACGACCTTGGTGCAGCCGACCGGCTTGCCGTCGACATACTTGACCGTGACCTGGCTCTTGGCGTCCGGCTGCAGGTCGGCGAGTTGGCCGTTGCGGCGCTTCTCGGAGAGGGTCTTCAGGATCCTGTGCGCGAAGAAGATCGGCGCGGGCATGAACGAGCCCTTCTCGTAGACCTCGCTCTCGGTGCAGGCATAGCCGAACATCATGCCCTGGTCGCCGGCGCCCTCTTCCTCGCCGGTCTTCTTTTTCTTGGCGTCGACGCCCATCGCGATATCGGGCGACTGGCCGTGCAGCAGCACCTCGATGTCGGCGCCGTGATAGGAGAAGCCGTCCTGATTGTAGCCGATGTCTTTCACGACATCGCGCGCGATCTTGCTGATCAGCTCGCGGTCCACCACCGACTTGCCGTTGATGGTGCGGAACAGCTGGCCGCGGCCCTCGCCGGCGATCACGATCTTGTTCGTGGTGCACAGCGTCTCGCAGCCGAGGCGGGTGTTGATCAGGCTGTCGTCGGCGATGCCGAGCTCGACATCCTTGGCGATGAAGGCATCGAGGATCGCGTCCGAGATCTGGTCGGAAACCTTGTCCGGGTGCCCCTCGGAAACGGACTCGCTGGTGAACAGATAGGACGCGCGCATCAAAAACCTCTTCTTGCGCCGGATCGCCGGCGGCTTTCGTTCATGAGTGGAGTTTTGCTGTCAGTCTCGACGGCGCGAGATGACGTAGGATTCGTCGTAAAACCAGAGCCCGTTATGCTTGCGCAAGACCTCTCGCGTGGCGTCGAGAGTCCTGCTGTTTTCAGTCATTTCCGCCAACCGGTCGTCTTCGATCTGGGCGACATACACCGCCGCATTCCACGCTGCAAAGGCCGTCGAGGTTCCGATCGTACCGGTCACCTCGTTGGGCAGCGCTTCCATATCATATCGAAAGATCGAACGGTTATCGGCATAGGCATTAAAATTAAGGTCGCGCCCACCCGACCCCAGCTCGTATTTCACCGCGCGCAATAGCTCATGCCGGCTCACTGTGAAAGGATTTTCTCCCGGCCAGACCGACTGGATGATTTCAAGCCCCGGATCGTGCCCGTAGGAGTGGATTCCGATCAGCCGGCCCCCCGGCCGCAAGGCCCGCGCCAGGGGGGCAACGATGCGCTTGGCCCGAAAATTCACGGAGGATTTGGCCCGGTAGGGCTGGGAGGCGATCACCAGGTCGAAATTGGCCTCGGTCCGGCCGGCCCGGGGGATGATCGAATCGAGCAGGAACCGGTGGTCCTCCCGGTACAGGATCAGGGCCACCGGCCGCTCGTAGATCGGCATGCCGGATCGGGGGCTGACATTGGCCCGCCAGTTCTGCTCCAGGAACGGCGCCAGTTCGGCGATCTGGGCCTCGAATTCCCCCGAAGAGGCGCCCCGGAGCGCGACCTCGTGCCAGATCATGCCGGCCGCGGCGGCAGGGGTTGAGGGGGCGAGCCAGGGGGCCTCGGCGTAGTACATGTTGGTGAGCACGAAGGCGGTCGCCGGGTGCTCGAACAGCCGGTCCGGGATCTTGTCCAGTGTGAGACGGACGTCCTCCAGGCTCAGCTCCTTGCCGGCGATGTAAAACGGCATGTGCGGGAAGCGGACGTGCATCGCGCGCAGCACCCGCGCCAGCACGGTGCCGTCGCCGACGCCGGCGTCGAACACCCTGAGCGCCGGAGGCCTCGGATGGATGCTGGCAAGCTCCAGCGCCACGCGGTCGGCAATTACCCGCTTCTCGCTGCAGGTGTGGACGAACAGCAGGTATTTCTGCCGGTTCTCGAAGAAACGGAAATTGCTTCGGGGGTCGCGCTTCTCCGGCACCACCTCGAGCCCGCGCACCGGCGGCAGGCCGCCGGGGGTGGAGGCCGCGATATAGGCCTGGATGCGCTCCAGCGTGTCGATGGTGATGCGCTTGCCCTCGCGCAGCCGCGCGACCAGCTTGCCGTCGTTGACTGCACGGCGCCCAAAGGTCGATTCCGCCATGTCGGAACGACGGCAGAAGTCGGTGATTTCAGCCAAAATCTGGTCGTTTTTCATCGCAATCGCGGTGGGATGCCGGTGGGCAGAAGAATGTAGTTTCCCTTCCTAACACCTCCTGCCCCACCGGCAAATGCGGGTTGCGACGGACGCGCTTTGTTCCGCGTCTTGCGGCCGACGCTTCGCGGCGAAGCCAGTTGGTGCTGCGACAAGTGCGAAGCTTCGAGGAAAAAACTAAACCGCGCCCGCGAGCGAGCTGCTCATTATCCAATCGTGATCCTTACCCAGCGAAAAGCTAGGAATCGTCATGGGTTCTCGGCCGTTACTTGATTGCTTGCCACCAAGAATCCTCGCCATCGTTGTCGCCGTTCCTGTCGCCGCCCAGCAGCCTCGCCGCAACCGCAAATACGGCCAGAACGGCGGATGACACGCCAACCATGATCAATAAGTCTTCCATGCGGCCAATATGCGCTCGCCCGCAGCCCTTTTCCAGCCCGGAGCCTCGTCACAATCAAACTGATCCACCTCCGAACGGCGGAAGCGCGGTTAACGCTAGTGTTGCCCCGATAATGCCACCCGCCACGAAATTGCCTTCGCCGGTTCGCCTCACTCGTCCGAATGGCAATCGTCAGGTATCGAGTCATCTTGACGCTGACCGGTGCAAGCCGACAAGGCAATGCGCCCGCCCGTCGGCGATACGTCTCATGATGCTCTCCGAAACGAGCCATGACAGCAAGAATCCGGTTCAGTTTGCATACGGTTCAGTCTAGAAGGCGGGCTTCCAGGGCTCGCCTGCCTGGCGCACTTCCTTCTCCCGAGCCGACAATGAATTCGACGCCATCTCCCCTGCTCGATAATCTAACCCTGCCCGACAATCCGCGAAAGCTGGCCTTGCGCCAGCGCGTGGATGCCACGCTCGAGGACATCGAGCGCTGGCGCAGGTTCAACGCCGCCTATCACGACGACGACCGCAAGTTCATGCGCTTTCTGGTTCCGCCCGGCAAACGCGTGCTCGAGCTCGGCTGCGGTTGCGGACACATGCTGGCTGCATTGCAGCCGTCCTACGGTGTCGGCGTCGATTTCAGCGAAAAGGCGGTGGAGCGGGCAAGGCTGCACTACCCGCATCTCAACTTCGTGCTCGGCGATGTCGAGGATCCGGCGACGCTCGCCGCGATCGAGGGCCCGTTCGACTACATCGTGCTCGCCGACACCATCGGGCTGCTCGAGGACATCGACGGCACGCTGCGGCTGATCCACCAGCTTTGCGCGCCGTCGACGCGGCTGATCATCGCCTACTACTCCCACCTGTGGGAGCCGATCCTGAAGACCGCGGAGGCGGTTGGTCTCCGCAACAAGCAGCCGCAGGTCAACTACATCGCGACCGCCGATTTCCTCAACCTGATGGACCTCGCCGATTTCGAGATGATCAGCCAGGAGCAGCGACAGCTTTTGCCGCGGCGCTGGCTCGGACTCGGGCCGCTGATCAACAAGTACATCGCACCGCTGCCGGGCATCCGGCAGCTTGCCCTGCGCAGCTATGTGGTCGGCCGCCCGCGGCGCCTGTTCCCGGACCGCAAATATTCGGCGAGCATCGTCATTCCCTGTCGCAACGAGCGCGGCAACATCGAGAATGCGATCCTGCGCATGCCCAAATTCGGTGCGCACCAGGAGATCATCTTCGTCGAGGGCAATTCCAGCGACGATACCTTCGCCGAATGCGAGCGCATCCGCGACGCCTACAAGGAGCAGTGGGACATCAAGGTGCTGCGGCAGGACGGCAAGGGCAAGGGCGATGCCGTACGCAAGGGCTTTGCCGCTGCGACCGGCGACGTGCTGATGATCCTGGACGCCGACCTCACTATGCCGCCGGAAGCCTTGCCGAAATATCACGCGGTGATCGAAAGCGGCAAAGCCGAGTTCGTCAACGGCACCCGTCTCGTCTATCCCATGGAGAACGAGGCGATGCGACCGCTCAATTTCATCGCCAACCGCTGCTTTGCCTACCTGTTCAGCTATCTCGTCAACACCCGCATGACGGACACGCTGTGCGGCACCAAGGTGCTGCTCCGCAGGGATTACGAAGTGCTGGCGCGCGAGCGCGAATACTTCGGCAATTTCGACCCGTTCGGCGATTTCGACCTGATCTTCGGCGCTGCCAAGCAGAACCTGAAGATCATTGAGACGCCGATCCACTACAAGGCGCGCACTTTCGGCGAGACGCAGATCTCGCGCTTCCGCGACGGCTGGCTGCTGTTGAAGATGGTGTGGTTCGCGTA
>CAZDEZ010000044.1:19856-38330 GCA_964504705.1 uncultured Bradyrhizobium sp.
AGATCTCGCGCTTCCGCGACGGCTGGCTGCTGTTGAAGATGGTGTGGTTCGCGTATCGGAAACTGAAGGCGATTTGAGCGTGGACGGGCGTTTCACACCCGTCATTCCGGGGCGATGCGGAGCATCGAACCCGGAATCTCGAGATTCCGGGTTCGCGCTCACGCGCGCCCCGGAATGACAGCGAGAATCTGGCGTGCGGTGCTACTTGCCCCACACCTCGTTGGCGATCTCGACCGCGAGCCGCAGCTTGGCCCACTGTTCTTCCTCGGAGAGGATGTTGCCCTCCTCGGTGGAGGCAAAGCCGCACTGCGGCGACAGCGCAAGCTGCTCGAGCGGCGCAAACTTCGACGCCTCCTCGAGCCGGCGCTTGATGTCGTCCTTTTTCTCGAGATCGCCGAACTTCGAGGTGATGACGCCGACCACGACGACCTTGTTGCCCTTCGGGAGATAGCGCAGCGGCTCGAAGCCTCCGGCGCGATCGGAATCGTACTCCAGGAAATAGCCGTCGTAATTGGTGCCACCCAGCATCACCTCCGCCACCGGCTCGTAGCCGCCGGAGGAAATCCAGGTGGAGCGGAAATTGCCCCGGCAGACATGGGTGGTGACGACCATGTCGGCGGGCTTTTCGGCAAGGGCATAGTTGATGATGCGGGCGTAGATCTCCTGCAAGCCGTCGGGATTGTCGCCGCGCTCGCGCGCCTTTTTCAGCTCCTCCTGCGAGCACAGATAGGCCCATACCGTGTCGTCGAACTGCAGATAGCGGCAGCCGGCGTCGTAGAAGGCCTTCACCGCCTTGCGGTAGGTCTTGCCGAGGTCGGCATAGAACTCCTCGAGGTCCGGATAGACCGTGTTCGAGATCGACTTGCGGCCGCCGCGGAAGTGCAGCACGGCCGGCGACGGGATCGTCATCTTGGGCGTGACGTGGGCGGTGTCGGCGTGCTTCTTCAGGAAGCGGAAGTGGTCCAGCATCGGGTGATTGTCGGGGAAATCAAGCTTGCCGATCACGCGCACCGCATCGTGCCGGGTCTGGACCCCCGCGAACTGGATGCCCTGGTCCGGGTGGAACAGCTCGCAGCCGGTCAGCTTGGCGAGGAAGTCGAAATGCCACCAGGAGCGGCGGAATTCGCCGTCGGTCGCGAGCTTCAGGCCGACCGAAGCCTGCCGGTGCACGACCTTCTCGATCTCCATGTCCTCGATCTTGCGCAACTCGTCGGCGCCGATCTCGCCCTTCTCTAGCTTCGCGCGGGCTTCCTTGATCTTGGCCGGGCGCAGGAGGCTGCCGACCTCGTCGGCGCGGAAGGGAGGCTTGGTTCGCTGCATGGTCTTGCTCCGAAATTCGTCAGTGGCCGGCGCCGCCGGAGACGCCGAGATGGCGCTCCAGCGCCGAGGGATCGGCCTTGAGCGCGCTGCTCGGCGCATCGTGCACGATGGCGCCGCGCTCCAATATCACAACACGGTCGGCCAGCCCCAAAATCTTTTGCGCATTCTGCTCGACGATGACCGAGCACATGCCACCGGCGCGGGTGATGGTGCCCAACGCCCTCAGCAACTCCTCGACGATGATGGGCGCCAGCCCCTCGGTCGGTTCGTCCAGGAGCAGGACTTTCGGATTGAGGGTCAGGGCCCGGCCGATCGCCAGCATCTGCTGTTCGCCGCCGGAGAGCTGGTTGCCGTAATTGTTGCGCCGTTCCTTCAGGCGCGGAAACATCTCGTAAACCCTGTCCACCGTCCACGGGCCCGGCTGCGCCACGGCCGTCATGTTCTCTTCCACCGTGAGCGAGCGGAATATGTTTCGCTCCTGCGGAACCCAGCCGATCCCGGCGCGCGCCCGCTGGTCGGGCCGCAGCGCGGTGATGTCGGCGCCGCCGAGCGCCACCCGGCCTCCGAAGCGGCGGGTGATTCCGACGATGGAATTGATCAGCGTGGTCTTGCCGGTGCCGTTGCGGCCGAGCAGCGCCAGCACCTGACTCTCGGGCAGGCTGAGCGACATGCCGGGCAGCACCACCGCCTCACCATAGCCGGCGCGCAAATTCTCGATCGTGAGCAAATCAGGCATCGGTGCCCTCGCCGAGATAGACGGCCTTCACCTGCGGATCGCGCGCCACCGCTTCCGGCGGACCCTCGACCAGCATGGCGCCATTGACCAGCACCGAGATACGGTCGGCGAAGGAGAACACGAGATCCATGTCGTGCTCGATCAGCAGCACCGTGACGTCGCGCGGCAGGGCAGCGACCGCAGCGAGAATGTCATGGCGCTCGCTTTCCGGCACGCCGGCGGCTGGCTCATCCAGCAGCAGCACACGGGGCTTCGCCGCGATCGCCACCGCGATTTCAAGCAGCCGCTGCTTGCCGTATGGCAACGTCGCGGTCGGCTCGTTCATCACGTCGAGCAGATGAAACCGCGACAGGATATCGGCAAGCTCCTCGTTAACGTCGCTGCGCGTGCCCATGCGCCGCCACCAGTCGCCGCCGCGGCCGAGCCGCTCGGAAACCGCAAGCCCGATCGTCTCCAGCGGAGTCAGATCGGCATAGAGCTGGTTGATCTGGAAGGTCCGCGACAGCCCGCGCAGCACGCGCTTGTGCACGGCAAGATCGGTGATGTCCTGATCCTCGAGCAGGATGCGGCCGGCATCCGGTTGCAGCACGCCGGTGAGCAGGTTGATCACGGTGGTCTTGCCGGCGCCGTTCGGGCCAATTAGTGCATGGCGGGCGCCTTGTTCGACCTTCAGCAACAGGTCGCGCGTGACTTTAAGTCCGCCGAACGCCTTTTGCAGGTCCCTGGTCTCCAGCGCCGACGTCATGACGCATCGCCCTCCGGCACGACGAGCGCCGTCTTGCGGCCGGTGAGCTTGCGGATCACCAGGTTGGGCAACCACAGCACCCAGCGATGGATGCGCTCGCGGCCGACCATCACCATGACGACGAGCACGAGCCCGATCCAGAACATCCAGTATTGCGGCGTAATCGCCTGGAACAACTCCTGCAGCATCTTGAACACGACGGCGCCGATCAACCCGCCATAGAGATAGCCGGTGCCGCCGATGACGAGCACCAGCATCAGGTCGGCGGAGCGTTCGAACGAGAACACGTCGAGCGAGGCGAGCGCCGTGGTCTGGGTGAACAAGGCGCCAGCGATGCCGGCATAGAAGGCCGCCAGCGTATAGATCGCAATCAGGCGGCGGTTGACGGGAATGCCGATGGCGGAAGCGCGCAGCGGATTGTTCTTGATCGCGCGCAGCGACAGTCCGAACGGCGAATGCACCACGCGACGCGCCAGCAGGAACAGCAGGAACAGCACGATGAGGCAGTACCAGAAGCCGGTCTTGCCAAACATGTCGAAGGCAAACATGCCGAGGAGCGGCTGCATCTCGATGCCCTGCAGCCCGTCAGTGCCGCCGGTGATGTTGGAGAAGCGCTCGCCAAGCGCTTCCATCAGCAACGCGATACCGAGCGTTACCATTAATCGCGTCAGATCGACGCCGCGGATGACAAGGAAGCTAGTAAAGAAGCCGAGCACCATGGCCGCGAGACCGGCGACGATCAGCGCCAGCACGGGCTCGGTGATGATGCCATGAAGCGCGAGCAAGCCCGCCGAGTACGCGCCGACGCCGAAGAAGGCAGCATGCCCCAGCGAGACGATGCCGGCATAGCCGAGGATCAGGTCGAGCGACAGCGTGAACAGCGCCAGCCGCAGGATGTCCGTCATGATCAGATAGCGCGACGGGAACAGGAAGCCGCAGAACAGCACCAGCACCCAGAACGCGATCTCGCCGGGGCGCCAGCGGCTGGAGGCCATTGCGGAAGTGGAGACGTCGTGCGCTGCGCTCATGACATCACCGCGCTGCGCTGCGGCCGAACAGGCCGTTGGGACGCCAGATCAGGATCACGATCATGATGGTGTAGATCACGAACGGCCCCATCTTGGGCACGTAATACTTGGCGGCGACGTCGCCGATGCCAAGCAACAGCGAAGCCAGAAAGGGCCCGGTGATGCTCGAGGAACCGCCGACCGTCACCACGATCAGGAAATAGATCATGAACTTCAGCGGAAAATACGGATCAAGTCCGAGGATCTCCGCGCTCAGCGCGCCGCCGAGCCCGGCAAGCCCGCAGCCGAACGCGAAGGTGAAGGCGAAAACCTGCGGCACGTTGATGCCGAGCCCGACCGCCGCGCGGGAATCGTCCACGGCGGCGCGCAGGCGGCTGCCGAAACGGGTGCGTGCCAGGATCAGTTGCAGCGCGACAGTCAGGAGACCGCAGATCACGATGATCATCAGCCGGTAGCGGCCGATACCGACGCCGAACAGGTCGAACTGTCCTTCCAGCGCCGCCGGGAGCTTGATGAAAATGCGTGACGAACCCATCACGTAGTCGACCGCCGCCACCGACATGAAGGTGAGGCCGATCGTGAACAGCACCTGGTCGAGGTGGCTGCGGGTGTAGAGATGCCGGTAGAGCGTGCGCTCCAGCGCCACGCCGATCAGCGCACTGACGACAAAGGCGAGCGGCAGCGCCGCAAAGAACGGCCAGCCCTGATTGTTGACCAGCACGGCACAGATATAGCCGCCGGTCATGGCGAAGGCGCCGTGCGCGAGGTTGACAAAGTTCATGAGTCCGAGCGTCACGGCAAGGCCGCAAGCGAGCACGAACAGCAACATGCCGTAGGCAACGCCGTCGAACAGGATGGTGAGTACGGTGGTCATGCGGGTGGTTGGTCGACGCAGCGATTAAGAGATCGTCATGGCCGGGCTGGTCCCGGCCATCCACGTCTTCCTTCCAGCGCTGCCGTAGAAAGGCCGTGGATGCCCGGGTCAAGCCCGGGCATGACGCGTTGAAAGAACTGAGGCAAACGCCCCAGGATTACCCGCGTTAGCGGGTCACTTCTTGGTCTTGCCGGAATCCTTCACTGCCTCGAAGGTCGCGAATTCCACGTTGTAGAGTTCGCCATCAACCTTCTCGACCTTGCGGATATAGATGTTCTGCACTATGTCGCGGGTCTCCGGGTCGATCGAGATCGGGCCGCGCGGGCTTTCCCACTTCATGCCCTTCATGGCTTCGACCAGCGAGTCGCCGTCGGTCTTGCCGCCGGTCTTCTTCAGCGCCTCGTAGATCAGGTGGATGCCGTCATAGCCACCGACCGCCATGAATCCGGGGCGGTTGTTGAACGCCTTCTTGTAGGCGGCGACGAAGTCCTTGTTCATTTTCGACGGGTGCGCCGCCGAATAAAGATGCGCCGTCACCGCGCCCAGCGCGGCGTCGCCCATGTTGTTGAGCAGATCGTCGTCCATCACATCGCCGGGACCGATCACCTTGATGCCGCTCTTGTCGAGCCCACGCTCGGCATATTGCTTCATGAAGTTGCCGCCCTGCCCCGCCGGAACGAACACGAACATCGCATCCGGCTTCGAATCCTTCATGCGCTGCAGGAACGGAGCGAAGTCGGGGTTGGCCAGCGGCACCTTGACTTCCTCGACGATCGTGCCCCCGCCGGCAGTGAAGTTCGGCTTGAAGAAGTTCAGCGCGTCGTTGCCCGGCGCGTAGTCGGAGGTCAGAGTCGCCACCTTCTTGATGCCGTTCTTGGCGGCCCAGTCGCCGATGATGGTGGAGGACTGCGCCAGAGTGAAGCTGGTGCGCACGATGTAGGGCGAGCGCTCGGTGATGATCGAGGTACCCGCCGCCATCACCACTTGCGGAATCTTGGCCTGCGTCGCCAGCGGCGCGACGGCCAGCGCCGCCGGCGTGACGCCAAAGCCCGCGATGACGTTGACCTTGTCGTTGACGATCAATTCCTGCGCGATCCGCTTGGTGTTGTCGGGGACCGCACCATCGTCCTTCAGGATGACTTCGATCTTCTTGCCGGCGACGGTGTCGCCCTTCTGCTGCATGTAGAGCTTGATCGCATTGTCGATCTGCTTGCCGGTCGAGGCCTGGCCGCCGGTCATCGGCACGATGAGACCGATCTTGAAGGTCTCCTGGGCGTAGGCCGGCGCCGTGAACAGCGCAGCCAGACTGACCGCACCGGCAACCGCGGCGCGGCGCGAAAACATCGATTTGGGCACCTCTCTCCTCCTCTCAAAAACTAAGTGGGACCGCCTGACGCGGCTCTTTGGTCTTTTTCCTACCAACCATGACATTTGTACCATTGTACAAATGACTAAGACTAGTCAACAAGAAAAGGATCCGCCCGCTTGGGCCAAAACTATATGAAAAGCAAAGGCTTATGGGCACGCTTCCCTTTGCTTGAGACGCCCGCCCGGTGCCAGGCTACGCTTCGCCTCCGTGCAGCCGCTCCCGGAAGGCGAGCGGCGACAGTCCCGTGGCCGCGGCATAGACCCGGCTGAAATAGGCAGGATCGTCGAAGCCAAGCGCATAGGCGATCGTGGAGACCGGCAGATTGGTATAGACCAGATTGCGCCGCGCTTCGCGGATCAAGCGGTGGAGGATCAGATGCGACGCGGTGTCGCCGGTGGCCGCGCGCGTGACCCGGTTGAGATGGGTCGCCGTCACCGTCAGCGCCGCCGCGTAGTCGGACACGCTCCAGCGCTCGAGGTGGTGCCTCTCGAGCAAGACCTCGAAGCGGCGGAACAGTTCGGAATCCGCCGCGCTTTCATCGCGCTTTCCCCGCGCCAGCTCCCGGGCGACAAATCCGATCAATCCCGCCGACAAAGCCCGCAGCACATGGGCCCTGGCGAAGCCACGGCCGGCGAACTCGGCAAATATCTGCTTCATGGCGGCCCGTATCTGCGCCGTACCGCGGACCACCGTGCATTGCGATAACACACTGCGCAGGCCTTCCGGCGCCAACAGCGTCTCGTCGAGGATCTCGGCGGCGATGGTGACGACCCAGCCCTGGGTACCAGGCAGGAAGTCGAAGCCGTGCACGTCCCCCGCCGGTACGTTGACGACGTGCATCGGACGCAACGCGCAGGTGCGCCCGTCGAGCGTCGCTTCGCCGCCGCCGCGCTCGATCAACAGCACCTGGTGGAGCCGTGCGTGACGATGCGCTGCGAACTTCCAGTCGTGCAGCACCGAACGCGCGGCAATGGTCTCGCAATGCACCACGTCCGGCAGTTCGCTCGACTCGCCGAACAGATTGTAGACCTGAATAGCCGAATTCGACCGTGTCGATCTCATGTTCGAATTGTACAAGACAAAGGCCGATCCCTCCATCGGTTTATCGCCGCAGACAGGCCAATGTAGCGAGGCCCAGGGAGGAAAAAACAATGAAGGTTCAGGTCTGCATTATCGGTGGCGGGCCGTCGGGGCTGCTGCTGTCCCAACTGCTGCATCTGCAGGGCATCGAAACCATCGTGCTGGAGAAATACAGCCGGGAGCACGTGCTGGCCCGCATCCGCGCCGGCGTGCTGGAGCACGGCTTCGCCAAGCTGATGCGCGAGGCGCAGTGCGGCGAGCGGATGGACCGCGAAGGCGAGATCCATCACGGCTTCGAGATCGCCCATGACGGCCGCCTCGACCGGGTCGATCTACACAAATACTCCGGCGGCAATTCGGTGATCGTCTATGGGCAGACCGAAGTGACGCGCGATCTCTACGAGGCCCGCGACCGGCTCGGCGGCAAAGTGGTCCACCACGCCGAAGACGTCACGCCGCACGACTTGGCCTCCTACGCGCCCTACGTCACCTATCGCGACGGCGACAAGGTCGTGCGAATCGATTGCGAGTTCGTGATCGGGGCTGACGGCTTCCACGGCGTCAGCCGCAAATCGATCCCGAGCGACGTGTTGCGCGAGCACGAGAAGGTCTATCCATTCGGCTGGCTGGGCATCCTCTCGCGCACCAAGCCGGTTTCGCCGGAACTCATCTACGTCAAGCATGAGCGCGGCTTTGCCCTGTGTTCGCTGCGCTCGCAGGTCTTGAGCCGTTACTACATCCAGGTGCCGCTGACCGACAAGCCAGAGGAGTGGTCGGATGATGCGTTCTGGGCCGAACTAAAGCGGCGGTTGCCTGAGGAAGTGGCGGCGCGGCTGGTGACGGGTCCATCAATCGAAAAAAGCATCGCGCCCCTGCGCAGCTTCGTGGCGGAACCGTTGCGCTACGGCAGGCTGTTCCTCGCGGGCGATGCGGCGCACATCGTCCCGCCGACGGGCGCGCGCGGGCTGAACAGCGCCGCCTCCGACATCTACTATCTGTACCATGCCATGGTCGACCACTACCGAAAGGGTGACGATTCCGGCCTCGACGGCTATTCACGGAAGGCGCTGGCGCGGGTCTGGAAGGCGCAGCGCTTCTCCTGGTGGATGACTATGCTACTGCACCGGTTCCCCGACCGCGTGTCCTACGACGACCGGTTGCAGGACACGGAAATGGACTACCTGTTTTCGTCGGAGACCGCGATGCGCCTCGTGGCGGAGAATTATGTGGGCCTGCCGTTCTAGCGCGGACTGCGACAAACTGTCGTAGAACCCGACTGCGGTCCAGCCGACGGCAGCACAGAACGTGGCCGGCTGGGACGACCTGACGCCCGCCATCAAAACCCGGCGATCAACTTGGCCGTAGTTTCCTTTCGGCAGCGATCGGATGGTCTATACACGGACCTTCGATTCCGCTACGAAAGGTTGTACGATCAAGTCCATGCTATTATGTTTCAGTCGGTCCCTTTTTCTGATATTGATTGTGGCCCAGACGTTCGGCTTGGCCAGCTGCGGGACGATCAGCGAGCGCATTGCTGCCGGGGTCAGCGACGCCATCCCGGCCTGGGCCGGAGGGCTGCCGGCCGACGCACCGCCACGGCCGGGCCCCGCGCAATACAATGAATTCATGAGAGAACGCGAACGAAAGCGGTTGTTGCCGGCCTCGGAGCGTGATGAAACGTCAGGAAACGGTCAGGCAACCGACCGCCCCGCGCTGGAAGGGAGAAGTTAGGGATTATCGATCAAAGGATCTATCGACCGAAATTCACATCGGATACTTGCTTGGCCCGGTGCAGCAGCGCCTGCATCAAAGCGTAATAGAAGAAAGTCGTAGCTGGGAACGATTGACTAAAGTGTCAGGAGAAGCATGTCCGGCCGGCAGCCTGGTCATAGGCGGCAGCGGCCTCGTCGGCGGATACATCGTCGAGCATCTGGTGAAGCGCGGAGAGCGCCCGCTGGCATTGTCGCGCGGGCCGCAACGCGACGGTCGCGTCGACTGGCATCGCGGCGATTTGCTCGAAGCCGCCATATTGAGGCTTCCACCATTCTTAACGCTGTACTGTACAGCTGACGCCGTATTGTTGGCGGACGCCCTGCCAAACCTCATCCATCCGGCGCTGAAGCGGCTGGTGGCGTTCAGCTCCACCAGCGTGATCACCAAGCAGGACACCGAAGTCGCGACCGAGCGCGCCATGATCCAGCGGCTGGCGGCAGCCGAACAGCAGATCGCAAGAATCTGCGAGCAGCACGGCATCGGCTGGACCATCCTGCGGCCGACGCTGATCTACGCCGAGGGGCGCGACACCAACATCACGCCGCTCTCGCAATTGATTCGGAGATTCGGCTTCATGCCGCTGGTAGGCGGCGGACCGGGACTCCGCCAGCCCGTGCATGCCGAGGACCTCGCGATCGCCGCGATCGCGGCCGCGGACAGTCCCAACGCCGCAATCAACAAGTTCTATTCGCTTCCGGGACCGGAGACCGTTACCTACCGGGAAATGATCGGCCGCGTTTTCGACGGCATGGGGCTGCCCCGGCGTTTCCTCCACGTCCCGGCCTGGCTGTGGCGAGCCGCCTTCGTCGCCATCAACCCGCTCTATCCGGAAGCCAATGTCGCCATGGGCATCCGCATGATGAAGGACATGACGTTCGATTCGGCGCCTGCGATGAGCGACTTGGGTTGGAAACCACGGGGCTTCAGGCCCAACTTCGACAGGAACTCAGGCTGACCTAAATCAATCCATGAACACCACGGTCTTGCGGCCGTTGAGGATGACGCGGTCCTCCAGATGATGACGCACGGCGCGCGCCAGCACGCGGCGCTCGATGTCGCGGCCCTTGCGGACGAGGTCCTCGGGCGTGTCGCGATGGCTGATGCGCTCGACGTCCTGGTCGATGATCGGCCCCTCGTCGAGGTCGCGCGTCACGTAGTGGGCGGTGGCGCCGATCAGCTTGACGCCGCGCTCATGCGCCTGATGGTAGGGCCGCGCGCCCTTGAAGCCCGGCAGGAACGAATGGTGGATGTTGATGCAGCGCCCGCTGAGTTTTGCCGAGAGATCGTCGGACAGGATCTGCATGTAGCGCGCCAGCACCACGAGATCGGTGCTGGTGTTCTCGACCAGCTTCCAGACCGCGGCCTCCTGCTGAGGCTTGTTCTCCCTGGTCGCCGGCAGGTAGTGGAACGGGATGCCGCCGAAATCGATGCCGGCATAGGTCTCGCGGGGATGGTTGGAGACGACGGCTGTCGGAACCATGTCGAGTTCGCCGGTGCGCCAGCGGTAAAGGATGTCGACCAGGCAGTGGTCGGATTTGGAGGCGAGGAGCATCACCCGCCGCTTGGCAGCGCGGTCGCGCATCTGCCAGTCCATGGCAAAGCGCTGGGCGATCGCTGCGAAGCCGGTCCGCAACGCCGACAGTTCGACGGCAAGATCGGCGGCCGTGAATACCACGCGCATGAAGAACTTCTCGGTCTCAATGTCATCGAACTGCTGGGCATCGAGGATGTTCTGGCCGTTCTGGGCAAGGAACGTCGAGACTGCCGACACGATGCCGGGACGATCGGGACAGGATAGGGTCAGGACGAACTGGCTGTGAGGCATTTGATCAAGACTGGAGCAGGAAGGATCTGAGCGGGCACGAGCGCGCCAATGAGGTTGCGGCCCTGCTCTAACATTGCCGGAACTCTTGCGCCAACCCCGTCCGGAGGATCAGAATGAACAAATCTGAGCGGTTCACGGAAGAGGAGAAAAATGGCTGACAGGCTGAACGGCTATCGCGTGCTCATCCTCGAAACGCGCGAGGAGGCGCAATTCGCCCGCCTGCTTTCGGATCAGGGTGCGGACGTTCTGCAATGCCCGATGTTCACTATCAACGATGCGCCCGATCCGGCGCCGGTCGAAGCCTGGATCCGGCGCGCCATCGAAAGGCCTTTCGACGACCTCGTGCTGATGACCGGCGAGGGCCTGCGCCGTCTGATGAAGGTAGTGCGGCGGATGGGCGTCGAGCACGAGTTCGTCGCCGCGCTGGGCGAGGCGAGGAAATTCACGCGCGGACCCAAACCGGGCAAGGCACTGCGCGAGATCGGCCTCGAGCCGCAGATGACGACGGAGAAGCCGACATCGGAGGGCATTGCGGAGATGCTGTCTCGCCTCGACCTGAAGGGCCGCCGCGTCGGCCTGCAGCTCTACCCGGACAAGGACCACAGCGCGTTGATTGGCGCCATCAAGGCCCAGGGCGCCGAGGTCGATACTGTGCTGCCCTACGCCTACGATGCCAAGGCCGCGGACGCGAACATCGTGACCGCCATCGACGAAATGGCGCACGGCCGCGTCGATGCGGTCGCCCTGACCAATCTCGGCCAGATCCGGCGACTCATCGATACGGCGAAGAAGCATGGTTGGGAGGAGAAGTTGCGCGACGGACTGGCGAAGACGCCAATCGCCTCGGTCGGGCCTGCGGTTTCAGATGAGTTGAAGGCCCACGGTCTGCGCACGGACATCTACCCCGCGGACGAGGCGTTCTTCATGAGACCGCTGATCTCGGCGATGGCGACGGCACTCGCGAAGACGCCGCCGCGGGTGGCGAAGGCAAGCTGACGGCTATTCCGCTGCCTGCTTTTGCTCGCTCAGGAATGCCTGGTACGCCAGCCGGATACCATCCTGCAGAGACGTCGTGGCGCGCCAGCCGAGTTTGGCGAGCCGGCTGACGTCCAGGAGCTTGCGCGGCGGCCCATCGGGACGCGTCGGGTCGAAGCTGATCTCGCCGGTGTAGCCGACGGCCGCGGCCACCACGCGGGCGAATTCGGCAATCGTGATATCTTCGCCAGTACCGATGTTGATCAACTCGCTGGCCGAGTAGTTCTTCATCAGGTGGATACAGGCATCCGCGAGATCGTCGACGTAAAGGAATTCACGCCGCGGTCTGCCGGTGCCCCAGACCACGACGTTGCGGGCGCCCGACGCCTTCGCCTCGTGGAAACGGCGGATCAGCGCCGCGACGACGTGGCTGTATTCGGGATGATAGTTGTCGCCAGGCCCGTAGAGATTGGTTGGCATCACGTTGATGAAATCGCTGCCATACTGGCTGCGATAGGCTTCCGCCATCTTGATGCCGGCGATCTTGGCGATCGCATAGGGCTCGTTGGTCGGCTCCAGCGGACCGGTCAGCATGCTGTCCTCGCGCAGCGGCTGCGGCGCCAGCCTCGGATAGATGCAGGACGAGCCGAGGAACATCAGCTTCTCGCAACCATAGAGATGGGCCGCATGGATCACGTTCGTTGCAATCGCGAGATTGTCGTAAAGAAATTCGGCGCGCAGCGTGTTGTTGGCTACGATGCCGCCGACCGTCGCGGCCGCGAGGAACACGACTTGCGGCTTCTTCGCGACAAACCATTCGAACACCGCCGCCTGATTGCGCAGGTCGAGCTCGCCGCGGGTGGCCGTCAACAGTTCGACGTCTTCGCGCGCCAGCCGGCGCACCAGCGCCGAGCCTACCATGCCGCGGTGGCCGGCGACGTAGACCGACTTGCCTTTCAGCTCAAACGCGATCCCTGCCATCGGCCGCCTCCCGCCGCGCGATCGCGAGATCGCCGGCCATCATTTCCCTGACGAGCGCCTTAAACGTCGTCCTCGGCTGCCAGCCGAGCTTTTCCCTTGCCTTGCTGGCATCGCCGATCAAAAGATCGACCTCGGTCGGCCGGAAGTATACGGGATCGATACGCACTACCGTCTTGCCGGACCTGGCATCGGTGCCGGTTTCGTCCTTGCCCTTGCCGCGCCATTCGATGGTACGGCCGACCTCCGCAAACGCTAGCTCGACCAGTTCGCGCACCGAATGCGTCTCGCCGGTCGCCAGCACGAAATCGTCGGGCGCATCCGCCTGCAGTATCCTGTGCATGCCCTCTACATAATCGCGCGCATGGCCCCAGTCGCGCTTGGCCTCGAGATTGCCGAGATAGAGCGTCTCCTCGAGTCCGGCCTCGATGCGCGCGACGCCGCGGGTGATCTTGCGCGTCACGAACGTCTCGCCGCGGATCGGGCTCTCATGGTTGAACAGGATGCCGTTTGAGGCAAACATCCCATAGGCCTCGCGGTAGTTTACCGTGATCCAGTAGCCATAGAGCTTTGCGACTCCATACGGAGAGCGCGGATAGAACGGCGTGCTCTCTCTTTGCGGCACTTCCTGCACCAGGCCGTACAGCTCCGACGTCGAGGCCTGGTAGAAGCGCGTCTCCTTTTCCATGCCGAGGATGCGGATCGCTTCCAGCAAACGTAACACGCCGATGGCGTCGGCATTGGCCGTATATTCCGGGCTCTCGAAGCTGACGCCGACATGGCTTTGCGCGGCGAGGTTATATATTTCCGTCGGTCGGATTTGCTGCATCAGGCGGATCAGGTTGGTCGAGTCGGTCATATCGCCGTAGTGCAGCAGGAACGGCACGTTGCCGGTGTGCGGATCCTGGTAGAGGTGATCGATCCGCGCGGTATTGAAGGAGGAAGAGCGCCGCTTGATGCCGTGCACGGTATAGCCGAGCCCGAGCAGGTACTCGGCGAGATAGGCGCCGTCCTGGCCAGTGACGCCGGTGATCAGTGCAACGCGCTTGGCATTCTGAGCGGTCATGGTCTCTCCAGGAGCCTGCCGGGCCCCAAGGGCAATTCACGGGTAGTTTACGGACTATCAAGCCACCCCTGCCGGGTGCGCCGGCCCCCGCGCGGCGCTGGCCTTAGCATTCGTCCGAAGCGAAGTCTAATGCGAAAGTCGATTGAAAATCAGACGGTTGGCGGCGCACTCGTTCAACTAGCCTAGCACCTGTTCCGCTTCCGTCACCGCGCAGAGCACATGATAGAACGAAGACGCAGGAATGGTAGCGACCAGCGAAGTCCCGTCGCGGTCGAACTGATCGTACCAGGCACCCGCCACGGGATGGCGGAGGTAATGCCGTTCGAGCCGCGCCAGCGCCGCGCGTGCCTTGTCGGCCGCTCCCTCCTCGCCGGACTCGGCCTGCGCGATCCACGCCTTCGCCATTTCCGTCTGCGGCCACAGCCGGCGCGTATGCTGCGTGATGTTGCCGGCGGTGTCGCCCAAGTCGACCAGGCAGCCGGTTGCCGCCTCCTGATAGCGCAGCGCAGTAGCGAGCAACTCGCCGCGCGGACGTCCCGTCGGACAGCCGGTGATGCGTTCGAAGCCTTTCAGGAGCCAAACCCACTCGGCCTGGTGCCCGGGCTCCACCACCACGGGCTCGATCTTCGACCAGTCCTCCTCAAAATACTCGCCGAGCGCCTGCCGCTGCTTGTCATAGAGGTTGGCCATGAACAGGCCGAAAAATTCGCCGGCGCGCTGTTGGAAGGCGAGATCGTGCGTGGCTTCGAACAGCGCGATCATCGCCTCGAACAGATGCATCTGCGGATTCTGCCGCCGCGGCAGCGTTGCCGGCACACCCTCCGCAAAGCCGCCATGCGGCGAGCGCAGTTTGGTGTCGACAAATGACAGCGCCGCGTCGATTTCCGAGCGTACCTGCGCGTCGCGGTCGAGCGAATAGACCGTCGCCAGCGCCAGCAGCACGAAGGCATGGTCGTAGGTATCGCGTCTGGTATCCAGCACGGCACCGTCTGCGTCGAGCCGGTGGACATAACCCGGCTGGCCGTCAGGCGACCTGGCCTTGCGCAGCAGATGATCGAGCCCTTTAAGCGCGATGTCTTTTCCGTCCGGATACCAGCCCATCTGGGCGGCCTTGGCGAAGCAATAGATCTGGCGGGCCTGCACCATTGTCCGCCGTGGCGCGAGCCGGTCGGCGCAGCCTTGCTGATCGAGACGCTCGACAAAGCCGCCGTTCGCACGATCCCAGCCCTCACCCGACCACAGCGGAAGGGAGCGCTCGATGATGAAGGACTTGAGCTGCGCGACTATGTCGCCGGCATCTGTTGCCGCGGACGGATTAACCATTGCTATTCCATACGCCACCCCGGCACCGCTAAGGTCCGTCTGATACCATGCCAACGCCGAACCGCAATCGGCCGGAGCCTGCCATGATCGAGTACTACGACGCCCTGGAAACCCGCGACCCCTCGAGCCGGGAGGCGGACTTATTCGCCCGACTCCCAGGCGTGCTTCGCAAGGCCATGGAAGCGCCCGCCTATGCGGGGCGGCTCCGGGGCATCGACCCCGCCAAAATCGACAGCCGGGCCGCCCTGGCGCGCCTGCCGGTGCTGCGCAAGTCGGACCTCCCCGCCCTGCATCGGTCGTCCCCGCCCTTTGGCGGCTTCGTGGCGGCCTCACCCGGCTCGTTTGCCCGGCTGTTCACCTCGCCCGGCCCGATCTTCGAGCCGGAGGGCGCCCATGCCGACCCCTGGCGCGGCGCCCGGGCGCTCCATGCCGTCGGTTTCCGCCCGGGGGATGTCGTGCTCAACACCTTCAGCTATCACCTCACCCCCGGTGGCTTCATCTTCGATACTTCAGCCCGGGCCCTGGGCTGCGCCGTGATCCCCGCCGGCCCCGGCAACACCGAAGCCCAGTTCGAACTGATCGAGGCGTACCGGCCGGTCGGCTATAGCGGCACGCCGGACTTCCTCAAGATCCTGCTCGACGCGGCCGCGAACGCCGGACGGGACGTCTCCTCGATCAAGCGGGCGCTGGTTTCGGGCGCGGCATTCCCCAAATCGTTGCAGGAGGAGATCAAGTCGCGCGGCGTGGACGCCTACCAGGCCTTCGGCACTGCCGATCTCGGCCTGATCGCGTTCGAGACCCCGGCGCGCGAAGGCATGACGGTCAACGAGGACCTGATCATGGAAATCGTCAATCCCGGCACCGGCGATCACGTCGCCGAGGGCGATGTCGGCGAGATCGTCGTCACCTCGCTCGATCCGCACCACCCCTGGATCAGGCTCGCGATCGGCGACCTCACCGCAGCGCTGCCGGGCAAGAGCCCCTGCGGGCGCACCAACATGCGCATCAAGGGCTGGATGGGTCGCGCCGACCAGACGACTAAAGTAAAGGGCATGTTCGTCCGCCCCGAGCAGGTCGCCGAAATCGGCAAGCGCCATCCCGAACTGGGCCGGCTGCGGCTGGTCGTCACCCGCGCCGGCGAGACTGACGTGATGACGCTGCGGGCGGAATGCGCTTCCCCCAGCGAGGCGCTGCGCGACCAGCTCGGCTCGACGCTGCGCACGATCGCCAAGCTCGGCGGCAATGTTGAATTGGTCGGCGCGGGCTCATTGCCGAACGACGGTAAGGTGATTGCGGACGAGCGCTAACAGCTGTGCCAACATCTGCGTGTGCCAGTCGCGCTATTCTGTGTCTCCCGCACCAAAAATGACCATGTCACGCCGTGCCTATCCCCCTTTTTTGTGCCTTGGCGGCGTGTCTGAGACTGATGCGGTCCCCTTCTCGGTGACCCAACTTTGATGTCGGTGGCACACCCTTAACCCAGCTCAATTCGCAAGAACTACCACAAATGGATGGCTGCTACCTTGGACGGCCGGGTTCACCAAACCGGCGAGGTATTCGAAGCCAAGTTCATGCTGCCTTGGAATTTCTCCGAAGAAGCTGCGGCCGAAAAGCATATGGCCCAGCTGCAACACAACATGTGGGTAGTTGCTGCACGCTCAGCGGTGCTCTCGATTATCACGGGTGGCGGTAAATGGGTTGAGATCAAGGTCAATGCTGATCCACTCTACCAACATCTTCTTCTGACGGCCGAGAAGAAGTTTTGGCGCTGCGTGCAGACCGGCGAGCCCCCTCGCCTGTTCGGGATCGAACCGCCGCGGCCGCGCCTGGAGGCCATCAAGATCGTGGACATGGCCTCGTCCAATTCATGGGCGGAGCTTGCAGCAACTTATGTGCGGACCCGCGCCGCCTATCAGGAGCATGAGCTCGCAAAGACGGAGCTCAAGAAGCTCGTGCCTGAGGACGCTAAAGAGGCCATCGGGCATGGCATCAGGGCCAAGAGATCCAAATCCGGCGCCATCAGCTTCGATCCTGTTCAGACGGAGGCCGCCAATGCACCAGTCCAGTGAGCGTATCGGCGCGATCGCGGCGGCTCTTGCGAAAGCGCAGGCCGAGCTGACCAACCCTGAAAAAACCCTAGTTGCCACCATCCGTTCTCCCTTCCCGCGCGAGGAGGACCGCTCATTCCGATACGCTTCCCTCGCTAGTGGATTGGACATTGTGCGAAAGTGTCTAAGCCAGCACGAGATTGCCGCTATCCAAACCACCCGCGTCGAGCCAACCACGGGGCAGGTTCATTTGACTACACTGTTAGCCCATTCATCAGGCGAATGGTTTTCCTCCGAATGGCCGGTCTGTACCAGCAAGGATACCGAGGCTCCGCATCGGATGGGGGCAGCTCTCACATACGCCCGGCGTTACGCCCTGTTTGCTCTGGTTGGCATCGCGGGAGAAGATGATCTTGACGCGCCCGAAGCGCAGCAAAGCCCACCGCCCACCGAACCCAATGCAGCAAAACGTCCAAAGGGGAAACCGGATCAGGGTAATATGCAGCGTCCGGTACTGAGCCGGGATCACTCCACTCAACTCAAGGACCAGATGTTGAGCGAGATCCTTTCCTTCGCTGCCGAAGACGACCTTTTGAAGTGGGCCGAAAATGGACTCCGCCGTAAGAATGCACTGTTGGAGGAAGATGCCCGGTTGATCGAGTCTGCCTACGAAAAGAGGCTGGGAGAGATCACCGTTTCCGCAGGGCTAGAGGGCGGTAAAGCGACCGATAATGACGACGCGAAAGAACCGGCTAATCTTGCCTTTCCAAAGGATGTCCGAAAGCGCAGCAAGACGCATCTTTTGTTCGTGCGCGGCCAGCCATGCCTGATCTGCAAACAAGTGCGATCAGACCCTCACCATCTGAAGTTTGCTCAAGCGAAAGCGCTTGGAAGGAAGGTTAGTGACGAATTTACTGTGCCGCTCTGCCGAATTCACCACCAAAACCTGCATCGACATGGCAATGAGAAGGCTTGGTGGACGAATATGCAGATTGCACCGTTGCCGGTTGCTAAGCAACTGTGGGAGACGAGTTGCGCACAGCGTGAAGTTTGCTAATGCATTGGACCGGAACGTTGCCGACCGTACGCGACGTGATTGCTGATAGACTTCGGCACGCGGCACGGTCGAACTGGTCGGCGCCGACTCGCTGCCGAACGACGGCAAGGTGATCGCGGACGAGCGCTAGAACTCCAAGACCTCGGAACCACGTTGCAAGGCCTGGCGATTCCGGTCATAAGCCGGAATGCGCATGCCTTGGTGAGGAGATGATTTGCCGGACGTGACCTGCCTCCCTGTTTTTGGACCGGGGATTGCTGGAAAATTCCAGTTTAGC
>CAZDEZ010000045.1:0-37047 GCA_964504705.1 uncultured Bradyrhizobium sp.
TCGGCCTGCATGGTGCGGCCGGCATAGGCCGGCAGCTTGTGGCCGAGGCCCTCGGTCGAGGCGTGCGCGCGGTGTGCGGCGGAGAAGGCGTCGTTGACCCAGATGTCGCCGAGTTTTGCGAGTTCCTCGACGAAGGCTGGATCGTTCTTCTCTTCTGCCTTGTGGAAGCGCGTATTCTCCAGGCAGAGGATGTCGCCGTCCTTCATCGCAGCGATGGCTTTCGCGGCGGGCTCGCCGACGCAATCCTCGGCGAATGCGACCGGCTTCTTGATAACTTTCGAGAGCGCTTCCGCCACCGGCTTCAGCGAGTCCTTCGGCTCGCGGCCCTTGGGCCGGCCGAAATGCGCGAGCAGGATGACCTTGCCGCCCTTGGTCGCGATCTCCGTGATGGTCGGCGCGACGCGTTCCAGGCGCGTGGCGTCGGTGACGCGGCCGTTTTCCATGGGCACGTTGAGGTCGACGCGCAGCAGCACGCGTTTGCCCTTAACATCGACGTCATCGAGGGTGCGGAAGGATTTTGTCATGGGAATTCTCTTGTCCCGGGCGCAGCGCAGCGCGAAGCGGTGCGCTGCAGAACCGGGACCCATATCTTGCGGTCTTGGTGGTCCCGAATGGGTCCCAGCTCTGCGGTGCACCGCTGGCGCGCTGCACCGCGTCCGGGACACGAGAGAAGAGTTACAGCAGCTTGCCCATCGCGACGGCCGTGTCGGCCATGCGGTTGGAGAAGCCCCACTCGTTGTCGTACCAGGACATCACGCGCACCAGCGTGCCGTTCTGAACCTTGGTCTGGTCCTCGTGGAAGGTCGAGGAATGCGGGTCGTGGTTGAAGTCGATCGAGACGTTCGGCGCCGAGGTGTAGCCGAGGATGCCCTTGAGCTGCTGCTCGCTGGCGCGCTTCATCGCCGCGTTGATTTCCTTGGCGTCGGTGGCGCGCTTGGCGACGATCTTGAGGTCCACCACCGAGACGTTCGGCGTCGGCACGCGGATCGCGACGCCGTCGAGCTTGCCCTTCAGTTCCGGCAGCACGAGGCCGATCGCCTTGGCCGCACCCGTCGAGGTCGGGATCATCGACATCGCCGCCGCGCGGCCGCGATAGAGGTCCTTGTGCAGGGTGTCGAGCGTCGGCTGGTCGCCGGTATAGGCGTGGATCGTGGTCATGAACCCGGTCTCGATGCCGACCAGGTCGTTCAGCACCTTCGCCACCGGCGCGAGGCAGTTGGTGGTGCAGGAACCGTTGGAAACGACGAGGTGCTCCTTGGTCAGGGTGTCGTGGTTGACACCGTAGACGATGGTGGCGTCGGCGTTGTCGGCGGGCGCCGAGACCAGCACGCGCTTGGCGCCGGCGGTCAGGTGCGCGGAGGCCTTGTCCTTGGCGGTGAAGATGCCGGTGCATTCCAGCGCGATGTCGACGCCGAGCGCCTTCCACGGCAGCTTGGACGGATCGCGCTCGGCCGACACCTTGATCTTGCCGTTGCCGAGGTTGAGCGAGTCGCCGTCGACGGTGACGGTGCCGGGGAAACGGCCGTGCACGGAGTCGAAGCGGAGCAGATGCGCGTTGGTCTCGACCGGACCGAGATCGTTGATCCCCACCACCTCGATGTCCTTGCGGCCGGACTCGGCGATGGCACGCAATACGTTGCGGCCGATGCGGCCAAACCCGTTGATCGCGACGCGGAGTGCCATGCTCGATTCTCCTTCTAAAAGCTGTTGCCGCCCCGCGAGCTTTGCCTCGCGGAGTTCTTACGGCGGAACGCCCGGTTCGGCCGGGCGGGAACGGTCAAGATGGGGCAGTTCCTAGTCCTTTTTCCCGGCAATCTCAACCGGAACAGCCCTTCACCACTGGTGCCCACTTTCCGAGGTTCGCATCCCGTTGCCGCAATACCTTTTTGCGAACCTCGGAAAGCTAATGGGCACCAGCAAATCTATGATTCTAGGGCCGCTTTTCGAATTGAAGTCCCTAGGCGAATTCTCCACTTGTTCCGTAGGGACTTCAATTCGACGGCCCTAGCCGTTTCAGGGCAGCGTTAACCGCAGCCTCCGCGGTAATGCCAAAGTGCCTGAAAAGGTCCTTGGCAGGGGCGCTGGCGCCGAAGCCGTGCATGCCGATGAACTCGCCATCCTGGCCGATCACGGCGTCCCAGCCCCAGCGAACGGCGGCCTCGATCGCGATCTTGACCGGGGCATTGCCGATGACGGCCTTTTTCCGCTCGGCGGGCTGCGCCAGCAGCAATTCCAGCGACGGCACCGAGACCACGCGCGCTGGGATGCCACGCTCGGCCAGTTGCTTCTGGGCCGCAACTGCAATCTCTACCTCCGAGCCCGAGGCGAACAGCGTCACTTTTGCCTCACCGGCGGCAGCGACCAGTTCATAGGCGCCGTGGGCGCAGGGATTGTCGTTCGGCGCATTGCTGCGCAGCTGCGGCAGGTTCTGGCGGGTGAGCGCCAGCACGGTCGGAGCATCGGTACGGTTCAGCGCCAGTTCCCAGCACTCGGCGACCTCGATGGCATCGCAGGGCCGGAACACGCGCATGTTCGGCATGGCGCGAAGCGCCGCGAGATGCTCCACCGGCTGGTGAGTCGGGCCGTCCTCGCCGAGGCCGATGGAGTCGTGCGTCATGACGTAGACCACGCCGGCGCCCATCAGTGCCGACAGCCGCATCGCGCCGCGCGCGTAATCGGTGAACACCAGGAAAGTCGCGCCGTTCGGCGCAAAGCCGCCATGCAGGTGGATGCCGTTCATCGCAGCCGCCATGCCGTGCTCTCGGATGCCGTAATGGATAAAGCGGCCCTTCGCCGTCTTTTGCGAAAACGCGACCGCCGACTTCGCCTTGTTGTTGTTGGAGCCGGTGAGGTCGGCGGAGCCGGCGACGAATTCCGGCACCGCGGCGACGATCGCCTCGATCGCGGCTTCCGAGGATTTGCGGGTCGCCGCCGTCAGCGGCTTTTCCAGCAGCGCCTTCTTGTGCGCGCGCATCGCTTTCGCAAGGCCCGCCGGCCGCTCGTGACGCATGCGGCGCTGGAATTCGCTCTGCTTGCGGTTCGACAAAGCAGCGAAGGCTTCCTGCCACTCTTTCTTTGCCGCCGCGCCGCGCGCGCCGGCCGCGCGCCAGGCCTTCAGCACGTCGTCCGGCACCGAGAAAGAGTCTTGCGAAATGCCGAGCTTTTCCTTGGCGCCCTTGAGTTCGTCGGCACCCAGGGCCTCGCCGTGCACCTTCGCCGTGCCGGCCTTGTTCGGCGCGCCGTAGCCGATGGTGGTCTTGCAGGCGATCAGCGACGGCTTGCCGGACTTTTGCGCGCGCGCGATCGCCGCCGCAATCGCCTTGGGATCGTGGCCGTCGATGCGCTCGGCGGCCCAGCCCGCCGCCTTGAAGCGCTTCACCTGGTCGACGGAGTCGGCGATCGACAGCGGGCCGTCGATCGAAATGCCGTTGTCGTCGAACAGCACGATCAGCTTGCTCAGCCGCCAGTGGCCGGCCATCGCGATCGCTTCCTGCGAGACGCCTTCCATCAGGTCGCCGTCGGACGCCAGCACATAGGTATGGTGGTTGACGACCTTCTTGGAGAATTCCGCCGCCAGCATCTTCTCCGCCAGCGCCATGCCGACCGCGGTCGCAATGCCCTGGCCGAGCGGGCCGGTGGTGGTCTCCACGCCTGAAGTGTGGAAGTTTTCCGGATGGCCCGGCGTCTTCGAATCGAGCTGGCGGAAGTTCTTCACCTGGTCGAGCGTCATCTGCGCATTGCCGGTCAAATACAGCAGCGCATAGATCAGCATCGAACCGTGGCCGGCCGAGAGCACGAAGCGGTCGCGGTCCGGCCAGGCCGGATCGGCCGCGTCGTATTTCAGGAACTGCGTGAACAGCACGGTCGCGATATCGGCGGCGCCCATCGGAAGGCCCGGATGACCCGATTTCGCCTTCTCCACGGCGTCCATGGCGAGCCCGCGGATCGCATTGGCCATACGGGTGTGGTCGACCTGCGTCATGATGAAAATCCGCCTGAAATGAGATGCTTGGTGGCGATCCGCAGCGGCTGCGGACGCGGTGGTTGGTGGGCCTGAAGGCGACGAGTTGGGGGCTGGATAGCATCCCGGTTCCCCGAGTCCAAGGCAACGGAACGCGCAAAAGTCGAGAAAAGTTGCTTAGCGGTGCATAGCTTGGAAGTCTCGTTGCGCGGGCCGATTCGGCCACGTAAACTTCTCCGTCTAACCGCTTGCCGAACCGTAGTTTTACCGGAGTGGCGGGCTGAACGAAATGTGCGTGTAGTCTAGGGATGAACGAACGCCCCGCCCACGGTTCCGGCAATGCCGACACCTCCGCCTTCGAGCTCGAGGCCGCGACGCGCCGCCTGATGTCGGCGCTCGAGGCGCTGGAGCACGCGGTCGAGCGGCGGCGCGATTCCGACCGCGACGAGAACGAACTGGCGAGCCGCATCCAGGCGCTCGGCGTCGACCGCTCGCGGCTGGCGCAGGAGCTCGACAATTCGCTGGTCAAGACGCGCAAGCTCGAGCGCACCAACCGCGAGATCGCCGAACGGCTGGATGCCGCGATCGGCAGCGTGCGTACCATGCTCGACGCCGGAGACGAGGCATGAGCCACATCAACGTCACCATCAACGGCCGGCAATACCGCATGGCCTGCGAGGAGGGGCAGGAGGTGCGCCTGCTCAAGCTCGCCGAGACGCTCGAGACCCGGGTGACGGAGCTGCGCGGAAAATTCGGCGAGATCGGCGATGCGCGCCTCACCGTGATGGCCGCGCTCACCGTCTGCGACGAATTGCTCGACGCGACCTCGCGCCTGCACACGCTGGAGCAGGAGCTGGAGACCGCCCGCAACATGCGCGCCGCCGCCGTCGACCGCGCGCGGATGACGCAGACCGCGGTGGCCAATGCGCTGAACTCAGCCGCCGACCGCATCGAAAAGACCACGCAGGTGCTCAACCGCACCATCGGCAACGGAATTGCGATCGGGTGACTCGTCATCCTGTGCGCTTTCGCACGGGCGGGTTCAGCGATCGTCATGGCCGGGCTTGTCCGGGCCATCCACGGTCTTTCTCGCGGCACAAAGAACGTGGATGCCCGGGACAAGCCCGGGCGTGAGAAAGGCGTGAGCACCACACGCAACCCAGTTCGGACCGCGTCCCCTTGCCGCTGGCGATTCGCGCCGCGCATCGCTACATTACCCCTGCGAAGCTGCGTTGCGCGTCAGGAGCCATATATCCCCGGGGCCTTATCGATCCTTTAGGGAACTGTCCCTGGCCGGGCCCGTGGGCCCGGACATATGGTGCCCACCTACTTTCGTAGGGAACTCCGGGATCGAGCGCTTCAACGGCATCTGCGGCTTCGCACTTTATTTTGGCCGTTTTCACCTCTGGCCGTTTCATGGACGCAGCACCTTCCAAGGCTGATCTGCGTGCAGCCGCGCTGGCGGCGCGCGACGCTTTGGGAGACAGGAAGCGCGCGGCGGCGGCCAACAAGATCGCGAAGCGCGGGCTGCCGATCGAGATCGCCGCGGGCACGGTTGTCTCCGGCTATTCGCCGATCCGGAACGAAATCGACCCGACGCCGCTGATGCTGAAGCTCGCTCTGGCCGGCGCGCGGCTGGCGCTGCCGGTCATCAATGCGCGCGGCAAGTCGCTGACCTTCCGCGCCTGGTCGCCCAGCGATCGCCTGGTGCTGGGCTCGCTCGGCATTCCCGAGCCCTCGCCGGCGTCCGCCGAACTGATCCCCGACATCATGCTGGTGCCGCTCGCCGCGTTCGACCGCGCCGGCCACCGCATCGGCTATGGCGCCGGCCATTACGACCACACCTTCGCGCATCTGCGCAAATCGCATCACGTGACCGGCGTTGGGCTCGCCTTTTCGGTGCAGGAAACCCCCTCCATCCCCGCCATGTCGCACGACGTGGCGCTGGATTTTGTGCTAACGGAAAAAGACGTGTTCGATTTCCGGAGCAAATAGGCTTGCGTATCCTCTTCATCGGCGATGTCGTCGGCCGCACCGGCCGCACCGCCGTCACGGACTATCTCCCCGCCATGGTCAGGGACTGGTCGCTCGATCTCGTCGTCGTCAACGGCGAGAATTCGGCCGGCGGCTTTGGCATCACCGAGGCCATCTACCAGGAGCTGCTGGATGCCGGCGCCGACGCCGTCACGCTCGGCAACCACGCCTGGGACCAGCGCGAGGCGCTGGTCTTCATCGAGCGCGCGCCGCGGCTGATCCGCCCCGCCAACATGCCGCCGGGTACGCCCGGCCGCGGAGCGGCGCTGGTCGACACCAAGAACGGCAAGCGCGCGCTGGTCGTCAACGCGATGGGGCGCGTCTTCATGACGCCGTTCGACGATCCCTTCGCCGTGCTGGGCCGCGAGCTCGCGGCCTGTCCGCTGCGCGAGGCGGCCGATGCCGTCGTGGTCGACTTCCATTGCGAGGCGACGAGCGAGAAGCAGGGCGTCGGCTTCTTCTGCGACGGCCGCGCCAGCCTCGTTGTCGGCACCCACACCCATGTGCCGACCGCCGACCACCAGATCCTGCCCGGCGGCACCGCCTATATGAGCGACGCCGGCATGACCGGCGATTACGATTCGATCATCGGCATGCAGAAGGAAGAGCCGCTGCGGCGCTTCACCACCGGCATTCCCTCCGCACGGTTCGAGCCGGCGAGCGGCGAGGCGACGCTGTCGGGCGTTGCGGTGGAGACCGACGACGCCACGGGGCTTGCCGTGAAAATCGCGCCAGTGCGCAAGGGCGGGCGGCTGGCGCCAACGATGCCGGACTTCTGGTGACTGGCGGGTAGGTCTCGGTCGGGGGGCGATGGCGGCGAACGGCACGGAGCCTAGGCCTGATGGACTGCGCGAGGTTCCTCTCGCCATCTGGGCGCTCGGCTTCGTCTCGCTGCTGATGGATGTTTCCTCGGAGATCATTCACGCGCTGCTTCCGATCTATCTGGTCTCTGGCCTCGGCGCATCGATGGTGACGGTCGGCCTGATCGAGGGCGTCGCAGAGGCGACCGCCTCGATCACCAAGGTATTTTCCGGCGCGCTGTCCGACTGGACGGGCAAGCGCAAATGGCTGGCTGTCCTCGGCTATGGTCTTGCCGCCTGCACCAAGCCGATCTTTCCGCTGGCGGGTTCGGTGGGCTGGCTGGTGGCGGCGCGTTTCATCGATCGAATCGGCAAGGGCATTCGCGGCGCGCCCCGCGATGCGTTGATTGCCGACATCGCGCCGACGCATCTGCGAGGCGCGAGTTTCGGGTTGCGTCAATCGCTGGACACGATCGGCGCATTCCTCGGACCTGCGCTGGCCGTTGCGTTGATGTGGCTCACGGCTGACGATTTCCGTTCCGTGTTCTGGATCGCCGTGATCCCCGCATTCCTGGCCGTGGCGCTGCTGCTCTTCGCCGTCGCCGAGCCGGCGCGCGCCGACACGTCGCGCAAGGCGCGATGGCCGTTGAGCGTTGCGGAGTTGAAGCGGCTCGGGCTTGCCTATTGGCAGATCGTTGCCATCGGCTTCGTGTTCTCCCTTGCCCGCTTCAGCGAGGCTTTCCTGATTCTGCGAGCACAGGCCGTCGGCCTCACCCCCATGCTGGTGCCGCTGGTGCTCGTGCTGATGAACATGGCTTACGCGCTGTCCGCCTATCCAGCGGGGGCGCTTTCGGATCGGGCCGACCGCCTCACCGTGCTGAAGACCGGATTTGCATTGCTGGTTGCCGCCGACCTCGTGCTTGCATTTACCACCGGTATCGAGGGCGTGATCGCCGGAGTGGTGTTGTGGGGATTGCACATGGGCCTTACGCAAGGCCTTCTGGCAGCCTTGGTCGCCGACACCGCGCCGGCTGAGCTTCGCGGCACCGCCTACGGCATGTTCAACCTGCTGACGGGGCTCGCGCTGCTGGCGGCAAGCGTGCTTGCCGGCGAGTTGTGGGATCGCATCGGATCGCAGGGTACCTTTCTCGCAGGTGCCGCGTTCACCGTGATTGCGCTGGTTGGGCTTGCGGCCGCAAGGCCGGCCACCCGTGGGACCTGACCGGTCCCCCGGCGCTCAGGCATCCGCCAAATAACGGCTGACCGCGTCCTCGTTCCACTCCAGTCCAATGCCGGGTACGTCGGGGATGTGGAACAGGCCGTCGCGAACCTCGTACGGCTTCTGCAATATCGGATCGGCCCAGTCCTGCCATTCCAGCCAGTGCGCGGTCTCGGTCACGCGCATTACATGGGCCGCGACCTCGGGATAAAGGTGCGTTGACATGGGCGTGCCCCATGCGCCGGCGATCGCGGCTGATCGCAGCCAGCCGGTCACGCCGCCGATTCGCATGAAATCCGGCATGACGAAGTTGCAGGCTTGCCGCTGCAGCGCCGCGTGCAAGGCGCGCGGCCCGTAGAAGTTCTCGCCGATCTGGATCGGCGTATCGATCTCGGCGGTGAGCTGCATGTAGCCGTCGAGATTGTCGTAAACGATCGGCTCCTCGATCCAGGCCAGCCCCTGATCGTCCAGCAAGTGACAGCGCTGCAGCGCTTCGCCGAGATTGAGGCCCTGGTTGAAGTCGGCCATCAGCTCGACGCCGTCGCCGACGGCGCTGCGGACGGCGTCGATAGCCGCGATGTCGTCGCGCGGCCGGTCGCGGCCCAGCCTGATCTTGAGCGCGGCAAAGCCGCCTTCGTCGCGAAGCGCGATGGCGTCGGAGCCGAGTTGCTCCGGCGGCTGCAGCCACAGTCCGTTGCTGTTGTAGGCCTTCACCGGCCCAACGGTGCCGCCGAGCAGTACGCATAGCGGCATTCCGGCGGCCTTCGCGAGCGCGTCCCATGCCGCCATGTCGAGGCCGGAGACGGCGATCATGGACTGGCCTTCGTAGCCGACGAAATGCAGCGACTTGCGCGCCAGCTCGTAGAGCTCGGCGGGCGCGACCGGACGGCCCTTCAGCATTTCGCCGAAATCCTGCAAGGCGGGAACCAGGTAGCGCATCGTCTTGACGGTGTAGGGCTCCAGATAGCTGCGCCCGACGATGCCTTCCTCGGTGAAGAGGTCGATCAGGATGAGCGGCCATTCATGGATGGTGGCGATCCTGGCGACGACCGGCCGCTTCAGCTTGAGGATGACGGCGCGTGCCCGGATCGACCTGAATGTGAGAGGGGCCGGTTGCATGACGAGCCTCCAGATGTGCGGCAGAAGCGATGGACGGCGGCGCAGAGAGGCACTCTCCCAAGCGGCAACAATCCTGTAAATGTACTCACCGGTATACTTATCGAACCGGAGGCAGGGCATGCGCAGGCAAACCGCGGAAGTCCGCCTGAGGATCGTGGACGCGGCCTACGAATCGTTCTGGCGGCTGGGTTACCGGCGAGCCAGCGTCGATACCATCGCCGCGCGCGCCGGTCTGACCAAGCGCACCGTCTACGGCTATTTTCGCAGCAAGGACGATCTGCTTGCCGCCGTGCTGCAGCGATACGAGGAACTGGCCGAGCAACGGCTCAAGCATATCGGGGAGCGAATGCCGGCCGATCGCATCGGGATGATCGATTCATTCTTCGGCCAGTTGGGTGGATGGGCAGCTGCTACGCCGCGCTGGTCGGGATCGGGCTTCACGCGCCTCGTGGTCGAACTTGCCGATCTGCCCGGTCATCCCGCCCGCGCCATCGCCCGCCGCGCCAAGGCGAAAACGGAATCGTGGCTAGCCGAGCGGCTGACCCAGGCGCGCGTGAAGAACGCCCGGGAACGTTCCCGGGAGATCATGCTGCTCACTGAAGGTGCTATGGCGCTGACGTTGATCCACGGTGGACGAAACTATATCGACGCCGCGGCCAGCGCGGCGAAGCAACTCGTCAGGTCGCGATAGGACGGCTCAGAGCTGGTACGCCGTGTGGAACACGCCCCGTGCCGGCCCTGCACGCGCACCGGCACGTCGATGCTGCGTCTTGCATGCCAAGGTAGTTCTGCAAGAATGGTGCGCGTCGAACAAGAATGGTACGACTCGAATGGGGAGGGGGAGGTATGGTTGCTCGCGCGCAGCGGTCGTTGCTCGTTTTCATCGTTGGCCCTGTGGCGGTACTCAGCATTGTATCATTGCCGGGCTTGCCCGCCGCCGCCCAGCAGTCCCGGGATTGGGAGTGGTGCTCCGGTCGCGGTGGTCCGACCCCGGATCAAAGGATAAAAGCGTGCTCGACAATCATCGAATCGGGCAGCGAAACACCTCAAAACCTTGCGCGCGCCCACGACTATCGCGGGGTGGCGTACCAGAACAAAGGCGAGCGCGACCGTGCGCTACGCGATTACGGCGAATCAATCGCGCTCGATCCGGCCAGCGCTTCCGGTCATCGCGTTCGCGGCAACGTGTACAAGCTGAACGGAGACTTTGATCGCGCGATTTCCGAATACAATGAAGCGATCCGCCTCGATCCCAACGATGCGCGCGCTTTCCTCAATCGAAGCGGCGTCTATCATCAGAAGAAGGAGTACGACCGCGTCGTCGCCGACTGCTCGGAAGCGATAAGGCTGAATCCTGCCCTGGCCGTGGCCTTTCATAATCGGGGATCGGCATATCGCGCGAAAGGCGACACCAATCGGGCCATTGCCGATTTCACCGAAGCGATCCGATTGGAGCCGGGATTCGCAAACGCGTTCTTCAGCCGGGGCAACTTGTACGAGCTGAACGGAGACTTTGATCGCGCCGTTGCCGAATACAATGAAGCGATCCGCCTCGATCCCAACGATGCGCGCGCTGTCCTCACTCGAGGCGGCGTCCATTTTCAGAAGAAGGAGTACGACCGCGCCCTCGCTGACTGCTCGGAAGCGATAAGGCTGGATCCTGCTCTGGCCAGGGCCTTTCATACCCGGGGATCGGCGTATCGCGCGAAAGGCGACACCAATCAGGCCATTGCCGATTTCACCGAAGCGATCCGATTGGAGCCGGGATTCGCAAACGCGTTCCTCAGCCGCGGCACGGTGTATCTCGAACAGAAACAGTTCGATCGCGCGATTTCCGATTTCAATGAAGCGCTCCGCCTCGATCCCAACGATGCGCGCCCTGTCCTCAGTCGAGGCAGCGCCTATCATCGGACACGGCAATACGACCGCGCGATTGCCGACTTCACTCTGGTACTTTCAATGCAGCCGCAGGGGCAGTTGACTGCCCCCGCATTGAGCAAGCGCTGCCAGACGCGCTCCGTCGTTGGCCGCGACTTGCAAAGCACGCTCGCCGATTGCACGAACGCGCTGAACCTTCTGCCGAACGACAACTGGATTCTGAGTTCGCGGGGATACACCTATCTCAGGCTGGGTGAACTCGATCGCTCGATCGCAGACTTCGACGCCTCGTTGACGATCGATTCGAAGGTGGCGCTGCCGCTTTATGGACGCGGCCTTGCCAGACGGAGGGCGGGCGACAGTTTGGCTGCGGACAAGGATTTCGACGCGGCAAGGGCGATCTGGCCCGGAGTCGCGAAGATGGTTGCGACGGAATACGGCCTGCAATGATGCGGCAGGTTCGTCGGCAATATCGACGGCGGCGAGTTGATCGCTGCCGCGGCTAAAGCCGGTACGCCGTGCGGAAGCCGCCCCAGTGCTTGCCGCGCACGCGCACGGGCACGTCGATCTCGCGCATCATCACGGTGTTGCCGTTGCCCATGTCGCGGGCATAGGTCTGGATCAGATAGGCGCGGGTGTTACGGCCGGCGGCCAGGCCCGCGGCGTCGTTGAAGATGCGGCGGTTGCGGCTGTTGGCGGTGTTGAAGGCGACGTCGCCCGGCTTCTGCGGGTGCGAATAGATCTTGTTGTGCACCGGCAGGTAGCCGTTGCGGTCGATCATGGCGGCGAACGCCATGGTCTTGTCCTTGGCGAGGAACGCCTCCTGCAGCGGCGGCAACGCGCGGTCGGCCCAGTCGAGGAATTTGGTGCGGTGCTGCACCGGGTTGGAGCCGGCGATCTCGACATAGTTGGTGTCGAACAGGTCTTCCATCGAGATCGCGCCGCTGGCAACGGCGTCCTCGAAAATCCTGGTCAGCGCGCGGCCGGCTTCCATGGCGCGGGCCACCGCTTCGGTGTTGGCGTCCTGCAGCGCCCACAGCTTGTCCTCGATCTTCTCGATAACAGCAGCGGCAGGGCGCTCGAATTGCGCCTGCGTGCCGCCCTTGGTCTTCTCGCCGACGCGGATGCGGCAGTCGCCGATGTCCTGCAACGTTGCTTCGAGGCTCTGGCCCTGTGCCAGCTTCTCCGCCTCCGGCCCGCTGATCAGGATGCCGTCGAGCGATATCTCGTACACCGGCGCCGTCACGGCGCCGCGCGTCGTCTTCAGCTCGATCTTGAGACTGCAGGGCAGGCGCTCGCGCTTCTGCGCGGCGCCGCGCTCGTTCTGCCGCAGCAGCACCGCGCAACGCGATTTCAGCTTCCTGGCGAACACGGTCACGGCCTGGCCGGCCCTGGCCACGCTCTCGCCATGCGCCTCGGCCTGCTTGGTGGCGCTGTCGATCTCGGCGGCGGAATCGCCGACCGAAGCGATGAAGCTGGAGGCGGAGGCCGCGTTCTCGCTCATCTCGCCGGTGGTCGCGCTCTGCTCGGCGACGGAGCCGTTGACGGTCTCGAAGACCGGACGAATCGCCTCGATGGCCTGCGAGATGCGGTGCACGGCGTCGGCCGAGCCGGCTGCGTCGCGCTGCAGCGCCTCGATCTTCCTGGTGATCTCCTCGGTGGCGTTCTGGGTCTGCACCGCGAGCGCCTTGACCTCGACGGCGACCACGGCAAAGCCCTTGCCGGCCGCTCCCGCACGCGCCGCCTCGATAGTGGAGTTGAGCGCCAGCAGCGTGGTCTGCCGCGCGATCTGCGCGATCAGGTTGACGACGTTGCCGATGGCCGCGGAGGATTCCCGCAGGCGGTCGACATTGGCGCGGGCTTCGCTGGCCGCCGCGCCCGCTTCGTCCGCGAGCCGGCCGGCATCCCGCACCTGTTGGCCGATGCCCTGTGCGGACTCGGTGAACTTCTCCGCGGCGTGGGAGAAGGTGCTGGCGGTGGATTGCGCGGCGCTGGTGCGTCCGGTCAGCGCATCGGTGCGCTGGCGGATGGTGGACAGGGTGGTTGCAGTGGCTTCGGCGCCGCCGGCGACCGAGCCTGCGGCGCGTTCCAGCTGGCCGATCATGGCGCCGAGCTCGAGCTCCAGCAGCTCGAGGATGGCTTTCGCCGACTCGCCCTCCGCGTTGGCCACCGCTTCTTCAGATGCCGGTATTTGGGTAGTCGACGTCGTTGCCCCGCCCGGCAGATCCAGGGTGGGTGCGGCCGATTCCGCGGGGCGTTTTCGAAACAGGCCGAACGCCATGAGGTGCCTTTGAGGGTTGCAGTTTCGGCCGGCATCCTCTCATTCGGGCATGAAGTCATGGTTAACGGCGTCTGATTACCGTCGATACCTTCGACTAAAGTGCTAAAAAGTCGCAGGATTCTTTGATTTTGCCCCTCCTGCGGCCTATAACGCCGCGCTTTCCACGCCCACCCCAGCGAATCTCGAGACCCAGCAATGGCCGGCCATTCCCAATTCAAGAACATCATGCACCGCAAGGGGCGGCAGGATGCCCAGAAGTCGAAGCTGTTCGGCAAGCTGGCGCGCGAAATCACGGTGGCGGCCAAGCTCGGAACCCCGGACCCGGCCATGAACCCCCGCCTGCGGGCGGCGATGCTGGCGGCGCGCCAGGAGAACATGCCCAAGGACAATATCGAGCGCGCCATCAAGAAGGCGGCGGGCTCCGACAGCGAGAGCTATGACGAGATCCGCTACGAGGGTTACGGCCCGGGCGGCGTCGCCGTCATCGTCGAGGCGCTGACCGACAACCGCAACCGCGCCGCTTCCGACATCCGCTCGATGTTCTCCAAGTCCGGCGGCAATCTCGGCGAAACCGGCTCGGTCGCCTTCATGTTCGACCACACCGGCATCATCGAATACGACCGCAGCGTCGCCTCAGACGACGCCATGCTGGACGCCGCCATCGAGGCCGGCGCCGACGACGTTTCCTCCGACGAGGGCGGCCACGAGATCTACGCGTCGCAGGGCACGTTCCGCGAGGTGGCGAAGGCGCTCGAAGCCAAGTTCGGCGAGCCGCGCAAGGCGGCGATGACCTGGAAGCCGCAAAACACCATCGCGGTGGACGACGAGACCGGCGAGAAGCTCTTGAAGCTGGTGGAGCTGCTCAACGAGCACGACGACGTTCAGAACGTGTTCGCCAATTTCGAGGTGTCCGACGCCCTGATGGCGAAGATGGGCGGGTAAGCTCTCGTGTCCCGGGCGCGGTGCACCGCGAAGCGCTGCTCCGCAGAACCGGGACCCACGCTTCCCCGCGCGCAATCTCACGATGGGCCCCGGCTCAGCAGCGCACCGCTGGCGCGCTGCGCTGCGTCCGGGGCACGAGAGTCCCGGGCCGGTTTAGCGGGGACGACCCTCCCGTTTATGTTTCGTTCACGTCGCTGTGGCGCTATCAATACCCCATGGCACCGCCCCCGATTCGCCCTCCCGTCCGTATCCTCGGCATCGACCCGGGCCTGCGCCGCACCGGCTGGGGCGTCATCGAGAGCGAGGGCAACCGCCTGACCTTCGTCGGCTGCGGCTCGGTCGAGCCGCCGGACGACCTGCCTTTGTCGAACCGCCTGCTCGCCATCCATGAGGGGCTTGCCGCCGTGCTCGGCGACTATCGGCCGGCCGAGGCCGCGGTCGAGGCGACCTTCGTCAACAAGGACGGCGTCGCCACGCTCAAGCTGGGGCAGGCGCGCGGCGTCGCCATGCTGGCGCCCGCGATGTTCGGCATATCGGTTGCCGAATACGCGCCGAACCAGGTGAAGAAGACCGTGGTCGGCGCGGGACACGCCGACAAAAACCAGATCGCGGTGATGCTGAAGATTCTCCTGCCCAAGGCCGACCCGAAATCCCCCGACGCCGCGGACGCGCTGGCGATTGCCATCACCCACGCCCATCACCGCGCCAGCGTCGAGCTGCGACTGAAAGTGGCCGGCGCATGATCGGCAAACTCAAGGGCCTGATCGATTCCTACGGCGAGGATTATGTCATCCTCGACGTCGGCGGCGTCGGCTACCAGGTGCACTGCTCCGCGCGCACGCTGCAGGCGCTGCCGGCGCCGGGCGAGGCTGCGGTGCTTTCGATCGAGACTTATGTGCGTGAGGACCAGATAAAGCTGTTTGGCTTCCGCACCGACCACGAGCGCGAATGGTTTCGCCTGCTGCAGACCGTGCAGGGCGTCGGCGCCAAGGTCGCGCTGTCCGTGCTCGGCACCTTGCCGCCGTCGGAACTGGCGAACGTGATTGCGCTGCGCGACAAGGCGTCGGTGGCCCGCACGCCCGGCGTCGGCCCGAAGGTCGCCGAGCGCATCGTCACGGAATTGAAGGACAAGGCGCCGGCCTTCGCCAATGTCGATCCCGCCGTGGTGCATCTGGCGGGGGCCATCGACGATCACCGCGCGCCGCGCCCGGTGGCGGATGCCATCTCCGCGCTGGTCAATCTCGGCTACGGCCAGCCGCAGGCGGCCGCCGCCATCGCCGCGGCTGCGCGCAGCGCGGGTGAGAAAGCCGAGACCGCGCAACTGATCCGGTTGGGCTTGAAGGAACTGGCGAAGTGACCACCCCCTCCCGCATCGTCACGCCCGAGCGCCGCAGCGACGATGTCGGCGACACCGCGCTGCGCCCGCAACTTCTGTCGGAATTCGTCGGGCAGGCGCAGGCGCGCAAGAATCTCTCGATCTTCATCGAGGCGGCGAGGAAGCGCGGCGAGGCGCTGGACCATGTGCTGTTCGTAGGCCCCCCGGGGCTCGGCAAGACCACGCTGGCGCAGATCGTGGCGCGCGAGCTCGGCGTCGGTTTCCGCGCCACGTCGGGTCCCGTGATCGCGAAAGCCGGCGATCTCGCGGCGCTGCTCACCAACCTCGAAGAGCGCGACGTGCTTTTCATCGACGAGATCCATCGCTTAAGCCCCGCCGTCGAGGAAGTGCTCTATCCCGCGATGGAGGATTTCCAGCTCGACCTCATCATCGGCGAGGGTCCGGCAGCGCGCTCGGTGAAGATCGAGCTCGCTAAATTCACGCTGGTCGGCGCCACGACGCGCGCAGGCCTGCTGACCAATCCGCTGCGCGATCGCTTCGGCATCCCGGTGCGGCTCAATTTCTACACCGAGGAGGAGCTCGAGAAGATCGTCACTCGCGGCGCCCGTGTGCTCAACATCGGCATGACCGCCGACGGCGCCAACGAGATCGCCCGAAGAGCCCGCGGCACGCCGCGCATCGCCGGGCGCCTGTTGCGCCGCGTGCGCGATTTTGCCTCCGCGGCGAATGCAACGTCGATCGACCGCGCCATCGCCGACCACGCGCTGAGCGCGCTCGAAGTCGATGCCGCCGGCCTCGATGCGATGGATCGGCGCTACCTCACTACGATTGCGCTGAACTATGGCGGCGGCCCTGTCGGCGTCGAGACCATGGCGGCGGCGCTGTCAGAGCCGCGCGACGCCATCGAGGACATCATCGAGCCGTATCTGATCCAGTGCGGCTATTTGCAGCGCACCCCGCGCGGGCGCCTGCTGACCTCGCACGCGTTCCGCCACCTCGGCCTCGCCGAGCCCGCCCGCGATCCCGCGCAGTTCGGCCTGTTCGGCAGCGACGGCGACGATTAGCGGCTTCGAACCGAACCGTCTCCGCAACGCACTAATGGCGACAATCGGCTTGCCGGCCTTGCGAGCCGGCGCATTACCGTGGAGTTGCAGCCCGTGGGTTCGATGCAGGAAGCGAAGGCGCTGGAGACGATCGCGGCGGCGCCCGAGCTTGCCACGCCCGAGGAGACCGAGGCGTTCCTCAACGCCTTGCCCATCGGCGAGCTTGCCTCGATCTGGTGCGTCGTCCAATGCATCAGCCGCCGCGATCAGACCGGCGGCGCTTGGGCCGCAATCATGTACTTCGACCGCCTGCCGCACGACGCGCCGGACCGCGCGCTCGATCTGGCGCTCGAGGTGCTGCGGACGGAAGCCGACAAGCTCACCGTCATGCAGCTCAACGACAAGTTCATGCCCGCGCTGGTCTACGCCCATGGCGACGCGGTGATGGGGCACATCGAACGCGAGGTAAAGGACAATGCAAGACTGCGTTGGTTGCTCGGCGGAATCAATTTCGGCCCGGATGAGCCGCTCACGCAGCGGATCGCGCGGATTGCAGACGCCGAAAGTTGGAATGCCGACCACCTTGCGCGCAGGACCCCGGCGCATCCGCTCGAATGCGAGACCATGTCGGTACCGGCGCTGGCGCGCGCCTGGGTCGAGCAGTATTCCAAATCCGACCGCGACCGCGACGACAACTTCTTCACGATGATGGATTTCGAGCGCGAGCTGCGCGAGGAAGATCCGGATCGCGCCATCGACCTGATCGTCGAGATCCTCAAGATCGAAACCAATCCGGTGCTGCTGTCGGTGCTGGCCGCCGGCCCGCTCGAAGACGTCATCAGCATGGCCACCATCGACCGCATCGAGCGCGAGGCGGCGGCCGACAAGCGCTTTGCCGACCTGCTCGGCGGCGTCTGGTATTTCCGCGCGCCGGACGAGTTGAAGGCGCGACTGGACGCGCTGGTCGGCAATAATCGCTGGTAGGACAATGCAGAAGGTCTGCTGACAATCTGCACAAGCGGGGCCGAATTCCGCTGCAATCGCCTTCCATTCTGCGCGGGCATCACGAACGGACTCACATGGTTACGCGGCGGCGTTTTCTGAAGATGATGGGCGGGGCCGGTGCGCTCGGCGTCTCGACCACGGCCTATGGCTTCGGCGTCGAGCCGGACCGGCTCAATGTCACGCGCTACAGCCTCGCTCCGCCGCAGTGGCCTGCCGATTTCAAGTTGCGAATTGCCGTGATCGCCGACCTGCACGCCTGCGATCCCTGGATGTCGCTGCAGCGGATCGAGGGCATCGTCGCGCACACCAACGCGCTGAAGCCCGACCTCACCGTGCTGCTCGGCGACTACGTCGTCAGCCAGCGCCGCGCCACGCGCGCCATTCCCGCCCATGAATGGGCGCCGGTGCTGGGCGGGTTGAAGGCGCCGCTCGGCGTCCACGCCGTGCTCGGCAATCACGACTGGTGGGACGACCGGGACGTGCAGCGGGCAGGCCATGGCGTGCCGGCCGCGGGCCGCGAACTGCAGCGCGCCGGCATCCCCGTCTACGAGAACGACGCCAGGCGCCTCGCCAAGGACGGCCGTCCGTTCTGGCTCGCCGGGCTCGGCGACCAGCTCGCCTACGTTCCGGCGCGGCGCTTCCGCTCCGTTCGCCGCATCGGCGTCGACGATCTCGGTGCGACGCTTGCCAGGGTCACCGACGACGCGCCCGTGATCCTGATGGCGCATGAGCCGGATATCGCACGGCGCGTGCCCTCGCGCGTCGCGTTGCAGCTGTCCGGCCATACCCATGGCGGCCAGGTTCGCCTGCTCGGCTGGTCGCCGATCGCGCCATCCGGCCAGGAGCTCACCTATGGCCACGTCCGCAAGGATTGCGACGTCGTCGTCTCCGGCGGCCTCGGCTGTAGCATCATGCCCTTCCGCCTCGGCATTCCCCCGGAAATCGTGCTGGTCACGCTCGGCGGGGCAGGGGCCAGGGTGGCCTGAGGCGCTTGCACGGACAAGGAATTTGCGCAAAACGATTGCTTTCATGCGATCGAGGGCCGCAAGTGAATTTGGAAGCAACTTTATCCATTCTCGACGGCGAGATCCGCGACGGCCGCCATCACATGCAGGTCCGCGTCTATTACGAGGACACCGATTTCCCCGACTGGACGTTATCGTAGTATGTAGCACTTTTCGTTCCTGTTTTGCGCCAGTCTTCTCGGAAAATCTTCATGCTGAAAAGGGCCGCGGCATTTAGGTACGGTGTGTATTCGTAGGGCATCCGCTTGCGCACCGGATGCACAACAATGCAATCGACCAAGTTACGGAAGGCGATGCGGGTTTCGATCGCCCTCGGATTTATCTTGAGCGCGGTGACCAGTCTCTTAGCCTCCGAACGGTATCGATCACCAAACTTCGGGTGATCGAACGGGATCACATTTTCGCCGCCACTGCCCAGCAACCGCAAGCGCTCCTCGACAGTTTCTCGTTCCACGTCGCATTCATCTATCCTCTTGATCAACTCATCCGGTCTGCGACGGCTGTTTGCGATCGCATATGATAAGCGTTCTATCTCGGTATTCAGGACACTGCGTCGACGCTCGAGGTTAGAGCGTTCGCTGTCCTTTCGCTGGTCGCTCCTCCGCTCCTCCTTCCAAGTGCGCATGGCCTCTTCAATAGCTTTCGGCGAGAGCAATCTTACTTCCATTTTTTCGGCAACATCCAGCAGTAGAACGTCCATATCAAAGCTGCGGGTATGCTCGCACGTGCCTCGCTGATGCGCGTTGGCGCATGCGGCCCGCGGCCCGCCATTCCGAGAGGATTGAGCGATGCGCATATGGCCGTTGCAAACACCGCACCGAAGAACTCCCGCGAGCGGGTGCTCATTGTTGCGCGGGACCACGTGCCGGCGCCGCGGCTTGCCGGTCGGCCCGAACATATGGATAGCGCGTTCATTGCGAACCTTCTGCACGCTGTCCCAGAGCGTTTGCGGAATAATCCGTAGCTCGGCATTTTTGACGATGATGTGGCGTTCTTCCGGATTACGGCGTTTCTGCTTCTTCTGCGTTTCCGGATTGAGAATTGTTGAGCGGACGTTCCAATGTATCTCGCCGATATACAGCTCGTTGCCGATAATGCCGCGACCATGGCGACCGCCAGTGATGCACTGATGATTCCAGGTGGTGCGACCAGCCTTGTTCTTATGGCGGGTGGCTCCAGGAGAGAGCACGCCTTCGCGGGTGAGATCGGCGGCGATATCTCGCGTTGAACGGCCCGATGTATACTCGATGAAGATACGCCGCACGATCTTCGCTTCGCTCTCATCGATCATCCGCTCGCCAGGCGCGCCCGGCTTCGGCCGATAACCATAGGCGTATGAGCCGGGAATTCTTCCGTTGTTGACAGCATTGTCATGCCCTCGCCGAACCTTGTCGGCGAGCTGCGGCTTGTAGATCGTATTGTAGAGGCTTGCGATGCTGATGTCAGTTGCGGTCGCATAAACGCCTTTCTGATCCATCAGCTCAACGCGGTTAAACTCAAGCACCTGCTTGAGGCGCTGGATGGTGGCAGGATCGCGCGACAGGCGGTCGAAATGCTCGACGATGATCACGTCAAAGTCATGCTTTCGAACACCATTGAGCAAACGCTGATAGCCATCGCGCGTGTCTTCGGTAAGGCCGGATTTTGCGGCGTCGACAAATTCACCGACGACATCTAGGTCATTGCGCGCGGCGACCTTCCGGCAGAGTAATAGCTGACCGTCAATCGAGGTCACTTTTTGCATGTCGCTCGAATACCGGGCGTATATCACGGCCCTCTTTTTTGGTGACGCAATCGCCATCCCGTTCCCCTAAAGGCTGCTCCAAGCCGCCTTTTTCATCCCGCGCAAGCTGCCGTCCGATGGCACGCGCCAGCTCAAGCCAAACTTCCTCATTATCGGGATTGTCCCAACTTTGAGGGTGGGAAGGATCAAGCGGTCGGATGATCGCCTTTTGGCCCCGAGGCGATCGCATTCGGGTACGCTTCACAGCAAAGCCTTCACAAGCTAGCGTAAATTTCTGTCTTGCGCTACGGACAGGTCGCAGGGATCGCGTGCGACGTTTGCATCCTTCATTCGAAGACTCGATCGAAGCTCCTCTGTGATTTTGCGGGGTTCGCCAGATCTAGATCGTCCTTCAGCGGCAGCTTCAGTCAGCAAGCGCCGCCCGACAAGGATTGCGACATAGCTACAAATCACTTTTGCTTTTGAACCGCTCATGGAAGTCTCGATCTGCGATGGCGAGTCTATTCATGTTGACTGCTGCGGTTGTGAATGAAAATGAGACTTTTTAAGTGTCAGGCGCTAGCGTGTTGCTGCGAAGATGATCGTAGGCGGAAGGGGATTTGCTAAACAAAGCGGAGTAGATTCGGCGGGGCGTCGCGCTTACCATGTGATCATTCATCGCGCACCGCTGGTATTTTCAACGCTTGACGGTAGTGCGCAATCTCGATTCCCGAACATAGCTCGACAACCGAGACGCTGCTGCACCTGCACCACCCAAATAGCCCGCGCCGTCGCTACATAGCGGTGAGTGTGGCGATCGGCACCGTCGCCGCGCTGCGGGTACTATTTGAAGAAGAGACGCTCCATGATCAAGGGTGCTATCTTTTTGGGTACGATGGCATTTTCCGACAACGCATTTCTCGCCAAACTGCGTGAATACGCTGATTGCGCCCGGCACCTTTTCTCAAATCCGCAAAAGCCGGAGCGTGAGCGCATGATCGTGCGCGCATTCCTTCGTTGTATCGGGGAAACCTTCGAGGACGGCGAGATCATCGCGAGCCGCGAAGAGCCGATCGACGTCAGATTCCGAAGCGCCGATTTCCAAATCATGGAGATCGTCGGCAACAAGAGACGCGGACTGGAGTGGCGTCAGCGTCAGGACCGATATCGCGATGCACAAGGTGTCGCAGATGTACTGGAGCCGTACACGCCATCGCAGCCGATGTCGTTCGACGACGCGGCACAGCTTGTCGCCGATGGTCTGTCGGAGAAAGCCGCGCGTTATGGCGCCGCCACCTGCGCGAGCTTGGACACCCTGGTTTACATTGATCTTCACAATCAGCACCTATGGCCGCTTGAGACCTCCGGTAATGCGCGGGCCGCTGCGATGCTTCAAGCCCAAGGCTGGAGATCTGTCTCCATGCTCTTTGTGCCCTACGGCGTCGTGCTGCTCGCGGCGCCAACCGCTCCGGCGGTCATCAGCGCGAGAGCCGGGCGGGTTCTGAACGAATGGCCCGGACTCGATGGGCTATTGACCCCTAATAGGCCACTGGCGATCTGCGGTTGTCCTTGCCGAACGGCCTCAGCGGAGAGCTCTGTTCGTCTTCGTTGGACCTTGGACGATCGAATCAGTGCGCCGGCGTGAAAATTCCAATAAATTGCCGGTGACACCTCCAAGCACCAAGCCCAATCCTCAAACCGGCAACAGCGGTCGTCTCGATGTACAATCTTCTTGTTTCCTCCAATGCCGAGGCCTGGAACGGCGAGCCCTGGCAGATCGAATTTTCGCGCTGTGTCCGCGAATATACCGAAAACGCGATCACCGAGCGGTTCGGAGCGCTCGACGAAGCCGCAGTCTCGGAACTCAAACGTCTGCCATGTATCTTCGCCTACGAAGCATTCAACCAGCTCGCGCCGAAATTCGGCCTGATCCGCGATGTCGCCAAACGGCAGGGGCAGGTGCGAATCGAATACGAGCTTCAAGCGATCGATCCATTTCTGTCCGCCGACGATCTGGAACAGCTCACCTTCGAGCTCGACATCGGCAAATGGGAGATGAACCGAACGCATTGGGCGGTCAAGGACGTCAATCTTGCGAAGGAATTGCATGCCGCGCGGCGCATTACGCTGCCGTCATGGACCGGGCAAGCGACCAAGACCGTCGATATAACCAGACACAATTTCGACGTGGCGCTTTCTTTTCCAGGAGAGGTGAGGGCAATCGTCGAACAAGTCGCGCGCGAGCTGGAGGGAAGAATCGGGCCGAACTCCTACTTCTACGACAGCAACTACGTGTCGCAACTGGCACGGCCGTCCCTCGACACATTGCTGCAAGAGATCTATCGGCGCCGCTCGAAGCTGATCGTCGTGTTCCTCGGGTCCGACTACCAAAGGAAGGACTGGTGCGGCATTGAGTTCAGGGCGATCAGGGAGATTATCATGGAGCGCGACAATGCCCGCATCATGTTCGTGCGAACCGACGACGGCGCCGTTGACGGCGTTTTCAAGACCGACGGCTACGTCGACGCGCGCAGGTTCAGCCCGGCGCAGATCGCACAATTCATCTGTGAGCGCTTGGCTGTGCTCGCGCCAGCCTAGTCACCATGGACAAGACATCGACGACCTCCGATGCGGACGAAGCTCCGAAGGAGATCTCGGAGGTTACGCGCAGCGCCATTGTCGATCATTTCAGCATTGCCAAGGTAAACTGGGAGCTGTTGAAGGAGTTCGACTATAAGCAGAAGAGGATTTCTTTTTCGTTCTTGCCGATGCTCTCGTCAGTGAAGCTACTAGGCAATGACGTGCGAATGACATTGTCCGACACGGATAAGGCTCTCACCTTGATTGGAGCGATGTGAGCGCCCAGGAAGCTCCACCTCTGAATAATTTTTTCAAGAGAGCAGCGTAGAAGCGCGATTTATCGAGTCCCTCACAAGCAGTAAACGCACTGAATATCGTCCCTGCCGCGCGACACGACCTACGGAGTCTTTTGGCCGTACATGAGCAAGCCGAGTGGATATACGAGAAATCCGAACTGGCGGATGAGCTTGCAGAGCTTCGCATTGCGCTGCATAGCGCGGCGAACACATTCATGCGCCGTTGATTGTCTTCTCCAGGGCGGCGATCCGCTTCAGAACGTCGTCAAAGGTCGGCAGTGGATCGTCGAACATCATCGGCGCCATCTTGCGGTAGTCGGCGCGTAGATCCGAGATGCGATCCGGGTGCGGCGAGAGCCGCAGAGTACCGGCACGGGCGGTATCGTAGCTCGCCCATGCAGAGCGGAAAAATACCGACTTGTGGTCGGCGACCTATTTCAATAGGTCGCCATCCTTCATCGCTTTCTTGCCCTCGTCTGAGTCTGCCAACATCGCGAGGTCGTAGTAGTGTCGGGAAAAATATTGCGGCGTCGGGGACTGAAGGTCGCGGTGGTGTTCGGCATGAAGCGCCGTCGCCTTCTCCCAAAACGTCCGCCGCAAGGATAGGACATCGACCGCGCAGGAGGGGGCTTCGAAGAAGTCAGGAAATTCCTCCGAGGCGTAGGACATGATCTCCCGCTTTTCGATCGGCCAGGGATCGCCTCGCGCCCCGAACTCTAGCTTGACCCTTCTGCTCATGTACGCGAACCCGGTATAATCCTGCTCGGGCAAGCTCCTGGGATATTCAAAGATCAGGTTTTGCGCGTTACCGGACTCTATACTCAGGATCCAGGCGGCCTCCCCGGCAGGACCGAGCTCGCTTGCAATGGCAGCAGCCAAACGCGGCAGCACAACGGTGGCGATGTGCTTCTCGACGTCAGCGACCAGGTCGCCGATCAGCTTGTCCGCTTTCTTTCTCGACGATGCAGTCTCCGGATTGCGGTTACCCGCGTATCCGAGGTCAGCACGGTCGAAGGAAAGGTCGATATCTTCCGAAAATCTGCGGATCGCGCCGTAAACCTTCGAGAGAGAAGTGCCGCCTTTGAAGACGAGCCCTGGCGAACTTTCGCCCTGGATTCCGAAGAGGCGCTTCAGCGTCCAGCAGACCCAAAAATCCTTTTCGATGATGGCATTTGCCAGGCCGCGGGCCGCACCCGTCTCGTTGAAGAGAGCGGCGCGGTCCGCGGCCGACAGGATGGCGACCTTGTCCATGCGTCAGGCAGCCGTTCGCTCCAGGATCTGATCAAGTGCGGGCCGCATCCAAGCAGGCGCCTGCTTGATGCCGTTGGCGAGCGCGCGCCGATCCGTCCCCTTCAAACGCATAGCCGCTGCGTCGACTACGGCGGCGGCCGAGTCGGGTCCCAGATGGCGTAGCGCCTGGACAACGGTGCCGGCCATGCTGCCGGGCGCGATAAGATGCTTGGGCGAAGCATGGCGGATGTCCACCGTTCGCTTACCAAGCACGACGCGCCGCGACGGACCGTCAGTCAGATACACGCTGCGGGCCGGAACTTGCGTGGACAGTCCAAGCGCATTCGCTGCCTGAGCGCCGGTCATCTGGAGTTTCGATCCGGTCTCGCGCACGAAAGCTCTGGCGACCGCATCGGGAGCGGGTGCGAGGTCGCCCAATCGCGCATGGACGCGAGGATAATCGTAGAGGCCGTGAGCGATACGACGAAGCCGCTTGTCCTTGCACAATCGGGATAGCGCCTGATCCACCGCAGCGCGGTTGCCGAAGCCGATGAAATCTGAAGGCGTAAACACACTGCCCGGGCCTTTGGCCCGGACGTGTCTCAAGATTCTATCCGCTACCGAAATCATGGATCTTACTCCTCGCCGTCAGAAAATAAGGCCTCTTTTTCTGACATGCAAGGCTTGCCGTATAAAGGAGTATATAAATAAATTCAATGAGGTGAATGACACCTTCTGTCCCTGGAGGGTTCCAATTCCAATCAAGCGGTCATCTGAAGCTTGACCGAAAAGATTCATTCCTTCCAGAAGCGGATTGTTCTTATTTTGTTCCTGTGATAAGTTGGCACTTTCCGTCTTCTCGGGGGCGTCCTGCCGCCGTAACGTGATGGCCTCTGCGAGAACTTCGCGGAGCGAACTTCCATTCGCCGCGTCCGGCAGAGGCTTCAGTGACTGATCGATATCTCAAGGAGTTGGCCGACCTTCACAAGGTCTATGAGGCGGCCAATCTGCTCGACCCCGGCTTGCTTAAAGCTGCGATTGAGAGTGCCGGCGCGCGCTCAGCAGTCATGCTTGGATCAGGAGGCTCCTTCTCGGTTGCCTCGTTTGCGGCATACATCCACCAGCTTACGACCGGTCGGCTGGCCTCGCCCTCAACGCCGCTCGATTACATGACATTGTCGCTCCGTGATGCCGCCGTGATGTGTTTCACGGCTAGTGGCCGCAACAAGGACATCTGTGCGGCATTCGATGAAGCTGCGCAGCGCGAAGCCAAGCCGCTGGTCGGCCTTGTTATGCGTGAGCAATCGCCGCTGCACGAGCTTGCAGAACGCTACAAATACAGCCGTGTTGTCTCCGCCTCATCGGAGTTATTCGAAGACGGATTCCTTGCCGTAGCGTCTCTGCTCGGCTCAGCAATATTGATTCTCAAAGCCTATCGCGCGTTGATTGGCGATACCACGCCGCTTCCCGGAACGCTCGACGAATTCATGAAAAGCCGCGTCAGTGTTTCGCTGGAACGGCTTATCGAGCATACTCTGCCGGCCGTCCAAGCAGAGACGACCAGCGTTCTTTGTTCATCCTCCTTAAGGCCGGCTGCAACCGATATCGAGTCTCGCTTCGTCGAGGCGGCGCTCGGAAACATCCACGCGACCGATCTTCGCAATTTCGGCCATGGCCGTCATCACTGGTTTGCCAAGCGACCCGGCCAGACGGGGATATTGGCTTTGATAGGCGATGACCAGGAAGCGCTGGCCACCCGTACGCTCGAACTCATTCCAAGCGAAGTGCCTCAGGCTCGGATTGATTTCAGTGGACCGCGAGATGAGCAGGCTCTTGCGGGCCTCATTGTGAGTCTTTACCTCGCAGCTGCAGCCGGTCAGGTACGCAAGATTGATCCCGGTAAGCCCGGCGTGCCGGAGTTCGGGCGCAAGCTTTATCACCTCGCGCCGGCCCGGCGCCGCAAGGCGCGGCGGACCGATGTCACGGATATCGCGGTCTGGCGGAAAGAGATGGCAGGAGGTCTGAAGACCTCAACCCAAATCGATGAATTGCGCGCCTTGTGCGAGCGCGGAGTTGAGAAAATCAATCAATCGCGTTACGCTGGCCTCGTGTTCGACTACGACGGCACGCTTTGCGAACGCGATGCGCGATTCCTGCCGCTCTCCAAGGAGATCGCCGATGGCCTGAACAGGCTGCTCGCAGCGGGCGCCATCATTGGGATCGCGACGGGACGCGGCGGCTCGGCCGCGGAGCGCATTCAGGAAGCGATCCGAATGCCATACTGGTCGAATGTCCTGATAGGCTTCTACAACGGAGCTGTCGTTCAAAGTCTTGCCGACGGCGCGCCGGATCCAAGCCCACCAACGCGTGACGTTCTGTACGTCGAAAACATGCTGCGCGCGTCGCGATATTTTTCGACGTGCTCGTTCCGATCAAACAATCGTCAGATCGCGGTTTCCCTTCCCTGCCTCGAAGAGCCAGCGACATCCGTCCGTATCGCCACCTCGATTGTCGATCAATCCGGCATCAAGGCTTCCGTGGCTTGCTCAAATCATTCCGTCGATATCATCTTCGGCGGCGGCGGAAAAACAGCAGTGGTTGAGGCTGTTCGCAGGTGCACAAAATCGGATAGCAAAGCGCCGGTGCTGCGGCTGGGAGACAAGGGTCGATGGCCCGGCAACGATTGTGAGCTTCTTGATGATGCGTTTGGGCTTAGCGTCGATGAAGTCAGCACCAGCACCGAATCTTGCTGGGGATTATCGCCACGGGGTTTTCTGGGCGTGCAGGCAACGCTTTATTATCTTGATAGAATTAATTGGCAGCATGGAACTGGTTCTATTCATCTGGAGTAGGATTTGACGAATGAGGGATGAGCTCGCAGAAGCTCTCCTGGCCAAGGTCATGAACTGGTCGGATGAAGAAAAGGCTCGGGAGCGTCCGATCCTGCAGGACTTTGCGCGCTACAAATACGACGAATACCAGCAATACGCTCCCGGCCGCCGCTTTATCGAGAGCCTCGCGCTATGGCTACGGCAATTCGAGACCCTAGAGGAGCGGCGCGTCGCTTACGACTTCTTTCGCTCGCGCCTGGTCTTTATTTCGACGGCGGAAATGCGCCATCTTGTTGAACTCGCTTTTCCCGTTGTGATCCGGCCGGGATTGATTGCCAAGGCCGCGGCAGCCCTGGCGGTCGATCCGGAGCGCTGCAAGCACATCGCATCCAGCGCCGCGTATTCACAGGTGCTGCGACAGACGCTTTTTCTCGGCCTAAGCGATGGTGCACGCACCGACGTCTTTCGCCGGTCCCATCCTTACGTCAGCAACGAACAGCTTTGGCACGCCTACGATATCTCGGACGAGAAGGCGGCTTCGATGGGCGCGAAGCTGAAAAAGGCGCTGACCGTCCAATTTGGACGCGAGCCGGATGAGGAAGAGTGCAAATTCCATACGATTTGCCTTCTCGATGATTTCACCGCCAGTGGAACCTCATACATCCGGCTTGAGGACGGCAAGTGGGACGGGAAGATTCCCAAGATCCTGCAAAAGCTCTGTGAGGAAAATGGCGCGCTCGGCAAGATCGTCGCTAAAGACAACCTAGATGTGCTGGTGTGCATTTACGTTGCAGCGGATCAGGCGGTTCGGCACATCGAGGATGAGCTTAAGAAGTATGCCTTTCCGAAAGGCCAGGTTTGCCTGGACGTGGTCCACGCGCTTGCGCCGGACACGCGCCTCGATGACCAGAAAGACGCGAAAATTATAGCGCTTGCCAATGATGACCGGTACTTTGACAAGGACGTGGATGACGAGCACGCCGAGGTCGGCGGCACATCGAAGCGCCTCGGCTATGCGGAATGCCGCCTGCCCGTCATTCTCACGCACAACGCCCCCAACAATTCCATCTATCTCCTTTGGGGCGAATACGATCAGACGTTCACCGGCTTGTTCCCTCGCGTAAGCCGCCACAAGCGAGGCGGATAATGAGAAACCCCTTTCGCCTGCGCGCCTCCAAGCGGTCCGTACATGACGAACAATTCGTCCGGCTGTTCGCTGCGGGCGCGCTTGACCTGTTGAACGACGTCGATGATCCTTGGTCTGGCGTCGTATTTCTGCGCAGTGCACCTGGCGGTGGCAAAACGACCCTTCTTCGCCTCCTCACGCCCGGACCGTTGCGCAAGATCTTCCGCATGCAGGACGATCCGGATATTCGGCCGACCCGCCACGCGCTTATCAAGGCCGGTGCCGTGACGACCGATGGTCCCGCCATTCTCGGCGTTATGATTGCCTTCACGAACGAGTATCGCGACCTCGATGAAATCGGAGACAGCCCCGCGCGATCAACCGGCGTATTCCGAGCCCTCGTCAATGCGCGCATTGTCCTTGCCACCTTGCGCGCGGCGCTTGAGCGCTCCGAGCGGTCTTACCCGGACGATGTCGGCCAAATCCGGGCGACATGGCAGCCGACCGATGGGGCGACACTGCCCGCGAATGCCAGCGGTGCCGATCTTCACAAATGGGCATCCAGCATCGAAGAGGGCGTTTTCGACCTTCTCGATGATCTCGGCGGCGAAGGCAAGCCAACGCCCAGAGCCGCCTCCCAGCTCGAAGCGCTTCAGTGGCTCGCGACGGCGCGGCTGTCCGATGCGTCGGGCTCCATTGAGCTGAAGCGCGTATTGTTGCTGGACGATCTTCAATTCCTCAGTGACGACCAGAGGGAATGGCTGAAGGAAACCGTGACCAGCGCCCGCCTGTCGTGCGGCATCTGGATCGCCGAACGGCTCGAGGCCTTGCCGCCAAAGGATCTGCTCGCGCAAGGCGCCCTCGAAGACCGCGACTATGATGGGGAAATTCGCCTCGAAAGCCGTTGGCGCGACCGCAAAGTCGCCTATGAGAGATTCGTTGACCAGATTGCAGATCTGCGGGCGCGCGATGCCGACGGCTTTCAGGGGCGCAACTTCTTCCCGGCGCTTGCCGATGAACTTGATCCTGCCGCATGGGACAGTGTCTTTGAGGCCCAATGCGCCGCCATCGAGCAGCGGCTTCTTGCGCGCGCCGGACAACAGCAGCGGTACCAGCAATGGCTCGCGGCACGGCGCGCGGTCTCGGGGAGCCCGCGCGATCGCGCCCTGAGCTGGCGCGAAGTTGAAATCCTCATCGAACGTGACGCCGCAAAGTCGCAACGCGCGTTTGATTTCGACGCGCTCACGGAGGAGGATTTAAGCGACAAGGAGAACGCAGGCGTCAAAGCTGCCGCCGAAGTCTTTCTTTCCCGCGAGGCGAAGGCGCCAATCTATTTCGGGCGTCAGAAGCTTGCGCTGCTGTCGTCCTCCAATGCGGATCAATTCGTAGAACTCGCCGGCGATCTCTTTGAAGAGCTTGCCGCGAAAACCGCCGTGCGTCGTGGGGCCGATTCGATTCTTAGCGCCGAGCGGCAGCATCTCATCCTGAAGCAGGCGGCCGAGCGGCGTTGGGAAGGTGTTCCGCGCCGGGTGCCGCGCGGCTATGAGGCGCGGCGTTTCCTGGAAGCCCTCGGCGCCTTCTGCTCCGCACAGACCTACCGGCCAAGTGCCCCTTATCCGCCGGGCGTGACCGGCTTTGGCATCACCATGCAAGATCGCGCGCGTCTTATTGATGGAGGACGCGAATCGGCGGCGTTTGCCGATCTGCGTTCTATGTTGGCCGCCCTCGTGTCGCAGAATTTGCTGGAGCCGACCCTCGATCACAAGAACAAAGGCGAGAGCCTGATTATTTTCAATCTGAACCGTATTCTTTGCGCCCATTTTGATTTGCCGCTCGGGTATGGCGGCTGGCGAAAGAAGAGCCTGAAAGAGCTCACCGACTGGCTCGCACACGGTCGCGCGGCGGTGACGGAGAAATCGCTTGTCTAGAAACGGAAGGACAATGCGATGGGATCCCTATCAGCTTTTCGACGGAGCGCGGTTTGACGCGTTCTGGGCTAAAAAGCTTTCGGACGGTTCGCGCAAGCTGTTGTTCATCGTCGGGCGCGGCTTCGACGCGCGGGCGACCCTGGTGCCACAACGGATCCTAGGATTAGGCAAAGTGGCGGCGCTCCACGGCTGGATACTTCGTTACCGCAATGGGCAGCCTGACACCGCCAAGACCCAACAGAAAATCGACGCCAATGCAGCCGCATTCGCCAGCATCTTTGGCAGTGGACTTACCGAGATTGAGATCAAGATGCATGGGTCCGGCAACAGCCATGTGACCTCCCGGAATGCCCGAGCAGCTGTTAATCGGCAGCAAGAGCTGGCACAATACACTGATGTAATCGTCGATGTCAGTGCCATGCCGCGTACCATCGGTTTGACAGCGATCGCGCAACTGATTGCGCTGCTTGATGAGCTGGCGCAAAAGGGCGGCCCCTCGGTCAACCTCCACGTCGTCGTGGCGGAAAGCGTCATCTCCGACCGGCATCACACCTCGGCGAGCCTTAGCGATACGGTGACGTCGCTGGTCGGCTTCTCTGGCCAGCTCACCGCCGAAAGCACCATCAACCTGCCCCGAGTGTGGTTTCCGGTCCTGGGCGAAGGGCAAAGCGCACGCCTCGAGCGCATTCGCGCTGAACTCGATCCTGATGAAATCTGTCCGGTCATCCCGTTCCCAAGTCGCGACCCGCGACGGGGCGATCGGCTGATCGAGGAATACCGTCTGCTTCTCTTCGATGACTTCCGCGTCGAGCCCACAAACGTTCTCTACGCTTCGGAGTACAATCCGTTTGAGGCCTACCGTCAAATCTATGGCGCGATTAACCGCTATCGCGACTCTTTGAGCGATCTCGGCGGATGCAAGGTGTTCATGTCACCGTTGTCGAGTAAGCTTCTCTCCGTCGGTGCACTCTTGGCATGTTACGATCATCGTGCCCACAACGGCGGGCCGGACAAGGTCAATGTCGGCATTCCCTATGTCGAATCAGTCACCTACGGCGAACCGGGTGATTCGGTCGACACGGGCATCGAGGTTTATTCGCTTTGGATACGAGGGGATTGGGAAAAATGACACGCGTCGATCTGACACTCCGGCCCGCCACGCGTCACCCGGTTTGCGTTGGTGCCGGCTTCGTGGCCGCTGACATCGTGGAAGGACGCACCGAGGAATTCGTGGCGGCCGGCGGCTCCTGCGGCAATGTCATGGCAATTCTGGCTTGGCTCGGCTGGAAGAGTTATCCCGTGGCTCGGCTCGGCAAAGATTGGGCCGCGGGCATCGTACGGAAAGAGTTCAAGTCCGTCGGTCTCGACGACGCGTTCTTGTCAGATGAGAAGGTAGTCCAGACGCCCATCGTCATCCAGCGCTTTGTGGAAGACAAGGATGGCAAGCGCGTCCACCGATTTTCCCTCGCCTGCCCGGAATGCGGTGGATGGCTACCGCGATTTCGAGCTTCGACGCTTCAGCAGGCCAACGATGTGACGCAATCCGCCATCGTGCCGAAGGCCTTCTACATGGATCGGCTTTCTCCCGCCTCGCTCAAACTTGCCTCCTGGGCCAGGGAAAAAGGGGCACTCGTTGTCTTTGAACCATCGTCCGTCGGCGACGAACGTCAATTTCAGAAGGCGGTCGATCTTTGCCATATCCTGAAGTACTCTCACGACCGCCTGGGTCATCTGCGCGACCTTCGGGAAGCGCAGCAACCGCGCATCATCGTCGAGACGCTCGCCGAAGAAGGATTGCGCGTGCGCTGGCGCGGCCACTGGAGCGGTCTGCCGGCGTTCACCTTACCGGTCTTTGTCGACGCGGCTGGAGCCGGTGACTGGACCACGGCGGGCCTCATCCATCAGTTGGGGACGAGCGGCGCAAAGGTGTTCGATACCCTCCAGAAGCCGAGATTGCTTTCGGCGTTAAGGTTCGGGCAGGGGCTGGCGGCGATCAACTGCGGCTTTGAGGGCGCGCGCGGAGCCATGATGGCCATGTCGCGCGACCAGTTGAGCAAGCGGCTGACGGCTCTTGCGAGCCGGACGGCCGAGTCGGCGGCTAACGTTCAGGAAGCGATCGTCCACGAAAGCGACATTCCAACCCGGTTGTGCGCCACCTGCGTGTCAGATGGAAAGAGCCCATCCTCACGAACGAAGAACACGGCCTCCCGTTAAGGCGGCGTGAGCCTGACACACAGCTCAGCATGAATGACCGAACGAAGCGCTACTTCCACGATCTCCTGAAGCGTGCTGCGACGTCGACCGTGATACGGCGGCGGCCTGTCGAATTTGCCCGCCCCAACGAATGCCACGCAAATTGCGAGCGCTTCGTGCAGACAAATCGGGATTGCGACGTGGTGAGAGGCTGGCTTGTTGTCGGGGGACATTCTTTTATCCCCCATAGTGTCATCCGCGAACGCGAGACAGGTGCGCTGATCGACATTACGCCCGATCCGTCCGACAGCGGCGAAATTCCGTTCGTGATGCATATGGGTACCGAGGAGGAGTTTCGGATTCTTCGCGTCGGACGGGATGGCGGCTTTGTTTATCCCTCGCCTGAATGCGTAGTCCTGTAGATCGTTCTTAGACCTGCGTATCTTGCTCTCCGCTTCAGCGAGTAACGGGAGAAGCAAGCAGGCCGCAGACTGTGAAATCTTCAACGGCGTTCGGGTCGCTCGCGGGCGCTCAACAGGGCTTGCGGCAGCATAGCTTTACGGTACGTATGCGGCTGGGAGCCGTCCGAAATGTCAATTGACCCCATTCCGTCTCCCACGAAGTTGAGAGTGACACCTGCCGCACTCCTATCGGCGGAGGCGCGATGCGAAACGATGCAGCTCCACCCGGTCCTGATCCATGAGAAAGAACCCTCGGGCCGGGTATTCGTTGGTTCCGCCTTTGAGGACGCGGCGGTCATCAATTTCCGAGATGAGGTAGGCAAAAGCCGGATTGAAGCGTCGCAGAGGCCAGCCTGTTTCCTTGTGCAGCTCTTCAACGCCAACTGTATCCTTTTTAGCCAGCACCATGTCAACGAGGATTACGACATCGGCAGCGGGATCGGTCTTTAGGGCATAGGGGTCGAACGTGATGTAAAGACTGGCGTTGCTCGTCATCCGCGGCAGCCGCTTGCCGACGAAGGAGGTCGTATTGATCAAATCATCCGTTGAAAGCTCGGCGACGGCAAAACCCAATTCGTCGATCGACGCCTCCGGAAATGCGGCGATCAGCTCATCTTCAGGTATAAAATCGCTGTAGCCGTGGGTAGACTCTTTGGCGATCCAAAGCCCGATCTTGATCGCAAGCGGTCCCAGTTCCCCTACTTTCAAGGCAGCCGGCTCCTTGGCAGGTGGCGCCACAATCGGTTTGGTCGTGGCATTTTCCACCGGTGGCGGCGCGCCGTTGGCGAGCCAGGCATCCAGACCGTTGACCACTATCTGACCGATTTCCGCGAATTGCAGGATATCATCGCCGACCACGGGCACAGTCTCGCCGAGACGAGCATCCGCTGCATGTTCCGCGAAAGCGGCGTCCGCCACCCCGAGGTTATGCCCGATGACATGGCGCTTTTGGATGTTCAAGGTCAGCACCGCAAGGGCTTCCGGCGAAAGCGTACCATAGGGGTCGAAGCCGAATTCGGCGAACCGCTTTTGCCCACGTTCGATGTTTTGAAACGCGTTGCCAACCGCCTTCACATCAGGCGATCCAGGCGCCCGCATTGCCACTTTGTGGAGATAAACCGTCTTAAGCGTGGCTTCGAACGCGGTCAGCACATCTTCATGCGCGTTTCCCATCAGACGGTAGGCCAGCTCGCTTTGTTCCTCACCAAGCCCGTCGGCGAGCTTGACCTGATCCTGCACCAGCGCCACTTCGCGGGCGAAATGGAGATGGATGTTCGGAGCGCCGCAATCGGGGCAGAACAGCGAGATTGCAAACACGCCATAGTCCCGGCCGCACTCATCGCAAACCAATTCACGCAATAGGTCGCTGCGGACGAAGCGCGGCACCGGCTTTGGAACCGGACGCGGACCGGTTTCGACCTTTAAGAACTTACTCCCCGAAAGCTTTCGTCCGAGGTCTTCAAACATTTCATGGATATGAGCTGCCGCGTCCGCGTGCGCCGCGTGCTCTATAATCTTCATCGACGCGGCGAGATCGCCGGGGTGCGTGAAGTCATCGTCAGGCCCTACGATCCCGCTATAGGGACAAACAGTTTCGAGAATGCCAGGGCGGTGCGTCATGCGCGGCGTCAAAGTCTCTGGCAGCACGAAGGCGTCGACTCGGTTGCCCAAGACGAAATGCCGCCGATGGGCGCTTTCGTTCGGCGAATAGCGATAGACCCGGCCGTCTGGTGTTTGCGGCAATGGAATGCCAAGCTGCATCGTGCTGCCGGACTTGCCCCGCTGATATTTCTCAAGGTGGCGGAACCGCATACGCCAACACTCCTTATCTTGAAGGCGGGACTGATGATTCGCTCTCGGAATTGCGCGCCTTCAGTGGCTAAGAGTCAAGCGTGATCGCGCCAAGGCAGCTCGACCGACTATTCGGATGATGCGAACGGATATCCTTGAACATGCCCTCACAGAGCAAACCGAAGCCTCGACGACTGACGCGCCGAAACAACACCGGAGTAAGCTGGCGCGATTTGTGCGACTCACGCTAAGCAGTTGTCGTCATCTGCTCACTGCGAAGGCTATAGGAAGGTTGCTGCTGCCCGTGAATTGCCGGCCTCAGGCTACGCGCTCGAAGTCGATGGTCGAATCAAGGCCGAATTTGAGACCAGGGACGGAGCCAAGATGGGCGCGGAAGAGCTGAAGAAGCGTTTTCCTATGCTTAGAATCAGAATCTTCGACGCGCTGACCAAGACTCGCGAGGACGTCGAGCTAACGTGAGCCTGGCGCCGGCGTGCATTTGCAAAAAGATCGCGGATCGCCTGTTAGCGAATTGATCTAGCTTTTGCCCGTGTGACCAGGCGGAACGCTCGGCGGGTACGGTAACACCAACCGGGCATCGTACTGGGCGTCTCCCTGCAGGACCGGGCTGTCGGCTGCGCTGAAACCCCGGCTTACGCCGGGTTTTCACCCTTCGGGCTCCATCGCGGACGCGGCGTTTTCGGCTTCACTCGGCTGCTTCATACCCCACCGTGTGCGCTGAGGCAGCGCTGAGGGAGAGGGAGAGTGCAGGCCGGGTTGGTCATGACGGGTTGAGGACCGGAGGAGAGTCTTCCGGCGCCCGTCATGGAGATTGCTCCCATGAACATGCCGATTCTTGATGCCCGCCGCGATGCCAGCGGCGGTTACCGGGTGGACGTCAGCCGCGGTGAACGCGTTGGTCGGGTATCCTCCGAGTGGTTTTCCCGTCCGGCCGACCAGCGCTATCTGTCGCTCAACGAGCTGGCAAGCACCGTGCGTAATCGCACCGACCGCAGCCGCACGCGTGTGGTCGAAAGCGCGCTCATTCATGTCGAAGCGAACCGGACTGATCCCGAGCGGTTGGCGCTGACGTTGCCCGGCTCGGACAAACCCGTCGCGCCGACTCACTGGAGCTTCGGGCAGCTTGCAAGCCAGGTTGGCGCTCCGGCCGCTTACCTGCGGCAGCTCCCTGCGGCACTGGCAGGCATCAACCTGCAGTATGGCCTCACTGCCAACCGCGCCGAACAGATCAAAACGCTCGAGACCGACGATGGCCGCGTTGAGCTTCGTGCCGTCACCAGCCCAGATTACGGCCGGATATTTGACCATGAGCTGGTTGAGGCGGTGCAGCGCATCGCCGGCAATGGCACCGGTGATACGCGATGGAAGGTGCCGGGGGTGCTCGACTGGTCGACCGGGATCTACAATCCGCGTGTCGACATTTCCAAGGACACGACGACCCTCTATGCTTCCGACAGGGACGTCTTCCTTTTCCTGGTCGATGACCTGAACCCGATCGAAGCCGGTCGTCTCCGGGACGGCTCGCCCGACCTTTATTTCCGCGGCTTCTATTGCTGGAACTCGGAAGTTGGGGCGAAGACGCTCGGCATGGCGAGCTTCTATCTCCGCGCAGTCTGCCAGAATCGGAATCTGTGGGGCGTGGAGGATTTCGAGGAGATCATCATTCGCCATTCTAAATACGCCTCGTCTCGCTTTGCCCACGAAGCGGCCCCCGCGCTGCTGAATTTCGCGAACTCGTCTCCCATGCCCTTTGTCAATGGCATCAAGGCTGCGCGCGAGCGGATCGTGGCACATAGTGACGAGGATCGCACCGAGTTTCTGCGTCGCCGCGGCTTCTCCAAGGCCGAGACAGCCAAGGTGATAGAAACGGTGCTGGCGGAAGAGGGCCGCCCGCCTGAAAGCATCTTCGATTTCGTGCAGGGCATCACGGCCGTCGCGCGCGATAAGCCGCATCAGGATGCTCGCCTCGACATGGAGGCGAAGGCGAAGAAGCTCTTGGATCGTGCCGCCTGACCCCTGCAAAGCCAGGACGATCTTTCGTACCCTGGCTTCATTCTTCACGCTTCTCGGTTCGTCTCCTGCGTGGCGCTGCCCTCTTAGAGTAAGAGGGCGGCGCTTCGCTCCTTGAACGGGTTGGAGGCCGAGAGAAGGTCTCGGCCGCCCGTTCTTGGAGAAACTGACATGGCAAAGGCCGTTCAGAAGATCAAGTTGTCGCCATCGCGCG
>CAZDEZ010000046.1:0-36832 GCA_964504705.1 uncultured Bradyrhizobium sp.
GCCAGCAGCACGGAAAAGCTGGCGCGGCCGGCGGTCGTGGTGAGGCGTCCCTCGCCCGACAGCAGTTCGAGCACGATCGCGGTCGAGGACAGGGCGAGGCTGGCGCCGAGGATCACCGCGGCATCGGAGCCCTGGCCGGCCAGGATCGCCACGCCGCCGATGATCGCGGACGTCGCCAGCATCTGCAGGCCGCCGAGCCCGAACACCAGCCGCCGCATGGTCATGAGACGGCGGAACGACAGCTCGAGGCCGATCAGGAACAACAGGAATACGACGCCGAGGTTGGCAATGCCTTCGACATTCTGCGCGTCGGTGACGGAGAACCAATACAGGAACGGAACGTACGGGACCGCCGACCCCAGCCCGAGCGGGCCGAGAACGGCCCCGGCGCCGAGATAGCAGAGCACGGGATTGATGCCGAAGCGGCGCGCGATCGGCACCACGACGCCAGCGGTGCCGAGCACCACCAGCGCGTCGCTATAGGCATTGATATTGATGGATGTGGTCACGATCCCTTCATGCGGCAGCGATCTTCATTAGCAACGGGGATGCGCAGGGTCGATAGCAGCTTTGCCGCAACTTTTGAGCCGACGGTTATCGCAGGCGCACCGGACCTGCCAGGCCAGGCAGGCCATGGCGAGAGGCAGCCCGTCTGCCAGTTATCTTGAGGCCGCGTACGGCCTAGCCGGCGGCCCTCGCCATCTGCTGCGTTCCGCCCAGCAGCCTCACATTGAGCTTTCCGCCGGCAAACAGCATGTCGCTCAGCGCCTCGTCGATATCTTCCGATGCGATCGCCGCGCCGCCGGCGCGCGCGATGCTGGCCTGGGCGATGCGGCGCATCAGCTCTTTGATGAAGGCGGCGCTCGCCCCTTCCGTGCGCTGCACCGTGTCGTCGATGACAATCGGATCAAGCGGCAGACCCTTGCCGTAGAGCTGGACCAGCTCGCGGCGGCCGGCCTCATCGGGAAGCGGCACTTCGATCGCCTGATCGATGCGCCCGGGGCGGCCGGTCAATGCTGCCTCAAGCTGCTCCGGCCGGTTGGTTGTGAGGACGAACAGGATATCTGCATCCTCCTTCAGCCCATCCATTTCATTGAGCAGCTTGTTGAGCAGCGACTCCTCGCACGAGTCGAGTTCAGATCGGTCGCTCGCGATCAGGTCGACGTCCTCGATCACGACCATGGCCGGCTGCAGTAGGCGCGCAAGGTTCATATAGGAACCCAGCAGGCCCATCTGTTCCGCCGTGATGATCAGGGTGGTGTGCCCAGGAAGGCTGGCCGCGAGATAACGGATCGTGTGGGTCTTGCCCGTGCCGGGCGGTCCGTAGAGCAGGATTCCCTTGCGCGTCGATTGACCGAGCCGGCGCAGCGCCTCGCGATTTTCAACCAGGCCCATCACGTTCCGGTTGAGCAGCTGCAGCGTCCGCTCGGGCAGGATCACCGCGTCGCGATCGACCGGCGGCAGGCGATGAACCATCACGCCGCGCGAGGTGCCGCGATAGTCTGCACCGCCCTCGAGTGAAAGCACCTTGCCGCGATAGGAGCGCGCCGCGCTCACGGCAGCCTCCAGTTCGGCGAATGTACTCCGAACCAGACTGTCGCCCGCGGCGCCCGTCGGCACGGCGATTTCGATCCGTAATCCCGTCTCCCCGTCATATTCGCGGTGCGAGCAGAGCAGCGCCGCGTAGCGCAGGTCGCCGTCCCGGCATAGCCACAGCCCGTTGTTAAGACACTTCATCGGGCGGTCTTCGCCGACATCGACGTCGTGATAGAGCGCTGGCGCGATCGCGGGTGCATTGCGCCTTTGCATCATCAATCGGCTGAAGGACAGCGTCTCGTAGCGATGCTCCTCGTGAATGCCGAAGAAATGCAGCGGCGCAGCGAAGAGCCGCTCGACCGCGGCCTGAACGTCGGCACGCATGTGGCCGGGAAACTGCCGCGTCCGCGTCACCAGTTCGTTGCTCGGAATACCCGCGAAATGCCATTCGAGCGCGACGCAGGCCAGGCGAAATTCTTCGGCAGGCACATGCTCCGACGCCTGCCGCGCCATCAGCAGACAATCGCTGCAGAGATGGGCTGCGTTGCCGTCGACCAGAAACATCGTCGTGCGTTGTGACACACCGCAAAGGTCGCAACCATCATCCGCCGTCGCCGCTTCGCTGGTAATCAGCAGCGAGTTACCGCTGGTACGATTGAGCTGTTGCGCCGATTGCAGAATAGCTTGCGCCACGGAAGCGGGGTAGGGTCCGCAGGCGAGGCGACCGTACTGTTCTATCTCGACGGTGAGCGCGTTGGCTTCGCGCTCGGATCTGCCAAACACGTGATGCAGCAGACCTTTGACGAATTCGACCGGCGTATGGTCGTCATTGTGAATGATGAGCCGAATGGCTCCCGCTGCGGCAACGACACCGTCCATGGACAAAATCTCTAGGGACAACCCTGACACGAAAAGAACAAAATAAGAACATCACAGATGGAGGCCGTCGTCAACAGGTGTTTCGAAAAAGGCCTTCACCCGATCGCAATCGCCACCTTGCCGAAATGTGCGCCGCCCGCCATGTGGGCAAACGCCGCCTTGGCCTCGGCGAGGGGAAACACCCGGTCCACCACCGGTTTCATGCGGTTCGCAGCGATCGCGTCCGCCATCGCCTGCAGATCCTCCACCGACCCGACGGTCACGCCCTGCAGCCGCTGCTGCTGCATCACCATCAACGGCAGGCGCGATTCCGCTTCCGGGCGGCCGGCGAGCACGCCGATGAAGGCGATGGTGCCGCCGATGCGCGTCGCGCGGATCGATTCGTTCAGCGTGCCGACGCCGCCGACCTCGACGACGAGGTCGACGCCATGGCCGGCATGCTGCCGCGCCAGCTTGCCCCATTCCGGCGCCGTCTTGTAGTTGATGGTGACATCGGCGCCGAGCGCTTTCAGCTTTTCGATCTTGGCTTCACTCGACGAGGTCGCGATCACCCGCGCGCCGCTCATCTTCGCAAATTGCAGCGCGAAGATCGAAACGCCGCCGGTGCCCTGCGTCAGCACGGTCTGTCCCGGCCTGATGTTGCCGAGCTTTATCACGGCGCTCCATGCGGTGAGGCCGGCGCAGGGCAGCGACGCCGCCTCGACGTCGCTGAGGTGATCCGGCGAACGCACCAGCGCGGCCTGCGGCCAGGTGCGGTATTCGCACAAGACGCCGTCGAGCGCGCCGCCGAGATTGCTGCGCATCTTTTCCTCGCTGGGCTCGCCACCGAGCCAGCCCTCGAAGAAGCTGCCGGTGACGCGGTCGCCCGGCTTGAAGCGCGTCGCGCCCGCGCCTGTGCTCTCCACGACGCCGGCACCGTCGGACAGAGGCACCAGCGGGAATTTCTGCCGCGAGCCGTAGCCGCCCTTCACGGTGAGCAGGTCGCGATAATTGATCGTCGCCGCCTTCAGCTTCACCAGCACCTGGCCCGGTCCGGGCACGGGCACGGCCTTCTCGACCAGCTTCATCTCGTCGACCCCGCCGGGGCCCTGCAACTCATAGGCTTTCAACGTGCTTCTCCTTCACGGGTCGTGCGTGCACCGCGGCAAGCATCCGCCGTGCCGAAACTAGCACGTTTCGCACCCGTCCTTGATCTTCGCCAAGTGCAGGCCGCCACGACCATGATAGCGGGGCTGGGTAGGTCGAGGGCCTTGCCGAATGCAGGAAGAACGCAGCGACGTATTGATCATTGGCGGGGGAATCGCGGGCATCGCGACCGCACTCGACCTGCTCGACGGCGGCAAATCAGTGCTGGTCGTCGATCGCGACCGGGAAAGCGCGTTCGGCGGCCTCGCCCGCGAAAGTTTTGGCGGGATGTTCTTCGTCGATTCGCCGGAACAGCGCCGCCAGGGCATCCGCGATTCGGCCGACCTTGCGCTGCGCGACTGGACGAGCTTCGCCGAATTCGGCGCAGAGGACCGCTGGCCGAAGGCGTGGGCCGAGGCCTATGTGCAGCGCTGCACGCAAGACGTCCATCGCTGGGTCCACGGTTTTGGCGTCCGCTTCCTTCCCGTGGTCAACTGGGTCGAGCGCGGTGAATTCCGCCCCGGCAATTCGGTGCCGCGCTTCCATGTGGCCTGGGGCACCGGCAAGGGGCTCGCCGACGCCCTGATCGTGGCGCTGCGCGGGCACCGCAATGCCGGCCGGCTCACCATCCGTTTCGGCCGCCGTGCCGAGCGCCTGCTGATGCGCGGCGGCCGCATCGAGGGAGCGGCCGGCGTCGACGAGGAGAGCGGGATCCCGTTCGAGGCCCGCGCCGAGCAGGTGGTCGTCGCCTCCGGCGGCATCAACGGCGATCTCGACCGCGTGCGGCAGAACTGGCATCGCGACTGGGGGCATCCGCCGGCCGAACTGCTCAACGGCTCGCACCGGTTTGCCGACGGCCGGCTGCACGATGCGGTGGCCGCTGCCGGCGGAGTACTGACCCATCTCGACAGGATGTGGAACTACGCCGCCGGCGTGCATCACCCGTCGCCGCGCAAGCCGAACCACGGGCTTTCGCTGGTTCCGCCGCGCTCGGCATTGTGGCTCAACTGGCGCGGCGAACGCATCGGACCGCAGCCGCTGGTCTCCGGCTTCGACACGCGACGCCTGGTCGTCGGCATCTGCGCGCAGGAGCGACAATATTCTTGGCAGCTCATGAATATGAAGATCGCGCTCAAGGAGCTCGCGGTGTCCGGTGCCGAGCACAATCCCTCGATCCGCGAGAAGCGCCGGCTCGGCTTCCTGCGTGACATCCTGTTCGGCAACCGCTGGCTGGTGCGGGAGATGACCAGCCATTGCCGGGATTTCGTCACCGCGGCGACGTTGCCGGAGCTGGTGGACAAGATGAACGCGCTGCAGGGCGATTCCGCCGTGCAGCTCGACTGCGTGAAGGACGCGGCGATGCAGTATGACGCAACCATCGCCCGTGGGCCGGCCCTGATGAACGACGAACAGCTTCGCCGCATCGCAGCCTTGCGCCAATACCGCGGCGATCGTATCCGGCTTTGCAAGTTTCAGCCGATCCTCGATCAAAAGGCGCTACCATTGATCGCGGTGCGGGAATTCATCATCAGCCGCAAGAGCCTTGGTGGTATCATGACGGACCTTCAGAGCCGGGTGCTCGACGCACTCGGCCGGCCGATCGAGGGGCTTTATGCCGTCGGCGAGGCGGCCGGCTTCGGCGGCGGCGGCGTCCACGGCTTGCGCGCGCTGGAGGGCACCTTCCTCGGCGGCTGCATCCTTTCGGGGCGCCTGGCGGCCGCGGCGATCGACGGCAGGACTGATTTCCTTGAGGGGTGAGGGTACACCATGAAGAGAACCGGAGCCTGGCTTACGGTCTATGCACTGGAGCAGATCGGCGCGCGCTTCACCTTTGGCATCCCCGGCGTTCACACGACCGAGTTGTACGATGCGCTGAACAATTCCAACCGCATCACCCAGGTGCTGGTCACCCATGAGGGCGGCGCGGCGTTCATGGCCGACGCCGTCGGCCGGCTGTCGGATTCGATCGGGGTGCTGACCGTGGTGCCGGCGGCGGGGTTGACTCATGCCGCCAGCGGGATCGGCGAGGCCTTCCTCGACGGCGTGCCGATGCTGGTGATCTCGGGCGGGCCGCGCACCGATACGCCGCATCGCTACCAGCTGCACCAGATGGACACCCATCGCTTCATGGGCGGCCTGACCAAGGCGACGTTTCGCGTCGAGCGCCATGAGGATGTCGTGCCGACCTTGTTCAAGGCGTACGAGATCGCCGTCTCCGGCGAGCCGGGGCCGGTATTCGTCGAGCTTCCCGTCAACATCCTGCTGCTCACCGACGAGGTCGCCGAGCTGCCGTCCTTCCAGCCGCCGCAAGCTGCACGCGTCGAGGCCGCAGGCGACATCGCCCGCGCGGCCGAACTGCTGGCGCAGGCAAAGCATCCCTGCATCTTCGCCGGCTGGGGCGCGCGCGATGCGACGGCCGAACTGGTCCATCTCGCCGAATGGCTGGACGCGCCGGTGGCGACCACGTTGCAGGGTCTGTCGATCTTTCCCGGCAATCATCCGCTGCATGTCGGGTTCGGCTTCGGCGCCTCCGCCGTGCCGGCAGCCCAAAACGCCTTTGCGGATTGCGACTGCATGATCGCGATCGGCACCCGCTTTGCCGAGATCGCGACCGGCAGCTATGGCGCCGCGGTGCCGGACAATCTCATTCATATCGACATCAATCCGGCGGCGATCGGCGCGAACTATCCCGCCAAGGTCGGCATTGCGGGCGACGCAACGGCGGTGCTGGAGCAACTTCTCACCGCCCTCGAGGCGCGCCACCCGCAACGACCACAACATTCCGGCCTGCGCGATCAGATCGCGCGCGACAAAGCGGCCTATCGCGAAAGCTGGTACCGCCACGACGCCGCCGGCATCGTCAACCCCGCGCGCTTCTTCGACGAGCTGCGCCGCGCGATGCCCGACGACGGCATCCTCGCCGTCGACGACGGCAATCATACCTTCCTCACCGCCGAGCTGATGCCGATCCATGCGGCCAAGAGCGTGATCCTGCCGACCGATTTCAACTGCATGGGCTATGCGGTGCCGGCGGCCATTGGCGCCAAGCTCGCCTTTCCGGAGCGCAGCGTGCAGGCGATCGTCGGTGACGGCGCTTTCATGATGACCTGCATGGAGATCCTCACCGCAGCGAGCAACGGCCTCGGCGTGGTCTACTACGTGTTCAATGACGGCGAGCTCGCCCAGATCGCCCAGGCGCAATCGATTCCATACGGACGCAAGCCGTGCACGCAAATCGGCAAGCTCAACCTCGAGGGCGTGGCGCTGGCGACCGGCGCGGCCTTCCTGCCTATGAACGATAATGCCGCGATCCCGGGCGTCATCGCCGAGGCCAACGAGATCGCACGCCAGGGCCGACCCGTCATCGTCGGCATACGTATCGACTATTCGAAGCGTACGGCGTTCACGCTCGGTACCGTGAAGACGAACTTCGGCCGCTTCCCGCTCAATGAGAAGCTGCGCTTCCTGACCCGCGCCGCGGTCCGCCACGTCGTCGGCTAATTAGAACCGTACGCAGGCCGGGCTGATGATCAGGCCCACCGATCGTTGCTCGAAGCGGCGCTTGTAGGCTTCGGCGATGGCTTCGATCTTCATCCTGTCGTCGCTGCCGCCGGGCAGCACGATCTCGATCAGCTTGCTCCCCTCGCGCAGGATGCTGCCGCGCCGCGCATCGCGCCACTGGCCGGCCGCGTCGACCACGGTGAAGCCGTCGGGAAATCGCGGCGTGACCTCGCGCGCGACGAAGTCGTGCCAGTCGGCTTCGCTGACGCGGGCCCGATCCTCGACATTGCGGCCGAACAGCAGCTGCGCCAGCTGTCTCGCCTGCAGCGTGGCGTCGCAAGGAATGGAATCGGTGGCGGCCATCGCCGGCACGTTCGCGAGCAGCAAGCCGAACAGGGCGACGCGAATGAGGCAAAGCGATTTTGCGACCCCCACCATCATCGAGCGTTTTGCTCCCGCCGCGTCAGTTCGTGGTCATGCGGCCCGCCATTGAAACCCATCCCGGCCGTCGGATGGAAGTCTTGTTTCGCCATGTTGACGGTGTTGTGTGACGTGGTCACCCCGGCCTTGCAACAGTTGCGCGGAATGCTACACCTTCCAGCCGCGCCGCGCGCCCCATCCGTTGCCGCCACCATGACGTTTCCATCAGCCACGCCCCGACAGGTCAGAACAGCGCTGCTGCTGCGCGAGGAAATCGCGTTGCTCGACGTCAGGCACGAGGCGGAATTCGCCACCGGCCATCCGCTGTTCGCCGCCAACATGGCCGCCGGCCGTATCGCGCTGGAGGCAGAGGCGCGCCTGCCGCGCAAGGATGTTCCCATCGTTGTCTACGACAATGGCGAAGGTCTCGTGCCGGCCGCGCGCGAAACCCTTGCAAGGCTCGGCTATGGCGATGTCCGCGAACTCGCGGGCGGTCTGCAGGCCTGGCGCGATGCCGGCTACGAGCTGTTTGCCGACGTCAACTCCTACGCCAAGGCCTTTGGCGAGCTGGTCGAGTCCCGCCGTCATACCCCGTCGCTGCCCGCGGACGACGTCGCCGCGCTTATTTCCTCCGGCGCCGATATCGCCGTCCTCGACGTCCGCCGCTTCGACGAATACGCCACCATGAACATTCCGGGCTCGCTCAGCGTTCCCGGCGCGGAGCTCGTTCTGCGCGCCGCGCACGCCGCACCGGATCCGGCGACCATCATCGTGGTGAACTGCGCCGGCCGCACCCGCTCGATCATCGGTACGCAATCCCTAATCAACGCCGGCGTGCCCAACAAGGTGGTGGCGTTGCGCAACGGCACCATCGGCTGGACGCTGGCGAAGCACGCGCTAGAGCGCGGCGCGGACAGGCGTGGAGCAATCGGCGCGTTCGACGGCGCGGAAGCCAATGCCCGCGACGTCGCCTACCGTGCGGGCGTGCGCCGGCTCGACGTCGGGGAATTCGCGGCACTCCAGGCGCAGGCGGATCGCACGCTGTACTGCTTCGACGTCCGCGACGCCGAGGAATACGCCGCCGGCCATCTCCGGGGCTTTCGCCATTACGCCGGCGGCCAGCTGGTGCAGGAGATCGACATGGCCGCGCCCGTGCGCGGCGCCCGCATCGTGCTGACGGACGACAGAAGCGTCCGCGCCGACATGACCGCGTCCTGGCTCGCGCAGATGGGCTGGGAAGTCTACGTGCTCGACGGCGGCTATGACGGTGCGCTCGAAGCGGGTGCGCACGTCGTCTTGCCGAAGCCCGATCCCGCGCATCGCTACATCAGGCCCTACGAGGGCACCGACGTCTCGGCGGAAAAGATGCAGGCCTATCTCGATTGGGAATTCGGCCTCGTCGAGCAATTGCGCCGTGATGGCACGCACGGGTTCTTCGTGATCTAGCGTGGCAGGCGGCGCCGCCCGCTTGAGCTGTCGCCGTCCTCGAGCGTCCAGCCGATCACTGGCGCTCACCGCTCCACAGGATAGACAGGTATGGAAGCCGCAGTTGAGGCTCGCGTTCAAACGTTAACTCGGCGGCATTGCGTCGCATTATCAACGACACATCGCAATGGCCCTTGCCTTAGCTTTGAGGTTGAAAACGATGCGGTATAGTGGGATTTCTCCGTATTTCTTCGGAGATCAATCGGCGTTCGCGACCGGCAGACGAGCTGCAGCTTCACGGGCTTCTTAACCATTTGACCGTATCGTGACGCTCAATTGCACCGACGTTCGCAAGGGGCGAGCGATTATCCATATCTGGGGTTGCTGGGCATGCGAGAATTTCTCTCCGCGCGATCGGTTCTGCTTGCGTCGGCGCTTGCCGCCTCCAGCCTCGGCGTATTCGGCTTTGCCACCATCACATTGGGTGCCGCCATCGTTGGCGAGACCCGCCGCGTCGATCTCGGCCAGGCGGCCCCCGCCGGCATCGATGCGCTGAAGGCGCAGTACAAGCGGCCGGCGACGATTCCGTTTCCGAAGGAGAATCCCTACACGCCGGAGAAAGCCGCGCTCGGTAAGAAGCTCTATTTTGACACCCGCATTTCGGTGACCTCGGCGCAGTCCTGCGCCAGCTGCCACAGCCCCGGATTCGGCTGGGGCGACGGACTCGCCGTCGGGGTCGGTCACGGCATGAACAAGCTCGGCCGGCATTCCCCCACCGTCGTCAACGCCGCCTGGGGCGCCATCTTCATGTGGGACGGTCGGCTCGCGAATCTCGAGGAGCAGGCGCTCGGCCCGATCCAGGCGGAGGGCGAGATGAACATGCCGCTCGACAAGCTGATGCAGCGCCTGACCGCGATTCCCGAATACAAGCCGATGTTCGACGCCGCGTTTCCGGGCGAGGGCATGAGCCCGAAGACGCTTGCCAAGGCGATCGCTACCTATGAGCGGACCATCGTCTCCGAGCGCGCGCCGTTCGACGCGTGGATCGAGGGCGACGAGCGCGCCATCCCGGAAGAGGCCAAGCGCGGCTTTGCGCTGTTCAACGGCAAGGCCCAGTGCGTGACCTGCCACGAGGGCTGGAATTTCACCAATGACGGCTTTCAGGACATCGGCCTTCCCAGCCAGGACATCGGCCGTGGCGAACATGTGCCCGGCGTGGTGAAGATGAAGCACGCCTTCAAGACGCCGGGCCTGCGCGAGATCGGCCGGCGCAGCCCCTACATGCACGACGGTTCGCTCGCGACGCTCGAAGCGGTGGTCGAGCATTACGATCACGGCGGCGTCGATCGCCCCAGCCGTTCCGACCTGATGAGGCCGCTCGGGCTGACCGCGCAGGAGAAGGCCGATCTCGTCGCCTTCATGAAGACCCTGGACAGCAATCTCAGCCCGACCGCCGTGCCCGTCCTGCCCCGCTGATTCCACTCAAAGCCAAGAAACGGATTCTCGACATGCGCAAACTGATCCCCGTCACCGTCGCCATCCTTGCCGGCCTCTCCGTGGGCGCGCTCGCCGCCGCCAAGCAGGAAATCCACCAGAAGGGCAGGGTGTTCTCGTCCGAGAACGTCACCGTCAAGAAGGGTGACGCGCTGACCTTCATCAACGACGACACCATCCCGCACAACATCATGTCGGCGAGCAAGGGCAACGAGTTCAATCTCGGTTCGCAGGCGCCGGGCGCCGCGACCGACGTGACGTTCAAGGAAGCCGGCGACGTGCAGGTGCTCTGCGCGATCCATCCGCGCATGAAGATGATGGTCAAGGTAACCGACTGATTGCCGATACGGCAGCCGGAGATTTCTCGAGATGTCGATCCGCTACAAGATTTTCGGTGCGTTCAGCGTCCTCATCATGCTCGCCTGCGGCCTCGCCTTCTACGGCGTCCGCGGCATCTCCGGTTCCGGCGACCTGGTCATCCGCCTCTATGACGGCCCGTTGATGGCCATCAACCACGCCCGCTCGGCCCATGCGGCGCTGAACGAAGCGCGCCTGCTGATGTATCGCAGTTCGGTGGAAGGCACCTCGAAGGAGGCGGTGACGAAGTTCGAGAAGCTGGTCAAGAACGTCAACGAGGACATCGCCGTCGTTCGCGACCGCGTCAACAGCCCGAATGTTTCGAAGGCGCGCGAGAAGGCGGAAAGCGGCCTGAAGCAGTGGTCGGCCTCGGTCCTGAAGATCCTGAAGCCCGCGGAAGGCGGCCAGACCGAGATCCCCGCCGCCTTCGTCGTCGCCAGACAGGGCGACGCGGCGATCGCGGCGGTCGACGATCTCGTCGAAACGGTCGCGGCCTTTGGCTTCGAGTACCGGACCGAGGCGGAGGCTGCCGTTGCCGGCTCGCGCACCACCATGATTGCGATTGCCGTCGGCACTGCGGTGGTCGGCCTGTTGATCGCACTGGCCTTCTCGTTCTCGCTTGGCCGGCCGATCTCTGCGGCCATGCATGTCGCCGAGCGCGTCGCGGCCGGCAATTTGACCGACCAGATCGTCGTGCGCCGTCGCGACGAACTCGGCCGTCTGCTGACATCGCTCGCGGCGATGCAGGCGAGCCTGAAGGCGCGCGCCGACGACGACCTCGCGCTGATTTCGTCCAAGGATCAGACCTCGGCCGAGCAGACCAGCCGCCGCCAGCGCCTGGAGGCCGAGATCGAGGCGTTCCGTTCGGCCTTCTCCGAAGTACTCGCCAACACCGATCGCATGACCGGCGAATTGTCCGACACCGCGAAGAACCTTTCCTCCATCGCGTCCGCGGCGGGCGCACAGTCGAGCGAGGCGGCGACGACCGCCGGCGAGACGTCGGCCAACGTCAAGACCGTGGCGGAGGCCGCAAGCCAGCTCGGCGATTCCGTTCAGGCGATCCAGTCGCAGGTGCAGGATGCGACGGCGACGGTGCAGCGCGCTTCCGGCATGGCTGTTGCCGCCAATGACACGATCGGCGCGCTTGCCCGCGCCGCACAGCAGATCGACGAGGTGGTCGGCTTCATCCGGACCATCGCGGGACAGACCAACCTGCTCGCGCTCAACGCCACCATCGAGGCGGCGCGAGCCGGAGAGGCCGGCCGCGGCTTTGCCGTCGTCGCCTCGGAGGTCAAGGCGCTCGCCAATCAGACCGCGAAGGCGACCGAGGAAATCTCCGCCCAGATCGCCGAGGTGCAGAGCGCGACCAAGCAGGCGGTGGACAATGTCGGCGCCATCACCGCCATCATGGGCGACATCGACAGCTTTACCGCGTCGTTATCGGCGGCGGTCCAGCAGCAGAACGCGGCGGCCGGCGAAATTACCCGCAGCATCGGCCACGCTGCCACCGGCACGGCCAACGTCGCGCGCAGCATCGCCGGCACGGCGGAGGCGACCGAGAACACCAACCGCTCGGCCGACATGGTGCTGGCGACTGCGAGCGATCTGTCGGAACAAGCGGCGCAGCTGCGCGCGTCGGTGGATCGCTTCCTCGCCAACGTGGCGGCGTAATCGCGCGTCGCGGCCGATCGCTTCCCGGCGCGCGGCCAAATCAGCTAACGGAATTTTGTTGCTCACCAGCGGTGCTGTCAGGAATTTCCGGACATGCCGATTCAGGACTCGTTAACCACGGTTTCGGCAGTCTCCCGGAGATAAATTCCGCGCGAAAGCGCCTGTTCTCCAAGTCTGCGACGATGTTCGAGAATTTGCCTGCGTCCACTGCGTTGAAGCTCGACCGGTTCGAGGACGTCGACCACTTCCACGAGAGCGAGAGATATGCGAATGCGGAGAGCATTCCGCTGCGCGCCGGGGACTTCTGCGTGCTGCGGGCGAGCCTTGCTCTGCCGTCATGCACTTTGTCGCTGGTCCGGACCTTTCCGCGCATCATCAACGGTTACGACTTTTCTGGACGGCTGCTGATCGTCATCCCCATGAACGGCATCGCCTCCACGCGCCTGAACGGCAAGGCGGTCGGACAATCGCTGATCCTGGTCAAAGGCAAGGCGAACTGCACCGTGGTCGAGCCCGAAGGGCGGCTGGTTGCGATTCTTTCGATCCGCCCGGAAGCGCTGGATCCCAGGTGGTCCGCCTTCAACGGTCACATGCTGATGCGTTTGCCGCCCGCGGAGCTGGCTCGCCTGCAAATGCTGATCTGCGGTGCGTTGCAACTCGCCGCGACGGAGCCGGAGAGCCTTGCGGATGTGGGCGTGTCGAGCGCCCTGGAGGATTCGCTGTCTCTGGGCTTCGACGAGGCGATGTATGCCGGCGTGTTCCACGATGGCGACAATCCGGTGTCGCTTGCACGCTACAAGGGTATCGTCGATCGTGTCGACCGGTTGCTGAGCCTCAATCCGATCGACGCAACGAACGAAAAGCTGGCCGACGAGATCGGCGTTTCCGTCCGCACGTTGCAGACCGCCAGTCAGTCCGTCTGCGGCATGGCCGTCCATCGCTATACCAGGCTCAAGCGGCTGTGGTCGGTGCGCCGGCAGCTGCGTACCGGCGCCACCGGGTTGACGGTGAAGGCGAGCGCGCTCGCTCACGGGTTCTGGCACATCAGCCAGTTCACCAACGCCTATCGCGAAAGCTTCGGCGAGCTTCCCTCGGCCACGCTCGCGCAGGCGCGGTTTGGAACCGGCGTGGTGCGATTGGCCTTGAATTCCCGCTGAAGTTACTGGCATCTTCGCCAGCGCAGGTGAATCCTCGGCGGCGACGGTTTTCGCGACCCCGCTCGCCAGCTGCTTCCCTCGCATTCGTTTCCAACAACTGGACGTCAGATGAATCAGTCCCAGCGCAACCTCGTTGCCGCGATCGATCCCGTGAAGCTCGACCGGCTCGCCGAGGTCGCCATCAAGGTCGGCTTGCGGCTGCGCGAGGGGCAGGATCTGCTGCTGACCGCGCCGGTGGCGTCGCTGCCGCTGGTTCGCAGGATTGCCGAGCATGCGTACAAGGCGGGTGCGGGCCTGGTGACGACGTTCTTCTCCGACGAGGAACTGACGCTGGCGCGCTATCGCTTCGGGCACGACGCGAGCTTCGATCGCGCCGCCGGCTGGCTCTATGAGGGCATGGCGAAGGCGTTCTCGGGCAATACTGCCCGGCTTGCGGTAGTCGGCGACAATCCGATGCTGTTGTCCGGCGAAGATCCGGCCAAGGTCGCGCGCGCCAGCAAGGCCAATTCGATGGCCTATCAGCCGGCGCTGGAAAAGATCGTCAATTTCGACACCAACTGGAACATCATTGCCTATCCCTCCACCTCCTGGGCGAGGCAGGTGTTTCCCGACGATGCGGAAGACGTGGCGATCGCAAAACTGGCCGACGCCATCTTCTCCGCCTCCCGTGTCGACCGGGATGGCGCGGTGGCTAACTGGGAGGCGCACAATGCGCGCCTGCGCGAGCGCACCGAATGGCTGAACGGCCAGCGCTTCCACGCGCTGAAATATTCCGGCCCCGCCATGGACCTCACCATTGGCCTTGCCGACGGTCATGAATGGGAAGGCGGCGCCTCGACGGCGAAGAACGGCATCACCTGCAACGCCAACATCCCGACCGAGGAGGTCTTCACCACGCCGCATTGCCGCCGCGTCAGCGGCCATGTGGTGAGCTCGAAACCGTTGTCCTATCAGGGCACGTTGATCGACAACATCAAGGTGAAGTTCGAGGAAGGCCGCATCGTCGAGGCCAGGGCTTCGCGCGGCGAGGAGGTCCTGAACAAGGTGCTCGACACCGACGAGGGCGCGCGCCGGCTCGGCGAAGTGGCGCTGGTGCCGCACTCCTCGCCGATCTCCAGGAGCGGGCTGTTGTTCTTCAACACGCTGTTCGACGAGAACGCCGCCTCGCACATCGCGCTCGGCCAGTGCTATTCGAAATGCTTCGTCGACGGCGGCAAGCTGACGCCGCAGCAGATAGCGGCGCAAGGCGGCAACCAGAGCCTGATCCACATCGACTGGATGATCGGCAACGAACATACCGACATCGACGGCGTCCATGCCGATGGCAGGACCGTGCCGGTGTTCCGCAAGGGCGAGTGGGCCTAGCGTCGGCTCGACCGAGGCCGATCAGAGCCGCAGCCGGTAGACTTCTGTCGCCGTCTTCGAGAACAGCGCGGTCTTTTCCGCCTCGCTGTATGGCGCGGCGATGCGCTTGAAGGCGTTGAAGATTACCTGATAGCTGCACTGGCCCTTGTCGGGCGGAAAGTTGCTCTCGAACATCGCGCGGCCGGGTCCGAACGCCTCGATGCAGGTCTCGATGTATGGCCGCCAGGCGGCCGCGGCCTCTTCGGAAGAAGGCGGCCGGGGCCGAAGGTGAAAATCATAACCGAGCAGGCACATCGCAAGTCCGCCGAGCTTGACGTGGACGTTCGGGCATTTGGCGATGTCCCGGATCGAGGCTTGCCATACCCTGAACGTCTCTTCGCGTTTTCCGGCGAACCGGCCGCGCCCCACCGGACCGCCGCAATGGTCGAGCACGATCCTGGTATCGGGAAAGGCGCGCGCCAGATCGGCAAGCTCGCCGATTTGCGGATGAAACAGCCAGGCGTCAAAGGACAGATCGAGCGGCTTCAGGCACGCAAAGCCCTTGCGGAAGGCGGGATCGAGCAGGAGGCCCTTCGGCCTCGTCGCGTACATGCCGGCAACCGCGGGCTCGGGATCCCAGGCCGAGGAATGGCGGATGCCGCGGAAGCGGCCGCCACCGGCGGCGATCTCGGCTTCGAGCACGCTCTTGACGGCATCGCCGAGCAGCAGATTGGCGTGGCTGACGATGCCGGCATTGATCTGCGCCTTGCCATAGCCGCCGCTTGCGCTCATGGCGGCAACGCCGTTGGCGAACTCGACCTCGCCGACGGGACGGAAGGCTTCCGGCCCGGTGGCGCGGTACATCGAGCGGCAATCGACATAGACGGTGGCGACGATGTTGTGGCCGGAGGCGATGTCGGCGGCCATTTCCTCGATCATGTAGCGCAGGCCGCCGCGGTCCCACAGATGGTGATGCGGATCGACGATGGGGCGGCCGGGATCGATGACCTCTTCGTTGTGCTGGGCAAGCCAGTCCTCGCGCGGATCGGCGTAGAGCCCGCTGCTGGAAGCGGGCGCAGTGCTGGCGGACATTCTGACTCCCTGTCTCTCATTGTCGTCATTGCGAGGAGCAAAGCGACGAAGCAATCCAGCCTTGCTGCGGAAGCCGGGAGTCTGGATTGCTTCGCTGCGCTCGCAATGACGGTGTTGATATCTCACACCCCGTCGAGAATGATCACCGTCGGCGCCTTCGGCAGGCTGTCGCGCGAGATCTTCAGGCTGCGCTCGCCGCGCCGGTCGATCTCGAACTGCTGGCCGATCTTCTGCATGAACTCGTCGAGCGGGGTGGCGAAGCGGTGCATCGGCAGCACCACGGAGGAGCGCAGCCGCTTGGTGATTTCGGAGATGCCGTCGAGCGACATCGTATAGGTGCCGTCGATCGGCACCATCAATATGTCGATGCGGCCGATCTGCGCGAAATGGCTTTCGTCGAGCTTGTGGTGCAAATGGCCGAGATGGCCAATGCACAGGCCCGCCACCTCGAAGATGAAGATCGAGTTGCCGTCCTTGATCATGCCGCCGTCGGCGAAGTCGCCATAGTAGCGGCGGATGTCCGTGGTGACGTTGCGGACATAGGTGTCGCCGATGCGCAGCTCGACATGTGCGGCCTGGCCGTTCTCGCCCCAGCCGCGAAGGACGTGCGGGATCTTCGGATCGGGGAACAGGGTGTAGTGCGTGGAGTGCGCCTTGTTCATGGTGACGATGTCGGGCAGCCGGCCGGGCGCATGGTAGGCGCCGGAAAAATCAGTTGCGATCCGCACGCCGCGCGGCGTGTCGATGTAGTAGGTGGAATGGCCGGCATAGGAGATGGCGACGTCCTCCGCCTTGGCGGCGAGACGGAAGCTCACCGGCACCGCGCGCGGCAAGCCCGCCATCGCCAGGCACTCACTGCGCTGCGGGCCCTGCGCGTGGGCCGGCGCGACGAACGAAAAGAGGAGGGCGAGCGCAGCGATCGATCTCGTCATGACGGCCCCATCCGCAAAACATCTCAGTGGGCACTTTATCGCCGAATCTGGCCGCCGTCATGACGGATGTTCGTTGCAGCTTCTACTCTGACAGCAACTGCGCGGACTCGCCACGCTGGTTCAGCAATTTCACGGCTCTCCTGTCGAACGACACGAACGTATCGGCTCCCAGCCATCTTCCTTCATGTGCAATGGCTCCGTCCGCAAAATCTCCGCCGGCGTCGAGTTGTGCTAGACCGGCCTCGGCCGCCGGCTGATCCACCGCCACATTTGAAGCATCGATCAGTCGTCGGATCGTCTCCGCAATCTCCCTCGACGGAACCTTGTAGCCCTGCGACAGCACCCACACGAGTTCGCAGAGCGTCGGGATGGTGATTGCTATGAGCTCTGCCCTTTTCAGGGTCGACTGCGCAATCTTGCTCTGCTCTGCATGATCTCCTGTGAAGGCCCGGACCAGCACATTGGTGTCGGCCGTGATTCTCATCGCTTGCCAGCCCAGCCGCGGGCAGCGATCTTGTTCATTTCTTCGACCGACAGAGACGGGCGACCCTGTCGTTTCAACATGCCGAAGGTATCGGTGATGTTGCCCGTTCGCCCGGCAGCTTTCACCTCTATCCGTCCGTTCGGCAACTTGTTCACGGTGATTTTCTCGCCCGGATGAACCCCGAGGTGTTCGAGCACATCCTTGCGCAAGGTGACCTGGCCTTTCGCTGTGATGGTAAGTGTCGTCATGGGAGACTCCGGCGTCTCTACAATGTAAGGCAAAAGTACCTTACTTTCAAGGGAGATCACTCCCGCCGGGGGCTGATTTTCCAGGTGGCGGCCATGATGGCCGCGGTCAGGGCGCCGCTGACGGCGGACGCGAGCGGGGCCGCGAGCAGCAGGGCCGCGGTCGCGGCCCAGCCGATCGAGGAGAAGGCCTCCGCGAAGGTCGCGATGCGCGAAGAGGTCTGGCGGCGGCGGAACTGGCTGCGCCGCGCCTGCACGCGGAACCAGAGCTGGATCGCCGTGGCGGAGACGGTGGCGACGATCACGCCGAGCGCAGTCACTGCCGCCTGCATCGGCGAGGCAAAGGCAAGCGCGGCAATCATCGGGGCAAAGATCGCGGCGATCGCGATCAGCACAACCTCGATTTTGGCCCGGACGACGCTGGCCGGCGGCAGCGGCGCGGTCGCGACCAGATCGGCGGCGTCCTCACCTGAAATGGTCAGCCAGGCGAGCCCTCCGGCGAGCTGGCCCGCGGCCATCACCATCACGGGCGTGATCAGCATGATCGCGGCGGAACTATCGGAAAAACTGCGCCACAAGAGCAGCGCCGGCGGCACCAGATAGAGCAGCTGCATCAGGCTCTGCGACATCAGCCAGGGATCGCGCTTGAGCAGCAGAAACTCCTTGCGCCGCAGCGTCTGCTGGCGCGAGCCGTTGCGGAACGGATTGGCGTGCTGTCCGGCCCGGACCGGGCTGCCGCCGGCGGAAACGCCGATCGCCGTGTCGGCGAAGCGCGGCGAGAAGATCGCCATCACGGCACCGAGCATGACCAGGCCGCCTGCGAGCAGCAGCAACAGCGCCTCGCCGTCGCCGAGCGCCGCGCGCGCCGGCCACCACAGCAGGCTGTCGCCGTCGGGCGCGAAGCCGGCGGCAGCGTCCGACGTCAGCACCGCAAAGCGCGACAGCGTGCCGTAGGACAGGATCGCCGCGACCTGCAGGGCTATGACGAAACCGGCGCCGACCACGGCGGCGAGGATTTGCGCCACCAGGCGGGTGCGGCCCGGGCCGATCAGGCGAAACAGCACCAGCGTTACCGCGATCGCGACCGCGGCGGCCGAAAGCCCGACCGCGATGACGACGCCGAAGGCGGCGAGCCAGCGCGCGCCGCCGCCGATCACGAGCACGTCGACGAAAGGCGCCGCGAACAGCAGCGCCATCGCGGTGACGGAAAGCGCGATTGCGGCAATGCGGACCGAGAACACGTTGGTCAGCCGCGCCGGCGAGGACATGATGAGGTCGAGATCGGCGCGGGCGTAGAACACGCGCGTCACCGATTCGATCGCCTGCGACAGCATCAGCGCCCAGGCGAGCGCGATGATGGCGGTCATCACGATCAGCGAGTTCTTGTCGAGCGGCATTTCGAGCTCGGCAAACCGCCCGATCACGGCGTAGGCCGGCAGGTGCATCAGCGCGGCGAAGACGGCGAGGCCGATCATGGCGGCGCGCTTGCGGCCGCGCCGTCCCCCGGTGAGCATGGCGAGCCACTCGCGCCATGCCAGCCGCACTTCGTGGCGGACGAACCATCCGAGGCTGGAAGCCGCGCTCATGCCGCGGCGGCCTCGTCCACCAGCGCGATGAACATGTCTTCCAGCGTGTCGTTGCGGCCGTTGCGCCGGCGCAGTTCCTCCAGCGTGCCTTCGGCGACGAGGCGGCCCGCCGCGATGACGCCGATGCGGTCGGCCATCCGTTCGGCGACCTCGAGAATGTGCGTCGTCATGATGACGGTGCACCCGGTCCGCACGCGCGCCTGCAGCAGGCCCTTGACGTGGCGTGCCGACAGCGCGTCGAGACCGGTGAGCGGTTCGTCGAGGATGATCAGGCGCGGCTCGTGAACCAGCGCGCCGGCCAGCGCAACCTTCTGCCGCATGCCCTTGGAGAAGCCTTCGCAGCGCTCGTGCAGATGCGGCCCGAGGCCGAGCGAGGCGAGCAGTTCGTGTGCGGAAGCTTCGGCGGATCTCGCGTCGATGCCCCAGAGGCCGGCGACGAATTCGAGATACTCCAGCGGCGTCAGCTTGTCGTAGATCATCGGCTCGTCCGACACCCACGCCATCTCCTGCTTGGCGGAGACCGGATCTTCGAGCGCGTCGATGCCGAGGATCGACACCGATCCGGCGTCGGGCCGCAACAGGCCGGCCACCATGCGCAGCGTCGTGGTCTTGCCCGCCCCGTTGGGGCCGAGCAGCGCGTAGAATTCGCCCCTGCGCACGGCGAGATCGAGCGCATCGACCGCCAGGCGGTCAAAACGCTTGGTTAACCCTCGCACCGCCAGCGCGGTCTCGCCTGTCGTCATACGGAAAATCCATGTCCGGTCCGGCCAGCAGACCATGGACCGAAGTTGTTTCGGCGCGGTGAATCGCCTTGCGGCAATGATTAATAATTCGGCCGGCTGCGGCATTTCTCCGCAACAAGCAAGTGGGCGCGGCAATCAAGCTTTGTTGACAGGGATCAGGGCTTTAGGCTGTATAGCCGCGGCCTCCTCGCGAGGCCCAATCGGCGCGCAAGACGCCGTAGCGTGTGGACACAAGATGCGAGCAAGGCGGTCTTCCAGTAATCGCCGGCGCGTCGGGGGAGGGAGAGGTAATGCTGGACTTCGTTCAGCAGCTGGTGAGTGGCATTGCGCTCGGCTGCGTCTACGGCCTGATCGCGCTCGGTTTCGTCCTTATCTACAAGGCGACCGAGGTCGTTAACTTTGCCCAGGGCGACCTGATGATGCTGGGCGGGTTCTTCGGCTTCACCTTCATCAGCATGCTCGGGTTCAACTACTGGGTCGGCTTTGCCTTTGCCGTCATCGCCATGGCGCTGTTCGGCATGCTGGCCGAGCGCGTGGTGGTGCGTCCGATCCTCGGCTATCCGCAATTCTCCATCATCATGGTGACGATCGGGCTCGGCTTCTTCCTGCGCTCGATGGCCGGCATCATCTGGGGCACCGACGACCTCAAGATCGACACTCCGTTCAGCGCGGGCGTGCTGAAGATCGGCCCGCTGGTGCTGGCGCATGACAAGCTCTCGGTGATCGCCGCAACCGTGATCCTGTGCACGCTGCTCTATCTGTTCTTCAACCGCACGACGCTCGGCACCGCCATGCGCGCGAGCTCGGAGAACATGCTTGCCGCCTATTACATGGGCATCCCGGTCAAGCGCGTGGTGTCGATCGTGTGGGCGATCAGCGCCGCAGTGGCCGGCACGGCCGGCGTGTTGCTGGCGCCGATCACCTTCGTGCATTCCAACGTCGGCCTCGTGCTGGGGCTGAAGGCGTTTCCTGCCGCGGTGCTCGGCGGCTTCGGCTCGATTCCGGGCGCGCTGGTCGGCGGGGTGCTGATCGGCGTGATCGAGAGCATGGCCGGCTTCTACCTGCCCCAGGGCTGGAAGGACGTCGCCCCCTACATCGTTCTGCTCGCGGTGCTGCTGCTCAAGCCCGAAGGCCTGTTCGGCCTTCACGTGCGCAAGAAGGTTTGAGGAACAGGCCCCATGCGTTTCATCTTCAAGACCGACTACGAAGACGACATCAGGCTGTTGCCGCATTCCGGCTATGTCTGGACCTACGGCACGCTGCTGGTGCTGCTCGCCATCGCGCCCTTCGTGCTTTCCAGCTACATCATGAGCCAGCTGGTGTTCGTCTGCATCTACGCCACCGTCGGCGTCGGGCTGATGATCCTGTCCGGGTTCACCGGCCAGGCTTCGCTCGGCCACGCCGCGTTCCTGGCGATCGGCGCCTACACGGCGGCGTATCTGCAGCAATACGACGTGCCTTTCCTGGTCTATTTCCTCGCCGCGGGACTGCTCACCGGCGTGATCGGCGCGCTGGTCGGGTTTCCGGCACTGCGCCTGCAAGGCATCTATCTCGTCATCGCGACGATTTCCTTCGCCTTCATCGTCGAGGAAATCCTGGCGCGCTGGGAAAGCGTGACCCACGGCAACGAAGGCATGCGGGTGAAGACGCTGTCGCTGTTCGGCGTTGCGGTGCCGCGCGACAGTGCGGGCTTCTACTTCCTCTGCCTCGGCTTCCTGATCCTGATCATCATCGGCACCCTCAACCTGCTGCGCTCGCCGACCGGCCGCGCCTTCATCGCGATCCGCGACAGCGAGACAGCGGCGCGCAGCATGGGCGTCAACGTCGCGCTCTACAAGGTGAAGTCGTTCGCGATCTCGGCCGCCATCACCGGCTTTGCCGGCGCGCTGTTCGCGCACAAGCTCACCTTCATCTCGCCGGAAATGTTCACGCTGCTGCTCTCGATCGAGTTCATCATCGTGATCCTGATCGGCGGCACTTTCAGCCTGCACGGCGCGGTGCTGGGCGCGATCTTCCTCGTCATGATCGACCCGTTCCTGACCTATCTGAAGGACGACATGCCCGGCATCATCGCCGGCAGTGCGTCCGCGCTGGGCGCCGGCAAGGAGACGGTATCGAACATCCAGAGTAACGTCGCGGCGTTTGCGTCGGCCAACGGCCTGAAGGGCGCGATCTACGGCTTCATCATCGTGGTGTTCGTGCTGTTCGAGCCGCTCGGGCTCTACGGCCGCTGGCTGAAGATCAAGCTCTTCTTCCAACTGTTCCCGCTCTACAAGCGCGCCACCTTCAAGCGGCAGAAGATCTACGTCAAATCGGAGCGGAACCGATGAGCTACTTTCGGGCCGAAAACCTCTCGCTGCATTTCGGCGGCCTGAAGGCGGTCGATTCCGTCAGCTTCGCCGTCGAGAAAGGCGAGATTCTCTCCATCATCGGCCCCAACGGCGCCGGCAAGAGCTCGATCTTCAACCTGATCTCGCGCATCTATCCGCCGACCCACGGCAAGATATTCTTCGAGGACCAGGACATTACTTCCGAGCCGGCCTACGACATCGCCAGGCTTGGCATCGCCCGCACCTTCCAGAACATCGAGCTGTTCGAGAATGCGACGGTGCTGTCCAACCTTCTGGTCGGCCGTCACCGCCACTCCACCACCAGCCTGTGGCAGGAACTGTTGTTCCTGCCGGGCGTGCGGGCGGCGGAGAAGGTGCACCGCCGGCGGGTCGAGCAGGTGATCGAGTTCCTCGACCTGGAGCCTTATCGCGACAAGCTGATCTCGGGCCTGCCTTACGGCGTGCGCAAGGTGATCGAGCTGGCGCGCGCGCTGTGCTCCGAGCCGAAGCTGATCCTGCTCGACGAGCCGTCGTCAGGCCTGAACGTGGAAGAGACCGACGACATGTCGTTCTGGATCCGCGACATGAAGAGCGAACTCGGCATCACCGTTCTGATGGTCGAGCACGACATGAGCCTGGTGAACCGCGTCTCCGACCGCGTGATCGCGCTGAACTACGGCAAGGTGCTGGCCATGGGCTCGCCTTCCGAGGTGCAGAGCCATCCCGACGTCGTCGCCGCCTATCTCGGCGCGTAATGAGGGCGATGCCATGAGCGCTTCCGACATCATCCTCAAGATCAGCAACATCGAGAGCTATTACGGGCCGATCATGGCCATCCGCGGCATCAGCCTCGAGGTGCCGCGCGGCCAGATCGTCACGCTGCTTGGGGCCAACGGCGCCGGCAAGACCACGGTGCTGAAGACCATCTCCGGCATCCTCGATCCGCAGAAGGGATCGATCGAGTTCATGGGCAAGCCGATCCAGCGCATGGAAGCCGACAAGATCGTCCGCATGGGCCTGTCGCATGTGCCGGAAGGACGCGAGGTGTTTCCGTTCCTGACCGTGCGCGAAAACCTGATGATGGGAGCCTATCCGCGCAAGGACCGTGACGGCGTCGCCGAGGACCTCAACATGGTCTACGGCTACTTCCCGCGGCTGAAGGAGCGCCTCAACCAGCCGGCCGGACAGCTCTCCGGCGGCGAGCAGCAGATGCTGGCGATCGGCCGCGCCCTGATGAACCGGCCGGCGATGCTGCTGCTGGACGAGCCTTCGCTCGGGCTGTCGCCGATCCTGGTGAAGGAGATCTTCACCATCATCAAGCGCGTCAACGAAGAGCAGGGTACGTCGATCCTCCTGGTCGAACAGAACGCCAAGGTGGCGCTGGAAACGGCACATTACGGCTATGTGCTGGAAATCGGCCGCGTGGTCATGAACGACACCTGCGAGCGGCTGATGAATTCGCAGGACATCCAGGAATTCTACCTCGGCGCCAAGGAAGCCGGCGCCCGGGGCGAGCGGCGCTGGAAGAAGAAGAAAACGTGGCGTTAAGAAGGACTTGGCGCTAGATTCGGCCCCGCCCGCGGCAACAAGACCGGCTCCAGCCGGCCGGCGGGATGAGGCCTTACGACAGGGAGGATAATGGCATGGCCGGACCGGCAGTGCTGACGGTAGCCGATACGATCGCCCGAAGCTTCGTGCTCGCCGCGGAGAAGCGCGGCGACAAGCCCGCGATTCGCGAGAAGAAATTCGGCATCTGGCAGCCGACCAGCTGGCGGCAATGGCTGCAGATCTCCAAGGACATCGCCTACGCGCTGCACGCCGTCGGATTCCGTCCAGGCGACGTCGCCTCGATCCTGGCGAACGCGGTCCCCGAATGGGTCTATGCCGACATGGGCATCCTGTGCGCCGGCGGCGTCTCTTCCGGCATCTATCCGACCGATTCGGCGGCCCAGGTCGAATATCTCATCAACGACTCCCGCACCCGCGTCGTGTTCGCCGAGGACGAGGAGCAGCTCGACAAGCTGCTGGCCTGCCGCTCGCGCTGCCCGACGCTCGAGAAGATCGTGGTCTTCGACATGGAGGGGTTGTCCGGCTTCACCGATCCGATGGTGCTGTCGCTCGCCGAATTCATGGCGCTCGGCCAGAATCACGAACAGGGCCGTGCGGAACTGTGGGACGAGATGATCGGCAGCCGCAACACCAACGACCTCGCCATCCTCGTCTACACCTCGGGCACGACAGGCCCGCCCAAGGGCGCGATGCATTCCAACCGCAGCGTCACCCACCAGATGCGTCACGCCAACGACCTGTTCCCGTCGACCGACGCGGAGGAGCGGCTGGTGTTCCTGCCGCTCTGCCATGTCGCCGAACGTGTCGGCGGCTACTACGTTTCGATGGCGCTGGGCTCGGTGATGAACTTTGCCGAGAGCCCGGAAACCGTGCCGGACAATCTGCGCGAGGTGCAGCCGACGGCCTTCCTGGCGGTGCCGCGGGTGTGGGAGAAATTCTATTCCGGCATCACCATTGCGCTGAAAGACGCCACCAACTTCCAGAAGTGGATGTATTCGAAGGCGCTTGCGATCGGCAATCGCATGACCGACTGCCGGATCGAGGGAACGACGCCGTCGCTCGGCCTGCGCGTCGCCAACAAGTTCGCCTACTGGCTGGTGTTCCGCAACATGCGCCGCATGCTCGGGCTCGACCGTTGCCGCATCGCGTTCACGGGCGCGGCGCCGATCGCGCCGGATCTGATCCGCTGGTATATGGCGCTCGGCATCGACATGCGCGAGGTCTACGGCCAGACCGAGAATTGCGGCGTCGCCACGCTGATGCCGACCGAGCGGATCAAGCTCGGTTCGGTCGGCAAGACCGTGCCGTGGGGCGAGGTGATGATCTCGCCGGAAGGCGAAATCCTGATCAAGGGCGACTTCCTGTTCATGGGTTACCTGAATCAGCCCGAGAAGACGGCCGAGACCATCGACGCCAAGGGCTGGCTGCACACCGGCGACGTCGGCGCGATCGACAATGAAGGCTTCGTCAAGATCACCGACCGGATGAAGGACATCATCATTACTTCGGGCGGCAAGAACATCACGCCGTCGGAGATCGAGAACCAGCTCAAGTTCTCGCCCTACGTTTCGGACGCGGTGGTGATCGGCGACAAGCGGCCGTACCTGACCTGCCTGCTCATGATCGACCAGGAGAACGTCGAGAAATTCGCGCAGGACCACAACATCCCCTTCACCAACTACGCGAGCCTTTGCCGCGCCCCCGAAGTCCGTGACCTGGTCTGGCGCGAGATCGAGGCGGTCAACGCCAATTTCGCCCGCGTGGAGACCATCAAGAAATTCTATCTGATCGAGCGCCAGCTGACGCCCGAGGACGAGGAACTGACACCGACCATGAAGCTGAAGCGCAGTTTCGTGAACAAGCGTTACGCCGCCGAGATCGACGCCATGTATCGCGATCGGGCGGTTGCGTAGGTATGATTGAGAATCGTGCCTCGCTGAGAAGTGCGGGAGCGACGAAAAAGGCGAAGGACTGAAGGCCCCCATCCTTCGCTCAACACGGGCCAACGAAGAGGAGACTGCGAATGTCGAAATCGTTCAAGGCGCTGGGCCTTGCGGTGGGTGCGCTTGCGCTGACCCAACTGCCGGCCGCAGCCCAGACCAAGATCACCAATCAAGGCATCTCGGCCAACGAGATCGTGATTGGGACGCATCAGGACCTGTCCGGTCCGATCAAGGTCTGGGGCGTGCCGGTATCCAACGGCATGAAGATGGCGGTGGAGGAGATCAACGCCGCGGGCGGCATTCACGGCCGCAAGATCAAGATGGTGCTAGAAGACTCCGGTTACGATCCGAAGCGCGCGGTGCTCGCCTCGCAGAAGATGGTCGAGCGCGACAAGGTGTTCGCCATGGTCGGCCCGATGGGTTCGCCGACGGTGCTCGCCTCGCAGGACGTGCTGTTCGATGCCGGCGTGATGCAGCTGTTCCCGCTGACGGCGGCCGAGTTCACCTTCAAGTTCGATCCGGCCAAGCCTCAGGAGCGTCTGAAGTTCAACAACCTGCTGCCCTATGTCGAGAGCACCCGCGCCGCCGTCAAGTACATGATGGAGCTGAAGAAGTTCAAGAACCCCTGCATCATGTATCAGGACGACGAGTACGGCAAGAACGTGCTCGACGGCTTCAACCAGCAGCTCGAGGCGATGAAGGTGAAGCCCGCCTCGATCACCTCCTACAAGCGCGGCGTTGCGGATTTCAGCGCGCAGATCGCCAAGATGAAGGCCGACGGCTGCGACATGGTGCTGCTCGGCACCGTGATCCGCGAGACCATCGGTGCGATGAGCGAAGCCAAGAAGCTCGGCTGGGACGTCACCTTCCTCGGTGCGACCCCGACCAACGTGCTTGAAGTTCCCGCGCTCGGCAAGGAAGCGGTCGAAGGCCTCTATGCGGCTTCCGGCTTCGAGATCCCGTACCCCGACACTGCCAAGGGCAAGGTCAAGGACTGGCTCGACAACTACAAGAAGATGTTCAACACCGACGCCAACACCCAGGCGATCATCGGCTACAACGCCATCATGACCTTTGCCTTCTATGTCGAAAAGGCGGGCAAGGACCTGACTGGCCAGAAGCTGATGGACTCGCTGGAGTCGGGCGCCGAGTTCAAGGACATCTTCAACTCGCCGCCGAGCAAGTTCTCCAAGACCAACCACCTCGCCAACACCATCACCCAGGTGCAGCAGATCAAGAACGGCCGCTGGGTCCTAGTGAAGGACGGCCTGATGTTCTGAGTGAATGCGCAGGGCGGATCAGCGAAAGCGCAATCCGCCTGCCAACAGTGAAGGGCTGCGCGAGACGATCGCGCAGCCCTTTTCTTTTCTCCCTCTCCCCGCCCTATTGCGGGGAGAGGGTTGGGGTGAGGGGCTTTTTCCGCGAGCGCGGATCTATCGATAGGCCTGTACCCCCTCACCCGGATTGCATCGTGCGATGCAATCCGACCTCTCCCCGCAGGCGGGGAGAGGTGAAGTACGCCACAACAAAATGGGCTGCGCGATCATCTCGCGCAGCCCTTCGTTTGGGCTGTCTCTCTCCGTCATGCCCGGGCTTGTCCCGGGCATCCACGTTCTTCCCTGCGTGGCCTCTCGTGGATGGCCGGGGCAAGCCCGGCCATGACGACGACTTCCGTCGTCCCTACTTCGGCCGGATCGCGTCCGCGGTGCCCTGGATGAAGGCCTGCAGCTTCGGGATGTCATCCTCCTTCAGCCGGCCGGTGAAATCCGGCATGCCCTGGTCGCGCATCGGGCCCTTGAATACGAAGTCCTTCAGGTTGACGATGGTCTCCTTCGGCACATAGCCGAGATTGCGGACGTTGCCGCCCTTGTCGACGCCGGGGACGCCGTGACAGAGCACGCAGTTGGAGAGATAGAGCCCTCCGCCTTCCTCCACGTGCTTGGGATCATACGGCACGCCGGCCAGCAGGCCCTCGGTCTGGTACTTGACGAAGGCCGGCGGCGGCGCGTTGCCGTCGATCGCGTAGGTGTAGACGGTGCCCGGGCTCTGCGTTTCGGTCGCGCGCTGCATGATGCCGAACACGCCGCCCCAGCCGACCGCGATCGAGACATACTGCTTGCCGTCGATCATGAAGGTGGACGCCGCGGCGACCACGCCGCTGCCCACCGGCTTCTCCCACAGTTTTTCGCCGGTCGTTGCGTTGTAGGCGATGAAGCGACCGTCCGCCGAACCCTGGAAGACCAGATTGCCTGCGGTCGTCAGCGTGCCGCCGTTCCACGGCGCGACGTATTCGGCGCGCCAGGCTTCCTTCTGCTTGACCGGATCCCAGGCGAGCAGGCGGCCGAACGGCTTGCTCTTCGGCGGTTCCGCGTCGAAGTTGAAGCCGATGTTCCAGCCCACGCCGCCATGCGGCTTACCGAGAGCGTTCTCATTGTGCTTCCACTTCTTGTCCTCGACCACGCGCACCGGAATGTTCTGCGCGGGAAGATAGACGAGACCGGTCTGCGGATTGAACGACATCGGATGCCAGTTGTGCGCGCCGTACGGGCCCGGGATCATGTCGTAGGGCTTGTCGGTGCGCGCGTCGGCCGTTTCGATCGGCCGTCCGCTGGCGTCGTAGCCGGTCGCCCAGTTCACGTCGACGAAGTTCTTCGCCGAGATGAACTTGCCGTTGGTGCGGTCGACGACGAAGAAGAAGCCGTTCTTCGGCGCATGCAGGATCACCTTGCGCGGCGCGCCGTCGATGGTGAGGTCGGCGAGTATCATCGGCTGGGTCGACGTGTAGTCCCAGTTGTCGCCGGGCGTCTGCTGGTAGTGCCAGATGTACTTGCCGGTATCGGCGTTCAGCGCCACCAGCGAGGCGAGATAGAGGTTGTCGCCGCCCGAGGGGCTGCGCGCGTTGCGGGCCCAGGGCGAGCCGTTGCCGGTGCCGATATAGACCATGTTGAGGTCGGGATCGAAGGTGATGGTGTCCCACACCGTGCCGCCGCCGCCGTTGACCCAGTACTTGCCGGCGGGATCCCAGGTCTTGGCCGCCGCCGCCATCGATTCGTCCTCGAACGGCTTCGATGGGTCGCCCGGCACGGTGAACCAGCGCCAGGCCTGGTTGCCGGTCTCGGCGTCATAGGCGGTGATGTAGCCGCGCGCGCCATATTCGGCGCCGCCATTGCCGATGATGACCTTGCCGTTGAAGACGCGGGGGGCGCCGGTGATGGTGTAGGAATGCTCCTTGCTGACGACGGTGTCTTTTTCCCAGGCCACCTTGCCGGTGACCGCGTCGAGCGCGACGAGGCGGCCGTCATAGACGCCGACGAACACCTTGCCCTTCCAGAGTGCGACGCCGCGATTGACCACGTCGCAGCAGCCCTTGTAGCCCTTCTCCTTGTCCACCTTGGGATCGTAGCTCCACAGCCGCTTTCCGGTACGCGCGTCGATCGCATGCACCACGCTCCAGGACGCCGTGACGTACATGATGCCGTCGACGACCAGCGGTGTTGCCTCGACGCCGCGGGAGGATTCCAGCGGATAGCTCCACACCAGGCCGAGCTTGCCGACGTTCTGGGCGTTGATCTGGTTGAGCTTGGAGAACCGCGTCTCGGCATAGTCGAGGCCGATGGTCGGCCAGTCGTTCGACGTTGCCGTGTTGGCCTTGATCGAGGCGCCGTCCACCGCCGAAGTCACCGCCTTGATGTGGTCGGGCGTTCCCTTGGCCGCCGTCTGCGCCGACGCGCCGCCGGGCGACAGCGCCACGCACAGTCCGAATGCAAGCGCGGCGCCTGCAAGGCGCCTCGGTCGTTCGGAATGTGGGGAGATGTCGGGGGAAAAAGGCCAAGCGAAAGCAACACGCGGCAAACGTATCATCATTTCCTCCCTGGTGATCTCTGACGGATCTGACGCAATGGTAAGCCGCGTCAAAGCAGGGCGTCAATCGAACGCGCGATGCGAAACGCAAAAGAGAAAATTCGTCTCGCCTTCATTTCGCCAAACGAAATGTGGGTGGCATCCCAGACGCACTGCAACATCCGAGCGAGCGCCGACGTACAGGTCGTCCGGCGGAAAGCGCTACGGTCCGCGCTGCGCCGCGCCGTAGTCGACCGGCCGCAGCGAATCGGTGTTGCAGCGCCAGCTGCCGTCCTTGCTTTTCTCGAACGCAAAGGACTTTTCGATCGTGAGACGATAACCGATCGGGACATTTTCGCGGCTGGCTGCTGCCGTCGCCTTCGCCTGCCGCGCCTGCATGTCCCAGCAGGTGCCGGTGCAGTTGGACGCGATCGGGCTGCAGATCGAGAACGGCGCCAGCACCTTCATCTCGACCGCCGCCGTCACGATCGCATCGCGCTCGGAGGCCTCGACGTCGAGTTGGAGCACGCGGCTGATGCGCAGGAAATTATCGCAGGTGTTGGCCGACTGGATGCGCCCGACACAGAGATCGACCGCGTCGGCATCGGGCGTCGGCGACAGCAGGTCCTTGCCGAACAGTTTCCTGGGGTCGCCCCTGGCGGCGGCGACCTCCGCCAGCTTCTGCTGGATGAGATCGTTCAGGCAGGGGCCGGCGGATTCCAGTTCGCCCAGCGGCACGTTGTCTTTGCCGTCGAGCTCGCAAAGGCGGTCGCGGGTGCGGGTCCACCTCGCGTACTCGGCCAGCGCGCCCCTGGCATCGTCTTCCCTGAGCTTCCTGACCAGTGTGACGAGCTGTGCGGTGAGCTCCTTGTCCGCGATCGCAAGCTGCGGCTCTCCGCAGATCACCAGGCTCGCGGTCGTGTTGGCGGCAAGACAGTCGAAATTCGCATCGAGCAGGATCGCGATCCGCTCCTGCGTCGCCTTGAACAGGCAAGCCTTGACGGAAGCAAGGGCTGCGGGCTGCACCGGCTGCAGGCCGAAAATGCCGCAGCTCGAATTGCGGCTTGCGACCCACTCCACGTTCTCGGCGATCGCCGCCCGGCGATCCAGGATACGGCCGAGCCGCGCCTCCACCGCGGCGCTCAGTCTGGGAACGAGCGCATTGAGATCGGGGTCGCCGCAGAACAGCTGGTCGGCCGTATCTTTCAGGCTGGCGCAGTTGTTCCTGGCAGACAGCGGCAACGTCTCGACGACCGGCCGCCTTGCTTCCGGCGCTGCCGCGCCTTGCGCGCCGGCCGGCGCCGCCCATCCGATCTGCAGAGCGAGCAAGGCAAGTACGATCGGTCGCATGTCCGCTTTCCGCGCCAGGCAAGGTCTCGGCCGCAACAGCGCGGCCGGCGGCAAAATGGAATTGGACGGGGAGACTTTGTCAATCCGCCGGTGCTGCGGCAATTTTGGCCGCAAGCGACGCCGGCGCGGGCAGGGCAGCCGGCTCGGCGGGCGGGGCTGCGATGCCGGCGAGCAGCGGGGCCGGCGCATAGCGGCGGATGCCGTCGCGGTCCATCACGAAGGTCGGCCGCCAGTTCCTGATGTCGGCATCCTCGACCATCGCCATGCGGCGGTTGTCGAGCGTCAGCCAGCGGCCGTCGAGCCGGACGGCGGCCACCGCATGGTCTTCGCCCCTGACGACGTCGCGCACGATCAGGATGCGCAGATCGGCGGCCGCGAACCCGGCAAGGCGCAGCGCGGCGAGTTTTGCGATCGCGTAATCTTCGCAATCGCCGGCGCCACGGCCGAAGGTCGCAAGCGGCGAGGCCCAGACGTCGGCTTTGCGATACTGCGCCTCGTCGCTGACAGCGCGAACGGCGAGGTTGACGGCGCGGTTGATCTCGCCGGGCACGGTACGGCCCTCGCGCTGGCGCGCGGCATCGACGATGGCGAGCAGCCGCAGCGCGGCCGGCGAGACGCAAGCCTGGCGGTCGCCGTCGCAGAGCGCGAGCTGCACCATGTCGTCGTCGACGCGGCGCGTGAGACCGGACCATTTGTCATGCAGGTCGCCGGCGGCGAGCGCCACCGCGGGAAGGCCGAACGGTTCGGCTGCCCTGGCGGCGATCCCGCTCGTCCCGGCCGCGATCGTGTCGGCCTCGAGGCCGGATGCCGGACCGAACCAGGCAATGCCGCAGGCAAGCGCGACCGCACGCCATGCGTGCGCGTGACCGAAGAACCCCATCTGACGCCCCATGTCCGGGCATCGGCGGGCTGGTTAGCCTTCGCGCGTGACCGGATCGTTTGACGGGACGAGGATCGGGGAGGCGGCTTTGGATTGGCTTAAAGCCGGCGAATCGGCACCGGAAACCGCCAAACAGGCTGAAACGGGTTTCTGCGGATTGCGTAGGATTTTATCGATCCGGCCCGATCGGCCGGCCTTAGCGGCCGGCTATCCTTGATTTGGGGTTAACAGGTCCGGGTCACTGACGGATGCGTGATTTGTTAGCTAAATCACAGTTCTAGCCTCGGGGGCCCGTGCAATAACGGGCCGTGGAAATACGGGACGGGTCGATCAAAGTAAAAATCAGAAGTGATATACTTTGAATACGTTCTATTCGTTCAGCTTCGGTTCAGATGAACGGAGGTAAGCTTATGTTCCGGGACATAATTACTTCAAAGTCGGCAAAATATTCAAGTAATACAGCCTCGTCCTTTGCTCTCTTCGATCGAAGAGCACAAGCAATGGATGGTTTCGCCTAGCTCTTGCCAATGGTATGCAAGACTAGGTTGCTGAATAATTTCTAAAAATTACCCATTTGCGGTGGCGGCTTGAATTTCTTTTCCAAATTCGATGGCAGTCTGCCTTTTACGGGAACCCACCCGAAGGCGCAGTTGCAGGTCGAGACGGTGCACACCAGGGCGCCGTCGGATGCGATCGTTGTCAAGGACGCCAATCTTCTCTTCAACGGCGACTTCAAGCGGACCGGCCTCGACCTCGTCATCTCCAGGGATGACCAGGAACTGGTGCTGCCGGACTATTTCAAGGGCGACAAGCGCGCGGCGCTGGCTTCGTCCGACGGCGCCTATCTCACCGGCAAAACGATCGAAGTGCTGACCGGCCATGTGCAGGTCGCGCAGGCCGACGGCAGCGCCGCCGCCGCCAAGATCATCGGCCATGTCACCAAGCTCTCCGGCAGCGCCACCGTTGTCCGCAACGGTGTGTCGATCGTTCTCAACAATGGCGACAACGTCCATCAGGGCGACGTGGTGCAGTCGGGATCCAACTCGACGGTCGGCATCACGTTCATCGACGGCTCGGTGTTCGGCCTCGCCTCCAACGCCAGGATGGTGCTGAACGAAATGGTCTACGACCCCAACGGGTCGGGCAATTCCTCGTTCCTCAGTCTCGTCCAGGGCACCATCTCCTTCGTCGCCGGCGCCACCGCCAAGCATGGCGACATGAAGGTCGATACGCCGGTCGCCACCATGGGCATCCGCGGCACCGCGGTGCTGGCGGAAATCGATTTCGAGGTGACGATACCCGGCACCGCGCCGCCGGTGCGCTTCCAGGTGCTGGTCGAGCCGGACGGCACCACCGGCTCCTACGTGCTGCTCGACCGCGTCACGCTCACGCAGATCGCCACCGTCAACCAGCCCGGCACGGTGACGACGGTCAGCGGCGCCGGCGCGGTCTCGTTCCTCGCTTCCGCGCAATTGTCGCCGGAGTTGATGAAGCTGATCAGCGAGGTGTTCTCGCAGAAGTTCACCGACAACACCAATCCAAAGTCGGACACGCATTTCACCGACACGGTGATTCCGCAGACGACGTTCCCGATGCAGTTCGCCGGCGGCGAAACCGGGACGGCGACGTTCAGGGTGGTCGCCGCGTCCGAAGGGACGGGCGGCCCGCCCGCTCCCCAGCCGAAGTCGCCCGATCGCATTCCCGGGCCGCCGGGCGTGGTCACCTTCAACCAGGTGCTCGCCGAACGCCCGGCCCTCACCGGCAGTTCGCTGATCGACACCACGTCGGGCAACGTCAGCTATACCGACCTCAATCTCGGCGACGTTCCGACCGTCAGCACCGCGTTCAACAAGTTCGCCTACGCCAGTGCGGCCGGCGTGAACGTGACGTCGTCGCTGACGTCCACGCAGCTCGGCGCCATTGCCGCGGTGTCGGTGCCGCTCACGGTCGTGCAGGATCCCGCCGGCAAGAACAACGGCACCGCGACCTGGACCTACAATGTCGAGGACAACGCCCTCGACTTCCTCGCCCAGGGCGAGAAGCTGACGCTGACCTATATGGCGCGGGTCGACAACAATTTCGCCGCCAACAACGAATTCGCGTTCGCGCCGTTCACCATCACCATCACCGGCACCAACGACACGCCGACCATCGAAAGCCCGGCCCAGACCGCCGAGATCGAGGAGCTGGCGGGTGTGGTCGACCAGGACACGCTCGACACCGCCACCGGCACCATCGAGTTCGAGGACGTCGATCTTACCGACGAGCACGAGGTGACCATCACCGGCGTCGCCGCTTCCGGCACGGTCACGGGATTGCCGGGCGGAGCGCTGCCGAATTCGACCGTGCTGGCGTGGCTTTCCCTCGGGGCCTTCGTCGATTCGACCGACGGCGTGACCGGCTCGCAGGTCTGGAATTTCTCGGCGGAGGATCACTATTTCGATTATCTCGCCGAGGGCGAGACGCTCACGCTCACCTACACCGTCGAGGTCGTGGACGACTACGGCGCCACCGTCACCCAGGACGTCGTGGTGACCGTCACCGGCACCAACGATGCGCCGGAGCTGGCGATCGATACGTCCGGCGACGACGGCTTGCACGCCATCACCGAGCTGCCGGGCGTCACCGGCGACGACACGGACGATACCGCCTCCGGCTCGCTGACCTTCCGCGACGTGGACCTCAGCGACACCCACAGCGTCAGCGCCTCGGTGCCGGTGTTCAACTGGACCAATTCGTACAGCCAGACCCTGACCGTTTCGCAGATCAACGGGCTGACGGCGGCGAGCACGTTGGAACTGACGCTGCATGACAGCACCGGCACGGGCAACGGTTCGATCGATTTCGACTACAGCGCCGCCGATTACTATTTCGACTTCCTCGCCGAGGGCGAGACGCTGACGATCACCTACGAGGTCACGGTCCTCGACGAGCACAACGTGGCCTCGACCCAGCCGGTGACGATCACGGTGACCGGCAGCAACGACGCGCCGGTGGCGGTGGCCGACGTTGCCAGCGGCATCGTCGAGGCCGGGCACGACGCCAACAACGATCCGGTGGCCGGCATCCCGTCCACCTCGGGCAACGTGCTCGACAACGACACCGACGTCGATCTCACCGACACCCACGAGGTCGTGGGCGTCGCCGCCGGTACCGCAACGGGCGTCCTGACGGGCGGCGTCGGCACGGCGATCGAGGGCGTCTACGGCACGCTCACCCTCAATGCCGACGGAACCTGGACCTACGTACTCAACAATGACGATCCCGACACCGATGCCCTGCCGGAGGGCGCCGAGGTCGTCGACATCTTCAGCTACACCCAGAGCGATCCGTACGGCGCCAAGTCGACGACGACGCTGACGATCAACATCACCGGCACCAACGACGAGCCGGTGACCAACTTCGCTCCCGTTGCCGCGACCGACACCAACCAGGGCGATCCGGTCGTCGAGCAGGGCGTCAATCCCGGCAATACGGCGTTCCCCGGCGCTGCGAATGCGGAGGGCAACGTCCTCGCCAACGACTACGACGTCGATACCGGCGACTCCAAGACGGTGCAGGGCGTCGTCAGCGGCACCGCGACCGGCCCGGTGTCGGGGCAGGTGGGGGCGGCGGTCGCCGGCCTCTACGGCACCCTGACGCTCAATGCCGACGGCACCTGGTCCTATGCGCTCAACAACAACGGTGCGGCGACGCAGGCGCTGGCGCAGGGCCAGGGCGTCAACGACGTCTTCACCTACACCATGCACGACGAGCTCGGCTCGACGTCGTCGGCAACGCTGTCGATCGCCGTCACCGGCACCAACGACGCGCCGGTCGTGGCGGCGGCGCTGACGGATGCCGCCGACGAGGGCGCTGCCGTCTTCACGCAGAATCTGCTGGAAGGCGCGTCGGACGTCGATGACGGCGCGATCCTGTCGGTCGCCAACGTGACCTACGCCGTCGATGGCGGCGACCCCCTGCCGACGCCGCCGGCCGGCATCTCGCGCAGCGGCAGCACGCTCACCGTGGACCCCGGCAATCCCGCGTTCAACCATCTGGCGGCAGGCGATACGCTTACCATCGTGGTCACCTACGACGTCACCGACGAGCACGGCGCCACCGTGCAGCAGACCGAGACGATCGTCATCACCGGCACCAACGACATTCCGACGGTGGCCGCCGCGCTGACCGATGCCGCCGACGAGGGCGCCGCGTCCTTCACGCAGGACCTGCTCGAGGGGGCCTCCGACCTCGACGACGGCGAGACCGAGACGCTGGCGGTGACGAACGTGGCCTATTCGGTCAATGGCGGGACGGCGTCGCCGACCGCGCCGGCCGGGGTTTCGCTGACGGGCAGTAGCTTGACCGTCGATCCGACCGATCCGGCCTTCAACCATCTGGCGGCCGGCGTCACCATGGTCATCGTGGTTTCCTACGACGTGATCGACGCGCAGGGCGCGACGGTGCCGCAGACCGAAACGATCACCATCACCGGCACCAACGACACTCCGACGGTGGCGGCGGCGCTGACGGATTCCGCCGACGAAGGCGATGCGTCCTTCACGCAGAACCTGCTGGAAGGAGCCTCCGACCTCGACGACGGCGAGACCGTGACGCTTTCGGTGGCGAACGTGACCTATGCGGTCAATGGCGGGTCGGCGTCGCCGACCGCGCCGGCCGGGGTTTCGCTCACCGGCAGTACGTTGACCGTCGATCCGACCGATCCGGCCTTCAACCATCTGGCGGCCGGCGCCACCATGGTCATCGCGGTTTCCTACGAAGTGGTTGACGCGCAGGGCGCGACGGTCGCGCAGACCGAAACCATCACCATCACCGGCACCAACGACGAACCGGTGATTACCTCGAACAGCGGAGGGACGACGGCTTCCGTTTCGGTTGCCGAGAACACGACGGCAGTCACGACCGTGCAGGCGACCGACGTCGACA
>CAZDEZ010000047.1:0-36604 GCA_964504705.1 uncultured Bradyrhizobium sp.
GGCCGCCGGCGCCGCCTGCCGCAGCTCCGGCGCAGGCGCCGGCGCGGCAGGGCGCCGTGCAACCCACCGGCGCACCGTCGGTGGTGCAGCGCTAGCCCTCGCCGGACGCACGGCCAAGCCGATTTCATCGGCTGCCAAATCGTCCTATGGTCGCGCCACCCTGAGTCTCATCCACTGTTCGGAGATTTCTTCGCGATGGCGCTGTCGAGCATGACCGGTTTTGCCCGCAGCCACGGTGCCAGCGGCCCCTATACGTTCGAATGGGAACTGAAATCGGTCAACGCCAAGGGCTTCGATCTTCGGCTGCGTCTGCCGCCCGGCTGGGACGAGATCGAGGCACACGCCAAGAAGCGGGCCGGCGAACTGCTGGTGCGCGGCACGGTCTACGCCAATCTCAACGTCAAGCGGACCAATGCCGTGGCGCAGGTGCGCATCAACGAGGACGTGCTGGCCGCCGTGGTGAAGGTCGCCGGCCAGGTCGCCGGCAAGATCGACGCGGTGGCGCCGAGCGTCGACGGCCTGCTCGCCATCAAGGGCGTCATCGAGGTGGTCGAGCCCGAAGGCGACGAGGAGGAAGACAAGGCCGCGCGGGCCGCCGCGATGGCAGCGTTCGAGCAGGCCTTGACCGAGCTCGTCGAGATGCGCCGCCGCGAGGGTGCGAGCCTCGGCCAGGTCCTCGCCGCGCGCGTCGACGAGATCGAGAACCTTGCCAGGCGCGCGGAAGTGGCGCCCGGGCGCAAGCCGGAAGCCATCCGCGCGCGGCTTGCCGAGCAGATCGCAGCGCTGTTGGAGGCGTCGGATCGTTTCGACCAGGACCGGCTGAGCCAGGAAGCGCTCATGATCGCGACCAAGGCCGACATCCGCGAGGAGCTCGACCGCATCGCCTCCCACGTCGCGCAGGCGCGCGACATCCTCGGCAAGGGCGGGCCGGTCGGCCGGCGGCTAGATTTCCTGGCGCAGGAGTTCAACCGCGAGGTCAACACCTGCTGCTCGAAATCCAACGACATCGAGCTCACCAATACCGGGCTTGCGATGAAGAACGTGGTCGAGCAGTTCCGCGAGCAGGTGCAGAATCTGGAGTAAGGTGATGGCGGCGGGCGGCCAGACTGCTGACGGGGTGGCGCGGCGCGGGCTGATGTTCGTGCTGTCCTCGCCCTCGGGCGCCGGCAAGACGACGCTGTCGCGCATGCTGATGGAGAGGGTCAGCGACCTCCAGATGTCGGTCTCCGCGACGACGCGGGCAAAGCGTCCGGGAGAGGTCGAGGGCAAGGACTATTATTTCGTCGACCAGAAGCGCTTCGACGAGATGGTGGCGAACGGCGACCTGCTGGAATGGGCGCCGGTGTTCGGCAAGAGCTACGGCACGCCGCGCGTGCCGGTCGAGACGGCGCTCGCCGAGGGGCGCGACGTGCTGTTCGACATCGACTGGCAAGGCACGCAGCAACTGCGCGAGAAGGCCGGCACCGACGTGGTCAGCGTCTTCATCCTGCCGCCGTCGGCCGCCGATCTCGAGAAGCGCCTGCACACCCGCGCGCAGGATTCCGAGGAGGTGATCCGTTCCCGCATGGATCGCGCCAGCCACGAGATGAGCCATTGGGCGGAATACGACTACATCGTCGTCAACCGGAACGTCGACGAGGCCTTTGCCGAGGTGCAGTCGATCCTCAAGGCAGAACGGCTGAAGCGTGCGCGGCGCGTCGGCCTCACCGGCTTCGTGCGCAATCTGCAGCACCAGCTGGAGAAATAGTTCTCAGGCGGCGCGGCGGCGATTCTTCTGCGTGCGCAGCCGCTGTCTCTCGCGGTAGAGGTCGCCGGGCCGGCGCGGCGCGTCCGACGCTTCCAGCGGCGGCATCGGCGCGCTCGGCGACAGCCGCGCGCGGCGGGAGGACAGCCAGGCAAACAGCAGGCTCACCATCACGCCAAGCACCGATAGTCCGCCGGCGATGATGGTGATCAGCATCGGCGTCGACAGCGGCTTTTCCGATGCGGGCATCGGCGGCACGGCGCGCGGCATGACTTGCGGCTTTGCGGGCGCCGTCGCGGGAGCGGGGCGCACTTCCGCGGACTGCTCGGCCGGCGGGTTCACAGCGGGGCTCGCCACGCCGTTCAGCTGGGCCATGCTCGGCGCCGGATCCGGCCAGCGCGCCACGGCCGCCGGCGCCGGGATGTTTGCCGCACCGCGGGCGGATGCCGGGCTGCCGTCGCCAGCGGCGGGAGCGGCTGCGCTTGGCACCAATGCGGGCCGGGTGTCCCGCTCGACCGGCGCATGCGAGAATTCGGCGCGCGCATCGGAAACCGTCCGCGACGTTGCCTGCCGCCTGCGCGAGGGCGGCGGGGCGGTCTCTTCCGTTGCTGCGGTCGATGGCTCGGCCGACTTGCCGGCAACCTTCTCGGCATCGTCCTTCAGGAACCAGCAATGGCGCCCGGTGCTGCGTTCGACACGGTAGCGCCAGCGGGTGCCGGGCGGCGTGTAGTCACGAGGCGAGGTCAGGCACTGCTCGACGCGTTGCTCGGCCTTGTCGGCAGCAGCCTCTTCGGGGGCGGCGATGGCATTCGCGCTGGAAAGAATGGAGGCAAAGATCGCCGCCACGAATAGTGCAGCGCGGGTTTTCATGGACACCTCCGGGACGCGACGCAACGCAATTTACGCGCCCGTTCTCGGCGAGAATCTGGGTGGCAATGAGCCGCAAATCCGGAGTCGTTAAGGCTTAATTAAGACCCGCCGGCGCGCGCCGGCGGGGCGGGAAAATCGGGCGAAAAACCCGTGAGAACGCGCTCGTTCTCGCGCTAGTTCTTCAACATGATGCGGCCGACGACGCGGCCGGCGCGCAGCTCGTCGATCCATTTCTGCACGTCCGCCATCGGCTCCTCGCGCATCGGCGTCGGCTTGATCTTGCCGGCGCGCGCCAGCGCCATCAGCTCCTTGGCCTCGGCCAGCGTGCCGACCATGAAGCCCTCGATGGTCATGCGCTTGTAGATCCACTGCACCATCGGCAGGCTGAAATTGCCGCCCATCAGGCCGGACACCACGATCTTGCCGCCGCGCGCGACAACCGACACGGCAAATGCCATCGACTTCTCGTTACCGGCGAAGTCGACGATCTCGTCGAACCCGCCCTCGCTCTCCTTGATCATCCGCTTGACCACGTCGGGCTCGGCGGGGTCGTAGGCGACGGCGGCGCCGTTCTTCAGCGCGGTTTCGCGCGCGGCCGGGTTGAGATCGGCGACCGCGATCGGCTGCTTGAACATGGCCTGCGCGAACGACAGGCCCATCATGCCGACGCCGCCGAGCCCGATCAGCAGGAGATTGCGCTGCCGCGGCCGGTCCACCAGCCGCTTCAGCGCGCCGTAGGCGGTGATGCCCGAGCACATCAGCGTCGCCGCCAGGTTGACCGGCAGCGGATCGTATTCCAGGAGGTATTTCGCGTCGGGCACCAGCACGTGGCTGGCAAAGCCGCCGTCGATGGAGACGCCGAGGAAGCGCTGCTTGACGCAGAGGTTCTCGTCGCCATTGCCGCAGTCGCGGCACTGGCCGCAGCCGATCCACGGGAACACCGCGCGCTTCTTGCCGAGCAGTTCCTTCGGCGCGTCGGGGCCGACTTCTTCCACGACGCCGGCGATCTCGTGGCCGAGGGTGAAGGGCAGCACCATGCCGCGCGTGGTATCGAGCTTCTTGCCGCCGCCGAGATCGGCATAGCCGTCCTGGATGTGCAGGTCGGAATGACAGAGGCCACAGCGCTCGATGCGGACCAGCACCTCGGCGCCCTTGGGCTTCGGCGTGTCCACGATGGTCTCGCACAATGGCGCGTCGAACTTGACCAGTGATTGCCGTCGCATAAGCGCCATCTTGTCTTCTCCCTTGGGGGCTAATCTTGTTTTGCGGCCCGTATATCGGCCAATTCGCGCGCCATGGCAACAAAGCCCGAGATCGGGACGGTCTCGGCGCGGCGGGTCGGATCGACCTTGGCCGCGGCGGCGAGCCGTGCCGGGTCGATGCCGAGCGATTTCAGGCTCTGGCGCAGCATCTTGCGGCGCTGGCCGAACGCGGCGGCTGCGACCTGCTCCAGCGCGCGGCGGTCGCACGCTTCCGGATTTTGGCGCGGCACCAACCGCACCACCGACGAGGTGACCTTCGGTTGCGGCACGAAGGCCGCCGGCGAAATGTCGAACAGGATTTTCGTCTCGGCGCGCCAGTTGGCGAGCACGCCGAGCCGCCCGTAGGCCTCCTCGTTCTCATGCGCGACGATCCGTTCGGCGACCTCGCGCTGGAACATCAGCACCATTATGTCGTACCAGGGCGGCCAGGGCTCGATCGTGAGCCAGTCGATCAAAAGTTGCGTGGCGATATTGTAGGGCAGGTTGGCGACGATTTTCGCGCGCTCGCCGGCGAGCAGCGGGCGCGGATCGAAGCGCTGCGCATCCGTGCAGACTATTTCGAGCCGGCCGGGATAGCGTTTGGCGATCGCCTCGAGCGGCGCCTGCGCTCGTTCGTCCCGCTCCACCGCAATGACGCGCCGCGCGCCGAGCGCGAGCAGGGCGCGCGTCAGCCCGCCCGGACCGGGGCCGACTTCGATCACGGTCGAGTCTTCAAGCGGACCTGCGGCACGCGCGATCCGGGCGGTCAGGTTGAGATCGAGCAAAAAATTCTGGCCGAGCGATTTGCGCGCGGAGAGGGAATGTTCGCGAATGACCTCGCGCAGCGGCGGCAGGTCGTCGATCGCGCTCATGCCGGTTTTTTCGCCGCCATGCGGGCGGCGAGCTTCAGCGCGGCGATCAGGCTTGCAGGGCTGGCCTTGCCGGTGCCTGCGATATCGAAGGCGGTGCCGTGGTCGGGCGAGGTGCGCACGAACGGCAGGCCCAGCGTGACGTTGACAGCGTCGTCGAAGGCGATGGTCTTGATCGGGATCAGCGCCTGGTCGTGATACATGCAGATCGCGCAGTCGTAGGTCTGGCGCGCCGCCGGGTGGAACATGGTGTCGGCCGGCAACGGCCCGCGCGCCTGGATGCCGCGGTTGCGCAGAGCGGCGATTGCCGGCGCGACGATCTCGTCGTCCTCGGTGCCGAGCGTGCCGAACTCGCCGGCATGCGGATTGAGCCCGGAGATCGCCAGCCTGGGATTGGCGATGCCGAAACGCGATTTCAGGTCGGCCACCGCGATGCGGGCGGTTGCGACGATCATTTCGCTGGTGAGCTGCGCGATCGCCTCGCGCAGGGGAACGTGGATGGTCACCGGCACCACCGCGAGCGTCGGCGACCACAGCATCATCACCGGCTGGGGCACGTGGCCGTCCCGGCCGGCGAGTTCAGCGAGGAACTCGGTGTGGCCGGGATGCTTGAAGCCGGCGCGATACAACACGCTCTTGGCGATGGGATTGGTCACCACGGCGCTGGCGCGTCCCGCCGCGACGTCGCCGACGGCCTGGCGGATCGAGGCCAGCACGGCATCGGCGCTGCTGCCATCCGGGCGGCCCGGGGCGGCGGTCGCCGTCTTTCCCGTTGCAACGACCGGCAGGGCCCTGGCGAAGGCCGCGCCCGCCTCGTCGGCGGTAACTTCGGCGAAGTCGACGCTCAGGCCGAGATGCCTGGCGCGGTCGACGAAAAAGCCGCGGTCGCCGAGCAGGTAGAATGGCGGAAGGCCGGCCTCGCTGCGGCGCAGCCACGCCTCGATGGCGATGTCGGGTCCGATGCCGGCGGGCTCACCGGAGGTCAGGGCAAGGGGCTTTGCCATGCGTCAACGATATTCGATCATCGCCGCCTTGCGGACTTCCTGCAGGTACGACTTCGACTTCGCTTCGTATTTCTCCACGAACATCTTTTCGCGGATCTCCCGCTTCTTCGGCGTATCGATCTTGGTCTTGTTGCGCGCGCACAAGGCCACCATTTCGATGCCCTGCTTGGTCCGCTCGGGCGGCGTCAGGTGGCCGACGGGGGTTTTCTCCAGCATCTCGCGCAGCGCGTCCGGCAGGTCGGCCGAGGTCTTGGTGACGATTTCGCGGACAGCGGCGCCCCGCATGGACTTGAAGTAGTTGTTGGCGTCGGCGCAGCTCGTCACGCGTTCGCGCAGCGATTCTGCTTCCTTCTTGCGCTGCTGGTAGGCTTCGTCGGGCGAGCCGCGCGGCACGATCAGCACGACCGGTTGCATCTTGTATTCGGAAGCCTCGACTTCGAGGTTCTCCACGCCGCTGCCGCGCACGGCGGTCGCGACGTCCCTCTCGCCGACCTGAAGGCTTTCCTTGAAGCGGCCGCGCACCAGGCTGCCCCAGACCATATCGGCCTTGATGCGCGAGCGCAGCGTCTCCGGCCGCACACCGCGTTTCTCCAGCACCTCGGTGAGCTGATTGGCGGACAGGCGCATGCGCTGCGCCATCTGGGCGTAGGACTGGTCGACGTCGCTGACGCCGGGATCGACGCCGAAGCGCTTGGCTTCCTTGATCTTCACCTTCTCGTCGATCAGTTCGTTGATGACGTCCTGGCGGTTCGGCTGCTTGTTGGTGGTCATCATGTTGAGCTTGCTGCGCTGCTCGATGTCCATGCTGGTGATCGGCTCGCCGTTCACCATGACGACGACGGACTGCGCGCGCGCCGGCGCGCCGCAACCGATCGCAGCCACCAGCATTGCGGCAAGAAGGGTCGGGAGGCGGAGCGAGAGCATGGCGATCGTGTTCCTAAGCGCTTTTCGACCTGTTCGATCCGGGCCGCCACCGGCGGCAAATCCATCCCCTGGGGCAGACGCTACTGAACGCCGCCGCCGGCCCCCGTCGAGTTGGCAATGGTACGCAAGCCGATCTGCAGCATGAAGGTATGGTTCATGGTCGGCGGTGTGGAACCGGCGGAATAATTGTACGACGTCAGGTAGTTGGCGGCCAGCACGAAGCAGTCGTCGACGTAACCGGCGCCGACGATGTATTGGTTGACCTTGTTGGCTTCAAGATCCCAACGCGCCCCGCCGGAGATCACCCAGTTGGTGGCGATCTTCACCGAAGCGTTGCCGAGCAGGCCCTCGCGCCGCGTCAGATAGCCGAGTTCCGGCTGCGCGGCGTAATTGCCGTACATCATCGACACCGACCAGCGGTCGAAGGTGGCGCGTCCTTCCGCCTCGAAGCGGTTGACGTTCATCGTCGCCTCGTCGAACCGCGCGCGGGTCGAGAAGGTGTAGGTGCGGTTCGGCGAGTAGTTGACGCGCGCGACATAGTCGGAGCGCTGGGTGGCAAGGCCGGAGGCGAGGCCGGTGTTGGTCGCGTCCACCACCGCGAAGGAGTTGAGGCCGAACAACTGGTAGGACTGGCCGAACAACACGTTGATCGAGCCGCCGCGGTCGAACTGGGTCGTGGCCTGAACGCCGACATTGGCGCGGCCGCCGCCCTCGATGCGGTCGTAGCCGGAGAACTTGTCGACGGCGAACAGATTGCTGGCGTCGAACACCAGGCTCTGCGCGTCCTCGTTGGGCAGCCGGCCGGCATAAGACTCGTTCGGACGAAGGATGACCTGCGCGATCGGCTCGACGGTCGTGGTGCCCCACGGCTGCACGTTGATGAAGGGATAGCGGTATTCGAGCCCGATGGCGGGCATGGCGCGCAGCGCCTGGGTATCGCCCACCGGCAGGAAGTTGGAAACGCCGGGCTGGTTGGAGATCGAGGCGTTGACCGCGTCCGCGCGCAGAATCGCAAACGGCGTCCAGATCTGGCCGAGCGGATCGGTGAATGACTTGCGCCACTGCACCTCGGCCGTGGCGCGGGTGTAGGTGCCGGGCATGCCGCGCAGCAGGCACTGCGAGGGCAGCCGCGCCAGCGGATCGGCCGAGGCGTTGAGGCAGAGCCCGTTGGTGTTGGCCAGCGTCGTGATCGGGTCGAACGCCGCGGTGGTGCGCGTCAGGCTGGTGAAGTTGGTGCGGTAGCTGAGTTCGCCGCCGAAGATGTTGTGGTTGATGACGTTGTTGTAGTCGATCACCGGGTGGATCACCGGGACCTTGTCCTGGTTGCCCGAGAAGCTCAGGTAGTAGATCGCGCGCGCGTCGAAGAAGCTGCGGTTGCCGACGCCGGTGAGATAAAGCTGCGAGATGGCTTCGGTCGGCAGGCTCAGGAACGAGCCGAGCGGGTCGCGGTACTGGGCCAGGCGATAGTCCGAGAAGAAGTAGTAGTCGGACAACAGCACGCCGTCCCAGCCCCAGACCCATTTGTCGTTGATCGAGAACTGGCCCTTGGTGTCGATGCCGCCGCGGAACTGGCGGTCGCCGGGCTGGCCGGCGTAGGCGCCGGGGTCGAGCTGGTAAATGCCGTAGGCGCGGATCTGGTAGGAGCCGTCGAGCAGGCGCTGGCGGAACTCGGCCTGGCCCAGCACGCCCTGCCTGGTGGTGATGCGCGGGGTAATGGTCAAGTCGTAGTCGGGCGCGAGCGCCCAGTAGAACGGCGTGTCAACGCCGAAGCCGTAGCCGGTCGCCGAGTTGTAGCTCGGCATCAGGAAGCCGGTCTTGCGTTTCACCGTCGGATCGGGCGTCGCGAAATAGGGCAGGTAGGCCATCGGCACGCCGAAGAATTCGAGCTGCGCGTTCTCGAAATACAGCATCCGCTCCGTCTGGTTGTGGATGATGCGAGCGCCCTTGACCTGCCAGAGCGGCGGCTTCTTCGGATCGTCCTTGCAGGGCGCGCAGGCGGTGTAGACGCCGTTCTCGAACACCGTGTAATTGCCGGCCGAGCGATCGGCGCGGGTGGCGGCCATGCGGGTCTGGTCTTCGGTGTCGACGCGCAGCGAATCGACGAAACCGTCGCGATAGTCGTCGCTGAGGTCCATGACGTTGGCGTAGGTGATCTTGCCTTCCGCATCGGTCAGGCGGATGTTGCCCTCGGCATGCAACCGCTTGGTCTTCTGGTCATAGACGACCTTGTCGGCCTCGACGCTGGTGCCGTTGTAGTGCATCTGCACGTTGCCGACAGCAGACACGCGCTGGTTGTTGTAGTCGTAGTCAACCTCGACGGCCTGTACGAGCATCTGCCCGTCATTCGGCGCCGGCGGCCGCGGCGGCTTGGGCGGCCGCGGATTGTAGGTGAAGCTCTGGGCAGCGGCGGGCGCGACCAGCGCAAGCTCGATCGCGCCGGCAAGAATGAATCCGGAAATCAGGATCAGGAGCGCGGCCATGCGGCTGCGTTGACGGCGCACGGGACTGCGCCGCCTGAACGCAGGCGACCTCAACTGGCGGGCGGCGACAACGGCCACTACCCGTCCTCCTGGTACAGCAAGGCCAAGAAACCGGTGAGGCCACCCACGCAGACGGGCAACCACGCCGCAGCGATGGGGTGCATCAGCTCAGCCTTGCTCAAATCTTCAGTTACTTTCGACAGAACGTAGAGCAGAAAGCCTGCACCCACGCCACTCAAAACCATCTTCTGCACGCCGCCCATCCGGAAGAAGCGCAGGCTCACGGAAGCGGCCAGCATCACCATTGCAGCCAGCAAAAATGGCTGTGCGATGAGCTTGTGGTACTGCAGGCGATATCCGGCCGTCGCAAAACCCGAACTCTCGGACGAGCGGATGTAGCTCGGCAGTTGCCAAAATGACACAGTTTCCGGGGTGGAAAAGCTGTTGCGGACCTGTGCCTGGGTGAGGGTGGTCGTGATGTAGAACGTGTCCTGCTCAACCGGCGGTGAGTCCAGCGAGAATCGGCGCGCCGATTTGAACACCCAGCGGCCCTCGTCCAGGGTCGCCTCACGAGCCTCGATTCGTTCCTTGAACTCCAGTTTGGTGTCGAAGCGGAACACGGTGAGACCGGTCAGGCGGACGCCCTGCTGTTCGCTGCGCGCCGCGTTGATGATCCATTGGCCTTCGTTGTTGACCTGATTGAGCCAGAAGCCGGAGGCGTCCTGGATGCCGCCGCCGGGCGCGGAGCCGAACAACTCGGCTTCCATGCGTTTCGACAATTCGCGCAGGTTCGCCGACATCGGATTGTAGGCGACGGTGGCGAGAATGCCGAGCGCGATGGAGCTTGCCAGCGCCGGCGCGATGAATTGCCAGGCCGACACGCCGGCCGCGCGTGCGACCACCAGCTCGAGCCGCCGCGACAGCGCCAGATAGCAGGTCATCGCGCCGATCAGCACGCAGAACGGCATCATCTTTTCCAGCAGCTGCGGCACCCGGAACAGCGACGTCAGCGCAACCGTGACGGAGGAGGCCGAGGCGAGGCCGGAGGTCTTTCGCACCATCTCGATGTAGTCGACCAGCACCAGCAGCAGGAAGATCGACGCGAACACGCCCACCGCCGCGACCACGAAGCGGCCGGCGAAATATCGCCCGAGCGTGTTGGTCATCATGCTCATGCGGTGGCCGGCCTCCCGAACAGGCGCGAGAAGCGGTCGGCGGCCCTGTTGATCGCCTCGATCAGCGGCGCCGGCGCGTCGACCACGTAGCCGCGGACGATGATCAACATGCCCACCGCGATCGCCGCCAGCATCATCAGGTACTGCACGAGCGCCGCCGACGGCGTCCTCACCGTCATGACCGAGCAGGCAAACCCCGCCATGCGCAGGCCGAACACCGCCAGCACCGCGCTGGTGATGGCGAAGCCGCGGCTCTGCCGCGTGGTGCGCGGCGTGCCGAGGAAGGCGAAGGTCAGCACGGAGAAGGCGAAGGGATAGATCGGCGCGAGGAAACGGTCGTGCAGTTCGGCGCGGAATTGACCGCTGAGCTGCTTGTACACGGGATCGTCAGGTGCGGGCGACAGCAATTCCCACAGATAGCGCTCGCGAATTCCGAGCGAGGTATCGCGGCTGCGGTTGGAGAACTGCGACATGTCGAAGGCATAGCGGCCGAAGGCGACCAGCGCGGGATCGCGTTTTCCCGCTTCGAAACGCTCGAGGTTGCCGTCCTCAAGCACGAGAAAGGAGCCGTTCTCGTTGCGCAGGATGGTGCCGTGATCGGCGATGATGGTGATGCGCTCCTTGGGGTCGCGGCGATCATCGACGAAGATGCCGGCCAGCACGCCGCCGGGCTGGCGCTCTCGAATCCTTATGGTGAGGTTCTGGTCGAGCTGGGCGAAGCGGCCCGGCTGCAGGATATTCGTGAGCACGTCGGCGGTGATCTCGGCGTCCCACTGCTTGATCCTGCGCAGGCCGTCGGGGGCGAGATAGGAGGCGATGAACGCGACGATCAGCGACACCACGCAGGTGGCGTAGAGGAACGGCAGGAACAGCCGCAGCGGCGAAAGGCCGGCGGCATTCATCACGATGATCTCCGAATCGGTCGCGAGCTTGTTCAGGGTGTGCGAGATCGAGATCATCAGGGCGATCGGCGAGATGATCAGGATCAGCGCCGGAATGACGAGGCTGGTGATGCCGAGGAAGGTCAGGATGGTCTGGCCCTGGCTCGTCATCAGGTCGATGCCGCGCAGCGCCTGGGTAATCCAGATCACGCCGGTGAGGCTGATCAGGACCACCGCAAACGACGCCAGCGTCGTGCGGAAAATATACCTGTCGATCGACCCCATCACCTAGGCACGTCCCCACCTCGCAGCCGAACGCGCGGCCCGCAACCATCCCGAATTTCGGGTTCCCCAATGGTTGCGCCGCGTACCGTCCAGCCGGCTTACTCTCTCACTACCATCCCGTTGATCCGTCAACAAAATGGCCGAGGGAAGGCACCCCCTTTCTCGATGGTTAATAATTCGCTTGACGTGGCTTGCCGGCCACGGTGGCGCTTGGCAGCGCCTCCGCCGGCAGGCCATAGTGCCGGTGCGCGCCCGGCGGACGCTCGTCCGCCGCAGAAGGGGGCATTTGCGGCCCTTTCCGGCGGGTTTTTCGACCCGGCGACAACCCTGATCTGGAGGAATTGCCTATGTCCGACGCCGTGAAGGTCGGCTTCGTCCCGTTGTCCACAGCCCCGCGCGGCCTCCTCGTCGTCTTTTGCGACGAGCAGCTCAAATTCGGCCCGGCCACGCGCAAGGCGTTGGGGGAGGCCGCCGGCACCGTGAAGCGGGCCGCTGCCGCTAACCGGTTCAAGGGCAAGAGCAGTTCGATTCTCGACATCCCGGCACCCGAGGGAATCAAGATTCAGCGCTTGATCGTGGTCGGGACCGGCAAGGGATCCGGCCTCAAGGAGACCGATTTTCTCAAGTTCGGTGGGCTGATCGCCGGCAAGCTTAATGCGGCCAGCGAACATGTGACCATCCTGGCTGAACTGGCCGACGCGGCCATGACGGCGGAGCAGGCGGTCTCGGTCGCCGCGGGCCTGCGGCTGCGGGCCTACAAGTTCACCCGCTACAAGACCAGGAAGAAGGACGGTGAGGATACCACCCTGCGCGCCGAGGTTTCGCTCGCCGTCGAAGACGTCGGCGCCGCGCGGAAGGGCTACGCGCCGCAAGCCCACATCGTCGACGGCGTCATCATTGCACGCGAACTCGTCAACGAGCCGCCGAACGTACTGTTTCCCGAAGAATTCGCCCGCCGCGCCTCGCAGCTGAAGAAGCTCGGCGTCGATGTCGAGGTGCTCGACGTCAAGGCGATGACCAGGCTCGGCATGGGCGCGCTGCTCGGCGTCGCACAAGGCTCGGCGCGGCCCGGCCGCACCGTGATCATGCGCTGGAACGGCGGCAAGCGCGGCGATCAGCCGGTTGCCTTCGTCGGCAAGGGCGTCTGCTTCGACACCGGCGGCATCTCGATCAAGGGCGCGGCCAGCATGGAAGACATGAAGGGCGACATGGGGGGAGCGGCCTGCGTGGTCGGCCTCATGCACGCGCTCGCCGCACGCAAGGCGAGGGTCAACGCGGTCGGCGCCATCGGCCTGGTCGAGAACATGCCCGACGGCAATGCGCAGCGGCCCGGCGATATCGTCACCTCGATGTCGGGCCAGACCATCGAGATCATCAACACTGACGCGGAAGGCCGTCTGGTGCTGGCCGACGTGCTCTGGCACGTGGCGAAGAAGTTCAAGCCGAAATTCATGGTGGATCTGGCAACGCTGACCGGCGCGATCATGGTCGCGCTCGGCACCGAGCATGCCGGCATGTTCTCCAACAACGACGAACTCGCCGAACGCATCGGCAAGGCGGGCGAGACGACCGGCGAAAAGGTCTGGCGCATGCCGCTCGGCCCCGAATACGACAAGCTGATCGACTCGCAATTCGCCGACATGAAGAACACCGGCGGCCGCCACGGCGGCTCGATCACCGCGGCGCAGTTCCTGCAGCGTTTCGTCGACGGCACGCCATGGGCGCATCTGGACATCGCCGGCACTGCGATGGGGGCGCCGAAGACCGACATCAACCACAGCTGGGGTTCCGGCTACGGCGTTCGCCTGCTGGAGCGGCTGGTCGCGGAGCACTACGAAGCGAAAAAATGACCGAGGTCCTGTTCTATCACCTGCAGAACATGTCGATCGAAAGCGTGCTGCCGCCGCTGCTCGAGAAATCGCTGGAGCGCGGCTGGCGGGTTGTGGTGCAGTCGACGTCGCCGGAGCGCGCCGAAGCGCTGGATGCGCATCTGTGGACCTATAGCGACGACTCCTTCCTGCCGCACGCCACCGCACACGCCAGCGATGCGGAGGACCACCCGATCATACTCTCGGTAGAAGAAGCCAACCCGAACGGGGCCAGCGTCCGCTTCCTGATCGATAACGCCGCGCTGCCCGCCGATATCGACCGCTACGAGCGCCTCGTGCTGGTGTTCAACGGCGATGACGGCGAGGCGCTGGACGCCGCGCGGCAGGCGTGGAAGGACTGCAAGGCGAGGGGCCTCGAGGTGACCTACTGGCAGGCCGACGAGCGCGGCCGCTGGCAGCGCCGTGAATAGCCGCGATGGGAATTTGGGCAATTAATGATATTCTGCGGTTTTCGGCGCCGACCTTGCCGGTAGCCATGGTCGTGCCGCAAAGTGATGTTCGGACAAGCGCTTATATGGGTCGGGGTTGCCGGTCCGGGGGAACCGTGTTCAACGTGCGCAACGGGAGACTTTGCCGGAACGGCTTGATTGCGCTGCTGGCGCTGGCTCCCGCTTTGGCGGGCTGCAACAGCTCGCTCGACCAGTTCCAGTCGGAATTCCTGTCCAAGGACGCGCAATGGTTCCAGCGCTCCGGCCGCCTGTTCATCCGCAACATCTCGATCGACTCGCCACCCCTCACTCCCGACAAGCCGGTAACCGCTGAAGACCTCGTCAGCTCCGACGGCGCTTGCCCTGGCATGGCCGCGCCCGCCAACGCGCTGGCCGACAACGCTGCGGGCGCACCGCCTCCGGTCGGAGGCACCGTGGCGCTGCTGCATACCGAGTGCGACGTCGTGCGCGGCATCGGCGCGCCCGACAGCGTCGATATCTCGAACGCACCGGGCGGAGGCCGGATGGTGACCGTGACCTATCTGCGCGGTGCGCGCGCCGGCATCTACACCTTCACCGGCGGGCGCCTGACCTCCGTCGAAGCGGTGGCGGAGCAGCCGGCACAGCCCAAGTCCGCCAAGCCGAAGCCGAAGAAGAAGCCGGCCTGACTCCGGTACTGCTCTAACCTGCCGCCTGCTCGAGCAGGGAGCTTGCCTCCAGCCACTCTTCTTCCGCGCGCTGCAGGGCTTCCGCCGCGCTCGCGCGCGCCTTGGCGAGCTGCGCCGCCTGTTTCGGATCGCGCGTGAACAGGTCGGGCAGTGCGAGTGCCGCGTCGATCTTCTCGATGATGGCGCCGATGCGCGCGATCTCGGCTTCCGCATTCGCCACCTTCTGCTTCAGCGGAACCCGCTTCTCGCCGCGACCGCGCTGCGGTTTTTCGCGTTCCTCGGCAGGGCGCTCCCGCGTGCCATCGGTCCTTCGGTCGGACGCGAGTACGAGGCGCCGGTAGTCTTCGAGGTCGCCGTCATAGCTGGTCACCGTACCGTCGGCGACGACCCAGAGCCGCTCTGCGCAGGCCTCGATCAGGTAGCGATCGTGCGAGACCATGATCACGGCGCCATCGAAGTCGTTGATGGCTTCGGCGAGCGCGGCGCGGCTGTCGATGTCGAGATGGTTGGTCGGCTCGTCCAGGATGATCATGTTCGGCGCGTGGAACGTCGCCAGCCCGAGCAGCAGGCGCGCCTTCTCGCCGCCGGAAAGGCTCTTCACCAGGGTATCGGCTGCCTTGCCGGAAAAGCCGATGGCGCCCGCGCGGGCGCGGATTTTCGATTCCGGGCTATCTGCCATCAGTCTGCGGATATGGTCGTAGGTGGAGCCCTCCAGATCGAGCTCGTCGACCTGGTGCTGCGCGAAGTAGCCGACCGAAAGCTTGTCGGCGCGGGTGACCTGGCCCGAGAACGGCGCGAGCTTGCCGGCGATCAGCTTGACCAGAGTCGACTTGCCGTTGCCGTTGGCGCCGAGCAGCGCGATGCGGTCGTCGGTGTCGATGCGCAGGGTGACGCGGGCGAGCACGGGCTTGCCGGGTTCGTAGCCGACCGCGACGTTGTCGAGCGCGAGGATCGGGGGCGACAGCGTCCTTTCCGGCTTGGGAAAGCCGATCTCGTGCACGTCCTGCGTGACCAGCGCGGTCACCGGCTTCATCCGCTCCAGCATCTTGACGCGCGATTGCGCCTGCCGGGCCTTGGAGGCCTTGGCCTTGAAGCGGTCGACGAAGGCCTGCAGCCGCTTGCGCTCGTCGGCCTGCCGCCTGGCCTGCTTGGCGTCGAGGATTTCCTTGGCCGCGCGCTGCTCCTCGAACGAGGAGTAGGTGCCCTTGTAGAGGGTGAGCTTGCCGCGATCGAGATGCAGGATCTGGTCGACCGAGGTGTCGAGCAGATCGCGGTCGTGGCTGATCACGATCACGGTGCGCGGATAGTTGGCGAGGTGGTCTTCCAGCCACAGCGTGCCTTCGAGGTCGAGATAGTTGGTCGGCTCGTCGAGCAGCAGCAGGTCGGGCGCGGCAAACAGCGTCGCTGCGAGCGCCACGCGCATGCGCCAGCCGCCGGAGAACTCCTGGCAGGGCCGTGCCTGATCGGCCGTCGAGAACCCGAGGCCAGACAGGATGGCGGCGGCGCGGGCAGGGGCCGAGTGCGCGTCGATGTCGACCAGCCGGGTCTGGATCTCCGCAATCCGGTGCGGATCGTGCGCGGCCTCCGCCTCGCGCAGCAGCGCGTCGCGCTCGACATCGGCCGCGAGGACGGTGTCGATCAGGCTCTGCGGTCCGTCGGGCGCTTCCTGGGCGAGGCTGCCGATGCGCCAGCGCGGCGGCAGCGCGATACTGCCGCTCTCGGTCGGCACCTCGCCGCGGATCGCGCCGAACAGCGTCGACTTGCCGACCCCGTTGCGGCCGACAAAGCCGACCCGCGCTCCCGGCACGATCTGCACGGAACCGTGGTCGATCAACAAACGCCCGGCGATACGGACGGAGATGTCGGTGAGGGTCAGCATGCGGCCTTGTCACCGGAGCCGCAGGCAAACGCAACCGGTTTATGGCCGGAAGGCCGTCCGGATCGGGTCAGGGCCGGTCATGAAGGTCGCGCCGGCGCAGTTCGCCGAGCAACTGTTTCAAGTGGTCCGAAAGCGCGGCCTCGGGCTTCATGCATTGCTGAAGGCGTTCCCCGATGGCGTCGCAGATCGAACGTGAGGTTCTCCGATCCATCATTTCTTCGTCTTCCCATCTGGCAACCATGGCGAGTCTCCACGTCGCTCCCCGAAGTTGTAAGTGCGTGAGTTCATGCCTACCCAAGTCCGGACCGCGCGAATAGTTTCCGCATGCAGGCCGCTTGCAGCCGGCCGCGGCAGCAACCCTGCCATTGGTTCCACCGGCGCAAAGAAAAAGCCCCGGCGCGGGCCGAGGCTCTTGCGGTTCGAACGCACCCGTCGAATCAACGGCAGCGGTTGACCAGCCGCCACTGCGCGCCCCAGGGGGTGGCGACCAGCCGCCTTGCGTAACAGCCGCCATAGGCATGGCCGCCATGGTAGCCCGGACCGCCGATCACCACGCGGGGGCCGCCCCAGCGGTACCAGCCGCCGTGCCCGCCGCCCCAGGCGGAAGCTGCGGTCGGGGCCAGCGCGGCTGCACCCAGCGAGGCCGCGGCGATGACAGCAAGCGAGAGTTTGCGAAACATTGGTCCACTCCTTCGAAAGCCGGCGCAGCATGGCGCCGTGCGGTAATATTGTCGTCCCGCGACAGCTCGGGTCGGGTCGGCCCGAAAAGTCCGATTGGTCGATAGGCTAGCCTTATCGTGCTGAACGGCGCCGGCACGGCGTCGTCAGAACGGGTTCATCACGGTGAAATCGTGGTAATCCGGATCATTCCGGGCGCGTCACCGGGTCGCTTGCCCAAGGCGGGGGCCGCCGATATAAGCCGCCCAAATCCCGTGGTATCCCAAGGAAAGATTATGGCGACCGAACGCACGTTTTCGATCATCAAGCCCGACGCGACTGCGCGTAACCTCACCGGCGCGGTCAACGCCGTGATCGAGAAGGCAGGCCTGCGCATCGTGGCGCAGAAGCGCATTCGCATGACGCGGGAGCAGGCCGAGACCTTCTATGCCGTGCACAAGGCGAGGCCCTTCTTCGGCGAGCTCGTCGAGTTCATGACCTCCGGTCCGGTCGTCGTCCAGGTTCTCGAAGGCGAGGGCGCGATCGCCAAATATCGCGACACGATGGGCGCCACCGATCCGTCGAAGGCGGCCGACGGCACCATCCGCAAGCTGTATGCGAAGTCGATCGGCGAGAATTCGGTGCACGGTTCCGATGCGCCGGAGACCGCGGCGATCGAGATCGCACAGTTCTTCTCGGGCAACGAAATCGTCGGCTGATCGGGCCGGCTCCGATCGGCAGGCCGTAACGGACGGCCGTTCAACTCAAGGACAGGGGCGCGCTGTGGACTGGTTGTTGCAGATTTTCGATCCGGCGAACATCGGCGCGTTCTTCACCCAGTTCAAGAACGAGATGGCTACCGGCACCTTCTGGGTCGCTCTCGGCAAGATCATGTGGATCAACATCCTGTTGTCCGGCGACAACGCGCTGGTGATCGCGCTCGCCTGCCGCAACCTCGAGCCAAAGCAGCGCTTCTGGGGCATGATCTTCGGCGCCGGCGCGGCGGTGGTTCTGCGCATCATCTTCACCTTCATCGTCGTGACCTTGATGGCGCTGCCGTACCTCAAGCTGATCGGCGGATTGGCCCTGCTGGTGATCGCGGCCAAGCTGCTGGTTCCCGAAAGCGAGGAGGGAGAGGGCGTCGATTCGGCCTCGCATCTGTGGGGAGCGGTCCAGGTCGTCGTGGTCGCCGATATCGTGATGAGCCTCGACAACGTGATTGCGGTCGCCGCGGCCGCGCAAGGCAGCGTGCCGCTGCTGGTCATCGGTCTCGCCGTCTCGATTCCGCTGATCGTGGCGGGTGCCGCGCTCATCATGGCGCTGCTGACGCGCCTGCCGATCCTGGTCTGGGCCGGTGCGGCGCTGCTGGGCTGGATCGCGGGCGACGTGATGGCGACCGATCCGGCGATCGCGCCCGGGCTAAATGCGCTGTTCTCCGGTCCGGTCGGCACCAAGCTGGATTCGATCCTTGCCACCCTCCATCTCGCTCACGGCCATAGCGCCGAGTTCGTGATGGCCGTGCTCGGCGTCGCGATTGTGCTGGTGGCCGGCGGCCTGTGGCGCAAGCGCGCGCTGGCGAAGATGGCGCACCCGGAGACGGCGATCTAGCTGTCCGGCCCGCGCAGGCGCTAGGCCGCGCGGACCTGACCGAGAAACGCATCGACCCGCTCGCGCAACTGCTGCGATTGCTGCGACAGGTTGCCCGCCGCCGCTTCTACCTCGCTCGCTGCGGCGCCGGTCGCGGCTGCGCCCTCGGTGACGCCGCCGACATTGGACGAGACTTCCTGGGTACCCGCCGCAGCCTGCTGGACGTTGCGCGCGATCTCCCGGGTGGCCGCGCCCTGCTGCTCGATGGCGGAGGCGATGGTCGTCGCGATCTCGCTGATTTCGCCGATGGTCTTGCCGATCGCTTCGATGGAGACGACGGACTTCTGCGTTGCGCCCTGGATCGCGGCAATCTGCGCGGCGATTTCCTCGGTGGCCTTGGACGTCTGGTGCGCGAGGCTCTTCACTTCGGCCGCCACGACGGCGAAGCCTCTGCCGCTCTCGCCGGCACGCGCCGCCTCGATGGTCGCATTCAGCGCCAGCAGGTTGGTTTGCGCGGCGATGCTGTTGATGAGCTCGACGATGTCGCCGATGCGTTGCGCCATGGCGGCAAGGCCCTGGATTTCGGCGTTGGTCCCTTCCGCTTCCCTGACCGCTTTCGCCGCGATCGCCGCCGACTGGGTCACCTGGCGGTTGATTTCGCCGACTGATGCCGACAATTGTTCGGTCGCCGCGGCCACCGTCTGCACATTGCTCGAGGTCTCGCGCGCGCCCGACGCGACCGCCGACGCCTTGCTGGTGTTGGCGGCGGCAACGGACGCCATCTTTTCCGCGGTCGCGCGCATCTCGACGATCGACGTTGCCACCGCATCGAGCACGCTGGTGGCGTTGCGGTCGAATCCCTTCGTCAGCGACTCCATGGCGTGCTGACGTTGCTCCTTCCTCTGCTGCTCGGCGCGTTGTTCCCTCGCCAGCTCCTCTGCCTTGACCGCGTTGTCGCGGAATACCGCGACCGAGCGCGCCATGGCGCCGACCTCGTCGCCGCGTCCGAGCGCGGGAACGTCGATCGACAGGTCGCCGCCGGCAAGGCGCTGCATCGCCGCCGTCATGGCGGTGAGGGGCCCGATGGCGCGCCGCGACAAAATCCAGACCGATGCAATGCTCACGCCGATGCCGAGCAGCGTGACCAGCGATACCAGGATCAGCTGCAACCTTGCCGCCGCCGCCTTGGCCGCGGCATGCGAGTTCGTGACTTCGACGGCGGCGTCCTTGATCCGAACGATCAATTCCAGCGCCGGGTTGGAGGCGTCGTACCACTGCTGAACGCCGATCGGATAGGAAGAACCGGCGGCGCCGGCCTTGTAGACCGCTTCCGTCTGGGCCTGGAAATTGCCGAAGTAGCCTTGCTGCGCTGCCGATACCGCCGTCGTCAGCGGCGTAGCCGCGCCCGCGCTCAGGTCGCGGATCGTCTGCCAGTTGGACTGGACCTGCCCGCGCCAGGTGGCGACATCGCGCTGCTGTTCGGCGGACAGCGCACGGCCGGCCGAGATGTTGCCGGCGTGGACGGCGCGCTCGCGGCCGGCATATTCGCGCATCTGGAACGCGGCCTGCTTGACCATGGTGAGCTGGCCGACGATCGGATCTTCCTTGCTGATCTCCCGCGAGGCCGACGTCCACAGCGACTGGATCGCAGTCAGCAGCCCGGAGACGGTCGGATACCATGACTTGAGCAGGGCCGCGTCGCGTTGCTCCTTGGGCAATCGAACGGCGCCGTCTGCGTTCTTGCGCAGCTGCCTCGTGCGCTCGTAGGCCTGCTCGACCTCGCCGATCAGCTTCTTGCCTTCGGCGTTCGCGGTTGCGGTCATTTGCGCGAGTGCCGGGGAGAGCACGGCATCGCCCTGCGAGCGGCGCTGCTGGATCACCTCGTTCACTTGCGCCGTCGCGGCAGCCGGCGCCTGCAAGGCGGTATTGGTCTGGCCGCGCTCGAGCTGGATGCTTTCCAGCCCCTTGAGCAACTGGTCGGTAATGGCGTTTACCTCTGCAACGCGCATCGCCGCCGCGTAGCTGCGCCAGGCGTCGTTACCGGCGATGCCGCAGGCGATCAGGACGAGCGCAGCGAGCACACCCACGATGAGCGCGAGAGTAGCCTTGACGGTGAGCAAGCCGGAGAAGCCGCGCTGCGGTCCGAATTCATGAAGAACACCTTCCAAATGGCGGCCCACGCGGCCACGCCGTTGATAACAGCGGCGCGTTACCAAGCGGCTAATCGGCGGGCAAACGCCTGTCCGGAAAGCGTTTTGCGACACTCCCAGGTATTCTCGCGTGCGCGACGCATCCTGCGGGTTGCGACGAAACCCGGCGTGGCAGGGCGTCTCAGCGCCGCACGATCGAACCAGAACGGCCGACTAGCCGTGCAAGCTGCTTGAAGCGGCTGCCGACGCGGTCGGCGACGAGATCGACCATCCGGTGCTCGAACACCAGCATCAGATTGCGGCCGCGGCTGCGGAAATGGGTGGCCGGCAGCACGCCGGGCCGCGCTGCCGAGATCAGATGGGCGACGCGGAAGGCCGCACCCAGGAGCCGCGCGCGTTCGTCCTGCGCCGCCGGCAGCAGGTCGCGGATGGTTTCCGGCGGTTCGTTCTGCTCGGAGAGGCCGGCATAGCGGTAGAACACCGCGAGCGCGACGAAGGCGCGGCCCTCGTGGCTGATCGAACCGAAATTGCCGTTGGTGATCAAGCTCAGCGTTTCCTCGCCGCGATGATCCGGATGCACACGCCATCCGATGTCCGACAACAGGCAGGCCGCGTGACGCAGCCGGCGATCCTCCTCGGTCTCGCGCAGGTGGATGACCCGCGCCAGGCGGTCGGTCCAGGCGATCAGTTCCTCGGCATGGCGCGCCGAGCGCGACAGCAGGCGGTTGAGGTTCTGCGCGGCGCAGATCAGGCCGTCCTCGGCGCGTTCCTGCGGCGGCAGCATCTCGTAGAACAGGCCTTCGCGTACGCCGAAGGTGGAGAACACGATGGTCTTGGGTCTGGCGACCCGGATGACGTATTCGAGCACCAGCGCGGCATAGGTGAGCAACGGCCGCCGCGCATCGGACACCACCTCGATATCGGCGAGCCGGTTGGCGGCCGCCAGCCGGCGCAGCCGCTGCGCGAAATCGAGCGCGTCGGGGGCCGGAATCGAATAGCCGTGCATCACCTTGAGCGGATAGCCGCTCTGCACGATGTGGATGCGCGCCAGCGCACGCCAGGTGCCGCCGACCGCGTAGAAGGTGCGGCCGCGGCCTCCCTTGAGCAGGTCGACGCCGGAAATCGTGTTGCGGACGATGTTCTCGGCGCGCTTCAGCGACTTGTGTGAGGAGTCCTGCAAGGCGAGGCTGCCGAGCGGCAGCGTCACGCCGCTGCGGACACGGTCGCGGCGGACGTCGATCAGTTCGAGCGAACCGCCGCCGAGGTCGCCGACGATGCCGTCGGGATGGTGGATGCCGGAAATGACGCCGAGCGCCGAGAGTTTTGCCTCGCGCGGGCCGGAGAGGATGTCGATCGGCACGCCGCAGATGCGCTCGGCCCGGGCGATGAACTCGGCTCCGTTGGTCGCGTCGCGGCAGGCCGCGGTGGCGATCGCATGGACGCGACCGACCTTCTGGATGCGGCACAGCGCGCGGAAGCGGCGCAGCGAGGTCAGCGCCTTGGCCACTGCGTCGGGGGCGAGCAGGCCGGTGCTCTGCACCTCGCGGCCGAGACCGCACAGCGCCTTCTCGTTGAACACCGGAACGAGGCTGCGGCTCAGCTCCTCATAGACCACGAGGCGAACCGAGTTCGAGCCGATGTCGATGACGGCGACGCTGGAAGCGCGCTTGCGCGGCCGCTTCACGGCCATAGCTCCTTAAGGGGACTGCTGACGCTCGGTGCGGCGGGTGAGCCGGCGCGGCGAAGATTCCTTGAGCGACTTTCCACGGCCGGACAGACTCGGATTCGTCATGAAGTAGTTGTGCAGGTTGAATGGCTCTTCGCCTTTCGCGGCCTTCATACGCGTTGACGACCCGTCCGGCAACAACTGCCAGCTCTGTTCGGTATCCTTCAGGTTGGCGACCATGATCTGCTCGAGAACCTGCTGATGCACCGTGGGATTCTGCAGCGGGCAGAGCACCTCGACGCGGCGGTCGAGGTTGCGCGGCATCATGTCGGCCGACGAGATATACACAGCCGCCTTGGCGCTTGGCAGGCCCTGCCCCATACCAAAGCAGTAGATGCGGCCGTGTTCGAGGAAGCGCCCGATCACCGACTTGACGCGGATGTTCTCTGAAAGCCCCGGAAGGCCCGGCCGCAGGCAGCAGATACCGCGCACCACGAGCTCGACCGACACGCCGGCCTGCGAAGCCTGGTATAGCGCGTCGATGATGTCGGGATCGACCAGCGAGTTCATCTTCATCCAGATCGCGGCCGGCCTGCCGTGCTTGGCGTGATTGGTCTCGCCGTTAATGTGCTCGATGATGCGCTTGCGCAGCGTCAGCGGCGAGACCGCCATCTTCTCGATGTCGATCGGCTCGGCATAACCGGTGATGTAGTTGAACACCCGCGCCGCGTCGCGCCCGATCGCGGGATCCGACGTGAAGTAGGAGAGGTCGGTGTAGATGCGCGCGGTGACGGGGTGATAGTTGCCGGTGCCGGTATGGACATAGGTGGTGAGATTGCCGCCCTCGCGGCGCACCACCATCGACAGCTTGGCATGGGTCTTCAGCTCGATGAAGCCGTAGACCACCTGCACGCCGGCGCGTTCGAGGTCGCGGGCCCAGCGGATGTTCGCCTCCTCGTCGAAGCGCGCCTTCAGTTCGATCAGCGCGGTGACGGACTTGCCGGCCTCGGCCGCTTCCGCCAGCGCGCGCACGATCGGCGAGTTGTTCGAGGTGCGATATAGCGTCTGCTTGATCGCCACCACGTCGGGATCGCGCGTCGCCTGTTGCAGAAACTGCACGACGACGTCGAAGGATTCGTAGGGATGGTGGACGATGAGATCCTTCTGCCGGATCGCGGCAAAGATGTCGCCGCCATGGTCGCGCACCCGCTCGGGATGGCGCGGAACGTAGGGCGGGAATTCGAGGTCGGGCCGGTCGAGCCGCGTCAGCTGCGACAGTTCGTTCATCGCCAGCACGCCGTCGACCAGGAACACTTCGTCGTCGGCGGCCGACAACGCTCGCTGCACGAACAGGCGTAGCTCTTCCGGCATCTTGGCGTCGATCTCGAGCCGGATCACCGACCCGCGGCGGCGGCGCTTCAGCGCCGTCTCGAAAGTGCGGACGAGGTCTTCGGCTTCTTCCTCGATTTCGATTTCGGAGTCCCTGATGACGCGGAACGCGCCCTGGCCCTTGACGGTATAGCCGGGGAACAGCCGGCCGATGAACAACGAGGTCGCCTGCTCGAGCGTGATCAGCCGCGTCACGCCGTCCTTGGAGGGCATGCGGATGAAGCGGTCGATCTTGCCGGGCATGCGGATCAGCGCGTTCATCGGCTTGCCGTCGGCGGTACGCAGGAGCTGCAGCGCGATGGTGAAGCCGAGGCTCGGGATGAACGGGAAGGGGTGCGCCGGGTCGATTGCGAGCGGCGTCAGCAGCGGAAAGATGTTGTGGAGGAAGTGGTCTTCGATCCAGCTTCGTTCGGCCTTGGTAACGTCACTGCCGCTTACCAAGACAATGCCGACGTCGGCCAGGATGTGATGCAGATCGGCCCAGATCGCCTGCTGGTCCTTGGCGAGTTGCGACACCGTTTCGTTGACGACGTGCAACTGCTCGAGCGGGGTGCGGCCATCCGGACTGCGTTCGCTGATGCCTTCGCGGACCTGCGCCTTGATACCGGCGACGCGGACCATGAAGAACTCATCAAGGTTATTGGCGGAAATCGACAGGAACCTTACCCGCTCCAGCGCGGGGTGCCGCGGATTGACCGCTTCCTCGAGGACCCGGCGGTTGAAATGCAGCCAGGAAAGCTCGCGGTTGATGAACCGTTCCGGACTCGCAGCGATCGACGGCGGAGCCTGAACATCTGGCTCTTTTTCTTTAGTTACAATGGCTTGTACGGAGTCCATCAGGTTCGATCCGAGCAACGGCAGCGTGCGCCGCAATATGGGGGAAACGGCCCCCGGACCATGTGATAATGCGATGACGTTTAGATGACATTGACGTTCCGCCGGCCCATGCCGTCAAGGCGCGGATTGCCCCATCGTCAGGCGTTGCGCAGCAGCTCGGCGGCCAGCGCGCGGGTCACTGGCCGGCCGAGCCGCAGGGCCTCACGGTCCAGCAGGTCGATCGCCCGACGGGCTGCCGCATAGGATCGCTCGATCCGGCTGACGAGATAGCCGACGAGACTCTCATCGATGGCGAGCTGTCGATCGGCGCAGAACTTGACGATCAGGGCGCGGAACAAGAGATCGTCGGGGGCAGCCACAGTCACGACGGGAACCGCGCGCAGCCGGGAGCGCAGGTCGCGCAACTCGATACCGAAGGCCGAGGGCGGCACGCGCGCGGTCATCAGCACGAAGGCGGAGTCTTCACGCGCCAGGTTCATCAGGTGGAACAGCGCGCGCTCGTCAAACCCGTCCGCCTTCAAATCCTCGACGACGAGCGAGCCGGTCGCGAGTGCGCTCGGCACCGATGCCGCGGCGAGCGCATGCGCCGAGATCGTGCGTGCGCCGGATCGTTCGGCCCAGATCGAGGCGAGGTGGCTCTTGCCGGAACCTTCTTCTCCCGCGAGCCACATGATGCGATTGGGCCAGTCCGGCCAGCGCTCGATCAGCGCGAGCGCGGCCTCGTTGGCGGGTCCCTCGAGGAAATTGTCGCGCGTCAGACTCTCCGCATGCGGCAGCAAGAATGCAAGCTGTCGGGGTTGAACGCTACCTGCCACGCGGACGCTCCATGACGAAAACACCGGCAGTGCCTATTTGGGGGCTTCGATCGTGCTCATGTGCCGCACCCACTCCACGAGATAGAGCGAGACGGAAACCAAAGTAAAGACCGTGACGAATGCCATCAGGATGACGTCATAGGGCGCACTCGGACGATCGAAGGCGAGCGCCCCCAATATCAGCGCCGCGAAGGCGACCTGCGCGACCGTATTGAGCTTCGACACCATCGAGGGCTTCATCGGCACGGGCTTGTCGAACAGCCAGGACACGATCACCGCCGCGACGATCATGATGTCGCGCGACACCACGAGGATGACGATCCAGCGCGGCACGGCGCCCCAGATGCCGAGCGCGACGAAGATCGAGACCAGGAGCGCCTTGTCGGCCAGCGGGTCGAGCAGCGCGCCGAGTTCGCTTTCCATGTTGAAGCGCTTGGCCAGAAAGCCGTCGACGGCATCGCTGACGCCGGCGACCACGAAAACCGCGAACGCGATCTCCATCTGGTTCGAGGCGATGGCCCAAACGATGACCGGCACCAGGATGATGCGGCCGAGGGTGATGATGTTCGGAATATTCAACGCGGAGCTTCCCGGCTACCGGCCGGTCCAGACCCCCGGGCGAGGACCAACCGGCTGTTATCTACATAGTACATCGGCTTGAGGCTTGCGAGCCATTGCACCGGGCCTCAATCCGACGTAACCAGCCGCCAACACTCGGGAAATGCCATGGCGGACCGCAAGAACGGGCTCACTTACGCGGATTCGGGCGTCGATATCGACGCCGGCAACCGGCTGGTCGACCTGATCAAGCCGATGGTCCGCGCTACCGCCCGCGCAGGCGCCGACGCCGAGATTGGCGGCTTCGGCGGGCTGTTCGATCTGAAGGCCGCCGGTTTCAAGGACCCCGTCCTGGTCGCCGCCACCGATGGCGTCGGGACCAAGGTCAAGATCGCGATCGACACCGGACTGCATGGCGGAATCGGCATCGACCTGGTCGCGATGTCGGTCAACGACCTCGTCGTGCAGGGCGCCGAGCCGCTGTTCTTCCTCGACTATTTTGCCTGCGGCAAGCTCGATCCGGAAGCGACCGCCACGATCGTCGCAGGCGTTGCGGAAGGATGCAGGGAAAGCGGTTGTGCGCTGATCGGCGGCGAGACCGCGGAAATGCCCGGCCTCTACAAGGACGGCGACTACGACCTCGCCGGCTTTGCCGTTGGCGCCGCCGAGCGCGGCACGCTGTTGCCGCGGCCCGACATCGCCGCGGGCGATGCGGTGATCGGCCTTGCTTCCTCCGGCGTGCATTCCAACGGCTTTTCGCTGGTGCGCAAGATCGTCGAGAATTCCAGGATCGCCTGGGACGCGCCGGCGCCGTTCTCGCCGGTCATGACGCTGAGCGGCGCGCTGCTGGCGCCGACCAAGCTGTACGTCAAGTCCTGCCTGCGCGCGATCCGCGAGACCGGCGCGGTGAAGGGGCTTGCCCACATCACCGGCGGCGGCTTCACCGACAATATCCCGCGCGTGCTGCCCAAGCACCTCGGTGTCGGCATCGACCTGGCGCGGCTGCCGGTGCTGCCGGTGTTCAAATGGCTGGCGGCGCAGGGCGGCATTGCCGAACTGGAATTGCTGCGCACCTTCAACTGCGGCATCGGCATGATCGCGATCGTCGAGCCCGGTGCGGTGGAGAAGGTCGTCGATGTCTTCGCCGAGAGCGGAGAAACCGTGGCGCTGCTCGGCGAGGTGATCGAGGCCAGAGGCGAGCATCGCGTTGTCTACAACGGTCATCTCGATCTGGCGCCGTGATGAAGCGCCGAGTCGCCATCCTGATCTCGGGGCGCGGATCGAACATGGCCGCGCTGATCGAGGCCGCAACGCCCGCGGATTTTCCCGCCGAGATCGCGGTGGTGATCTCCAATCGTGGCGACGCGGCCGGGCTGGAACGGGCGAAGGCAAGCGGAATTGCGACCGAGGTGATCGAGAGCAAGCCATTCGGCAAGGACCGCGCTGCTTTCGAGGCGGCGCTCGAGGCAAAGCTCGGGCAATATCGCATCGACCTGATTTGCCTCGGCGGTTTCATGCGCCTGTTCACCGCCGAATTCGTGCAGCGCTGGTACGGACGGATGCTCAACATCCATCCCTCGCTGCTGCCGTCGTTTCCGGGCCTTGATCCGCACGGCCAGGCGCTCGCGGCCGGCGTGAAGATTTCCGGCGCCACCGTGCACTTCGTGATCCCGGAGACCGACGCCGGTCCGATCGTGATTCAAGGCGCGGTGCCCGTGCGCGACGATGACACGGCGGAGGCGCTGTCGCAGCGCATCCTCACCGTCGAGCATCGCATCTATCCGGAAGCGCTGCGGCTGCTGGCGAGCGGCAGACTGAGGCTTGAGGGCGAGCGCTGCCGGATCGCGGGTGGGACGGGAAGCGGCGAGCCGCTGATCTCGCCTCTGGCGGAGGGACGTTTCTCGCAAGGATAAGGAAATCCCCCGGCATGGCCGGGGGGATCATCAGAACCGTTGCGGATCGTGATAGTCAGGACACCTTGAGATTTTCCGCGGACTGTTTGCCGCGATTTTCCACAAGGTCGTATTCAACCGTCTGGTTTTCATTGAGGGTGGTGAGCCCGGCACGCTCCACGGCGGAGATGTGGACGAACACGTCCCGATCGCCGCCCTGAGGCTTGATGAACCCATAACCCTTGGTCGGGTTGAACCATTTAACGGTGCCTTTGTAGCTCGGCATCGCTGGTCTCCTGTCTGGACGAAAAAAAGACGCGGTCACGTTTCCCAACGTGCCACGCCACAAACGGCTTCCGGGTGTTGTCTTGTATTTCCAAGTCGAGAAAACGCACAGTCGAACGGCCTAGATCCGATTGTAAGGCTAATTGCACCACGAAACCCGCGCATTAGCAAGCACATGGCAGATCGCGCGATTCGCCGCGGCTCGCCGGCCACCTGTGGCTGGCGCACCACAACCGCAGCTATTCGAGCCCGGACGGGGTCCCCCGGCAATTGACGCTCCCGGCCAACTGGGGGCAAATCGATGCGGACGGCAGGGAATCCGGCGTTGCCGGGGTCGAGGGCCCGGTGGGATTGGAATTCATGCGCTGCGCATCGCGGCCTTCGCTAGCAGACGGGACGGGGGTCGGCCGCAGGGTGGTCCGGGCCGTTGCGCTCGCCATCGTGCTGGCTGTTGCGGTGATGTCGTCGGCGGCCGAGGCCCAGCTGGTGCCGACTCCGTCGCCGACGCCCATCCCGGGGATCACCATCATCAGCTCCGATATTTCGGCCAATCAGGCCACGGGCAACCTGGGCAGCAGTTTTCTGGAACGCCTGGCCGGCCAGGGGAGCGACGGCGTGAACCGCATCGGCAGAAGCAATCCCGGCGGCGGCGGTGCATCTCAATCCACGGAGGCGCCCAGGTTCCGCGGCTGGGTCGAGGGATACGGCATTTCATCGAAGACCGACACGCAAGGCGATTTCGCCGGCGACCGCCGCAAGACCTATGGCGGGGTAGCGGGTGTCGGCGCGACGATCGCGCCCGGGGTGAATGTCGGATTTTCGGTCGACCAGAGCCACAGCCAGATCGACGTGCCGCTCGCCTTCCAGTGGGCGACGCTCGATCTCACCCAGCTCGGCGCCAATTTTTCCATCGACAAGGGGCCATGGACACTGGCCGGCGCGTATGTCCACGGCTTCGGCAAGGTCAATTCGAGGCGCGATACTGGATTCGGATTCGCGGTCTCCAACTACGATGCCAGGCTGGACGGAGCGATTGCTGAACTCAGCTATTACTGGATGAAGGACGAGTTCCGCATCGTCCCGAAGCTCGCCTTCGAGTACGTACGGTCGCAAACCGACGGCTTCACTGAGCAGGGCGCGATGTTCTTTCTGGTGACGGCCAGCAGCGCCACGGCGGAGCGGGCGAGGGCGATGATCGGCGCCGAAGTCGGGCGCTACTTCGTCATGGGCCGGCAGATCCTCGATCTCTCCGCCTACGGCAAGTTCGTCGATAACTTCTATCAGAACTTCAGTCCGATCACGGTCACCATTCCCGCTTTCCAGCCCGTCACCGTGCAGGGCATCGGCGAAAGCCGTTATGGCGTGGATGCGGGGGCCGCGGCCTCGCTCAGCCTGTCCAACACCTTCCGTCTTTACGCCCGCTATGACGGCAGGTTCCGCGAGCACTTTGAGTCGCACCAGGGCACGGCCGGCCTCGAAGTGAGGTGGTAGCGCCGGCGCATGAGCGCACGACGACGCTTCATCCCGATCGCGTCGCGCTTTACGCCGGCCCCGTTGCCGAATAGCCGCGCAGGCCGAAATTCTCCCGCGTTTGCTTCATCATCGGAACCAGTTCGTTTGGATGGATGAATTCGTCGCGGAAACAGGGATGGATCCCGGGATCGAAGATCGTCCTGAGCCAGTCGATGACGATCCTGTGCCGCTCGGAACTGCGGAACTCCTTGTGGTAGGTGATCCAGAGGTCGGTGTGATGGCTGACGCCCATGTCGACGGGGATCAGCGGCGCGCCAAGGGCAATTGACGCCGTCGGCAGGAAGCCGACGCCGGCGCCGCGCTCGACCGCGTACAAAACGCCGATCGAGGAGTTCGTCTTGATTGCGACGACGCCTTCCAGCGAGGTGAGACCGAGGATGCGTGCATAGGCGGTGTCGTCGACCTGCGGCGCGTTCTGCTTGACGATGCGATGATTCTTCAGCTCCGCCAGCGACGCCGGCACGCCGAACAGCTTGCTGTAGCCTTCCGAGACGAACGGGTAGATGTGCAGGCGGCCGATCCTTGCTGCGATCAGGTCCGGATTGACGGGCCGCTCGAACTGGATCGCAATATCGGTTTCCAGCCGCGCGACGTCGGCCTGTTCCATGGTGCAACGCAGGTCGACCGTGATCCTGCGGTAGGTCTTCTGGAAGTCGATCAGCCGCGGCAGGATCCAGAAATTGCCCGGCCCCTCGGTGACCGCGACCCGTACCGTTCCCGCGGTGGTGCCGGACGATTGCTGCGCATGGCGGAAGATGTTGAAGGCGTGCCGCTCCATTTCCGTCAGGTCGGCGATCATGGCGAGGCCTTCCTCGCTGATGGTGAGGCCACTCTGGTCGCGCAGGAACAGCCGGCAACCGATCCGCTCTTCCAGCCGGTCGATCCGCCGCATCAGCGTGGTGCTGGTGACGCCCAGCAGGTCGGCGGCGTTGCGGAAGCTCCTGTGACGCGCGCAGGCCAGGAATGATTTCAGGTCATCCCAGGACGCGTCCAGGGCGTCTTCGGAGCCGTGCTGCGTGAGTGCAGCACGGCGGTGCAATACTTGCTGCATACGCCATATCCCCGCACGCGTACGTTGCTCAACGAGGGCTGGAGCAACGATAGAGGCGCAACCTGGTCATGAAAAGGCCCAGTTTTGCCGCGCGGCACGAATTCGATTGCCTGCCGACCGGCGCCAGGGTCGAGGTCCGGGCCGCCGACTTCGCGGAAATACCGGCCATATCCGCGATGGCGCGCAGCATGGTGCCTGGCGTTCAGGTCGGGGAACAGGGCCTGTTGCGGCATCATCTCCACGACGCCGAGAGTATCCTCGTCTTCGCCGACCGGGGTCGCCTGCTCGGCGGCATGGCGTTCCTTTATCTCGGCGAACGCGGCCATGCGGCGCTGATGTCGGGTGAGCTGACGCCGACGCATCCGGATTTCGGTCTGCTGGCGAGGCGCGATGAGCAGGTCACCGCCATCTACATCTGGGGAATGGGTGCGATCGGCCGCGGCATCGCGGGGCTCGGCAAGATGTCGGCCTTCCTGCGCCGGCCGCGCTACGTGAACGCGGACTGCTTTGCCCAACCGTCAACCGCCGCGGGGCGCGATCTGATGATTGCGACGGGCTTTCGGCCGATCGCGAGTTTTCAGCCGGATCTGTGGCGCTACGAGCGGCCGTGGAAACGGCTGTCCGTGGATGCCGGGCCACCCAATTTCTCACCAGGGAGCATTTCCGATGCACGGCACCAGACCGCCTAAGCCGCCCGGACGCGCCGTCTCCGTCCGCCTCGCGCGCGATCCCAACGATCTCATGACCGTGACCGCAATCCGTTCGGCGGTCTATCTTGCCGAGCAGGATTGCCCGATCGAGGAAGAGTTCGACGGCAACGATCTCTGTGCAGCGCACTTCCTCGGCTATATCGGCAACGAACCGGCGGGGTGCCTGCGCGTCCGCTTCTTCGGCGAGTTCGCCAAGATCGAGCGGCTCGCGGTTCGTCACCAGTTTCGCCGCAGCCGCGTCTCGTTCAAGCTGGTGCAGGCCGCCGTCGAATACATCAAGCGCAAGGGCTTTCGGAAGATCTACGGCCTGGCGCAGGACAGGCTGGTCAATTTCTGGGCGCATTTCGGCGGCCGGCCGCTCGAGGGTGGGCGCAAGGTCACGTTCTCGGACTTCTCCTATACCGAGATGGTGTTCGACATCGAACCGGGCCCCGACGCGATCACGATCGGCAGCGATCCCTATCTGATCATCCGCCCCGAAGGCGATTGGGACCGGCCGGGCGTGCTGGACCGCTCCGCCGCGCGCGAGGTGACATCGCCCTTGCGCAACATGGCCGGGACATGATTCCGGGCGGTCCGGCGCTGAACCTTTCGGACCCGCCGATCCTCATCTGCGCGGACCTGCAGGTCCAGAATCTGCGCGACCTCGGCATTGCCGGCGACGCTGTCGCGCGGTGCCTTGCGCTGCTCGAATTGTGGCGGGCGGAGTTGTGGCCGGTGCTGCACCTGAAGCGGATCGCGCAGGCGGCATGGTTCGATCCGGGCTCGCAGCTCAGCGAATGGGTGACAGAGTTCCGGCCGCGGCCGGGCGAGATGGTGTTCGAGCATCCGCTGCCGTCGGCCTACAGCTCGTCGCGCTTTGCCGACTACATGGCGAGCATGCGCAGCGTTCATTGCCTGGTGGCGGGGTGCTCTCTGGACCAGACCATCCTGGCGACTGTCATCGAGGGATTCCACCGCGGCCACCGTTTTGGCGTCGTGGCCGACGCGGTGACCTGCCTGCCAACGGCCGCCGGCGACGCCGACCGGGCATCGATGATACGCGCGATCGGCAAATTCGCCGGCGTCGAGCTCAGTCGTCGCCTGATCGAGACGGCCGCCGTCGGCGCCCGACGCGGCAGTTTCAGTGCCGGTCGACCCTGACGACGCGGCCCTTTTCGATCGCCAGCGCCAGCTTGCCGTGCTTCAGCGACAAGGCCGCCTCGCCGAACAACTCGCGGCGCCAGCCGTGCAGGGCGGCGACTTCGGCCTCGTCGTCGGCCGCGATCTGCTCGAGGTCGTCGACGGTGGCAATCACCTTGCTGGCCACCGCATGCCGCTCCGAGGTCATGCGCAGCAGCACCTTGAGCAGTTCGACGATCGCAGCGCCATTGGAATTGTTGCGCGGCTTGTCCAGCTTCGGCAGCGTGTGCGGATCGCGGGCGAGCCCGCGCTGCACGGCGGCGATGATGTCGCTGCCCCATTTCGAGCGGTCGAACCCTTTCGGCAGCGAGCGCAGGTTGGCGAGCCTGTCGATCGAGGTCGGGGCGTGGGTGACGATGTCGCCGATCGCGTCGTCCTTGAGCACGCGGCTGCGCGGCACGTCGCGGCTCTGCGCTTCCTTCTCGCGCCAAGCCGCGACTTCCATCAGGATCGCCAGTTCCTTCGGCTTGCGCACCCGCGTCTTGAGCCGCTCCCAGGCCCGCTCGGGGTGGAAATCGTAGGTGCGCGGCGAGGTCAGAACCTCCATCTCTTCGCTCACCCAGTTGTTGCGGCCGCGCTTGCGCAAGTCGTCATCGAGTTTGGCGAATACGTCGCGCAGATGGGTGACGTCGGAGACCGCGTAGTGCATCTGCTCCTTGCTGAGCGGACGGCGCGACCAGTCGGTGAAGCGATGGGTCTTGTCGGGCCGGTGCCCGGTCACGCGCTCGACCAGCTGGTCATAGGCGATGCTGTCGCCATAGCCGAGCACCATGGCCGCTACCTGCGTGTCGAAGATCGGGTGCGGGATGATGCCGGCGAGGTGAAACACGATCTCGATGTCCTGCCGGGCGGCATGAAACACCTTCAGCACCGCCTCGTTGGCCATCAGATCGAAGAACGGCTTGAGGTCGATCCCCTCGGCCAGCGCGTCGACGACGACGGCCTCGTCGGGGCTCGCCATCTGCACGACGCAGAGCAGGGGGTAATAGGTCGACTCCCGCAGGAACTCGGTATCGACGGTGATGACGCGGTGTTTGGCGAGCCGCCCGCAGACGTCCGCGAGCTCAGAAGTCGTCGCAATCAGATGTTGATCCATGCACAGTCCATGACGCTCCGGCGCTGCCGGCCCGTCTTCTGGCGGCACCCGCGGGCGGGTGGACCGGAAACGACGGACCGAAGGCAGCACTGGAATTTACCTTCCTGTGCCCAACGGTTTCCGAAGCTCGTGCCGGGACGCCCGAGGCGGGCTTCGGAAACCGGGGCACGGTTCAACGCGTCGGCCGAAAGCGCTGGTAAGTCAAGGGTCTTGTCGGGAAATTTGTGAGGTTCGCATTCGGTCCGGCCGGCTTTCTGCCGGACCGGACCGAAGCATCGCGGCCGCCGGGCGGCGGTCGCAATTTTCGCGAAACGGCTGCTTTGCCGGGATCAGTAGTGGCGGACGTGCCTGGAGGGACGGCGTCCGGAGGGGACGGCCAGCACCGCAAGGCAGAGGGCGATCATCATCAGACCCATGAATTCGAAGGCGAGCACGTCCATGGAATTTATCCCCAACACGGTCGCTAGCCTTGTCGGGGTCGCGTTGAGCGTTCCTTAATTTGCCGTCCCGGCCCGGGGGGCGCGCGATTCGATGGTGCACGCGGCCTTAACAAGCGCGGTTAACGCTTTCACGTGCCGCAGAAGGTCTGCGTCACCCGCTGATCGGCCGCCGGCGGCTCGGCATAGGCCGCAAACGCGGCGCGGTCCTCGAAGGGCTGCGACAGCACCGTCAGAAGCTCCTCGAAGGGAGCGTAGTCGTCGTCGCGCATGGCGGCCTGGATCACCGCCTCGACACGATGGTTGCGCGGGATGAAGGCTGGATTGACCCGGTGCATCGCATCGCGCCGTTCCGACGGCGCCTGCGGCTCCAGCGCGGTGCGCTGGCGCCAGCGCGCTGCCCATTCGTCGAACACCGTGGGATCGATGAAGAGGCTGCGGACAGCTTCGTCGTTGTCGGCATCAAGCGCGGCGTCGCCGAGACGGCGGAAGGTGTTGGTGAAATCCGCCTGGTTCCTGGTCATGGCGTCGAGCAGGTCCTGCACCAGCGCCTCGTCGCCGTCGCGCTGCGTGAACAGGCCGACTTTCGCGCGCAGGCCGGCTTGATAAGCGGTCGTGAACTTCTCCGCAAATTCGCCGAGCGCAAACTGCGCCTGCTCGACCGCCTTGTCCTTGTCGTCAGAGAACAGCGGAAGCAGGCATTCGGCGAGCCGCGTCAGGTTCCACAGCGCGATGCGCGGCTGGTTGGCATAGGCGTAGCGGCCCGCCTCGTCGATCGACGAGAAAACCGTCGCCGGGTTGTATTCGTCCATGAAGGCGCAGGGGCCGTAGTCGATGGTCTCGCCTGATATCGAGGTGTTGTCGGTGTTCATCACGCCATGGATGAAGCCGACCAGCAGCCAGCGCGCGACGAGATCAGCCTGGCGCGCGATCACCGCATCGAGCAGCGCGTGATAGGGGCGTTCGGCCCCGGCAAGGTCGGGATAATGCCGGCCGATGACGTGGTCGGCGAGGCGGCGCACGCCATCGGTGTCGCCGCGCGCGGCGAAGAACTGGAATGTGCCGACGCGAATGTGGCTCGCCGCCACGCGGGTCAGCACCGCGCCGGGGAGCACGGTCTCGCGCATCACGCCTTCGCCTGACATGACAGCGGCGAGCGAGCGCGTGGTCGGGATGCCGAGCCTGAACATGACTTCGCTGACGATGTACTCGCGCAGGACAGGTCCGAGCGCGGCGCGGCCGTCGCCGCGGCGGGAGAACGGGGTCGGGCCGGACCCCTTGAGCTGGATGTCGCGGCGGACGCCGTCCCTGTCGATCACCTCGCCGAGCAGGATGGCACGGCCGTCGCCGAGCTGCGGCACGAAATGGCCGAACTGGTGGCCGGCATAGGCCATGGCGATGGGTTCGGCGCCCTCGGGCAACCGTTTGCCGGAGAGGATTTCGGCGCCTTCGGCCGTTGCGAGTTGGTCCGGATCGAGCCGGAGCTGGGCGGCGAGCTCCCGGTTCAGCTTGATCAGCCGGGGCGCGGCGACCGGAGTCGGGGCCACGCGGGCGAAGAAATTCGCCGGCAGGGCCGCGTAGGTGTGCTCGAACGGGAAATGCAGCGTCATGGTCTGAAGATAGGCGCGGGAAGGGCCTTTTTCGAGCCCAAAACAGGGCCCTCATTCGGTTGCCGCACCCCGTTCCGTCGGGTAAACCCTCCCGCAATTCGGGACCGGCTTTAGCCCCCGATTCGATCCCTCCGACAGCTGTTTTCTGGACATTCCATGCATCGTTACCGGTCCCATACCTGCGGCGCGCTCCGCGAGAGCCATATTGGCGAACAGGTTCGCCTGTCCGGCTGGTGCCACCGCATCCGCGACCATGGCGGTGTGCTGTTCATCGACCTGCGCGACCATTACGGCCTGACGCAGTGCGTCGCCGATCCGGACTCGCCGGCGTTCAAGACCGCCGAAAAGCTCCGCTCGGAATGGGTGGTGCGGATCGACGGCAAGGTGCGCCGCCGCCCGGAAGGCACCGACAACCCGGAACTTTCGACCGGAACGGTCGAGATCTATGTCAGCGAGATCGAGGTGTTGGGCGCCGCGGACGAACTGCCGATGCCGGTGTTCGGCGAGCAGGAATACCCCGAGGACATCAGGCTGAAATATCGCTTCCTCGACCTGCGCCGCGAGAAGCTGCATCAGAACATCATGACCCGCGGCGCGATCGTCGATTCCATGCGCAGGCGGATGAAGGAGGCCGGCTTCTTCGAGTTCCAGACTCCGATCCTGACCGCGTCCTCGCCGGAAGGCGCCCGCGACTTCCTCGTGCCCTCGCGCATCCATCCCGGCAAGTTCTACGCGCTGCCGCAGGCGCCGCAGCAGTACAAGCAGCTTTTGATGATGTCGGGCTTCGACCGCTACTTCCAGATCGCGCCGTG
>CAZDEZ010000048.1:0-36138 GCA_964504705.1 uncultured Bradyrhizobium sp.
GCGGCACGGGCTGGGCAAATCACTACCGCAAATCGGAATTCCGGTAAAGAGAAATCTTTTCGGCGCCACGGCTTGACATTTTCTCTAAATCAGAATACGGTCCCGGCACGGCGGGTGCCGCCCGCTCCGGGTCAGGCTCGCCGCCATCGACCGCGGCCGGCGCGCGCTCCTGATATCCGGATTGTCCGGCTCCTGCCGCGACCAGCCGCCTTGCCAAGGCGTCGCCGGCAATGAACAATGCCGCCCGCCGGCAAGGGGGCGCGGATCGGCAATGCCCGGCCCTCCCCCGTACCGTCCGGATCGAGAATTCACGCCGAGGAGCCGACGCCGAGCCCGCAATCTCTTCCCGACAGACCGCCTGGATATCGCAATGACCAGCACGTCCCTGCCAAAGCCAATGCCGTCGCGGCCTTTCCTGGCGGTGATCCGGACCATCGACAGGTTCACGACGCTGACCGGCTACCTGTTCGTGCTCTTCATCATCCCCCTGGTGCTCGCCAACGTCTACGAAGTGTTCGCCCGCTACGTGCTGAGGAGCCCCACCATCTGGGCGCTCGACGTGACGACGATGTCGTATGCCGCGCTGTTCATGCTGGGATCGGCGCTGGCGCTGCTCAAGGGCGCTCACGTGCGCACCGACATGCTGTGGGACGGGTTCTCGGACCGCACCAAGGGCATGATCGACAGCCTCGCCTTCATCGTCTTCTTCCTGCCGACGATGGCCGTGCTGTTCTACATCTCGATCGACGACTTCCTCTACTCGGTCTCGATCGACGAACGCTCGAGCTCCGGAGCCTGGACGCCGATCATCTGGCCGCTGCGCGGGGTCATCCCGCTGACCGCCTTCATGCTCGCCCTGCAGGGCGTCTCGGAGCTGATGAAGAGCCTGTGGGCATGGCGCACCGGCGAGTTCCTGACCAAGCACGAGAAGATCGAGGTCTGAGCATGGGCTTTTCGGAGTTTCTCGGTCTCGTCATGCTGGTCGGCATGGTCGCCGTCATCTTCATCGGCTTTCCGATCTCCTTCACGCTGCTGTTTCTCGCCATCGTGTTCGGCGGCTTCGGCCTCGGCTGGGAGCAGACCTTCAACCTCAGCTATCTGCAGATCTGGGGCACGATGAAGGACGAGATCTTTCCGGCCGTGCCGCTGTTCATCTTCATGGGCTACATGACCGAACAGGCCGGGCTGATGGAGCGTCTGTTCGGCGCGATGCGCAGCCTGCTGGCGCCGGTGCGCGGCTCGCTCTATCTGGCGGTGATCCTGACGGCGACGATCTTCGCCATGGCGACCGGCATCGTCGGCGCGGCCGTCACGGTGCTCGGCATCATGGCCGCTCCCATGATGATCAAGACCGGCTACGACGCAAGGCTGTCATCGGGGGCGATCGCGGCCGGCGGCACGCTTGGAATTCTCGTGCCGCCCAGCGTCATGCTGGTGGTGATGGGCCCGGTGATGGGCGTTCCCGTCAATTTGCTCTACTCGGCGGCGTTCGGCCCGGGCTTCCTGCTCGCCGGCTGTTACATCGCCTACACGCTGATCCGAAGCTTTCTCAACCCCAAGCTCGGCCCGGCTATGACCATGGAGGAGCGCGAGACCGCCTACAAGGAGATGACCACCGAAAGGGTGGGAATGCCGGTGCTGGTCCTGGCGCTACTGTGTCTCGTGGCGATGGTCTATCTGCTGGTTCACCTGCCGCTCGAGGCGGCCGGCGCGCCGACCCTCTCGGTGAGCATCGGCGGGATCGGCGTGTCGCTGGTGGCGCTGGTGCCGGCGCTGCTGGCAGCGTGGGGTTATGTCCGAAATGCGTATTTCCGCGCCATCGTGCTCGGCATCGCCCCGCTCAGCGCGCTGATCGGCTTCACGCTCGGCACCATCGTCGGGGGCCTCGCGACACCGACCGAGGCCGCCTCCTGCGGAGCGTTCGGCGCCACCATTCTGGCGCTGGTGTACGGCCGGCTCAACGTGCAGGCACTCACCAACGCGGGCATCGGCACCATGGTGACGTCGGCCATGGTGCTGTTCCTGGCGGTGGCCTCGACGGTGTTCGGCGCCGTCTTCACCAAGCTCGGCTCGGCCAACCTGATCACCAGCTACCTGCTCGCGGTCCCCCTGAGCGACTGGTGGAAGCTCGCGCTGATCATGGGGATCTTTTTCATCCTGGGATGGCCGTTCGAATGGCCTGTCATCATCCTGGTGTTCCTGCCGATTGCGCTCCCGGTGGTGGAAAAGCTGCAGCTCGGCCTCGGCAAGCTCGACATGCTGATCTGGTTCGGCACGCTCACCGCGGTCAACATGCAGACCGCCTACTTAAGTCCGCCAGTGGCCATGTCGGCCTACTACCTGCGCAACGTCGTGCCGAGCTGGAGCCTGTCCACGATCTACAAGGGCATGGCCGACTACATGGTGATCCAGGTCTTCGCCCTGGTCCTGCTGCTGATCTGGCCGCAGATCGCGCTGTGGCTGCCACATGCGGTGAGGTAGCAAAAGGGGCGGCGTTGCCGCCGCCCCTCGATGCGATGTCCTGCCGTACTACTTCTCCTTCGGCGGATAGTAGTAGTCCGCCTGGAACGCGTAAGGCGGGAACATGAAGCGCTTGGCCGGCACCACCTTGGCGGCGTAGGCCCTCTGGGAGTCGTAGACCTTCTTGAAGAAGGGGCTCTTGGCCGCCTCGGCGGCCGCGAATTCGTCCCAGGTCTTGAGGAAGGCCTGGTTGATCTCGGGCGGCGTCGTCAACAGCTTCACATTGTGCTTGTCGGCGAACTCGGCAATCGCATCCGCGTTCTGCCGTTGATAGCTCGCCCACCAGCGCAGGAAGGTTTCCGAAAGCGCCGACTTGATCGCTTCCCGGTTCTGCTCCGGCAGGCTGTCCCAGACGTCCTTGTTGAAGGCCATCTCGGCCACCGACGCGCTCTCGTGCATGCCGGGCGTGTAGTGGTACTTCCACACGGTGTGCAGCCCGAGCCGCTGATCCTCGACGCCGCCGACCCACTCGGCACAGTCGATGGTGCCGCGCTCGGCGGCGGGCAGGATCTCGCCGCCGGGCATGTTGACAACAGCCATGCCCATCTTGGAGTAGAGCTCGGCGACGATGCCGGTCTGCCGGCACTTCATGCCGCGGAAGTCGGCGAGATCCTTGATCGGACGCTTGAACCAGCCCATCGCCTGCGGGCTCGGCGGCATGCTGGGGAATGCGACCAGGTTGAGCTTGAGCTCCTTCTGGTAGAACTCGTTCCAGAGATCGAGGCCACCGCCCTCGTAGACCCACCCAAGGAAGTCTACCTGATCCATGCCGGCGATGCCGGCCGGGGTATTGGCGAACAGGGTGGCGGCCTTGCTCTTGCCGAACCACCAGTAGGAAATGCCCCAGGCGCCGTCGATCACCTTCTTGTGCGCCGCATCGAGAATTTCGAACGGCGGAACGATGGCGCCGCCCGGCAGGGCCTCGATCTTGAGCTGGCCGGCCGTCAGCTTGTCCACCCGCTCGGCGAAGAATTTCAGGGCGTCCTGTGCCGTGGACGACGGCGGCACGGCCGACTGGACCTTGAGCGTCCGGGCCTGCTGCGCGTGCGCTGCACCCGCAAGCCCCAGGGTAGCGGTGGCCGCGGCAACCAGCGCCGCAGCGACAAATGAGGTATATCGCATCACTTGCTCCTCCCTCTTGTTGTTTCTCCCTTAACAAGCAGCGGGTGGGTTACCGACCCGCCTGCCGGCAAGCCTATGCGAGTTGGATGCCTTGCGCTAGAACGATGCGCCCGGGACCGGTCGGTCAGGCGACTTGCCGCAGTTCGCTATCGCGGCGCGTCGATCGCTAATTCCCCTTGATCCCGGCCTCCTTGACCAGCCTGCTCCATTTTTCGCTCTCGCTTGCGATGAAGCGCGCGAACTGCCCGGGCGACATCGGCGCGGGCTCGGCGCCGAGGGTGCGGATCTTCTCGACCACCGATGGATCCTTCAGCGCCTTGACGAAGGCCTCGTTCAGCCTGGCGACGATTTCGGCCGGCGTGCCGGCGGGCGCGACGAGGCCGAACCAGCCGACGGATTCGAAGCCGGCAAGGCCGCTCTCGGCCAGCGTCGGCACGTCGGGCAAGGACGGCAGCCGGCGTGCGGACGACACGCCGATGGCCTTGAGCTTGCCGTCGAGGATCAGCTGCCGCGATGCCGGAATGTCCAGCACCGCAAAGGGAACGTGGCCCGCCAGCACGTCGACGGTGGCCGGCGCCGTGCCGCGATACGGCACGAGCTCCATGGCGAGCCCGGCCTTCTGCGCGAACAAGGCGGCGGTGAGATGCATCGCGGTCGCGTTGCCGCCATGACCGATCGACAGCTTGCCCGGCTTTGCCCGGGCGAGCGCCGTCGCCTCCGCGACGTTACGCGCCGGCACCTCGCCGGACGCCACGAGCACGAACGGGATTTCCGCCAGCAGCGTGATGGGCGCGAGGTCCTTCGGATCGAAGGGCATGCCCTGGCCGAGATGCGGATTGACCGTCAGCGCGCCGGCGGGCGCAACGCCAAGCGTGTAGCCGTCGGGCCTGGCCTGGGCGACCGCGGCCATGCCGATATTGCCGCCGGCGCCGGCGCGATTTTCGATCACGATATTCTGCTTGAGCTCGGCGGCGACCACCGGTTCGAGCGTGCGGATCACGATGTCGGCGCTGCCGCCCGGCGGGAAGGTGACGATGACCTTGATCAACTGTTCGGGATAGCCCGCGTGGCAGGCCCGAAACGGCACGACGGCGGTCATCGCGCCGAGCAGCGCAGCCAGGAGCTGGCGTCTTCCGATGTGAAACATATTTCCTCCCTCCGGGTATGCTTTGCCATGCCGACGGACTGCCGCGGGCACGCGCACCGATTTCTCGTCAGACCGCCACCGCGGCAGCCGGCCTTGCTTCCGACGCAACGCCTGCGGCGCCGGTGATGCGCGCGATCAGCGCATCGCAATCGGCAGGCGCAACTATTCCGCGCCAGGCGATGTGCTGGTCCGGCCGCACCAGCACGAGCTTCTCGGCATAGGCATTGCCGGCTTCGTCGGCCGCGATGTCGACCGAGGCGAGCGGCACGCCGCGCCGTTCGGCGGCGGCCCGCAGCGCAGCAATGTCGATCGTGCGATCGAACCGCAGCAGTGTATAGCCCGGCCCCAACGCATCGTAGAGCGAGCGGCCGTCGCGCAGGAACAAATGCGGCGCGCGCGCGCCGGGAACGGTCGACGGCGTGAAGCTGCCCATCGTATAGGACGGCGGCGTTTCGCCGTCATAGGCGATGATCGGCGAGGCGTCGTAGTAATAGCCGAAGTTGAGGCCGGCGCAGCAATATTGCTGGACGTTGAGATCGTACGCCGCCCTGGCGAGCGCGGCGCGCGCGGCGTGGCCACGCGGCGTGTCGTCCTCGATCTCGGCCGAGACCCCGCCACGCTGCGCCATCATGGCGAGCGCATGGTCCATGGCGAAACGCGACACCTGCTCGGTGATCGGCTGCCGCTCGGCCTCGTAAGCGTCCAGGATCGCGGCCGGCGCCCAGCCGTTGAGATGGGCGGCCAGTTGCCAGCTGAGATCGACGGCATCCGCAATCCCCGCATTCATGCCGTAGCCGGCATAGGGCATCCACAGATGGGCGGCATCGCCGCAGATGAAGACCCTGCGGTCGCGGAAGCGGTCGGCGACCAGGCGGCGGCCGACCCAGTCCTCCTCGCTGAGAACGGTGTAGCGGAAATCCGCGCCGACGCCGAGGATGGCGCGGATGGCCCAGTCGCGATCAACCGAGTCGAAGTCCGGCTCGTCCGGCTTCAGATGATTGTGGATCAGCCAGCGGTCATGGCCGTCGATGGCAACCGTGGTGCCGGAGCGGCGCGGGTTGAGCGAGAGCACCATCCAGGCCGGCTTGTGCGGCAACATCAATTCCTTCAGTTGCGGCGCCTCGATATAGGTCGACTGCACGCGCTGGATCACCGGCGTGCCCGACAGGGTCGCACCGATCGACTTGCGCACCATCGAACGGCTGCCGTCGCACCCGATCAGGAAAGCGGCTTCGATGCGGATCGAGCTGCCGTCGTCGAGGTTGCGGGCCTGCGCCACCACCCCGTGGCCGTCCAGCGCGACGTCGACGATTTCCGTGCGCGGTAGAATGGCGATGCGCGGTTGCGCGGCGGCATGCGCGAACAGGATCGGCTCGAGATAGACCTGGTTGATGCGGTGCGGCGGCTCCGGCGTCGGCCACCAGGTGTCGGGCCCGCCGGTTGCGCTGTAGCGGGAGGCGCGGCAGGGGATGTCGATACGGCAGAGTTCGATGCCGGTCGCCGTGGTGCGATAGGAGCAGTCGTTGGGAAAATCCGCGGGCAGTCCGGCCTCGCGCAGTCTTGCAGCGACGCCGAGCCGCCGGAACACCTCCATCGAGCGCGCGGAGACGTGATTGCACTTGACGCTGGGCGGGTCGCCGGCATGGCGGATTTCCGCGACGATCACGTCGATGCCGCGCGATGCGAGATCCATGGCGGCCGTCAGTCCCACGGGCCCTGCGCCCACGATCAATACCTGGGTTTTCATCGCCTTCCCCCAAAGCCCTCTGCCCGTCGTTGCGGTGCGAGGTGCATTCTAGGGAAGGATCGCTTATGAGATTAGACTGAAAGAACTCATCAATTCATGAGTATTTCCTATGAACGTAACCTTGCGGCAGCTACGGGCCTTCACCGCCGTCTATCGTTCGCGCAGCATCACGCGGGCCGCGCGCGAGCTCGGCATCACGCAATCGGCGGCAAGCCTGCTGATCCAGCAGCTCGAAGCCCAGCTCGGGGTGAAACTGTTCGACCGCTCGACGCGCGCGGTGCAGCCGACACCGGCGGCGGACGAGGCGTTCCATGCCGCCGAGCGGATGCTGAACGATGTGCAGGGATTGTCGCGCCGCATGCGCGACCTCGCCGAGGCGCGTGCCGGGCGCGTCGCGTTCCTGGCGTCCGCCGGCGCCGCATCGGCGTTGCTGCCACGGGTGCTGGCGAAGTTCCGCGCCGCCCATCCCGCCGTCGAGATCGACATGCGCGACGTGGCGGTCGACGATCTGGTGCCGCGCATGATTTCCGGCGATGCCGAGTTCGCCATCGGCAGCGTCGAAGGCGAGATCGCGGGACTGACGATCGAAACGCTGATCAGCGGGCGGCTCAGCGCCATCGGCCGCCGAACCGCCGCGTTCGCGACACGGCGTTCGCTGACCTGGGACGAACTGGCCGGGCTGCCGACCATCGCCATGCGGCGCGAAACGCGGATTCGCATGCAGATCGACCAGGCGCTGGCGCAGCAGGGCAAGCGCCTCTCGCCGACCTATGAAGTGACGCTGATCAACACCGCGCTCGCCATGACGGCGCAGGGGCTGGGGTTCGCCATCCTGCCGGCAACGATGCTGCCGGCCGACCAGTTTCCGACGCTGATCGCAAAGCCGCTGACGCGGCCGGCCATCGCCCGGCCGGTATCGCTGCTGCTTCGCCAGGGCCGCACGCTGTCGCCGGCCGCAAGGGCCTTCGTGTCCGTCGCCCGGAAAGCGCTGGCCGCGTGAACGCCGGCAGCGCCTGCCGCCGGGCACGAGATCCGACCGTCAGCGCGCCGCCTCGAATCCGGCCAGCACCGCCGTCAGGTTGGTGCCGAGAATGTCGGAGAGATAGCCGCCCTCCTGCACCAGCACGGTCGGCAGGCCGAGCCGCGCGATCGCAGCGCCCACGCGGCGGAAGCCGTCGGTGGTGACGGCAAGGCCCTTGAGCGGATCGTGCTCGGAGGCATCAAGGCCGAGCGCGACGACGAGCGCGCCGGGCGCGAAGGCGCGGATGCTGCTCGCCGCCGTCTCCAACGCGGCGAGCCAGCCGTCGTCGCCGGTGCCGAGCGGCAGCGGGATATTGAGATTGGTCCCGAGCCCCTCGCCCGCGCCGCGCTCGTGGGCGTAGCCCCAGACGTAAGGATAGTAGGAGGCCGGATCGGCGTGGATCGAGACGGTGAGGACGTCGCCGCGCTCGTAGAAGATGCCCTGCGTGCCGTTGCCGTGATGGACGTCGACGTCGAGGATCGCGACGCGCTCGTGGCGCAGGCGCAGATGGGCGGCGGCGACCGCGCTGTTGTTGAGAAAGCAGAAGCCGCCGGCGACGTCGCGAAACGCATGGTGACCGGGCGGGCGGCACAGCGCGTAGACGGCGTCCTCGCCGTCGAGCACCATCTGCGCCGCGGTTGCCGCGACATCGGTGGCCGCGCAGGCTGCAGCCCAGGTGCCGGGCCCGATCGGGCAACCGGTGTCGGCGGTGTGCCAGCCGAGCCGGCCGACGATGTGCGTCGGGTAGGTCGCGGCATGGCGCACCGGATGCACATTGGCGATCATCTCGGGACCGGCGTCGCCGAGCGCCGACCAGGCGTCCCAGGCGGTGGCGAGAAAATCGAGATACTCGGGACTGTGCACGCGCGCCCGCGGCCCCTGCCCGAAGCCGGTCGGGGCGATCAGCTGGTGCTTGCCGGCGGCAAGCCCGGCCAGCAGGCGGTCGGCGCGCTCGGGCTGCTCGGTGGTGCGCTTGACCACGCCGCGCACCAGGAAGAATTGCGGATCGTGGCTGCGGTGCAGCTCGGTGTAGACGGCTTTCACTGGAATGCTCCCTTGCTGTGCTGCCGGAAGAGCAGTGCGATCGAATTCGCGAGGGCGATGACCATGACTTCCCCGTTCATCGCAGATACCGCTTCTCGTCGGCCTTCACCCGGTCCATGTCCTGCAGGCGGAAGATCTCCTCGACGGAGACGATGCGCTTGTCGACGTTCTGAATGCCGCCGTCGTTCAGGATGGCGGCGAAGACGTCCTTCATCGCGGTGACGGCGGCGCGGATGGCCGGGTTGCCGTAGATCACCATCCTGACTTTGCCGAGCGCGCGAATGCGCGCTGCCGTCATCTCGGGATAGGCGGTCGGAACGATCACGATCGGCACCCTGCCCTTGAAGGCGCGCACGAAGCTCTCGACCTCGTCCGGCGTCGTCTGTTTGGAATGGATCAGGATCATGTCCGCGCCGGCCTCCTCATAGGCGGCGGCGCGCTTCAGCGCTTCCTGCTCGCCGAGGCCGGCGATCAGTGCCTCGTCGCGCGCGATGACGAGGAAACCGGCATCGGTTCGCGCCGCGCATGCGGCCTCGATCTTGCCCTGGAATTCCTCGATCCGCAGCAGCTCCTGGCGGCCGTCGGCGACGAGGCTGGTCACCTTCGGAAACGACTTGTCCTCGATGACGACGGCAGCGGCCCCGGCCCGCTCGTAACTCCTGATAGCGTGGATCACGTTGACGGCGTTGCCGAAGCCGGTGTCGATGTCGGCGACGACCGGCAGGTCGACGCGCTCGGCCATGGCGCGCGTCATCTCGAGATGCTGCGTCATCGAAATCAGGCTGACGTCGGCAAGACCGTAGAGCGCCGACAGTTCGAAGCCCGAGGCCCAGATGCCGTCGAACCCCGCCTCCTGCGCCAGCCGCGCCGACAGCGGGCTGTGAGCCGCCATGATGTGGACGAGGCCGGTTTCGGCCATCCTGTCCCTGAGCTGGCGTCCCTTGCCGGTCATGTGTCGGTTTCCTCCTCGCCCCGGCGACGGCCGCGATGCGCCGGGTACGGATACAGGAAAACCAGCGGGATGGCACGATCCCGGGCGGTCCGGAAAACGGCACCGCAAAAAGTTGCGGGGCGATTTCGACGACATTGCTGTCGCCGAGATCGCCCCGCTCGAGGTCGCGCGGACAGATCGATCCAGTCGATCGCTCAGCCGAACTGGTTCATGGTGTTGTGGACGCCGCCCGCCTTCAGGGCGGCCTCGCCCGCGAAGTATTCCTTGTGGTCGTCGCCGATGTCGGAGCCGGCCATGTTCTGATGCTTGGCGCAGGCGATGCCCTGACGGATCTCCTGGCGCTGGACGTTCTTCACGTAACCCAGCATGCCCTGCTCGCCGAAATAGTCCTTGGCGAGATTGTCGGTCGACAGCGCGGCCGTGTGATAGGTCGGCAGCGTGATCAGGTGATGGAAGATGCCGGCGCGCTTGGCCGAGTCGGCCTGGAACGTACGGATGCGCTCGTCGGCTTCGATCGCCAGCGGCGTGCCGTCGTACTCCGCCTTCATCAGCTCGGCACGGTTGTACTTGCTGACGTCCTTGCCGGCTTCCTTCATCGCGTCGTAGACCTGCCAGCGGAAGTTGAGCGTCCAGTTGAACGACGGCGAGTTGTTGTAGCAGAGCTTCGCGTTGGGAATGACCTTGCGGATGCGGTCCACCATCGAGGCGATTTGCTCGATATGCGGCTTCTCGGTCTCGATCCACAGCAGGTCAGCGCCGTTCTGCAGCGAGGTGATGCAGTCGAGCACGCAGCGGTCCGCGCCGGTGCCGGAACGGAACTGGTAGAGGTTGGAGGGCAGCCGCTTCGGACGCATCATCTTGCCGTTCTGGTTGATGATGACGTCGCCGTTGCGGGCGTTGGCGGCGGTGACTTCCTCGCAATCCAGGAAGCTGTTGTACTGGTCGCCGAGGTCGCCGGGCTTGTGGCTGACGGCGATCTGCTGCGTGAGGCCGGCGCCGAGCGAGTCGGTACGGGTCACGACGACGCCGTCTTCGACGCCGAGTTCGAGGAAAGCGTGACGGCAGGCGCGGATCTTGGCCAGGAACACCTCGTGCGGCACGGTGACCTTGCCGTCCTGGTGACCGCACTGCTTCTCGTCAGAGACCTGATTCTCGATCTGCAGCGCGCACGCGCCCGCCTCGATCATCTTCTTCGCGAGCAGATAGGTCGCCTCGGCATTGCCGAAGCCGGCGTCGATGTCGGCGATGACAGGCACGACGTGGGTCTGGAAGTTGTCGACCTTCTCGATCAGCTCCTTTTCCTTCGCCTTGTCGCCAGCCTTGCGAGCGGCGTCGATGGCGCGGAAGATGTCGTTGAGTTCGCGGGAGTCCGCCTGACGGAGGAACGTGTAGAGTTCTTCGATCAGGGCCGGCACCGAGGTCTTCTCGTGCATCGACTGGTCGGGCAGCGGTCCGAACTCGGAGCGCAGTGCGGCGATCATCCAGCCGGACAGATACAGATAGCGGCGATCGGTCTTGCCACCGAAGTGCTTCTTGACCGAGATCAGCTTCTGCTGGGCGATGAAGCCGTGCCAGCAGCCGAGCGACTGGGTGTACTTGGTGGGATCGGCATCATAGGCCGCCATGTCGGCGCGCATCAGCGCCGCGGTGTAACGGGCGATGTCGAGGCCGGTCCTGAAGCGGTTCTGCAGGCGCATGCGCGCCACGGCTTCAGCGTTGACGCCGTTCCAGGTCGGCTTGGTCTTGAGCAGCGCTTCGGCCGCCTCGACTTCGGTCTGGTAGGAAGCCGGTCCCTGGATGGTCCGGTCGCTGATCCCGCGCGGTTGGAAGTTCATGTCCGTGATCCCTTCGGTAACGACAATCTTGAGAGCGTTTGTAAGGGCTATAACGCCGGCCGCTAGCCATTGCGCAGAAAACTTGTCACACTTTACAAGAAAATAGTGTATTGCTGTAATAATCTTACATTCTACAGGAGTTCGACATGGCCACCTCTGGCGCCCGTTCGGTCTTCATGGGACCGCGACTGCGGCGGCTCCGGCGCGACCTCGGCCTGACCCAGGCGGACATGGCCGCCGATCTCGAGATTTCCGCCCCTTACGTCGCGCTGCTGGAGCGCAATCAGCGCCCGGTGACGGCGGACATGCTGCTTCGCCTAGCCCGCACCTACAAGATCGACCTCGCCGATCTCGCCGGCGATGGCGGGGCCGACAACACCGCCCGGATGCAGTCGATCCTGAAGGAACCGATGTTTGCCGACATCGACATCCCCACCCTCGAGATCAGCGACCTCGCGGTGAGCTACCCGGGAATGACCGAAGCCTTCCTTCGCCTCTACACGGCCTATCGCGAGGAACAGCTGGCGCTGGCGGAACGAAGTGCGCCGGCGTCCACTGGCGTCGCGCCGGAGGAGCTGAACCTCGACGCCAACGATCCAGTCGCGGAAGTCAGGCGATTTCTCGCGGCCCGCCGCAACAACTTCTCCAACCTCGACGATGCTGCCGAACGCATCGTGCCGGCCCCTGCCGGGCCGAACGGATTGATCGAACAGCTTCGCGTCCGGCACAACCTCCAGGTCCGCTATCTGCCGCCGAGCGTCATGCTCGGGTCGGTCAGGCGACTGGACCTGCACCGCCGGCAATTGCTGATCGAGGACTCGCTCGACAACGCCAGCCTCAACTTCCAGCTCGCCAAGCAACTGGCCTATCTCGAAATGGAAGACGAGATCGGCGCGGCGCTGCAGGACGGCAAGTTCACCAGCAAGAGCGCCGAACTGCTGGCGCGCCGGGCGCTCGCCGCCTACGCCGCCGGCGCGCTGATCATGCCCTATTCGATGTTCGCCAAGGCCGTGGATACCAGGCGCTATGACCTGGAGGCGCTGGCGCGCCAGTTCGGCACCAGCTTCGAGCAGACCGCCCATCGCGTCACCACCTTGCAGCGGCCGGGCCTGGAAAAGGTGCCGTTCTTCCTGATCCGGGTCGATCCGGCCGGCAACATTTCCAAGCTGCTGGACGGCGCCGGATTCCCGTTTGCCAAGCACGGCGGCGCGTGCCCGCTGTGGTCGGTGCACGGGGTGTTCAGGACGCCGCGCCAGATCGTCACGCAGTGGCTGGAATTGCCGGACGGACAGCAGTTCTTTTCGATCGCCCGCACCGTCACCGCCGGTGGAGGCTCGTTCGGGGCGATCCGCGTCGAGCGCGCCATCGCGATCGGGTGCGCCGCCGAGCATGCCGGCCAGCTGATCTACACGCGAGATGGACAAAGGCCGCGCGCTGACGAGGTTACTCCGATCGGCGTGGCATGCCGCGTCTGTCACCGGCCGAAATGCGCAGCCCGCTCCGCGCTGCCGATCGGCCGGGAGCTGCTGCCCGACGATTTCAGGACGTCGAGCGTCCCGTTCGGCTTCTCTTCGGACTGACGAGGCCGGGGGCCCGCGTCGTTCAATTCCCGCGCTTGCCGGGGGACGGCTTGACGTCTTTGACTTCCACGTCCTCGAAACGCAGCATCGCAATCACGCGGTCGCGCACGGCGCCGCTGAGATCGATCTGCACCGCCCAGTCGCCGTGCATCTCGAGCTCGAGACGGACCTTGTAGACGCCCTTCTCCGCCTGCTCGGTTGCTTTCACCGGACGCACATTGTGCATGCCGGGCATGGAAGGCATGTCCGCGCCGACCGAAACGGTCAACCCGGAAAGCGGCTCGCCGGAGCGCGCATTGGCAAGGCTGATCGTGCAATCGTACTCCAGCACCTGCGCGGCGGCGGCGCAGGTCACCACGGCCCTGGCGCGCACCTGGCCGTGCGCGGCTTGCGGAGACAGGCCCAACAGCGCCGCCACGGCGACAGCCCAGCAAACGATCGCCCTCATCCCGGTCCTCTCCTGGTTCGCATCGTCACGGATATCGTTTTGCGGAAGAAGCGGCCGATCCCGTGCACCAGCCGCTCGTCGAGCAGGCCGCGCGGCCGAATAATCAGCAGCAAGGCAACGAGTCCACCGAAGATGATCATGCGGTAGCCCGAAAACAACCGCACCGACTCGAGAAGACCGATGTCGATGACGACCCCGAGCAGCGGTCCAAGCGCGGTGCCGAGCCCGCCGATCAGGCCGTAGGCCAGGGAATGCACCCCCAGCATGACGTCGAAGGTTCGCGGCTCTACATAGGTGGTCAGATGGGCGTAGAGGCCGCCGCCGACCGCCGCGAGCGCGCCGGCGATGCCGGCCGCGAGAACCTTGTAGCGCGCGACCGCGATCCCCTGCAGCGCGGCCAGCGTCGCATCCTCGCCGATCATGCGGAAAATGACGCCGAGCCGCGAGCGTTCGAGCAGCATGAAGCCGGCAAGCGTGACCGCCAGCATCGCATAGATCAGCATCATGAAATCGAAGGTCTCGATGTTGTGGTCGAAGATGTAGCGGATGTTGCGAAAGCCGTCGGTGCCGTTGGGGCCGACCGGTTCGCCGTCGACGTCGACCTGATAGCGCAGCAATTCGAACAGGATTCGCACCATCTCGGCGAATGCAAGCGTGGCGATCGCGAACTGCAGTCCGCGCAGCCGCAACGTCGGGATGCCGACCGACACGGCGCAGGCCGCGCCGGCCGCCGCTCCGAAGGCAATGCCCAGCGCCAGCGGCCAGCCCCACATCGCGGTAGCCACGCCGGCCGCATAGGCGCCGATCGCGAAGAACGCCTGCTGCCCGAAGGATATCTCCCCGGTGAGCAGCAGCAGCCAGGCCGACAGCGCGACGAACGAGATGACCCCGATGTTCGACAATACGCTGACCAGGTAATCGTCCATCGCTCACGCCCTGTACGTCAGCTCGACATCGGCCGTGCGGCCGAGCAGGCCGCCCGGGCGTGCGACGAGGAAGGCGAACAGCACGAAATAGGCAAAGAGATCGCGCACCTGCGGGCCGAACAGCCAATGGCTGTGCACCTCGACGAGCCCGAGCAGCAGTCCGCCGAGCAGCGCGCCGGGAATGGATCCGAGGCCGCCGATCATCATCGCGATCAGGCCCTTGAGCGTTGCCCACATGCCGAACATCGGCGTCACCTGCTGGTCAACGGCCAGCACGAGGAAGCCGGCCACGCCGCCGATCGCCGATGCCGCGGCGAAGGCCAGCATGACCGCGCGCCTGACGTCCACGCCGACCAGGTTCGCCGCAACGGGATTGGCGATCACCGCGCGCAGGCCAAGCCCGAAATGCGTGCGATAAAGCGCGAGCTGGACGCAAGCGGCGAGCACGAGTGCGCTCGCCGCCATGATCAGATGGTCGGGGCGAACCAGGAACGGACCGATCTCGAGCGCCGGGCCGGTCGCGAGCGGCGGAAACGGATAGGTGTGGCGCGGCAGGACCAGGACCGCAGCCTGCTCCAGCTGCATCCAGATCGCAAAGCTCGACACCATCGAGGCGATCCCGGCGCCGGCCTTCATCGGCGCGAAGCAGAGCCGCTCCACATAGACGCCGGAGATCACCGCCCCGGCGACGACGGCGGCGGCGACCGCGAGCAACCCGGCGCCGAAGTCCAGGTGCAGCACCGTGCCGCAATAGGCGCCGATCATGACGGTCGGCCCGTAGGACAAATTGAGGCGCCGCATGACGCCGAAGATCACGGTGAAGCCGAGCGCAAGCAGCCCGTAGGACGAGCCGATCATCGTGCCGTCGATCGTATTCTGGATGAAATCGATCATCGGCTCCTGACCTGCCGCTTCATCCGGCGGCGCGACGGGTACCGAGATAGGCCCGCTGGATCACCTCGTCTTCCGCCAGCTGGCCGGGCGTGCCCTGGAAAGTGACGCGGCCCTGCTCCATCAGGAAGAACTGGTGCGCCACCTTCAGGGCCATGTGCGCATTCTGTTCCACCAGCAGAATGGTGGTGCCGTCGCGGTTGAGCGCAGCGACGATGTCGAAGATCTCCGCCACGACGAGCGGTGCGAGGCCGAGCGACGGCTCGTCCATCAGCAGCACGCGCGGACGCGACATCAACGCGCGGGCGACCGCCAGCATCTGCTGTTCGCCGCCGGACAGCGTGCCGGCAAGCTGTTCCCGCCGCTCCTTCAGCCGCGGAAAGCGCGCGTACATCCGCTCGATGTCCGCGGCGATCTCGCCCTTGTCCCTGCGCTGGTATGCCCCCGCGAGCAGGTTCTCGCGCACCGACATCTCCGGGAAGACCAGCCGGTTCTCCGGCACCAGCGCGACGCCGCGGGAGACGATCTTCGCGGGTGACAGCCCGACCAGTTCGGCGCCTTCGAGCCTGATCGAGCCGCGGCGGGGCCTGAGAATTCCCGCGATCGACATCATCAGGGTGGTCTTGCCGGCGCCGTTAGGCCCGAGCAGGCAGGTGATCTTGCCGTTCTCGGCCTTCAGCGACACGCCCTTGAGCGCTTCGATCTTGCCGTAAGTCGTGACGAGGTCGGACACATCGAGCATGATTCACCTCACCGCGTGCCGAGATAGGCTTCGCGCACGGCCGCATCGTCCTGCACGGCGGCCGGCGTTCCCTCGGCGATCTTGCGGCCGAAGTTGAGGACGGCGATCCGGTCCGCGACCGACATGACCAGTTCGACGTGGTGCTCGATCAACAGCACCGTGAACCCGTCATCGCGCATCTTGCGGATGCGGGCATCGAGCTGATCGACCTCCTCGGCGTTCATGCCCGCGGCCGGCTCGTCGAGCAGCAGCAGGCTGGGCTTTGCGGAGATGGCGCGGGCGAATTCCAGCCGCCGCTGCTCGCCAAAGGAGAGATTGGCGGCAAGCTCGTCGCGCTTGTGCGCCAAGTCGAAGAATTCCAGCGTTCGCTCGATTTCCGCCCGCACGGCCGCGGAGCCGCCGAACCAGCGCCTTAGGAACATTTCCTGCCGCTGCTGGCGGGAATTCTGCGCGACCCAGAGATTCTGCCAGACCGACAATTGCCCGAACAGGCGGATGTTCTGGAAGGTCCGCGCGATGCCGAGGCTCACCCGGGCATGGGACGGCAGGGCCGAGATGTCGCCTCCATCGAAGAGAATCCGGCCCGAGGTCAACGGAAACAGGCCGGTGACCAGGTTGACGATCGTGCTCTTGCCGGAGCCGTTCGGTCCGATCAGGCCGAGAATCTCGCCGCGCTTCACGGTCAGGTCGATGCCGTCCACCGCGCGGACGCCGCCGAAATGCTTGGCGATGCCCTGAAGGTCAAGCACCGGTGTTCTCCTTGCGCGCGAACAGCATGCGTTTCAGCGAGGCGAGCCCGCCCGCGTCGAGAAAACCGCGCGGCCGCAGATTCATCGCCAGCACGATCAGCGCGCCGAACAGCAGATTGCGCCAGTCGCCGAGGAAGCGCAGGCCCTCGATCAGGAAGCCCTGGATGAATATGACCGCGAGCAGCGTGCCGAACACGTTGGAAAGACCGCCGAGGATCGGATAGGCGATGGCGAAGGTCGCGAGTATGACGCCGAACTGCGTATGCTCGATGTGCGTCGTATAGTGCGCGAAGATGCCGCCGCCGATACCGGCGATGACGCCGCCGATGGTCATCGCCGATACCTTCACCGCCGTGACGTTGATGCCGGAGCTGTGCGCCGCCACCTCGTCCTCGCCGACCGCGCGCATCACGGCGCCGGCGCGCGATTGATCCAGCCACCACAGGCACGCCATGACGATGGCCACCATCAGCCATATGAATACGAGGACGTCGAAGGTGGACCAGCCATGCTCGGGGAAGAAGCGGATCTGGCGAAAACCCTCGGCGCCGTGCGGGCCGATCTTCAGTTCGCCCGCCTGGATCTGGTAGGTGAAGTTGAAGAAGAACAGGCGCACGGCCTCGCCGAAGGCGAGCGTGGCGACCACCAGCATCAATCCCTTGACGCGCAGCGCCGGGAAGCCGACGGCGCAGGCGGTCAGGCCGGCAACGGTGGCGGAAACGCCGAGCGCGGCAAGCAGATGCCACTTGAAGATGACGGTGAGGATCGCCGCGACGTAGGCGCCGACGGCGAAGAAAGCCGCCTGCGCCAGGCTCACCTGACCGGTAAGCAGCACGCAATAGGCCGAGAGCCCCAACAGCGTGTGGACGCCGATGACCTGCGCGAGACCGAGATAGAAATCCATGCCGCCCCCTCTCAGTCGCGCCCGGCCGCTTTGGCGAAAATGCCTCCCGGCCGGAACACGAGGAAGACGAACAGGAGCATCATGATGTAGAAATCCCGTTCGGTTACCCCGCGCAGGAACTGGAACAGGCTCTCCAGCCCGCCCACGATCAGGCCGGCGATGATCGCCCCGGGAATGCTGCCGAGGCCGCCGATCACGGTGACGATCAGGCCCTTGACGGTCAGCGGCTGCGCCAGCAGCGGCGACAGCATGCCGATCGCCGCGCCGCTCATGGCTCCGGCGATGCCGCCCAGCATGCCGGTGACCACGAAGGTCAGGATGTTCACCTGCAGGATGCTGATGCCGCAGAGCTGCGCGGCGATCGGCTGCTGCGAGACGGCGCGCGTGGCGACGCCGAGCCTCGTCCGGTACAGCAACAGCAGGAACAGCACCATGCAGGCGCAACCCAGCGCGAAGACGAACATCAGGTCGCCGCGCAGCATGAACTGGCCGAATCGAATGACGACGTCGGAATACAGCGCCGGATAGGCCAGCGGCACGCCCTCGGTGGTGTGCACGATGATCTCGTCGATCAGCAGCAACAGCCCGACGGTCGACATCAGGGTTGCCAGCGGATTGGCGACGGGGATGAACTTGAAGCCGATGAAATAGACGAGCGCCCCGATCACGCCGCCGCACAGCGCCGCCGCCACGAAGACGACGATGGCCGGCGCGCCGGTGAAGCCGCTCAGCAGCAGCAAGCTGCCGTAAGCAGCGCCGATCGACGCGGCGGCATAGGAAAGGTTGATCTTGTGCATCACGCCGAAGATGAGCGTGAAGCCAATTCCGAGCAGCGCGTAGGTGGAGCCGAACAGCACCCCGTCGGCGACGGACTGCACGGCATCGATCAGGTCAAGCAGGTCCACCGCGGTGCCCCCACACTACAGGGAAAAGGAAGGCGGCGGGCCGGCCCGGCCCGCCGCCTGTCGACGGCGATCAGGATGAAGGCTTGTGGAGGACCTTCCAGCTGCCGTCCTTCGCATGCACATAAAGGTACGGCTTGATCGCCTCGCGGTCGTTGGTGCGCCCGACCTTGCCGAGCAGCCCCTTGGTTTCCTTCAACGCGGCCAGCCCCTGACGCATCTTGGCGCGGTCGGCCTGCACGGTGTCGGGCTTGGCCATGATCTTCTGGCCTTCGATCACGTCCTTGAGGATGAACATGATCTCGTAGGCGGCCGCGCTGTGCAGATCCATGCTGCCGCCTTGCTTGGTGACGTTGTCGGCGGCGGCTTTCGCCTCCGGGGTCACCGGCGCGAAGCTGGTCGGAATGATGATTCCTTCCGCCTGCTTGGCGCAACCCTGCAGCGTCTCGATGCTGGAGGAGCTGGTCAGGCCGATCAGGAGCTTCGGCTTCACGCCCTGGCGGTCCATCTCGCGCAGCACCCCGCAGGTCGTGAACGGGTGGGCGGAGATCGCGACGATCTCCGCATTGGCGCGGCGCATTTCGCGCACCTGCGTCGAGAAGTTCGTGTCATTCAGCAGCCACTCGCCGGACCCGAGCAACTGGAAGCCGTTCTCCTCGGCCTGCTTCTTCATCACGCCGAAGGTGGCGTTGGAATGCGCGAAGTCCTTTTCGACGCCGCCGTAGATCGTCTTGAGGTCGGGATGCTCCTTCTTCAGCCAGGCGAACAGCGACTTGTACATCTCGAACTCGCTCGGGACGTTGCGAAACGCCCATTCGGAGATCGCGGCGAGGCCGCCCTTGGCGGCGACGTCGGCGAAGACAGGGAATTGCAGGCCGCTGTCGGAGGCATCGCCCACTTTCTTCTGCAGGATGCCGAACAGCGACTCGGCAACGTTCGAGCAGGTCGGGCCGACCGCGACGAATGCGTCGGTCGAAGCGATGCGGCGGATGACGGAGATTCCCTCCTCGGCATTGCAGCGATCGTCGAGGAATTCGACCGCAAGCTTCGCTTTCGTGCCGTCGCCGAGGGTGACGCCGCCCGCCTTGTTGATTTCCTCGGCGGCCGCCTTCATCGCCGCCTCGCTGTTGACGCCGAACACGCGGACGACGCCGGACTTGGCGCCGAAGCCGGTGATCTTGACTGTACGTTCCTGGGCCAGAGCGCCGCTCGAAACACTGCTCATCAAGCCGGCAAGCAGCGCGGCCGCCGCAACATTGACAATTCTCATGGTGTCTCCTCCTGCTGAAAAAGCGGGCGGTTTTTCCGCCGCGTTTGTAGTTGAGAATCTTGCAACGCCGGTCCCGCGCACGCTTCTGCTCGGCCGTCCGCGGACGATGCCGAGCCTGAGGAATGTCGCGCCCGTTTGCAAGTCCCTTGTCTTCGGGACGAAGGATTATGCCGTGCCGCAGCAATCGATTCCGGACGATCGGGTGACCGAGAATTTCCCCTTGCTGGCAGTCAGAGGGCGGTTTGGTATATGCTCAGCCTTGATCTTAGAGAACCGGATCGGACGGCGTGCGCCGACGCTTCGCCAAGGCGCGGGCGCCGCGGGAGGAGCAACGATGGCGCGATCAGCGCAACGCAAGCGCGTGGCACGGCCCAAGCGAAAGATATCCAGACCGGCGCGCAAGACGCGCGCGGCGAAGTCCGGTCGACGGCCGCGCGCCAGCGCCGGCAACGGGGCGTTCTCCGGTCTCGGCCGCAACGAGGCAAACTTCTCACCGCTCACGCCGGTTTCGTTCCTGCCGCGCTCGGCCGAGATCTATCCGGACCGGATCGCCGTGATCCACGGCGAGCGGCGCTGGAGCTATCGCCAGCTTCATGAGCGCGCCCGCCGCCTTGCCTCGGCACTGGCGAAGGCCGGCATCAAGCGCGGCGATACCGTCTCGGTCATGCTGCCGAACGTCCCTGCGATGGTCGAGGCGCATTACGGCGTGCCGATGCTCGGCGCGGTGCTGAACGCCATCAACACCCGTCTCGAGCCGGCGACGATCGCCTATATTCTCCAGCACGGCGAGGCCAAGGTACTGATCACCGACCGCGAGTTCGCAGGCCAGGTCGGCCCCGCGCTCGCGATGCTGAAGAAGCGGCCGCTGGTGATTGACGTCGACGACGCGCTCTACACCGGGCCCGGCGAGCGGCTCGGCAAGGTCGAGTACGAGGCGTTCATCGCCAGGGGCGATCCGGACTTCGCCTGGAGCATGCCGGCCGACGAGAGCAGCCCGATCGCGCTGAATTACACCTCCGGCACGACAGGCAACCCGAAGGGCGTCGTCTATCATCACCGCGGCACCTTCCTCGAGTCGGTCGGCAACATCATGTCCTGGCCGATGCCGCCGAAGCCGGTCTATCTGTGGACGCTGCCGATGTTTCACTGCAACGGCTGGTGCTTTCCCTGGTCGGTGGTGGCGATGAGCGGCACGCATGTCTGCCTGCGCAAGGTCGATCCGGCGCTGATCTTCCCGATGATCGTCGAGCACGGCGTCACGCACATGTGCGGCGCACCGACGGTTCTGACGATGCTGACGTCGGCGCCGGCCGAGCAGCTGCGCCGGTTCAACCATGTGGTGGACATCCAGACCGGCGGCTCGCCGCCGCCGGCCAAGGTGATCGAGGCGATGGAGCAACTTGGCTTCCGCGTCACCCACATCTACGGCATGACGGAGCTGCAGGGTCCTTCGACCTATTGCGCGCCGCAGGACGACTGGTCGGCGCTGCCGCTTGCCGAGCGCGCCGGCCTTTCCGCTCGCCAGGGCGTCCGCTATCCCGTGGTCGAAGGCCAGATGGTGGCCGATACCAAGACCTTGAAGCCGGTGCCGCGCGACGGCCAGTCGATCGGCGAGATCATGGTTCGCGGCAACACGGTGATGCTCGGCTACCTGAAGGATCCGAAGGCGACGGCCGAGGCCTTCCGCGGCGGCTGGATGCACACCGGCGACCTCGCGGTCGAGCATCCCAACGGCTATCTGGAGATCAAGGACCGCGCCAAGGACATCATTATCTCCGGCGGCGAGAACATCTCCAGCGTCGAGGTCGAGATCGCGCTTTACAAGCATCCGGCGGTGCAACTCGCCGCCGTCGTCGCGCGACCGGACTCGAAATGGGGCGAGACGCCCTGCGCCTTCGTGCAGCTCAAGCCCGGCACGCAGGCGACCGAGGACGAGATGATCGCCTTCTGCCGCGACCGGCTCGCGCATTTCAAGGCGCCGAAGTCGGTGGTGTTCGGGCCGCTGCCGACGACGGCAACCGGCAAGGTGCAGAAGTTCACGCTGCGGGAGCGCGCGCGGGGCCTGTGAACTCCACCTCGCAGACCAAGGACCGCGGGAAGGGTTTGAAATTCGGCCTGTCATTGACACATTTGCGCCGGGCAAAATAACCTCGACGCCCGGTCAACCTTCAGGCTGACCAAATCTCTTGCTGCATCACCGCGATTTAAACACCGGAGAATGAAATGCCGTCCCGTATTTTCGCAAGGCTCGCCGTGGCGGCCGTCACGCTCGGCTTGCTCGCCGGCGCCGCGGCTGCACAGGAAAAGTGGCCATCGCGGCCCGTGACGGTCATCGTACCGTTCGCTGCCGGCGGCAACACGGACGTGATGGCACGCATTTTCGCGGAGCAGCTGACGAAGCGGCTCGGCCAGCAGTTCGTCGTCGAGAACAAGGCCGGTGCGGGCGGCGTCAACGGGCTGCACGCGATGACGCGCGCGGCGCCGGACGGCTACACCGTGGCGGTCGCGACGTCAGGCGGAATCGCCATCAATCCGATCCTGATCAAGGACAAGATCCCCTACAACGTAGACAAGGACTTCACCTACCTCTACGGCATGGCCGCGCAGCCGAACATCTGGCTGGTCAACCCGTCGGTCCCGGCCAACAACATGGCGGAGCTGATCGCCTGGCTGAAGGCGAACCCGGACACGCCGTATGCGACGTCCGGACCCGGCACGACGCAGCACATTTGCGGCGCCATGCTGGAAGACGCCGCGGGACTCAAGATGACGGCCGTCGCCTACCGCGCATCCAACCTCAGCATCCAGGATCTGATCAGTGGCCAGATCCGTCTCGCCTGCGACAATTTCGCCGTGGCGTACGAGCAGGTGAAGGGCCGCCAGCTGCGCGCCGTATCGATCACCTCGCCCGGGCCCTACCCGCTCGCCAAGGAGATCGAGCCGACCGCCAAAACCTTGCCGGGCTTCGAACTGATGCCGGCCTTCGGCTGGGTCGGCCCCGCCAACATGCCGCCCGACATCGTGAAGAAGCTCGTCGAGGAACTCGTTGCGGTCGGCAAGATTCCCGAGGTTCGCACTGCGCTCGAAAAGTTCGGCGTATTGCAGACCGAACTGCCCGGCCAAGCCTACGCCGAAGCGCTCGCCAAGGAACGCGCAGGTTACGCGCGCGTGATCGAGCGTGCAGGAATCAAGGTGCCCTGATCGGCGGACGATGCAGATTTGGTAACGGGGGGCCGACTCCATCAAGCCCCCCGGGCGAATCGCTCTAATTCCCGGTGTTTGTGGACAAGACAGCATCGGGATTTGGGGCGCCCTGGACGCACCGGCGCTAGTCGGCTGGGCTCCTGTTGCCTGCTCTCTTCCAAACGGAGCAACATCCGCTATCGGCCATCAAGGACATCGAGCGACCAGCAGGCTTCCCATCAGAGCGAACAGTTCCAGGAAGCTCGCCCGGCAAGAGCGTGACATGCTTGATAGGGCTTGGCTAAGATACCCAATATTTGAAACCGATCGCTTCATCCGTTTGGAGCATTTCCGATGACTTACCATTTTCCCTTGCTGGATCCGTTGCGCTTCGGGGCCGCCGTCGGCGTCGCAATTTTTCACCAGATGTTCTGGTCGTGGGCCTGGGTTTCGGTCGGCCACCCGGGATTCGAGCGCTTCGTCGCCACCGACGTTCATTATCCGAACGCCGCGACCTTTACGTGGTTCGGTTGGGTCGGAGTTGAGATATTCTTCGTCATTTCCGGTTTCGTCATCGCGAATTCGGCGAGCCGGGCTTCGCCGACACAGTTTCTTCTTGGCCGCGCCTTGCGGCTGTATCCGGCAGTCTGGGTTTGCGCCACAGCAACCCTCCTTGTACTCCTTGTCTTCGGCACCGGATCAGCAATCGATTTCATCAGGCCGTATATTCACGCCATGCTGCTCGTGCCCGTAGGAGTCACGAAACCATCGCTCGACGTCGTTTACTGGACGCTGGCGGCCGAGATGGCGTTTTACCTGCTCGTCTTTTTGGCGATGCTGACGAAGAGAATCACCCTGTGGCACTTCGCGTTCGGCCTCACCGTCTGGAGCGCGGTGTTCAACGCTGTTGCGTTGCTCGTTCTGCTGTTCACGACGCCATCCAACTTGCCCGCTGTGTCGCCGGACAACTTGCCCTATCTCGCCATCCTGATGTTTCGTGTGCCGTTAGCGGCAGCTCTGTTGAACCACGGCTGCTTCTTCGCGCTGGGGATCTGGCTCTTCATTTCCGCAAACAGAAAGCTGACGTCGCTTGAACGGGTCGCCGTCGCCGTCGCGTGTGTTTCGGGCGCTGCAGAAATCTACTTTTTTGCTTCTTTCTTTTTGACAACCATCCCTGCCATCTCGGGTCAGTCGGCCCTTGTGCCGATCATGGTCTGGGCGGCGGCGGTGGGTGTCATTGCCTACGACGCCAACAGGAACCGGCGTCCTGCAGCCGCTGCTTCACGTGAAGCACCGAGCTATCTGAGGACGCTTGGGCTGATCACCTTTCCGCTCTATCTCACCCATAACGTCATCGGCACGGGGATCATTCATGCCCTGATCGACGCCGGTCTCGGTGCCGCCACGGCGGTATGGGTCGCGCTGGCCCTGCTCGTCCTGGTCTGCTGGTTCATTTGCGCGACGGTCGAGCCGGCCATCAGGGACGCGATCACGAAAACCATTTTACGTTTCGGACTGTTTCCGGACAGAATGCCGGCATCGAAGCGCACGCTGTTTGCCCGGGGGCTGGGCCTCCCGCCCGTCCCGGTAAAGATGACCACGTGGTGACGCCGGTGCCCAGCCAGACCAGCTTCCTGCGTATCCATCAAATGGAACGATCCCGGCAATCTGAGGCACGAAGTATCCGGTGAGAGTCACCAGAGACATGGTGGATAAAGACCTGCGCGGCATGTACGCCGCCGGGCGTATGCTCGCTGCATTTTTCCACACGAGACAGCTCTCGCCGCTCGTGCTCCGGTTCATCGGCAGGGCCGCACTCGGAATGAACACCAGAGGACTTGTCTGCCAGCAGCTGCATATTCCGAGCAGAAACGGCGGGCCACCCATTCGCGTGAGAGTCTATCGGCCGACCGCGGCAGTCGGGCCATTGCCGGTGATGCTGTATTTGCACGGCGGCGGTTACTTCCACGGGGTGCCCGAGCACTTCGGCTCGATCATCAGGGACTTCATCAAAGCAGTACCATGCATCATCCTCGCGCCGGACTACAGAAAGGCCGTTCAGGCGCCGTACCCGGCCGCATTCAACGACTGTTACGACACCCTGCTGTGGATGAGGGACAATGCGGTCTCCATCGGTGGAAGAGGCGACAGGTTCATCGTGTCGGGCCATAGCGCTGGCGGAGGGCTGGCGGCGGCAGTCTCGCTCAAGGCGACCGACACCGGCGATGCAAGAATAGCTTTTCAAATGCCGATCTACCCAATGATCGATGACCGGCAAAACAGCGCTTCCGCCGCCGGAAACAACGCACCCGTCTGGGATGCAAAGGCCAACAGGCTGGCATGGGCGCGTTATCTCAATGGCGTGAGGAACGTGACGCCTTACGCCGCTCCGGCACGCTGTACCGACTATACGAGATTGCCGCCGACGATCACTTACGTCGGCAGTATCGAACCGTTTCGGGATGAAACGAAAGCCTACGTCGACAACCTTCGTCGAGCCAATGTTCCAGTTGAATTCGAGGTATTCGACGGCGCGTTTCACGGGTTCGACATGATGGTACCGAACGCTCCAATCAGTAAGCGAGCAAACCGCTTCCTGCTGGAAAACTTCCGAAAGTTCGTCAGGCGGTATTTCCCGCAAGACCGCAGCCCCCACGGCGCCTCGCTCGGTCCATGAGCCCCTTGATTGCAACGATTGTTGGCTAAGGCCTCGGCCATTGGGTGGGGCTTCATGCTGCTTTGGGGACAAGCGCACATGCCACCGGATCATTCCGAGAGAACAATCAAGGCTCGCGACGGTAAGTCCGTGCCCGGATTTCTGACGTGAACGATTGATTTGGTAGCGGGGACCGACTCCATCAAAGTCCCCCCGGCAAATCGCTAGCATTTTCGGTGTTTATGGCCAAGAAAGCTTAGCGCCTGGGATCAGCGTGCCGATCTGACCTGGCGGCTTCTGTCAGCTAAACAGCCAATAGCGGACATTCCCTCCCGTTTTCCAGATGTCCGCTCAGGGCCAGAAGCGGCCAAACGCTTTTACTCGGACGCCGCGCCCCACAGGAAACGGACGAAGTTGCGCACCCGGCTGCCAACAGATACGACCATGCTGAAAGATCTTCATGGAACGGGGGGCATGCGGTCCCACCATCCGACTCCTGCCGCTCGCCCCAACCGACGAGGTATTCGCATGCGACGCAGGGAGTTCATCGCCGGCATCGGCGGCGCGGTCGCAGCGTGGCCCCTCCGAGCCGATGCCCAGGGCGCGCGAAAGCCATTGATCGGTATCCTGTTTCACTCCAATCCGGAGCCGGTCGTCGGACAGCTCCGTGGTGCGCTGGCTCGGCTCGGATATCGCGACGGTGATACGATCGAACTCGACGTGCGGGTGGCCAATGGCTCGGAGGCGCGGCTGGCCGAGATGGCGGGCGACCTCGCCGCCCGCAAGGTCGATGCGATCTTCGCCTTCACAACGCCGGCAGCACTGGCCGCCAAGGCCGCGACCGGCAGCATCCCGATCGTCATTTCTGCCGCAGATCCTGTCGGCTCGGGTCTGGTCGCGAGCCTTTCGCGGCCAGGGGACAACATCACCGGCATGTCCCTTGCCGTTCCGGAGATCGCGGGCAAAATCCTTGGGCTGCTACACGAGGCATTGCCGGCGGCGCGCCGCATCGGTGCACTCGTGAACGTGAGTGACCCCTTCCATCGGCGGCTTGTTGAGGGCATTGAAGCGGCCAACCGCAACGTCATGCTTGATCTGCGTGTCCATGGCCTGGCAAAGCCCGACGAGTTGGAGGCTGCCTTCGCGCGAATGGCGGCCGACAAGCTCGATGCGGCCATCGTGCAGCCAACCTTGCCGCGCGCGGCAGCGATTGCACTTGGATTTCGATACAACATCCCGACGGCATCGCCGGTGTCTGGCTATGCAACGGCCGGCGGCTTTTTGTCCTATGCCGGAAAGCTGGCGGAAACCTCTGCCGTGATCGCTGCCCAGATTGACCAGATTCTCAGGGGTGCCAGGCCTGCCGATATGGCGGTTCGGCAACCGACCAAGTTTGAACTCGTGCTCAACCTGAAGACCGCGCAGGCGATGGGCATCACCATCCCGCCGCTGCTGCTCGCCCAGGCCGACGAGGTGATCGAGTGAGACGGCGGGAGTCGATGGCGGCTTTGGGTCATGAACGGAATAGCGCCGCTTGTCCGCCGCGAGTCTGGTTTAGAACTGATAGCGGACATCAGATTACGCTTCAGCCATATTGGCCAAGCCCGACGTCAGCTAATATTTCTGATTAATCGAATTTTGGTAGCGGGGGTCCGCTACACCGCTAAACCCACTGTTTGGGAAGCCCTATTTTCTTATTGGAGAGCAGCGTAGCAAGCCCTGCGGCGCCTTGACGGTCTGGCTAGCGCCGCCTTTTGTGCGTGATCGAACTTTGCCCACCGACGCCCTAATTCAGCTGTGGAGTCTGAACAGGTGATCTCCCGCTAGGCCGAAGCGGCCATCTTCTTCAGCGCTTCAAATTCTCGATCAACATGGCCATGCCTTGTCCGCCGCCGAGGCACATCGAGATTACGCCGTGGCGCCCGCGGGTATCCTGGAGGTGGTGCATAGCGGTGATCGTCATGCGCACGCCCGTCGCGCCCGGTGGATGGCCGATGGATATTCCGCCGCCGTAAAGGTTGGTGCGCTCTCTGGGGATGCCAAGCTGCTTTTCCGCATGCAAGTTGACGACCGCGAATGCCTCGTTGATCTCGAAGTAGTCGATATCGGAGACCGTGAGGTCGTTGCGCTTGAGGAGTTTGGCAATGGCGGGAACGGGGCCTGCGCCCATGATGCGGGGCGGTACGCCGACCGCAGTCCAGTCCTTGAGCAGGGCTTCGGCCTCCACGTTCTTCCCGGCGAGAGCACTGCGCTCGCCGACGATCATGAAAGCTGCACCGTCAGTCACGCCGGAGGATGATCCGGCCGTTACGCGACCGCCCTCCTTGAAGGCGGGGCGCAGCATTTTCAATTTCTCAAGCGTCACGTTCGGACGCGGAAACTCATCGATCTCGAAACTTCGCGTGCCCTTCCCTGCGGGCACGTCGATGGGAACGATCTGCCGCGCAAGAAAGCCGGACTTGATGGCGGTTCCGGCGCGTTGCTGGCTCATGAAGCCCCATTCGTCCATGGCTTCCCGTTCGTACTGGTAGTCTTCAGCCAGATTCTCCGCTGTCTCACCCATGTACTCGCGGCTGAACGGGCACCGATAGGCCCAGTCGAGTTGGTCTTCCAGTGTCTGCGGCCCTCGCTGCATGCCATATCGGGCTGTCGTGACGACATGGGGCATGCGACTATAGTTCTCGCCGCCGCCTGCGAGCGCGATGCTGCTTTGTCCTTCCTTGATCTGCTGACTTGCCGAGATAAGCGCCTGCAAGCCGGTGCCGCAGGCTCTGATAACGTTCAGCGCCGGCACTTCCTCCGGCAGTCCTGCCTTGATGCCCACCACACGGCCGCCGAATAGCGTATCGCGGTCGGGGAATAGCGTGCTGCCAAACACGAAGTGATCGATATCTGACGGACTTAGACCGGAACGCGTGATCGACGCCTTCGCCGCATGCGCGGCCAGATCGGTAAGGGGTATATTGCGCAGCGACTTCCCAAAGTCGCCGAACGGAGTGCGGACCCCGGCAGCCAGAGCAATCTCAACCATGGTGGACATTCTTTGTTCAAGACCTAGACGAGCACGACCGGCAAAGACTTTATACCTCGCAGAATGAGACTGTCACTCCAGGCAGGCGGACTTGTTGTAGCCAGTCGAATCCTGGGATAGCGCTCGGCCAGTCGTTCGATCGCAATCTGTCCCTCGAGACGCGCAAGCGGTGCTCCGAGGCAAGAATGGATACCGTGACCGAAGGTCAGGTGCGGATTGTGGCGCCGGGCAATATCAAAGCGATCGGGGTCGGCAAATTGGGAAGGGTCGCGATTGGCTGCGTTGGTGAAAGCGAAGATGCGCTGGCCCTTGCTCAGATGCTTGCCGCCGAAGGAGATGTCGTTCACCACCACCCGGGCAACGGCGCCGCTCGGGCCGTCATACCGTAGCCACTCCTCGATAGCCGGTTCGATCAGCTTGTGCTCACCTACCAATCGCTCCCATTGGTCGCGATATACCATCGAATGGTAGAGTCCGTTACCAAGCAGATTGGTCGTCGTTTCGTGACCCGCAAACAGAAGGAGGATACAGGTAGCAATCACCTCGTCCGCGGTCATCGCTTCCTTTTCGTCACGCGCAGCGACCATCCGGCTGATGATGTCGTCGCGTGGCTCCGTGGTCCGCTCCGCCACTATGCCACGAAAATAGTCCGCCATGTCGCGCGCACCGACCTCGGCGCGGTCATATTTGTCCGGAGATGCCCTGGCCGTACCGATGAACAGCGCAATATCGTCCGACCAGACCTTCACGCGATTGAGATCCCCGCGCGGCACGCCGAGCAGATCCATGATTACGGTTGCGGGCAAAGCGTAGGAGAAGTCCGCAATCCAGTCCACCGTCTGACCGGTGCATTGCTTTTCTTCCATCCCGTCGAGCAGCATGTCGACGACGCGAACGATGCTCGGTCGCAGCGTATCGATCGTGCTTGATGTGAATGCCTTTGTGAACAGGCGCCGCAGACGGGTATGGTCCGGCGGGTCTCGAAAGACCATCCAGTTTCCAAGATAGATCATCAAGCTGCCGTAGGCCGATCTGCGCGCCTCCGGCGCCGCAGCAAAGAAGGGCGCGAGGCGATTCGCCGAAACTTCGGAATTGTTCATGGCGATGGCCTTCACATCGTCATAACGCGTCACCGCCCACGCCTTCATCGGCTCCGACCAATGAACCGGATCCTCTGCCTGCAAACGGCGGAAGATCGGAAAGGGATCGGCGTTGGTCGCCGCATCAGAGAAGTCGTTCGTAAGCATCGGCACACGTCGTCGGTTAAAGCGCAGAAAGGCTAGCAACACTCATCTGGCCAAACAAGTGTTTGTTTGCTATTGACGGCCATGACCGTCTTGCGCGCCAGGATCACAAGGGATGCGCCGTCCGGCCGCCGCATGGAACTGCTTGCGGCTGCCGCGCAGCGTTTTGCGATGCGAGGGTATGCTGCGACGTCCATGCGGGACATCGCTGCCGATGCGGGATTGCTGGCTGGCTCGATGTACCATCACTTTGCTTCCAAGGATGAAATGCTGTTTGAGACCTACAAGGTGGGCGTCGAGCGCGTCATTGCGGCTCACAGCGCGGCGATCGTAGGCGTGATCGAGCCATGGGCTCGCCTCGAAGCGGCATGCGCGGCGCATCTGGAGTGTCTGCTGGCAGATGATCCGCTCGCCCGGCTCTTGCCGCTCGATCTTCGGCCCCTGCCGGCCGATCTCAGAAGGCGGCTGGTTGCAGAGCGGGACCGCTATGAGCGTCGTTTCGTTGCGGTCGTAAAGGCGGTTGGCATGGCGAAAGGCGGTGAGGAGCGATTGGCACGCATGATGTTGCTTGGTGCGCTCAATTGGACACCGACCTGGTATCGGCGAGATGGTGAGCCTCCGAGGCGTATCGCACAAACCTTTGTCAGAATGCTGCGCGAGAGCATGGGATCGGGCGTTCAACAGGACCGATAGAGCTGACTAGATGCCGTAGTGGGCCCTGCTCCGAACGGGCGTAGTGGCGGCTGTCCCTCGATGGATGATGAAACAGGTCACGACGCTGAGTCGGCCCCAGGCATCTGGAGATGGAGAACAGCTATCGAGCGGTATGCCGGAACGGACACCGTCGAAGTAGCGAGAGACGTCGATCACATGTTCGGCGAAGAACTGCACGAAGGCATACCTGCGCATAGTTCGCCAGGAGCCGCTCTTCTATCTGCCCGATACGGCCTGAAGGCTCGCTCGGCTGGGCCTCCTGAAGTCAGCTGTCTCGTCCGGATTACCTCTCGGCGGTCTCATTCCACCACTATGTCGCGGTCGAGATTGCCGCAGAGTGCGCCAGCCAGCCAAAGCGCATATCCTTGGCGCTCCGACTGGCCGTCTTGCGGCGCGACAAACGATCACCTCGGCAGAAGCACCTTGTCGATGACGTGAATCACGCCATTGTCTGCGATGATGTCGGCCTTCACTACATGAGCGTTGTTGACGCGCACGCCATGCTTGCCGTTGACGTGGACCTGGCTCCCTTCGACGGTTGCCACGGCGGTGGTCCGGCCCTTGAGGTCTGCAGCCATGACCTTCCCGGGCACGACGTGATACGTGAGTATCTTGACAAGCTTGGCCTTGTTCTCGGGCTTGAGCAGGCTTGCCAACGTCCCCTTGGGCAACTTCTTGAAGGCCGCATCAGTCGGCGCGAAGACGGTGAATGGTCCGGGACCTTTCAACGTTCCGACAAGGTCGGCCGCCTTGACAGCCGCGACGAGTGTCTTGAACGAGCCGGCAGCAACGGCCGTGTCGACGATATCGGCGGCTTTCGCTCCCGACGTTGAAACGATAAGGGCGAACGCTCCCGCGGCGAGCAGCTTTACGAGTTTCATTAGATGGGATCCTCTGGAGAGATGGTTGGAAACGTCCGACGTTCGGGCTGTCAGGCCGCGAATAACGCCGGCGGCGGCGTGAGAACCAGAACGAACTCACGTAACGGTAACGGCGCTCCGAGCGGATCGGATCACAGCAATCGATCACATGCTGTGAATATGTCGATCGGAATCCTCTTGGACTGCTTGTTCTCTTTGAGGAGATTTCCGAGCCAGCCGCACAAACACCCGTGCCCAGCAATTTCGACGAATGATCCGGCCAATCGATACGCTTCGAGTGTCCGACGCTCGCGATCATGGCGAACTGCACCCTATTCGAGGTGCGTAAAGGACCTTATCGCAATGAAGCCAGCCAAGGATGCGAGAGCCGTAATAAAGGTGCCCCAAACCATGTCGACGACGGCGACGACGAAAGGCCATCGGTTCAACGTCGCAAGATTGGTCAGGTCGTAGGTAGCATATGCAACTAGTCCAAGCAGCCCGCCCAGCAATGATGCGGAGACCCATCCGCCATTCCTGGCCGCGGGCATGACTGCGAAAACAATGATCCCGACGAAATAGATTGAGTAGAACGCTGCTGCCGCAAAGAGATTCGGCTTCTCCGCCAGCAAATCCCCGAGAGAGTTCCTGTAGAACCCCATGGCACGACTAAGCCAGATGTAGTCCACGGCCAGAAAAACGACCGCCGTCACGGCATAAGCAATTAGGTAGCGGATCATGTGTGATCTCTTGGCTTCTATTCGCGGGGGATATCGAGACTGCGATGATCGGCTGCAACAAACCTGCGAACAGGAACGATTGCATTAGAACGAGTCATTCCTTCGTCATAGCCAAGAATTCCTGACGAGTTGCGGCGTTATCGCGAAAGCAGCCAAGCATGCAGCTCGTCACCATCTCCGCGCCGACCTTGTGAACGCCCCGGCTCGACATGCAGTGATGCACGGCCTTTATCACTACCCCAACGCCGTGCGGCTGCAGGACATGTTGTACCGCCGAAGCTATCTCCGAAGTCATCCGCTCCTGGATCTGCAGTCGTTTGGCATAGGCGTCAACGACGCGGGCCAGCTTGGAAAGGCCTACGACGCGGCCACTGGGGACATAAGCCACCCAGGCCTGACCGACGATGGGCGCGAGATGGTGCTCGCAATGGCTTTCGAAGGCTATTCCACGGAGAATGATCATTTCCTCGTAGCCGCCGGTTTCGTCGAAAGTCTTGTCCAGAATCGCCAAGGGGTCCTGTTCGTAGCCGGCGAAATACTCCCGAAAAGCCCGCGCGGCCCTGGACGGGGTTTCAATCAATCCCGGGCGATCGGGATTTTCTCCAGCCCAGCGAATGATCGTCCGGAATGCGGCCTCGGCTTCTTCACGAGAAGGCGGGCCGATGGATTTCTGAGACAAGTGATTGATTTGAATATTCACCGCGCGTTTCCTTCTCATTTCGCATGCGGGATCTTGAGCATTCGATTCGTGGCAAGCGATGGACTTTGTTTGCCTTTAGAAAAGTTCCCCGGTCGAGGGGGCTTATCGACCGGGGATTTACCGGGGTGGGGGCGCAGCGGTTACGCTGTGGTCCCGGTATCAACTAAACGAGACCCAGCGAAAGCTGGATCACAGGAAATGAACAAAAATCCCGGGGTGGGAAGCCTTGGTCATGCGCTGCTCGGGATGACGGCGGAGGCGTTCTCCATGGCGTCTTTCTCCGGGCGATCGAACCTTGGAAATCTGCACACCGTTCAGCGACTTTGGAAACTATCGCGACTCATCACGCCGCTCACCGGCCCGCGGACCGCGCCTTGTGCTACTTCGGCGGCGTCAGGGTGTGCCGGCGGCAACAGGGCCTTGAAAGGACCTCGACGTCCCCCGGGCCTCGGATTTATCGCGAGGGCGCTTCGTCGCGCATCCTGCGGGCCGCAAGTCGCTGCCGCGCCCGCCGGTCGAGCATGTTCAGTCCCTCGACCAGCGCCGAAAAGGCCATGGCGGCGTAGATGTAGCCCTTTGGCACATGGGCGCCAAAGCCCTCCGCTATCAGCGCCATACCGATCACCATCAGGAAGGCGAGCGCAAGCATAACGATGGTCGGGTTTGCGCTGATGAAGTTCGAAAGCGGAGTGGCCGCCATCAGCATCACCAGAACGGCAACCACGACTGCAATGACCATGATCGGGACATGGTCGGTCATTCCGACCGCGGTAATGATGCTGTCAATGGAGAACACCAGATCGAGGACGACGATCTGGCCCAGTGCGGCAGCGTAACCCAGTTGCGCGGCCCCGGATTCGAACATGTCGGGGGTGGGATGCGGATCGACTCGATGATGAATTTCCCTGGTTGCCTTCCAGACCAGGAACAGGCCCCCCGCTATCAGGATCAGGTCGCGCCACGAGAACGCCTGACCGAACACACTGAAGATGGGTGTCGTCAAACGCACGATGAACGCAATGGTGCCGAGGAGAAAAAGGCGGAGGATGAGCGCCAGGCCGATACCGATACGACGCGCCCCCGCGCGTTGATGCTCAGGCAATTTGTTGGTCAGAATGGCGATAAAAATGAGATTGTCGATCCCAAGCACCACTTCCATGGCGATCAGCATCGCGAGGGCGGCCCAGGCTGCCGGATCGGAAGCCAATGCGGTCAGCGCATCCACGGGAGCACCTTCGTCTGTTTCCGGGTTTCCGTCCCCGCTGCCGGTTGCGGCTGGAGGCGGGTGAGGCCGTTAGGGTATGGGTCCATCAGTTCAACCGGTAGATCGACCAGTTGAGCACGGTCGCAAAGCCGACCCACGCGGCATACGGCAGGAACAGCAGGGCGGCAAGGCGATCGGTGCGCCATTGCACGACAATGAACGCGGCGATCGCCGCCAGCATGGCCACGATTATGCCGAGCGCGAGGCCAATGCGGTGCATGCCGAAAAAGGCCGGCGACCACAGGAAATTCAGTGCCATCTGCCCGAACCACGCCGCCATGGCCGGGCTGCGCGGGTCGCGCAACCATGTCCGGGCGCCTGCAACACCGATGCAGACGTAGAGCGCAAGCCATACCGGCCCGAACAGATAGTTCGGCGGATTGAAGGCGGGCTTGTTCAGTGCGGCATACCAGCCGCCGGGCGTATTGGCATAGCCGAGCAGGAGCCCGGCCACGACCACGCCGCCGACGAAGGGTATCAGGGTCTTCCAGCCCGTCTGGTCATTGCCAAGCGTCATTTCCACATAACGCTCCCTGCGGGCCCGCAGATCAGTGCTTGCCGCATTTTTCCGCTTCCGCGGAGCCGCGATGGCGGACTAGTCGTCAAACAACTTTAATCTAAATTTGTAGCTCAGGCCCAGTTTGGCGGTGAGTTGGTTTTCATCGCCTGCTTTGACAATCGGAGAAGCCGCGGCGTCTCCGATCAACCTTTCATAATAGGCCAAGCCGACCAGAGCCCATTGTTCGGTTAGCTCGTATCGAGCGGAAACTTCCAGACCGGCGCCTTTGATCCCGCCGCCCGGGCTGTATGCGCCGAGTCCTGATCGAGTCGATTCGGCCGGCGTCACACCAAAGTATGTCCTCATGTACTCACTCGTCGCGAAGCTCGCGCGAGGCCCTATCGTAAATTCGGTTACCGCGCTTGGGCGGAATCTAAGATCAAGACCGGTCTCAGCGACGATACCGCTATGACCGCCAAATCCGTAGCGCACTGCCAGCCACGGCCGAAACAGGCTCCATTGATATGCGATCCTGCCACCGAGTTCATATGCAGCGTCGATATTGCCAAGGCCGCGCAGTTCCGGCTGGTCGTCGCTATCGCGCTTGTACACGTATCGAAAGGAGGGACTGATGGAAAAGCCCTCATCCGCGCGCTCCTTCTTTACGTCGCCGATGCCGGGAAGCCACAGGTAGTGAAGGGTGAAGAACCCAGTGGGGTTGAATTCGTACCCCTTCGCTCCTTCGTAGGCTGGCCGCATTGCTCCGCCTGCCCCGATTTCGAGGACAATGTCATACGGCCGAACGGGCGAGGCGCCACTTGTGGAAAGGGGCGACTGCGGAGCGGGTTCATCGGCCGCCATCACTTCTCCTGTCAGAAGTACGCTGAGAGCGAGGGCCATCAAACGCAGCCAGGTTTTGTTCGATTCTGTCATCATTTGATGGACCAGGCCGCTTCCGGGTTCGAGTGATACAACACTGCTCCTGATTGATGCAAAATCCAAATGTGGGGGCGCCTTGGCGTAGCCGAGCTGGCCATTCTGATGCGTCACTGTGTCATAACGCGCCTCGAATGCCCGCAGATCACCCGTCTGCAAGATTTTTTCCGGGTCCGGTGATCCGCTCCGGCTTCCCCTTCGTTTCGGCGAGCGGAAAGCATGAAGATGACAGTATTGCTGCAGCGGCAAATCTCGGGGCATGCTAGGCGGTCGGGATCGATCGCGAAGAGATGGCCGCGCGTGAAGGAAAGACCTGAGATCGCAGTGGACTGGAGCGGCCTGATCGCGGCAATCGCCTTACGCGGGGATCGCGAGGCCTACCGGCGACTGTTCGAGTTCTTTGCCCCGCGCATCAAGGGATACCTGATGCGGACCGGTTCGGGCGAAGCCGAGGCGGAGGAGATCGCACAGGACGCCATGGTCGCGCTGTGGCGCAAGGCCGACAGGTTCG
>CAZDEZ010000049.1:0-36124 GCA_964504705.1 uncultured Bradyrhizobium sp.
CCTCACGGAACGGTTCCAGTCTAAGCGATCGCGCTAATACAAGGATGGGTTGAGCCCTTCGCGAAACCCATCATCTCCGCCGCGCAGGAAGCCAGCTACGAACCCGACGCCAGCGCCATCACGATCGTGCGCAGGCTCAACAGCACCACGACGCCGCCGACCATCAGCATCAGGATTTTGTCCGGAATGTGCTTGGTCGCAAGCGCGGCGAACGGCGCCGCGATGACTCCCCCGATGATGAGACCGGCGATGATCGGCCACAAGCTGAGGCCGACGGTGAGGAAGAACGTCGTCGATATCGTCAGCGTGACGAAAAACTCGGCCAGGTTGACCGAGCCGATGGCGTAACGCGGCGTTGCGCCCTGGCCGAGAAGCGTGGAAGTCACGATCGGTCCCCATCCGCCTCCGCCAATGGCGTCGACGAGGCCACCGACAAAGCCCAGCGGGCCGACCGCGCGCGGCGCAGGCGCCTCGATGGGGCGAGCCGCCAGCGCCTTCCACACGATAAAAGCGCCCAGCAGAAGCAGATAGGCGCTGATGAACGGCTTCAGGGTTTCGCCGGGAAGTTCGGAGAGCGCATAGGCGCCGATGGCCCCGCCGATCATTCCCGGAATGGCAATACGCAGCAGCAGCTTGCGATCAACATTACCAAGGCGCCAATGGGCGAAACCCGATGCGCCGGTGGTGAATGTTTCCGCCGCATGCACGCACGCGCTTGCAGTGGCGGGAGGCACGCCGAGACTGAGGAGCACGGAGCTGGCCGTCACGCCGTAGGCCATCCCGATCGCGCCGTCGATCATCTGCGCGACGAAGCCTATGACGACGTAGAGAAGCAGGTCGTCCCACACGGGAACCTCGATTGGACTTTGTTTGCAACGGTGCGAACGCGAATAGGGGTACACTACCGACCTCGCATTCCCTAACAAGCCAACGGTGTTCCAAATTTTAGCGACGGCACAGCACCGCTGTTCCGCAAATTCGTTCCAGAAAAAATTGCCTTCTCGCCGCCGTCACCAGAGACGAGCCCGACCGTGCGATGGCGGTGGAGCGCATCGGCGAGGTCGCAGTTCGTAGGATGGGTTGAGCTCTTCGCGAAACCCATCATCTCCGACGCGCAAACAACTCGATGGGTTTCGCTGCGCTCTACCCATCCTACGATTCGTCGACGGAGCGCGACGCGCCGCGCACTGTTGCAAATTCAAACCGACGGGCAAATCACCCGGAATCCTGTCAAGCCCCGGAATCGAAAACAATTCGCGTTACCGTAATTCTGATTTGCATTATATGTCCGCCCAGCCCGTGCCGCCATGAGGGGCGCTTCGCGGTCGTCACGAAACGTGGTGCGGGTTGTGATGGGCCGCGGCTGGCGTCAGGTGGAATCTTTCACCCGACGAAACGCCGGCGGCGGACGGTGAAGTCGTGTGGTCCTGGCGCCGCGACCCTGGCGTCTATCCCGGCCTGCCTGTGCGGGCCGGGCAACGGGGGCAAAAGAGGCCGCTCCCCGGGGAGAGCACGAAGTAAGCCGTCAAACCGTTGCGCGGGGAAGGTCGGGATGTCCTGGCTGTACCTGTCAGATCCGTGTGCGTTCTTGACTACCCATTGCACACGGCGATGCGGGTGCCGCCGGCGCCCGACCTTTCCCGCGCCCTCTGTCCAGGGAGGGTGCAACGAGACAGCACAACCCGGGCGAAAACCGTGCCGCGGGAACGCGAAGGCGTGGCTATCCTCGCCCGATTAAGCTTGCCATTTAACCCTGTCTCAATACGCAACAAATATTGAGTTCCTTAACGCGAGCGGTTTTCGTTAAGAACGTCGCGCGCTCGTTACTTTCGATTTGGGGTTTTGCACCGCATGTGCGGCATTGTCGGCATTTTGGGACGCGCTCCGGTCGCGGAGCTGCTGGTGGATTCGCTCAAGCGGCTGGAGTATCGCGGCTATGATTCCGCAGGGGTCGCCACGCTGGAGGGCAAGAAGCTCGACCGCCGCCGCGCCGAAGGCAAGCTGAAGAATCTGGAGGCAAGGCTCGAGGCCAAGCCGCTCGCCGGCCATACCGGCATCGGCCACACCCGCTGGGCCACCCACGGCAAGCCGACCGAGAACAACGCCCATCCGCATTCCACCGAGCGCGTCGCCGTCGTCCACAACGGCATCATCGAGAATTTCCGCGAGCTGCGCGAGGCGCTGGAGAAGAAGGGCACGGTCTTCAAGACTGAAACCGATACCGAGATCGTGCTGCACCTCGTCGACGACATGCTCAAGGGCGGCGTCAAGCCGGTCGAGGCGGTGCGGGCGACGCTGTCGCAGCTGCGCGGCGCGTTCGCGCTCGGCTTCATTTTCGCCGGCGAGGACGATCTGATGATCGGCGCGCGCAACGGCCCGCCGCTCGCCATCGGCTATGGCGAGGGCGAGATGTATCTCGGCTCCGACGCGATCGCGCTCGGCCCGTTCACCGATACCATCGCCTACCTCGAAGACGGCGACTGGGTGGTGCTGACCCGCAAGGGCGCCACCATCTACGACAAGACCGACGCCATCGTGCAGCGCGAGGCCACCAAACATTCGGCCGCGACCGCGCTGGTGGACAAGGCGAACTACCGCCACTTCATGGCCAAGGAGATCCACGAGCAGCCGGAAGTGGTCGGCCACACGCTGGCGCGCTATGTGGACATGGCGACCGAGCGGGTGACCATGCCCGTGAAACTGCCGTTCGACTTCCGGGAAATTCAGCGCGTCTCGATCGTCGCCTGCGGCACGGCGAGCTATGCAGGGTTTATCGCGAAGTACTGGCTGGAGCGGTTCGGCCGCGTCCCCGTCGAGATCGACGTCGCTTCCGAATTCCGCTACCGCGAGGTGCCCCTGCGCAAGGGCGATCTCGCCATCTTCATCTCGCAGTCCGGCGAGACCGCCGACACGCTGGCGGCGCTGCGCTACGCGAAAGAGCAGGGCGTGCACACGCTCGCCGTCGTCAACGTGCCGTCTTCGACGATCGCGCGCGAAGCCGAGACCGTGCTGCCGACCGTGGCCGGTCCCGAGATTGGCGTTGCCTCCACCAAAGCCTTCACCTGCCAGCTGATGACACTGGCGGCGCTGTCGATTGCCGCGGGCACCGCGCGCGGACACTTGACCGCAGAGGACGAGACCAGGCTCGTGCATGGCCTCGTCGAAGTGCCGCGGCTGATGGCGGCGGCGCTGAAATCCGAGCCGCAGATCGAGAAGCTGGCGCGCGATATCGCCAAGTCCAGGGACGTGCTCTATCTCGGCCGCGGCACCTCCTATCCGCTGGCGCTGGAAGGCGCGCTGAAGCTGAAGGAAATCTCCTATATCCACGCCGAGGGCTATGCCGCCGGCGAGCTCAAGCACGGGCCGATCGCGCTGATCGACGAGAACATGCCGGTGGTGGTGATCGCGCCGCATGACCGCGTGTTCGAGAAGACCGTCTCCAACATGCAGGAGGTCGCCGCCCGCGGCGGCCGGATCATCCTGATGACGGACGCCAAGGGCGCGGCGGAAGCCACCATCGAGTCGCTGGTGACGATCGTGCTGCCGGACATGGCGGCGGCCTTTACGCCGATGGTCTATGCCGTCCCGGTGCAGCTGCTCGCCTACCATACGGCCGTCATCATGGGCACCGACGTCGACCAGCCCCGGAATCTCGCCAAATCCGTCACGGTCGAGTAGGGCGCGTCACGCTGGCCCCTTCAAAAACCTGCTAGGATGGCTTAGCTGGTGTGTCGAAGAGGCCCCGTCCGGCCAGCCTGGAACCGCATGAACCGCGAAGATTTGCCGCCCGTTACCCCCGCCGAGTTGCCGCCGGAAGACGCCTCGCCCGGGCTGATGGCCCGCTTCCGCAACTATTTCCTGACCGGACTGATTGTCGCAGGCCCGATCGCGATCACCCTGTATCTGACCTGGTGGTTCGTGACCTGGGTGGACGGGCTGGTGCGCCCGTTCGTGCCGGTGGCGTACCGGCCGGAGACCTATTTGCCGTTCGGCCTGCCCGGCGCCGGCCTGATCATCGCGGTGTTCGCGCTGACCCTGCTCGGCTTCCTCGCCGCCAACCTCGTCGGCCGCAAGCTGGTGGACTGGGGCGAGCGGCTGCTCGGCCGCATGCCCGTGGTGCGCGCGATCTACCGCAGCCTGAAGCAGGTGTTCGAGACGCTGTTCTCCGGCAACGGATCGAGCTTCCGCCGCGTCGGCCTCGTCGAATTTCCCGCGCCGGGCATGTGGTCGATCGTGCTGATCTCGCAGCCGCCCAGCACGGATGTCTCGACCCATCTGCCGGGCAAGGAAGAGCACATCTCGGTGTTCCTGCCGTGCTCGCCCAACCCGACCACCGGCTTCTTCTTCTACGTGCCCAAGAGCAAGGTGATCGAAGTCGAGATGACCGCCGAAGCCGCCGCGACCTTGATCATGTCGGCGGGGGTGGTTCAGCCCGGCTCCGAACAGCAGAACAAGATCGCAGCGCTTGCCGGCATGGCCCAGGCCGCGCAGGTCGCCAACGCCGCCGCGCGGCAGCCGCAGCCGGCGAAGGTGGAGTGAGACAATGAGCAAGCGGCTCTATCGTTTGTCCGATCACGAGAGAGTTGCCGTGCTGGAGGGTTTGGACGCATCGCGTCGCGGCGATCTTGTGCCTGACTACGAAATGGAAGAGTTCTATCAAACGCACCTGCGCGCTATCCCGCGCCAATCAGGGGCACCGCCTCGTCGCGCTCGAACAGATAGAGCAGGCATCGCAGCGCTTCGCCGCGCTCGCCGGTGAGTTTGGGATTGTCCTTCATGATCCGCAGCGCTTCGTCGCGGGCCTGCGCGATCAGCTGGCCGTGGACGTCGGAACGCGCGATGCGGTAGCCGGGCAGGCCGCTCTGGCGCACGCCGAGCACGTCGCCTTCGCCGCGCAGCTTGAGGTCCTCCTCGGCGATGCGGAAGCCGTCCGTGGTCTCGCGGATCACGTTGAGCCGCGCCTTCGACGTGTCGTTGAGCGGCTCCTTGTAGAGCAGGAGACACGTCGAAGCCTCCGCGCCGCGCCCGATACGCCCGCGCAGCTGATGCAGCTGGGCGAGCCCGAACCGCTCGGCGTTCTCGATCACCATGATCGAGGCGGCGGGCACGTCGACGCCGACTTCGACCACGGTGGTGGCGACCAGAAGTCCGATCTCGCCCGTGGCGAACTGCGCCATCACCCGGTCCTTGTCGGTGCCCTTCATCTGGCCATGGACGAGGCCGACGGCCTCGCCAAACCGCTTGCGCAGGCTCTCGAAGCGCTTGGTCGCGTTGGTGAGATGCTCCGTCCCCTCCGCCTCGGATTCCTCGACCAGCGGGCAGATCCAGTACACCCGCTTGCCGGACTTCAGCGCGCGGCCGACGCCGTCGGTGACTTCCTCAAGCCGGCTCAGCGGCACGGCGCGGGTGTCGATGGGCTGCCGGCCGGCCGGCTTTTCCCGCAACTCGGAGACGTCCATGTCGCCGAAATAAGTCAGCACCAGCGTGCGCGGAATGGGCGTGGCGCTGAGCACGAGCGCGTCCACCGCCTCGCCCTTGGAGGTCAGCGCAAGGCGCTCGCGCACGCCGAAGCGATGCTGCTCGTCAACGACGGCCAGCGCCAGCGCCTTGTAGACGACGTCATCCTGGATCAGCGCATGCGTGCCGACCAACAGATCGATCTCGCCGGCCTCGAGGCGCGAAAGAATGTCGCGCCGCTCCTTGCCCTTTTCCCGGCCGGTCAGGATCGCAACCCGCAGGCCCGCACGCTCGGCAAGCGGGGCGATGGTCTTGATGTGCTGCCGCGCGAGAATTTCCGTCGGCGCCATCAGCGCCGCCTGCTTGCCGACCTCGGTGACGGCGGCGGCCGCCAGCAGCGCCACTACCGTTTTGCCGGAACCGACGTCGCCCTGCAGCAGCCGCAGCATGCGTACCGGCTGGCGCAAATCGTCGGTGATGGCGGCAACGGCCTGCCGCTGCGACGTCGTCAGCGCATAGGGCAGCGCGTCGATGATCCTGTTGCGCAAGTGGCCGTCGCCGGCATTGCGGTCGCCGGCCGGCCGGCGCAGCTGCGCGCGGATCAGCGCCAGCGCCAGTTGGCCGGCAAGCAGCTCGTCGAAAGCAAGGCGAGACCAGAACGGGCCGTCGGGCAGGATGTCGGTCAGTTCGACCGGCTGATGCACCCGATGCAGCGCCTCCGCAACCGGCGGAAATTTGCAGCGGCGGATCACCTCCGAGCTCAGCCATTCCGGCAGCACCGGCAATTTCTGCAACGCCTGCCCGACCGCCCGCCGCAGCGAACCCAGCGCAAGCCCTTCGGTCAGGGGATAGACGGGATCGATGCCGGAGAGCTGCGCGAACGCGGCTTCGTCCACAATGCGGTCGGGATGCACCATCTGCGGCATGCCGTCGTAGAACTGCAGCGTGCCCGACACGTAGCGTTTGGCGCCGACCGGCAGCAGCTTTTCGACATAGCCGGGCTTGGCGCGGAAGAAGGTCAGCACGACGTCGCCGGTATCGTCGCTGGCATAGACCAGATACGGCGCGCGCGCATTGCGCGGCGGGGGCGGGCGATGGCGGTCGACGGTGACCTCCAGCGTCACCACGGTTCCCGGCGAGGCGTCGCGGATCTTCGGGCGCGCCCGGCGGTCGATCACGCTCGCCGGCAGGTGCACCAACAGATCCACCAGCCGCGGCGTCTCGCTGCGGTCGAGCAAATAGCGCAGCAGCTTGTCCTGCTTCGGCCCGACGCCCGGAAGGCTCGTGACCGGCGCAAACAGCGGATTGAGCAGGGTGGGGCGCATCGCATCATCCGTCATGCGAGGGCGCTTTTCGTCAAGCCCGGTACGGATGCAACAGTTGATAATTCAGACCGCAGAAGGGCTGACATCGGCACTGCGCCTCGCTATATCAACCCCGCCCGGCACCGCGTCCGGGCTTTTGGCGTTTGGCTTGGGATAGAGAAATGACAGGAACGACCCGATCGAGCGGGGACCTCGATGACCGCCGCAAGCGGCTGCTGTTTCGTTGCTGGCGTCGCGGCATCCGCGAGATGGACCTGATCCTCGGCCGTTTCGCGGATGCCGAGATTGCAAACCTGTCCGACGACGAGTTGGGTATGTTGGAACGGCTGCTCGATGCGCCCGATCCCGATCTCTACGCGGCGCTGACCGGCGACGCGGCCGTGCCGAAAGAATATGCGAGCGCACTGTTCGAGCGCATCAAGGCCTTTCGCTCGGTGGACCAGGACGTATGAAGCCGCCTGCCAAATCACCCGCCGCGCTGCTCGCGCCCGGGCGTGCGCTGACCTTTGCCAACGTCGCCGAGGGCGCCGAAGGGCTGGTCGTGTCGGATCTGGCGCGCGCGATCGCCGCGCGGCCGAACCCGCCAGCCGTGAGCCTTGCCGTGGTCTGCCGCGACGGTCCCCGGATGCAGCAACTGGCGCGCTCGCTGGAGTTCTTCGCGCCGGATCTGCCGGTCATGCAGTTCCCGGCCTGGGACTGCCAACCCTATGACCGGGTCTCGCCGCATGGCGGCATCCTGGCGCAGCGCCTGACCACGCTGGCAAAGCTGTCGCGGCTGACCGGCAGCGACAAGCCGCTGATCGTGCTGACGACGGTCAACGCCGTCACCCAGCGCGTGCCCTCACGCGACGTGATTGCCGCGCAGGCGCTGTCGGTCGCGCCGGGCAATGTGGTGCCGATGGACTCCATCGTCGCCTGGCTCGAGCACAACGGCTACAGCCGCTCCTCCACGGTGCGCGAGCCCGGCGAATATGCCGTGCGCGGCGGCATCCTCGACCTGTTTCCGGCCGGGCTCGACATGCCCGTGCGCTTCGACTTCTTCGGCGACTCCCTGGAATCGATCCGCAGCTTCGACGCCGAAACCCAGCGCACCATGCTGGACATGCGCGGGCTCGATCTTGTGCCGGTGTCCGAATTCCAGCTGGTGACGGAGACCATCCGCCGGTTCCGTATGGGCTATGTCGCCGCCTTCGGCGCGCCCGAGCGCGATGACGGGCTCTACGAGGCCGTCACCGAGGGCCGCCGTCATCCCGGAATGGAGCACTGGCTGCCGCTGTTCCAGGAAAAGATGGACACGCTGTTTGACTATCTCGACGGCGCGCCGGTCGCGATCGAGCCGCAGGGCGAGGACGCCGCCCGCGAGCGCTTCAAGCAGATCGTCGATTACTATGAGGCCCGGCGCGAGGCGATGGAGCATCCCGGGGGCGGGGCGATCTACAAGCCGCTGCCGCCGGACCGCCTGTACCTGACCGAGGACGAATGGAAGCAGCGCCTCGGCGAGGCCGCGCTGGCGCGGCTCACGCCGTTTGCGATGCCCGAAGGTACCGCCGACGTATTCGATGCAGGCGCGCGCCAGGGTCGAAACTTCACGCCGGAAAGGGCGGACACTTCGGTCAACGTGTTCGAGGCCGTCGTCGCCCATGTCCACGCCCTGCAGACGCAGCGCAAGAAGGTCGTCATCACGCTGTGGAGCGAGGGCTCGCGCGACCGCATGGCGAGCATGCTGGCCGACCACAAGCTCGCCAACATTACCAGCGTCAACGCCTGGCGCACCGTGCAAGCAACGCCTCGCAACGAGACCATGCTCGCGGTGCTTGGCATGGAAGCTGGCTTCGAGACCGACGACGTCGCCGTCATCAGCGAGCAGGACATCCTGGGCGACCGCCTGGTGCGGCCGCGCAAGGCGAGCCGCAAGCTCGACAACTTCATCTCGGAAGTCACCAGCCTTTCCGCCGGTGACATCGTGGTGCATGTCGACCACGGTATCGGCCGTTTCGTCGGCTTGCAGACGCTGGAGGTCGCGGGCGCCCCGCATGACTGCCTCGAACTGCACTATGCCAACGAAACCAAACTGTTCCTGCCGGTCGAGAACATCGAGCTGCTGTCACGCTACGGCTCCGACGAGACCAAGGTCGAGCTGGACCGGCTCGGCGGCAGCGGCTGGCAGGCACGCAAGGCCAAGCTGAAGAACCGCATCCGCGAGATCGCGGGCGAACTGATCAAGATCGCGGCCGAACGCATGCTGCACGAGGCGCCGAAATTCCCGGTGCAGCCGCATGTCTATGACGAATTCTGCGCGCGATTCCCGTATGAGGAGACCGAGGACCAACTCAACGCCATCAATGCCACGCTCAAGGATCTGGAAAACGGCCGTCCGATGGATCGGCTGATCTGCGGCGACGTCGGCTTCGGCAAGACCGAGGTGGCGTTGCGCGCCGCTTTCGCGACGGCGCTCGACGGCAAGCAGGTGGCTGTGGTCGTGCCGACCACGCTGCTGGCGCGTCAGCACAGCAAGACCTTCGCCGACCGCTTCCGCGGTTTTCCGGTCAACGTCGCGCAGGCCTCGCGACTGATCCCGACCAAGGAGCTCAACCAGGTCAAGAAGGATCTTGCCGAGGGCGGGATCGACATCGTCGTCGGCACCCATGCGCTGCTGGGCAAGTCGATCAAGTTCCGGGACCTTGGCCTGCTCATCATCGACGAGGAGCAGCATTTTGGCGTCAGCCACAAGGAGCGTTTGAAGCAGCTCCGGGCGGAGGTGCATGTGCTGACGCTTTCCGCAACGCCGATCCCGCGTACGCTGCAGCTGGCGCTGACCGGTGTTCGGGAACTGTCGATCATTGCTTCGCCCCCGGTCGATCGCCTGGCGGTGCGCACCTTCGTCGCCCCGCACGATCCCCTGATGATCCGCGAAGCGCTGCTGCGCGAGCGTTATCGCGGCGGCCAGTCGTTCTACGTGGTGCCGCGGATCGAGGATCTCGCCGGCGTGAAGGATTTCCTCGAGAAGAACGTCCCGGAGATGAAAGTCGCGGTCGCCCACGGCCAGATGGGTGCCACCGTGATCGAGGACATCATGTCCGCGTTCTACGACGGTAAATACGACATCCTGCTCTCGACCACGATCATCGAGTCCGGCCTCGACATCCCAAATGCCAACACGCTGATCGTGCACCGCGCCGACATGTTCGGCCTCGCCCAGCTCTATCAGCTGCGCGGCCGGGTGGGGCGCTCGAAGCTGCGCGCCTACGCGCTGTTCACACTGCCGGCGCAGCAGAAGATCACCGCGCAGGCCGAGCGGCGGCTGAAGGTGCTGCAGTCGCTGGAAAACCTCGGCGCCGGTTTCCAGCTCGCTTCGCACGACCTCGACATCCGCGGCGCCGGCAACCTGCTCGGCGAGGAGCAGCACGGCCACATCAAGGAAGTTGGCTTTGAGCTGTACCAGTCGATGCTGGAAGAGGCGATCGTCAACCTCAAGGCCGGCGTCGCCGAGCCCGCCGCCGACCGCTGGTCGCCGCAGATCACGATCGGCATGCCCGTGTTGATCCCGGAGGACTACGTCAGCGACCTCGCGGTGCGGCTGTCGCTTTACCGGCGGCTGGCCGATCTCGAAACCGACGAGGAGATCGACAATTTCGCCGCGGAGATGCGCGACCGCTTCGGCGTGCTGCCCGACGAGGTGCGCTATCTCTTCAAGATCGCCGCCATCAAGGCCTATTGCCGAAGAGCCAATGTCGAGAAGGTCGACGCCGGGCCGAAGGGCGCGGTGCTCTCGTTCCGCGACAACAGCTTCGCCCAGCCGGAGCGGCTGGTCGCGTTCATCCGCCAGCATGGCCAGGCCGCGAAAGTGCGGCCGGACATGAAGGTGGTGTTCTTCCAGGACTGGGAGACGCCGGAGGAGCGACTCGCCGGCACCACGGAAATCCTGCGCCAACTCGCCGGTCTCGCCGAGAGCAAGAAGGCGGCTTGATGGTCTGCGGCCTAGCGGCGATTGAATCTTCCGGCCATGTATTTGAGCTGACGCAACCGGCGCGTCGCCCGCCAGAAGGTCGAATTCCTCGGCCAGCCAAGCTCGAAGGCGACGGACTCTGCCGCAAAGGTCCGTGCGGCGAGCCGCCAGAGGTCTTCGCGAAATTCCGGCACTGCCGTTTGTGCGCGCCAGTAGGCCAGATCGTCCGCACGCTCGCGATCGCCGAGATGCGGTCGCAGATGCGTCCAGGTGTTGATGCCGGTCGGAATCATCGCAGACCGCGCGCAGCACCATGGCTCGGCAAGAAACTGTCGCCACATGTAGAGATCGGTCCACGGAAATTGCGGCGGCGTCGTTCGCCAGCCATGGGGCAGGCGGCGATAGGCCTGCAGGGTGTGGCCGGCGAAGGTGAAATCGAAGCGATTGAAGTGCTCGGTCAGCATCCGCCGGCGAAAGCCGGGATTCTCCAGATCGGCGGCCATCACGACGATATTGCGCCCGGCGTCGATGCCGACCTGCATGGTGTGGCCGAAGTCCGCGTCGGTCAAAAGGCTGTCGAGGATTTCCAGATGGTCCGGCATCCAGCAATCGTCGTCGCCCAGATAGGCGACAAACCGGCCGCGCGCCTGCTGCAGGGCAGTGTGGCGATGAATCTCTCCCTTGCGCGGTCCCTTGGGGAAGTCGAAGAACCGGATACGGCTGTCGGTAGCAGACAATTCCGCTACCACGGCACGGGTCGCGTCGGTGACGCCGTCACCGACGATGAACAGCTCGAAATCGCGCAAGCCTTGCTGCTGGACGCTGGCGACTGCATGCCGCAACGGTTCGGCGTGACTGTGCGTCGGGATCAGAACCGTGGCCGCGATCATGACGGCTGGAACGCGATGTCCGGCGAGGACACCGTCGCCGCCTCGTATTGCCGCAGCAGCGTGGCAAAATCCGGCAGGTCGAGATCGCGCTGCAACAGCACCGGTTTGGCACAAGGCCAATTGATCGCCAGTTCCGGATCGTCGTAACGGCAACCCAGCTCTTCGTCGCTGCCGTCCCAGCCGACCGTCAGGCCATAAAGGTGGATCAACGCTGTGTTGGCGTAGATCCCATGGGCGACGCCGGGGGGAATGGTGACGAGGGTCGGTCGATCGCCGGTCACCTCGATCACCATGCTTCGAGCAAAACTCTCTTGGTCTCGCCTGACATCCGTGAGGCCGATCGTGCCGTAACCGTCGACGACGATGACATAATCCCAGCGCAGACAGTGAACGTGCACACCCCGCAACACGTTCGCCTCCGTCCTGATCAGGTCCCACTGAACCGGCCGCGGCGCCAGTTTCCACTCATCGCGATGGATTTCGGTCAGCGCGCCCCGCGCATCCGCGATTGGTTCGAAGGCGCGCACGGTGACGCCGGCGATGCCGTTCTCGTCATCCGTCACGACCTCGTTGCAAGATCTGATCACTACGCTACCACAGCCGCGTACCGGACTTTACGCGCTAAAATCGTCTCGGGAAAATGCGGAATAATCTACCTTACCCGAGATTTTCGGGTCTGAAAAGCGATGGGGGGAGCGACACCGCGCGTTTCGCCGACATGGTTAGTTGCCTGTTCGAATTGCGATGGCCGATGCCACCCACTGTGTGCATCTGCCGAGCGCTGTTCAGGAGGCCGCGCGATGCATATCGCCGGCAAGCCGCGCCAGCAGCGATTTCGCCGTATCGTTCGGCATCAGCGTCCCGACGGAAACGACCGGCTCCGCATCGCTATCGCGCCTGCCGTGGCTGGTATGGCGCATCACGGCCAACAGCCGCCGCGCGATCATGTGCGCATTGCGCAGGTCGGTCTCCGCGAGGACGACGCAGACGGAACCATCCTCCAGCGCCACGCCGAAATCGCTCTGGCGCATCAGCCGGCTGATGATCCGCGCGCCGTCGAACTGCGCGCGGGGATGGGCGGGATCGAAGGCGAACCGCGCCACCGACAGGCCCCCGCCGCGCGACTGGCTCTGATAGACGGCGGTTGCGAAATCCCGCTCGTAGGCAGCGCGGGTCAGCAGTCCGGTGCGCGCATCGATCAGCCCGTTGGCGTCGATCGAGCGCAGCGTCCGGCTGAGATGCACCTCGAAGGCATGCAGATGCGCCATCGGCAGCAGCGACGCGGCGACGCGGCCGGGGTCGCTGGCCACCATCTCCAGGTTGGCCAGTTCGCAGTTTGCCTGCGGCGATCCCGACGTCACGATGACGGGAAGGTTGCGGAAGCGCGAATCTTCGGCGAGCACGGTGAGGAAGGCATCGACCACCCGCGGGGTAAAGCCGTCGGCGAGCACGATGCCGTCGATGTCCCTTGCATTGAGATGTTTTGCGGCAGCCTCGATGCTGAGGGCGCCGACCACGCCGATGCGCTCGCCGAGCGCCACCGAAAGCGCAGGGTAGGCCCCGCCGCGCCCGATCAGGAGCACCGTCGCATCGCGCGCGGGATCGATATCGGAGATCGCTACACGCCGCGGCGGATCGAGCCGGCGCATCACAGTCGTGTGCAGCGAACGCACGCGCAGCACCGAACTGATGCGCGCCAGCAGGCGTTCTGGATGATCGCCGCTGTACGCAAATGGAATGGCGTTGTCGGGCAATCGCATGTCGGCATCGACGACGATCATCGGCGTAAAGGGTTCGCGTGTGGCAACCTGTCGCGCCAGCGATTCGAGGGCGGGCTTGTTGATTCCGGACGAACCCACGACGACCGCGCCTGGACGCAATTGCTCCACAGCGCGCGCCGCCTCCGCCCAATCGGCATCGACGACCGGAAACACTCGTGTCTCATCCAGCGCCGACGCGAATGACGGCCTTGCGCCGGTCGAGACGATGATGATCGGGCCTTGCTGGGACATTGAAAACGCGCACCCCTCAATCGAGGTCGCGATGCTAGGTTTGTTCGCTTAATGCGAGGTCAACAAAACCCGTTCGGTTTCCTTCAAGCGGCGCCAGAGCGGTCGCGAAAAGCTTCCACCATCAATGGGTTAAGGCCCAACTCTGAAAGCGCTTCGCGAGCTCGCGAATTGTCCGGAGCCCGGCCAGCCAGCCGATATCCGCTCATTCGGTCCGGCAGCGCCGTGAGCAGGGCGCCCTGGCCGAGGCGCTTGGCCCATTCCTGCAAGTCCTGCGCGAGGAAGCGATAGCCGCCGACCGCCATGATGCCGGACGGCGGCGCGGTGATGCTGATCGCCCCGGTGCTGCGATCGAGGCGCGCTGCATACTCGGTATCCACGTAATCGCGCGGTGGCGCTGAGATCAGAGAGTCGCTTGCTGGAGGCGGAGGTGCATAAGCCGCTATCGATACCATCGGACCGCGCAAGCCCAGAGTGCCGCGCGGGGTGAGCAGGATTTCTCCCGATATGGACGAACCCGGCAGTTCGCGCGGCGCGCCATGCGGGCCCGGCTTGATCGCGGCCGGAGCGCCGTCCTTGCCGCGCCGTGCGCCGAACATGCCGGCCTCGCCGAACAGATAGATGTCGGTCAGGCTGGCCGTCTGCGCGCTCCACGACGCACTGGAGGCAACCTGCTCCGGCGAGCGCCACAGCCCGATTACACTGCGCAGACCCGGCATCCGCGAGGACAGGTCCATTTCGTCGAGACGCAAAGCAAGCAGCGCCGGCGCCACCAGCGTGTCGCAGGAAGCCTCATTGACCTGCCGCTCCAGCGTTTCGCCGTCGAAGGGATGATGCAGCGCCAGCGTTCCGCCGGTCAGCAGCCACATAGCCAGCGACGAGGCGATGCCGGCAAAGGAGCAGGGCGTGTACGCCGACATGATGGTGGCGCCCTGCGGCACGTCGCTCTCCAGCGACAGCGCAAGGCCGCCGGCGATGACGCTGAGGTGAGTGCGCGGCACCGCACGGAATCCGTCCGATGTCATGTCGAATGAAACCAGCGCAGCCTTGCGGCCATCCTGGATCACCGCGCGCGTGGTTTGCGATTCCAGCGCTATCGCCCGGTCGAGCGAAGCCATCCCTTCCGGCAGATCGTCGCCGAAACCGCAGACATGGCGGATCGAGAAGCATTCCGCGGCGGCGTGCATCGCGATGTCGGCGTGCGAGACGCCGTCGATCCGGCTTGTAGTGACGACGGCGCGCGCGCCGGTGCGGTTGAGCGCAACGGTCAATTCCGCCTGGCGCCAGAGCAGCGGCAGTGCCGCGACGACGAGGCCCGCGCGATGGGCAGCGAGGGCCGTCAGCGCGAACTCGATCGTGTTCGGCAATTGCAACGCGATCACCGAATTGGCGGGCAAGCCGGATTCGATGAAATGCGCGGCCAGCGCCGAGATCGCGCGATTGGCCTGTGCGAAGGTCAGGCGCTTCGGCGGCTGGCCGGTGATGCGCTGCTTGTCGAGCGGGTCGATCAGGGCCACCGCGTCCGGCTGGCGCGCCAGGATGCGTTGAAACAGCACATCCAGCGTCGGTGAGGCGTTGGAATGGGTCACGGACTTCGGCTGCATCGAATCGGGCATCACTTCTGACCGGCTTTCGGTTCATCCGCCTTTTGCCACCAGGTTTCCGGCAGGTAGCCGGACAACGCGGTAGCCGAAGGCCGTTCTATCCGATTCCAGCGCGCGATCCATTGTTCCGGTACGCTAAAGACGGGGATAGCGTAGAAGCCGGACATCAGCACGCGATCCAAAGCCCGCACCGCCGAGACGAAGGCCGGCCGTTCCCGGGCCTCCAGGATCGCCGCGATCATCGCATCGACCGCCGGCTCCCTGGCGCCCATGTAGTTGCGCGTGCCGGGAATGTCGGCGGCCTCGGAGCCCCAGTAGAACGACTGCTCGTTGCCGGGCGACAGCGACTGGTCCCAGCGGTTCTGGATCATGTCGAACTCGTAGCCGAGCCGGCGCTGGTCGAACTGCACGGGATCGACGGCCCGAATGCTTGCCTCGATGCCGGCCCGCTTGAGGTCGCGCTGATAGGCGAGCGCGATGCGTTCCTGGTCGCGCGTCGTCACGAGGATCTCGAAGGCGAGGGGCGCTCTGGTGCCGCGCTCGCGCAGCACCGCGCCGTCGAGCTCATAGCCGGCGTCCGAGAGCAGCGACAGCGCCGCACGCAGGCCCGCGCGGTCGCGTCCCGATCCGTCGGTAGCCGGCAGGCGATAGCTGCCCTCGAGAATGTCGGGGGCGACGGCCCGTGCATGGGGCTTGAGCAGTTCGCGTTCGCGGTCATCAGCGCCACGCTCGTAGGCGGAGAGTTCCGAACCTGCGAAAAAGCCCGCGGTCCTGCGGTAGAGCCCGAAGAAGTAGTTCTTGTTGATCCACTCGAAGTCGAACAGCAGCGTGAGTGCGCGGCGCACGCGGATGTCGGAGAACATCGGCCGTCGCGTGTTGAAGACCAGGAACTCCGACGGCTGTGGAACGCCGGGCTTGATCGTGTCGCGGATCAGTTCGCCGTTGCGGGCGGCCGGGAAGTCGTACCCGTCGTGCCAGCGCAACGGCTCATGCTCGACGCGGAAGTCGTAGAGACCGCGCTTGAATGCCTCAAACTGGCTGTTGGCCTCGCGAAAGAAATCGAACCTGACTTCGTCGAAATTCCACAAGCCGCGATTGGCCGGCACATCGCGGCCCCAATAGTCCGGGTTCCTCGTCAGCGTGACGCTCGCCCCCGGGCGCACCGCGGTGACGCGGTAGGGACCGGAGCCGATCGGGGCGGTCATGGAGGTTTCCTCGAACGTCGCGGGATCGACGGCATGGCGGGGCAGCACGGGCATCAGCCCGAGGATCAGCGGCAGCTCACGGTCGTTGGCGCCGGCAAGATCGAACCTTACCGTGAGTGGATCCAGCGCCTCGGCTTTGGCCACCTTGGCGTAGTACTGGCGATGGTTCGGCCGGCCCTTGTCGCGTAGCAGCGCCCAGGAGAACAGCACGTCTTCCGCCGTGACCGGCTTGCCGTCGGAGAAGCGGGCGCGTGGATCGAGGCGGAAGGTAACGTAAGACCTGGCATCGTCCGTCTCGACCGTCTTCGCCAGCAGGCCGTAGAGCGTGAAGGCCTCGTCGTTGCCACGCGCCATCAGGCTTTCGATGACGTAGCCGCGCATCTGCTGCACAGCGAGGCCGCGCACGATCATCGGGTTGAGGCTGTCGAACGTGCCCGAGAGACCCCAGACGACCCGGCCGCCCTTGGGCGCGGCGGGATTGACGTAGGGCATGTGGTCGAAATCGGCCGGTAGCCTTGGCGCGCCATGCATGGCGATGGCGTGGCTCTCCGCTGCGGCGAGCCGTTCCGGAACGACGACGGGCGCCAGCGCCTGCAGCGCCAGACCCGCAAGGTAACCACAGACGCGCAGGCGCGCTTTCCCGGGCCGATCCGATTCGAAAATTCTCACCCGCAGAGCTTTACCATAGGCTGGTGCCGATAGCCGCGAGATCGGCCCAAGACGCTTGTCGGCATTGATCTTTTCGCCTGCCGCTGTATTGAAGGCGGGCAATTGATCCAGGCGGCGGAACCTGTCACGCAACCGCCTCAATTTGCTAAGAGACAGCCGCCCAAAAACGGCGCAGGGATTTGGTGCCCGCAGCGGTTCGGGTGCCTGGCTTCAGAAAGGGTTTTCCGCAATGAATTTCCGTATCTTGGCCGCCTCGGTCCGGCCGCGTGGGCAGATGCTGGCCCTCTTGGCGGCGACCGCGATGTCGGCCCCCCTGGTGGCTTTCCCGGCCTCGGCCCAGACGCCGGCACCGGCGCCCGGAGCACCTGCCGCCCCCAAAGCCGCCCCCAAGGCCCCTGCGGCCCCCAAGGCGGCTCCGAAAGGCCCGGCGGCCCAACAGCCCCCGGCAGGCGGCCAACCCGCCGCCCAGGCCCCCGCGCAGCAGCCTCCGGAACAGCAGGTCCAGTTGATCTATGCGCCATGGACCAAGTTCTGCCTCAAGGGGCAGGAGGCCGGCGCCAAGCAGGTCTGCTTCACCGGCAAGGACGGCCGCATCGAGTCCGGCCAGCCTGTGATCGCCGCTGTCATCATCGAACCGGAAGGCGAACCGAAGAAGATCCTTCGCGTCACGCTGCCGCTCGGCATGCAGCTCCAGCACGGCACCCGCATCATCATCGACAGCAACCAGCCGCAGCAGTCGCCCTACGTGATCTGCTTCCAGAACGGCTGCATGTCCGACTATGAGGCTACCCCCGAAACGATCGCGGCCCTGAAGAAGGGCCAGAATCTCGTGGTCCAGGCGATCAACTCGAATGGCGCTCCGTTGACCCTGCCGCTGCCGCTCGCCGGCGAATTCGCCAAGGCCTATGACGGCCCGCCGACCGATCCGAAGGTGTTCGAGGAGAACCAGAAGAAGCTGCAGGAAGAACTGCAGAAGCGCGCTGAGGAAGCGCGCAAGAAGCTCGAGCAGAGCCAGCCTCCCGGCGCTAATCCGGCTGCAAAGTAGGCGCCGCATACGGTCAAACGAAAAGGCGCCCGCTTGGGCGCCTTTTCTGCTTTCGGAACACCGGTCTAGTTCAACGAAGGATTGCGCGGACGATAGGCGCCGGACTTGTCCTTGACGAAGATCTCGGCGACCTGCGAATGACGGATCGGCTCGCCGGACTCGTCAGGCAGCAGGTTCTGTTCCGAGACGTAGGCGACGTACTCGGTCTCGGAATTTTCGGCGAGCAGATGATAGAACGGCTGATCCTTGTGCGGCCGAACCTCTTCCGGAATCGACAACCACCATTCCTCGGTGTTGTTGAATTCGGGATCGATGTCGAACACCACACCCCGGAACGAGAACACCCGGTGGCGGACGATCTGCCCGATCTGGAATTTGGCGGTACGCGCTTTAATCATGGCTTCGTCGATAGACCAGGATTGTGGCTGATGCTAGGGGCATTTGGTCGAATTAACCTTCTTCGCCGTGGCAGAAGTCGCCGCCACTTTCCGGAAAACACTGAAGAAACCGCGTTTCGGCCATGCTCGATATTATCAATCTGGCGATCCCGTATTTCGGCTTGATCTTCGTCGGTTTCGTCTGCGGCAAGGTCAAGGCGTTGCCGGAGTCGGGGCTCGCCTGGATGAACTTCTTCCTGCTTTACGTATCCCTGCCGGCGCTGCTGTTCGGCATCATGTCGCGAACGCCGTTCGCCGAGCTCAACAATCCGCCGTTCCTGATCGCGACAACGCTCGGCACGATGATCGTGTTTGGGCTAGCCATGATCGTCGGCAAGTTGATCGGCAAGCTGACGCTGCGCGAGGCGACGATTGCCGGCCTTGCCGGCGCCTACGGCAATATCGGCTATATGGGCCCCGGACTGGCGCTGGCCGTCCTCGGCAACAGCGCGGCCGCGCCGACCGCGTTGATCTTCTGCTGCGACAGCATCTTCCTGTTCTCGATCGTGCCACTGCTGATCGAGGTCACCGATCGCGAACATCCCTCGCTGCCTCATGCGCTTGGCGTGGTAGTCAAGCAGATCGTCCTCAACCCGTTGATCATGTCGGCCTGTCTGGGCGCGCTGTGCGCGGCGCTGCATGTCGAATTCCCGGTCGCGCTCAACAACACGCTGCAGTTCCTGCAGAACGCCGCAGCGCCGACGGCGCTGTTCGTGCTCGGCGTGACCGTGGCGCTGCGCTCGTTCGAACGCGTGCCATGGGAGGTGCCTGGCGTGATCGCGGTGAAGCTCGTGATGCACCCGCTGACCGTGTTCGGACTGATGCTCGCCTTCGGTCCGTTCGCGCAGCCCTGGGCCGCGACGGCGCTGCTGATGGCGGCACTGCCGCCGGCGCTGAACGTGTTCGTGATGGCCCGTCAGAACGACAGCTGGATCGAGCCGGCCTCGGTCGCCGTGCTGATCGGGACGTTCGCCTCTGTCGTGACGCTGACCAGCGTGATGTGGGCCATCCAGACGGGACGGCTGGTGTTTCCCTAAAACATGATCCGGAAAAGAGTGAAGTGGTTTTCCGAAACTAGAGCCGCCAGGATGGCGCCAGGCCCTCGCGCATCGCAAGTCGCCGCAGCGGACCGATCGCGCCGATCAGGTGCAGGCCGGCCGCCCGCGCAGTCTGCACCGGCAGCAGATCGGACAGCAGCGAGCGATTGGCCAGATCGATCGCAAAGGTGCGGCTGGCAATATCGCTGCGCCGCGCCGCGGCGTACCGGGACAGCACCTGCGGCGAGCCCGGGTCCTCGCCAAGGCTGATCGCGTCGCGCACGACATCGGCAAGGTCTGCGGCATCGCGCAGGCCCATGTTGAGACCCTGGGCGCCGATCGGCGGCACGACATGGGCGGATTCGCCGACCAGCGCGATGCGATTGCTGGCGATCTGCAAGGGGCGCTCGATCGCGAGCGGAAACTTGTGACGACCTGCCTCGACCGTGGTGCGGCCGAGGATGGAGTGGGACTGTTTCTCGATCGCCTCGGACAATTCCTCGTCGCTCAGCGCCATCAGCCGCTCGGCCTCGTTCGGCGATGTGACCCACACCACGCTGCAGCGGTTGCCCGGCAAGGGCACGAGCACGACAGGGCCCTGCGGGGTATGGAATTCGGTGGAGATAATCCCGTGCGGCCTCGAATGAGCGATATTGAAGGTCAGCGCGGCCTGATGGAGGTCGCGCCGCCGCATCCCGATCCCGGCGGCCTCGCGGCACAAAGACTGCCTTCCGTCGGAGCCAACCACCAGCCGGCCGCCCAGCGTCCTGTCCTGACGTGTGACGATGGCGACGGCGCTTTCTTCCGGCACCACCGTCGTCGCCTCGTCGTCTACGCGCGTCAGGTCCGGAAGCTCCGCGGCCCGCGCTTCCAGCGCGGCGACCAGCGTGCGGTTGTCGATGTTGTAGCCAAATTGCTCGATGCCGATTTCATCGCACTGGAATCGGACCTCGGGCGCCCGGATCAGGCGGCCGGTGTCATCGACCAGTCGCATCACTTTCAGCGGCGCGGCACTGTCCTGGCAACGCCGCCAGACGTCGAGCCGTTCGAGCAGGTCGATCGACGCGCCAAGCAGCGCCGTGGTGCGATTGTCGGAATAGGGGACGCGGCGAGCGAGCAGGGCGGTCCTGACGCCGCCATCGGCGAGCGCAATTGCTGCGGTGAGGCCGGCAGGCCCGCCCCCGACGACGACGGCGTCGAACGTCACAGAACCATCATTCATGATGGGAACAATTGACTGCTTGCAGTGGTAATTTCAAGGCCTGCATCGATCCGAAGGGCTCCCCGGAGTCGCGCGGCCGAACGCCGCAATCGGTGGTGTGCAAAATCCTGCGATTCCTGATAGCACTGCCCGACACATGGACCAGTCCAGCCCGCCCGCGACGCCACCATCCGCCACGCGAATGCGCGCGGCGGCGTTTTCGGTGCACATCTTGACGGCGCTGGGAGCCGGCATCGCGCTGATCGCGATGCTGGAAGCGGTACGCGAGCACTGGGCCAACATGTTCGCCTGGCTCGGCGTTGCCCTCGTCATCGATGCCGTGGACGGCCCGCTGGCGCGGCGGCTCGACGTGGTGCGGCTGCAGCCCAATTGGTCGGGCGACGTGCTCGATCTCGTGGTCGACTTCCTGACCTATGTGTTCGTGCCGGCCTATGCGATCGCCGCCAGCGGGCTGCTGCTGCCGGTGGCCGCGCCGATCCTCGGCATCGGCATCGCGGTCTCCGGCGCACTGTATTTTGCCGACCGCCGCATGAAGGCCGCGGACAATCATTTTCGCGGGTTCCCGGCGCTCTGGAACGCCGTGGCGTTCTATCTGTTTCTGCTTCACATGCCTCCGCTGGCCTCGACGCTCTTTGTCGCCGTCCTGATCGTGTTGACCTTCGTGCCCATTCACGTGCTGCATCCCTTCCGGGTCGTTCGCCTGCGCTGGCTGACGTTGTGGCTGCTGGCTGCATGGGCGGTCCTTGCGGTGATCACGCTCGTCTATGACTTCAACGTCGGTTTGCCGATTACCGTGGCGCTCTGCGCCATCGGCGCCTATGTCCTCGGCAGCAATGCCGCCATTCGCTTCATCAAGTCACTGAAGGCATGATCGAACTTCTGACCAGCCCGGAAGCCTGGGCGGCGCTGCTGACTCTGACGGCGCTGGAAATCGTCCTCGGCATCGACAACGTCATCTTCATTTCGGTGCTGGTGTCGCGCATCCCCGAACCGCTGGCCACGCGCGCGCGGCAGATCGGACTGTTGCTCGCGCTGGTGTTCCGCATCGTCCTGCTCAGCCTGCTGGTCTGGCTGATCGGCCTGACCGAACCGGTCATTACCGTGAAGCAGGTTGCGCTGTCCTGGCGCGACATCATCCTGATCGCCGGCGGCATGTTCCTGATCGCGAAGGCCACGCACGAAATCCACGCCGAGATCGACGCCTACCAGCACGGAAGGGAGGAAAGGTCGGCCGCAAGCGCCTTCTTCTGGGTGATCATGCAGATCATCGTCGTCGACCTCGTATTCTCGCTCGACTCCATCATCACGGCGATCGGCATGGCGCAGGATCTCGAGATCATGGTTGCCGCCGTCGTGATCGCCTGCGTGATCATGTACGTCTCCTCCGGGCCCGTGGCGCGCTTCGTCGCGGAGCACCCGACGACCAAGATGCTGGCGCTGGCGTTCCTGGTGCTGATCGGCGTGGCGCTGGTCGCGGATGGATTCAAGTTCCACATCCCGCGCGGCTACATCTACTTCGCCATCACGTTTTCGGCGGCCGTCGAGTTCTTCAACGTGCTTGCCAGGCGCAACCGGCGCAGGGCCAAGAGTTAGGCGGCCTTGGCGCGTTCCACCAAGGCGTTGGTTGACAAGGCCCGCTTGCTGGCGTTCGGTTCGAATCTGGCGAACCCACGGGAGAAACAGCCATGACCAAGGCCGTCCGCGTGCACAAGGTGGGAGGACCGGAAGTCCTGACCTACGAAAGCGTGGACGTGCCGGCGCCGGGAGCCGGCGAAGTTCGCATTCGCCAGCACGCGGTTGGACTCAACTTCATCGACGTCTACTTCCGCACGGGGCTCTACAAGGCGCCAGGCCTGCCGTTCATCGCCGGCAACGAGGCGGCAGGCGAGGTCATCGCGGTCGGGCCGGGCGTCACCAACTTCCATCCCGGCGACCGCGTCGCTTACTATCACACGCTCGGCGGCTACGCTTCCGAACGCAACATTCCCTGGGACAAGCTGGTCAAGCTGCCCGACCACATCACCTACGAGCAGGGCGCCGTGCTGATGCTCAAGGGGCTCACGGTCTGGTACCTCCTGCACAAGACCTTCAGGATCGAGGCCGGCCATCGCGTGCTGATCCATGCCGCAGCCGGCGGCATCGGCCTGCTGGCCTGCCAGTGGGCGAGGGCGCTCGGCGCCCATGTCATCGGCACGGTGGGGTCCAAGGCGAAAGCCGACCTGGCCCTCAGCAACGGCTGCGACCACGTCATCAATTACAATGAAGAAGACTTCGTCGAGCGGGTGAAGCAGATCAGCCGCAACGAACTTTGCGACGTCGTCTATGACGGCGTCGGCAAGGCGACCTTCCCGGGATCGCTGTCCTGCCTGAAGCGGCGCGGCATGTTCGTCAGCTTCGGCAACGCCTCGGGGCCGGTGCCGCCGTTTGCGATTGCCGAGCTCAACAACCACGGCTCGCTGTTCGCGACCCGGCCGAAGCTCAACGACTATATCGCCACCCGCAAGGAGCTGCTCGAAGGCGCCGACACCGTGTTTGCCGCCGTCATCAACGGCAAGCTGCACGTGCCGATCAACCACGCCTACGCGCTGAAGGACGCGGCGCGGGCGCATGCCGAGCTCGAGAGCAGGGCGACCACGGGCGCGGCGATCCTGCGACCGTAATCGCTTTCGTCATTGCGAGGAGCGAAGCGCCGACGCGTGGATTGCTTCGCTTCGCTCGCAATGACGATGTAGTCACGCCACCCGCCGCGCCACGCCTGCTTCCGTCAGGATCGCATCGAGGCCGTCGATCATCTCCGAGATCTCTTCCCGCGTGACGTTCAGCGCCGGCATGAAGCGCAGGGCATCCGGCTGCGGCGAGTTGAGCAGCAGACCCTGCTGAAAGGCTTGCGCCACGATCGAGGCGCCGATCGGCAGTTTCAGGTCGAGCGCGAGCAGCAGCCCCCGGCCGCGCACTTCGCCGAGACCGTGCCGCGCCGAAAGTTTCTGCAGTTCGCTTTCCAGGAACTGGCCGGCGTCGGCCGCCGCCTTCAGGAACTCCGGCTTGCCGATCTCTTCGAGCACGGCAAGACCGGCCGCGCACATCAGCGGATTGCCGTTGAACGTGCCGCCCTGGTCGCCATGCTCGAAGCAGGAGGCCGTTTCGGTCGCGAGCAGCACCGCCAGCGGTACGCCGCCGCCGATGCCCTTGCCGAGCGTCATGATGTCGGGCTCGATCCCCGCATGTTCGTAGTGGAACAGCTTTCCGGTGCGGCCGACGCCGGTCTGGATCTCGTCGAAGATCAGCAGCAGACCATGGTATTTCGTGAGCGCGCGCAGCTTCCGCAGAAACTCATCCGTTGCGGGCCACACGCCGGCCTCGCCCTGGATCGGTTCCAGCATCACGGCAACGGTGGAGGGCGTGATCAGGGCCTCAACCGATTCGAGATCGTTCAGTCGCGCTTTGCGAAAGCCCGCAACCTTCGGCTCGAACAGCGGCTCGAACGCCTTCTTGCCGGAAGCCGACATGGTCGCCAGCGTCCTGCCGTGGAAACCGCCCTCGAAGGTGATGATTTCGTGCGCACCGCCCTTGTGCAACGAGCCATACTTGCGCGCGAGCTTGATCGCGCCTTCGTTGGCTTCCGCACCTGAATTCGCAAAGAACGCCTGATCGAAACAGCTTTTTTCGACCAGCGCCCTGGCGAGTTTCAGGCTCGGCGCGTTGTAGAACGCCGGGCTCGGGGTCAGCAGCGCCGCCGACTGTACCGCGAGTGCATCGGCGATCACGTCGGGGGAATGGCCGAGGCAATTCACCGCCCAGCCCTGCATGAAGTCGAGATAACGCTTGCCGCTCTCGTCCCAGAGATAGCCGCCCTTGCCGCGGACGAACACGACCTGCGGGCGCGCGGTGATGTCCATCAGCGCATCGAACGAAGGCGTAGCGTGGGTCATGTCGATCTCCTCTTGGGTTTTCTGGGGGTAAATAGGCAGGCGAAAAAGCAAGAAGGCCGCACCTTGCGGATGCGGCCTTCTCGAAAACCTGGCTGATCTAGATCTTCAGCGTAGTCGTCGGACATGGCGCGCGCCCGCATCGTCGTGGGTACGACGGCGGTCGGCGGCGCGGCGGATGATCCGGTTCAGCATCATGGGCCGCGCTCATACAGCCGGATGGCAGGCGGTGTCAAGGCGGGTGGGGACAGAAGACGCTCAGAATCCAGCGACGGTGCCGTGCAAATCGTATTCGTCGGCACGTTCGATCTTCGCCGTGACGATCTCGCCGACCTTGAGCGGCCGGCGGCTCGACAGGTAGACGGCGCCGTCGATCTCCGGCGCGTCGGCCTTTGACCGGCCTTTGGCGACGGTTGGACCGACCTCTTCGACAATGACCTGCTGGCGCGTGCCGACCTTGCGTTTCAGCCGGCGGGCAGAAATCTTCTGCTGCCGCGCCATCAACGCGTTCCAGCGCTCCTGCTTGATCTCGTCGGGCACGGGATTGCCGATCGCGTTGGAAGCGGCGCCTGCAACAGGCTCGTATTTGAAGCAGCCGAGACGGTCGATCTCGGCTTCCTCCAGCCAGTCGAGCAGATAGGCGAAATCGGAATCGGTCTCGCCGGGGAAACCGACGATGAAGGTCGAGCGCAGCGTCAGCTCGGGGCAGGCTTCGCGCCATGCCTTGATGCGCGCCAGCGTCTTCTCCTGCGCCGCCGGCCGCTTCATCGCCTTCAGCACTTCGGGGCTCGCATGCTGGAAGGGGATATCGAGATAGGGCAGCACCTTGCCCTCGGTCATGAGACCGATGACCTCGTCGACATGCGGGTAGGGGTAGACATATTGCAGCCGCACCCAGGCGCCGAGTTCGCCGAGCTCTTTCGCCAGATCGTAGAACTTTGCGCGAACCTCGCGGTCCTGCCAGCGGCTGGCGGCGTATTTGATGTCCACGCCGTAGGCCGAGGTGTCCTGCGAGATCACCAGCAGCTCCTTGACGCCGGCCTTCACCAGACGCTCGGCCTCGCGCAGCACCTCATTGGCCGGACGCGAGACCAGATCGCCGCGCAGCTTCGGGATGATGCAGAAGCTGCAGCGGTTGTTGCAGCCTTCGGAAATCTTCAGATAGGCGTAGTGCCGCGGGGTAAGCTTGACGCCCTGCGGCGGCACCAGGTCGATATGCGGATTGTGTGCCGGCGGCACCGCGCGGTGCACGGCCTCCAGTACGCTCTCATACTGCTGCGGTCCGGTGATGGAGAGCACGCCGGGATAGGCCGCCTCGATCTGCTCGGGCTCGGCGCCCATGCAGCCGGTGACGATCACCTTGCCGTTCTCCGCCATGGCCTCGCCGATCGCGGTCAGGGATTCCTTCTTGGCGCTGTCGAGGAAACCGCAGGTGTTGACGATGACGAGATCGGCGCCGTCATGCTTGCGCGCGAGCTCATAGCCCTCGGCGCGCAGCCGTGTGATGATCCGCTCGGAATCCACCAGCGCCTTGGGGCACCCAAGCGAAACAAAGCTGACTTTGGGCGCGGAGGCCTGCTGCATGACTTAAATTGCCTGATTGATGGGGTGGAGCTAGTCCCATTTCGCCGCAATTACAAGGCTTTGCGGCGCAGTTTGGCCTGCTGTATGGATGGTCTGCCGGGTTAGAGTGAACGATGAGCGCCGAATCTTCTCCCAAGATTGTCATTGTCGACGAGAGCCCGATCCGCGCCGCGATCCTGGAGGAGGGATTGCGGGAGGCCGGATTTACCGGCGTCGTGCATATCAGCGAGATGCAGAGCCTTTTGGCGCAAATCTTTGCGCTGGACCCCGACGTCATCCTGATCGACCTCGAAAACCCCAGCCGCGACGTTCTGGAGCAGATGTTCCAAGTCAGCCGCGCCGTACGCCGGCCGATCGCCATGTTCGTCGATCAGAGCGACGCCGCCTCGATCCAGGCCTCTGTCGAAGCCGGCGTTTCCGCCTATATCGTCGACGGTCTGAAGAAAGAGCGGATCAAGCCGATTCTCGACCTCTGCATTTCCCGCTTCAACGCCTTTGCCAAGCTGCAGGACGAGCTCGACCGCACCAGGTCCGCGCTTGAGGACCGCAAGGTAATCGACCGCGCCAAGGGCATTTTGATGAAGGTGAAGGGCCTCACCGAGGAAGAGGCCTATGTGCTGCTGCGCTCCACCGCGATGCGCGAAAAGAAGAAAATCAGCGAGATCGCCCAGTCGATCATCACTGCGTCGGAGATGCTGAAATGACCGCGCCCCTTCGTATCGGCTTCATTCCGCTGATCGACGCGGCGGCCCTGATCGTCGCGGTCGACAAGGGTTTTGCCAGGGCCGAGGGCCTCGACATCGACCTGGTGCGGGAAGTGTCGTGGTCGAACGTCCGCGACAAGCTCAATATCGGCCTGTTCGATGCCGCCCATCTGCTTGCGCCGGTCGCAATCGCTTCGAACCTCGGGCTCGGCCACATCAAGGTTCCGATCGTCGCCCCCTTCAATCTCGGCCTGAACGGCAACGCCATCACGGTCTCGCCCGCGCTGCATGGGGCGATCATGGCCGAGATCGACGGCGACCGCTTCGACCCGATGGCAACCGCCAATGCGCTTGCCCGGGTCGTCGCCACCAGGAAGAAGAGCGGCGCCGAGCCGCTGACCTTCGGCATGACCTTCCCGTTCTCGACCCACAATTATCAGCTGCGGTTCTGGATGGCGGCGGGCGGGGTCGATCCCGACGAGGACGTGCGGCTGGTGGTGCTGCCGCCGCCCTACATGGTCGACAGCCTCGCCAGCGGACAGGTCGATGCGTTCTGCGTCGGCGCGCCCTGGAATTCGGTGGCGGTCGATCTCGGCGTCGGCCACATCCTGCATTTCGTCTCCGACATTCTGGTGCGGGCGGCCGAGAAGGTGCTCGCGGTGCGCCGGACCTGGTCGGAGGAGAACCCGGACGTGCTGGCGGCGCTGATCCGCGCGGCCTCGCACGCGGCCGAATTCATCGAGCAGCCGGAGAATCGCGCCGAGGCCGCGAAAACCCTCGCCCAACCGGACCGCCTGGGGGTGGACGCCGAGGTCATCCAGCGCACCCTCGACGGTCGGCTCAAGATCTCGCCCGATGGGACTTTGCGGGAAAGCAGCCGCTATCTGTTGGTCGGGAGGGAAGATGCCGCAAGGCCGGAGCCCGTACAGGCGGCTTGGCTTTACGCGCAGATGGTGCGTTGGGGACAGACCCCTTACAGCCCGGAAGCCCTCAAGACCGCCATGGGCGTGTTCCGGCCCGATCTCTATGACGCCGCGCTGGGAAGCAAGGAGAACCCTTCCGACGCTCCACAGGCCATCGGTGCCTTTGCCGGACCGCCTTTCAGGCCGGACGACATCGCAGGCCATCTGGCTGCGTTCACCATCAGGCACCGGACGACCTGACCCGGCCGGGCAGGTTCCTGTCGCGAGACCTCCCGATTAGGTCCAATCCGGTCCAATCGACCCGAAATATATTCTCGATCCAATTCGCAGCGGAGAAGGTTTCGCTGCAATCCGGACCCTAGAAAGCGGCCGTATCGCTATTTTCGGCGGGTTATTGCACCGGGGGACTGGCGAGCTTCTCTTATGCGCAAAGCTGCATTGGAGATCGACCTTGCGCGAACTATCGGCGGATACCCGCTTTGCCATCCATCCGCACCATCTGTCCTCACGGACCGAGCGTCGGATTCATACCGCTGCCATCTACAGCTCGCTGGCCCTCATCGCTGCCGTCGTGTTCGGCACGCTGTCGGTTCACCCGTTCTAGATGCGATCGCGGCGATCGAGCCGGGCCATCATTGCAGGAGTCCCGGCGCCCGTTCAGGCCGATCCAAGCGCTGCATCGAGCGCGTCAACGATCCGGGCGACGTCGCTCGAGGTAATGATCAGGGGCGGGGACAGAATGACGATGTTCCCCGACGTGCGGACCATTACGCCACGTTGGTAGGCCGTGTCGAATACGCGCTGCAACGTATCCTTTGACGCCGGCGTCTTCTGCGCACGATCGGATACGAGCTCCAGTGCCGCCATCAATCCCTTGCCGCGGACATCGCCAACCAGCGAATGCCTGGCCTTGAGCTTCTCGAGGCCGGCCATCAGCTCGGCGCCGCGCGCCGCCGCATTGCTCGCAACGTCGAGCCGCGTGGTCTCGGCGAGCGCTGCGAGCGCCGCGGCCGCGCCCACGGGATGGCCCGAATAGGTGTAGCCGTGCCCGATCGCGGCCTTGCCGGTCTTGTCGGCCTCGAACGCATCGACCAGCTTTTCGCCAATCATGACAGCGCCCAGCGGGAAATAGCCGTTGGTGACGGCCTTCGCCGTCGACATCAGATCCGGCTTGACGCCCCAAAGCCGCGAGCCGGTCCAGGCGCCGGTGCGTCCGAAGCCGGTAATCACCTCGTCGGCGATGAGCAGGATGCCATGCCGGCTGCAGATTTCGCGAATACGGCCCATGAAGCTTTCATGCGGAACGATCACGCCCCCGGCGCCAAGCACCGGCTCCATGATGAAGGCGGCGATGGTATCGGCGCCTTGAAAGGCGATCTCGTCCTCCAGCATGGCCGCGCAACGCTCGGCGACGACGGCTGCATCGTCGGTCCCGAAGGGGTTGCGATAAGTCCAGGGCGCGGGGATGTGAAAACACCCCGGCAGCAGCGGCTCGTATTGCCGGCGGAAATTCTGGTTGCCGTTGATGGACGCCGCGCCGAAATGCGTGCCGTGGTAGCCCTTCTTCAGCGCGATGTACTTGGTGCGCTCGGGCTGGCCGGTCAGCTTGTGGTATTGGCGCGCCAGGCGCAGACAGGTCTCCACCGAATCCGATCCGCCCGACGTCAGGAACGCGCGCGCCATGCCGTCCGGCTTGAACCATTCGACCAGTTCGAAGGACAGCTCGATCAGCGGGGAGGTGGTCGAGCCGCGGAACGCCGAGTAGTAGGGCAGCCGGTCGAGCTGGTCGCGCATTGCCTTCTTCACGGGCTCGCAGGAATAGCCGAGATTGACGTTCCATAGTCCGCCGACCGCGTCGAGCAGGCGATGGCCGTGCACGTCGATCACCTCGACGCCTTCGGCCTCATGCACGATCTTTGGCGGTTGTGCCCGCATCTCGCCGGGGTGCGCCATCGGATGCCAGACATGCCGGGCATTGTTCTCGACGAGGAAATTGGAATCGCGCATGGGTTTTTGCTCCGCTCATAGTCCGAAGTGTTTCAACGCAGCCCGGTAGCTCTCAGCCGGCCGCGTGACGTCGAAGTGAATGGTGCGCAGGCCCGCCGATTGGGCGCCGCGGATGTTCCTGATCTGGTCGTCGACAAAGACGCAGTCGCCGGCAGCGAGCGCCAACCCGTCCGTGACGAAAGCGTAGGCGCGGGGGTCTGGCTTGAGGATGCCGGTGTAGGTCGCGTCCACGATCAGGTCGAAATCGCCGAGGAATGGCAGCTTGCCCCTGAAATCGGGGCCATAGAAGAGGTCCAGTTCGTTGGAGAGAATCGCAAGCTTGGCGCCGGCATTCCTGACGGCCGCGATCGCGGCAGCAGCCTCGGGCCGGATTGCCGTCAGCGGATCGGCGCCGCGGATGCGCTGCAGGAACTGCGGCAGGTTGGTCCAGGCTTCGCCGATCAGGCGACCGGTCTCCTGCGCGCGCGTGTAGTAGTAGTCGCGCTCGGAAATCTCGCCGGCTTGCATGGCGCGCCAGAGCACGTCGCCTGACGGGTCGAATGGCCCACGCCAGCTCAACGTGCCCGGCGGCAATCCGAGCGCCCGCTCGTTGTCCGGCTGCGTCTCGAATATCGTGCGCGAGATGACGCCGCCGAAATCCAGCACCAGCGCCCGAGCCGTATCGCTCATGCGCGGAGCCGATCGAGGGCAGCGGCGATCGCCGGATGGATCGTCCCGCCGGTTGCCCCGGTGACGTCGGCTGCCGCCTTCAGCACATGACGCGCGATGTTGCGCTCGGCCTCCTTCCTGAAGCGCGATGCGATCGAGGCAACCGACAGCGCGCCGATCACTGTCCCCGTTGCATCGAAAACCGGCGCGGCGATGCTGATGACCTCGTCGTCGAAGGTGCGCACAGCCACGCTGTAGCCGCGCTCGCGCGTTTCGCCGAGCAGCGTCTTCAGGTCGCGCTTCGAGGCGCAGGTATGGTGCGTATGCTTGCGCAGCGGCGCCGCGCCGATGATTTGCCGCGCCGCTTCTTCGTCGAGGAAGGCAAGGCAGGCAAGACCCGAGGCCGTGGCGTGCAGCGGCAATGGTTGCGAAGCGTCGACCGATACCCGCGTCGGGCGTTGCGGCTCGGCGATGCCGATGATCGAGAGACGCTCGCCGGAGAGCATCGAGCCGTGTGCCGTCTCGCCCGTGGCCTGGGATAGCCCGTCGAGCGCTCGCTGCATCGTCCGCGCCAGTGGGCGAGTTGCTTCGCGGATCCTCGCCAGACGCAGGAACGCCGGCCCCAGCCGGTATTTGCGCGTATCGCTGTCCTGCTCGATGAAACCGTGATTGGCAAGCGCGACGAGGAAGCGCCGCGTCGCCGCCTTGTCGAACGATGCGAGCCGCGCGAGTTCGCTCAATCCAATCTCGGGTTCGGCGGCCGAAAAGTAGCCGAGGAGCTTCATCGCCTTGTCGACGGTCTGCATGTGATCGAAATCCCAGTCCAGCCGGCGCCGGATCCGTTGCGGGTGAAGCCAGTTTGACAAATTCCGGAGCCGGCGGCAATCTATTATCAACATCGGTGCACATAGTGAACCGGATGGTTCGAGCGGCGGCGCGTGCCGGGAGCAGCTGAAGTGCAACAAGCCGACATCGACCGACTGCGCGCGATTCCGGTGCCGGCACAGGCGCACTGGATCGCCGGCCGGGCGGTCGCGGAGTCGGTGCGGCCCCTTGCGGTCATCAGCCCGATCGACGGCTCGCAGATCACGACGATCGCCGACGGCTCGGCACGTGACGTGGAGATCGCCGTTGCGGTGGCGCGCTCGCGCTTCGAGGACGGCGCCTGGTCGCGCGCTGCACCTCTGGATCGCAAGCGGCGGATGCTGAAGCTGGCCGACCTGATCGACCAGCACGCGCTCGAGCTCGCGGTGCTCGGCGTTCGCGACAACGGCACCGAGATCAACATGGCCTACAAGGCCGAACCGCTCAGCGCCGCGCAAACGTTCCGCTACTATGCGGAGGCGATCGACAAGGTCTATGGCGAGATCGCGCCGACGCCACAAGGCGTGATCGGGCTGGTTCACCATGAGCCCCTTGGCGTCATCGGGGTGATCGTGCCCTGGAACTTTCCCTTGATGATCGGCGCCTGGAAGATCGCGGCGGCGCTGGCGGCCGGAAACAGCGTCGTCGTCAAGCCATCGGAATTCGCTTCGCTGTCGCTGCTGCGGCTGGCGGAGCTCGCCGCCGCGGCAGGTCTACCCGACGGCGTGCTCAACGTCGTCACCGGAACCGGCCGCGTGGTTGGGGAGGCGCTTGCCTCGCACATGGACGTGGACTGCATCGCCTTCACCGGTTCCGGCGGGGTTGGACGCCGGCTCATGGAGGCGTCGGCGCGGTCGAACCTGAAGCGCGTGCACCTTGAGCTCGGCGGCAAGTCGCCGAATATCGTCTTCGCCGACGCTCCCGATCTCGATCGCGCGGCAAGCGTCGCAGCGTCCGGCATTTTCCGCAATTCGGGCCAGGTCTGCGTTGCGGGATCGCGCCTGCTGGTGGAAGAATCGATCTACGACCGCTTCATGGACCGGCTGATCGCGGCAACCGCTAAACTCCGCGTCGGCGATCCCCTCGACCTCATGAGCGACGTGGGGGCCGTCTCCAGCGCCGATCAGCTGGCGAAGAACCTGCGCTATGTCGAGGGTGCAACGCGCGAAGGCGCCCGGCTGGTCTCGGGAGGCCGCCAGATCCTGCAGGACACCGGCGGCTACTACATGGCGCCGACGATCTTCGGCGAGGTCATGCCCGGCATGCAGCTCGCCCGGGAAGAAGTGTTCGGTCCCGTCCTTGCCGTGATGCGGTTCAGCGACGAGGACGAGGCGATCCGCCTTGCCAATGCAACGGACTACGGCCTTGCAGCCGCCGTCTGGACGTCGAACCTGTCACGGGCCCATCGCATGATCCGGGCGGTTCGTGCCGGCGTCGTCCATGTGAACACCTACGGCGGCACCGACATTACGGTGCCGCTGGGCGGCTTCAAGCAGTCCGGCTTCGGGCGCGACAAGTCGCTACATGCGCTCGACAAGTACTGCGACCTCAAGACCGCATGGATTCAGCTGTGAGTGACCGCAAGACCATCCTCGTCGTCGGCACCTACGACACCAAGTCCGATGAGCTGCGTTTCCTCGGCGACTGCATCGAGCGGCAGGGCGGGGCGACGCTGACCATGGACGTCAGCGTGCTCGGCGATCCGACGGCGCCGGTATCGGTCAGCAAGCACGAGGTCGCTGCCGCCGCCGGATCGTCGATCGACGCTGCCGTCGCGGCCGGCGACGAGAACGAAGCCATGCAGATCATGGCCCGCGGAGCCGCCATGATCACGGCAATGCTGCATCGCGAGGGCAAGATCGACGGCATGATCGCCATGGGCGGCACGATGGGCACCGACCTCGCGCTCGATTGCGCCGGTGCGCTTCCCATCGGCGTACCCAAATACATCATCTCGACGGTGGCCTTCTCGCCGCTGATCCCCGCCGACCGGCTTTCGGCCGACATCCAGATGATCCTGTGGGCGGGCGGTCTCTACGGGCTCAACGCCATCTGCAAATCGTCGCTCAGCCAGGCCGCCGGCGCCGTTCTCGGCGCGGCGCGTGCGGCCGAGCCGGCGCGGTCTGAAAGGCCGGTGGTCGGCATGACCAGCTTCGGCAGTTCCTGCCTGGCTTACATGAAGTGGCTGAAACCCGAACTCGAGACGAGGGGGTTCGAAGTTGCCATCTTTCATGCGACCGGCATGGGCGGCATGGCCTTCGAGCGCATCGCCTCCGAAGGCGGCTTCGCCGTCGTGATGGACTTTGCTCCGCAGGAGCTCGGAAACTGGATGTTCGGCTCCGCCGTCCATTCCGGGCCCGAGAGACTGCTCCATGCCGGCCGCAGCGGCATTCCGCAGATCGTGGCTCCCGGATGCATGGACCTGATCGACTTCGTGGGATCGCAGGAGCTTCCGGCGCGATTTGCGAACCGGCAGTTCCATGCCCACAACCGGTTGATCAAATCCTCGGTGCTGAGCGTCGATGAAAGGCGCGAGACCGCGCGCGAAATCGGCCGGCGGCTTGCGCAATCGAAAGGTCCCGTGCACTTCCTGCTGCCAACGAAGGGGCTCGAAGAGTGGGACAAGCCAGGCGGGCCGACGCATGATCCCGAGGGCCTCCTGGCTTTCCTTGACGAGGCTCGCAAATCCATCGTGCCTCCGGCCCGAATGACCGAGGTCAATGCGCATATCAACGACAGGGTCTTCTCGGACGCCGCACTCGAAATTTTCGATGCGTGGGTAAGCGATGGCACGATCAGGGCGCCCACCCGGGAAGCCGCGAGCCATGATCGCTAGGAGCGGCGGATCGAGATGCCATTAGACATCAAAACCGGCCGGCCCGCGACCCTGGCGCCGCACGGCATGGTCACCTCGCCGCATTCGCTGGCTTCCGCCGCCGGCGTCGACGTGCTGCGCGCCGGAGGTTCGGCGATCGACGCTGCGATCGCGACCAGCGCCGTGCTGGCGGTCGTCTATCCCCACATGACGGGCCTCGGCGGCGACGCCTTCTGGCTGATCCATGACGGTGGCAGTGGCGACATCGGCTATCTCAGCGGCGGCGGCAAGGCCGTGGCCGGCGCGTCGCCGAATGCGCAGGCGGTGCGCGGCTGCAGCGAGATCCCGCTGCGCGGGATCGTGCCGGCGACACTGACGGTTCCCGGCGGCGTGGCGAGCTGGACCGCGGCGCATGACGTCCATGGCCGTTTGCCGCTGCCGCGCGTGCTGGAGGCAGCGATCGGCTATGCCCGCGACGGGTTCCCTGTGACCGGACGGCTTGCCGCATTCGTCGAAATGATGCGGGACGATCTGCTCGCACAGCGCGAGACGGCCGCGCTGTTCTTTGCCGGCGGCAGCGCTCCTCGACCTGGCGCAAGACTGGCCAATCCGAACCTGGCCGACACGCTGCAGGCGATTGCGGATCGCGGGCGTGCAGGCTTCTACGAAGGGCCCGTCGCCGCGGAGATGGTGCGCTTCTCGCAGGGGCAGGGTGGGTTCTTCGAACCTGCTGACCTTGCGCAGCAAGGCGCGACATGGGGCAAACCGCTGGTCGGAAGTTACCGCGACATCACGATCTTCAACACGCCGCCACCCACGCAGGGCTTCACCGTGCTCGAGATGCTCAACATGATCGAGCCTTTCGATCCGCACACGATGGACCGGCTCGGTCCCGATCGCCTGCACCTGCTCGTTCAGGCCAAGCAGATTGCCTATCACGATCGCGACCTGCTGCTGGCCGATCCCGCCTTTGCCGAAATTCCCGTCGATACGCTGATCTCCCGGGAATATGCGCGCAAGCGAGGCGCGTTGATCAACCCGCATTCGGCGCTCCGCTGGGATCAGGTGCCTTCCTTTGGCAGCCTCGCCGGCGATACCGTCTACATCGCCGCGGTTGACCGCGACGGCAATGCGGCGTCATTGATCCAGAGCCTCTACGGCGCCTTCGGATCGTGCGTGACGGCAGGAAGCACGGGCGTGATCCTGCAGAACCGCAGCGCCTACTTCTCGCTGGATGCGAACCACCCCAATTGCCTGGCCCCCGGGAAGATTCCGCTGCACACGCTGATTGCCTCGATGGCGAAGCGCGACGGCAAGCTGTGCACCGTGCTGGGCTGCATGGGCGCGGATGGCCAGCCGCAGATCCAGCTGCAGCTCTACACGGCGATGATCGATTATGGCCTCGACATTCAGGAGGCGCTGGAGCTGCCGCGCTTCCTGTCCGGCCGTTTCGCGCTCGGCGAGGCGCGCGATACGCTCTACCTGGAAAGCCGATTTCCCGTTGCAACCATCGATGCGCTGGAACGGCGCGGCCACCCCGTGCATCGCTGGGGGGCGTGGAACGAGCAGGCGGGGCACGCCCATGGCATCACGATCGGACCGGAGGACCGCATGTTGAGCGGCGGCTCCGATCCACGTAGCGATGGCGCGGCGATAGGGTACTGAACTCAGTACCCGCAGGTCGCGCAGCGCGGAGCGACCGGAGCGTAATAGGAATAGCCCGGCGAGACCATCTCGACCCGCTGCTGCGTCGCATAGCGCGGCGGAATGTGCTGATAGGCGACGCCCTCGGGCGCCACCATCACCG
>CAZDEZ010000050.1:0-33165 GCA_964504705.1 uncultured Bradyrhizobium sp.
AGCTCGGAGCCTTCGGCCGCCGTGTTCGTGCAATCGGTGAGCTTGCCGGGCAGGCGCAGCTTCTTGACCGCGGTCTTGCGCGAGATTTCCTTTTCGGCGCGGCGGCGCAGCCGTTCGTCGGCGCGCTCGATCACGAAGTCGAGCAGCTTGTTGGCCTGTAGCGGGTTGCCCGACAGCCAGTGGTCGAAGGAATCCTTGACGGCCTGTTCGACGATGCGCTGCGCTTCGGCGGTAGCAAGCCGATCCTTGGTCTGGCCCTGGAATTCCGGCTCGCGCACGAACACGCTGAGCATGCTGGCCGCGCCCACCATCACGTCTTCGGAGGTAACCGGGGCCACACGCTTGCCCTGGCCAACGCGCTCCCCATGATCCTTCAGGCCGCGCAGCAGCGCGCCGCGCAGGCCGGATTCATGGGTGCCGCCGTCGGGCGTCGGTACCGTGTTGCAGTAGGAGGAAAGGAAGCCGTCCGCGTCCGCGGTCCAGGCCACGGCCCATTCGCAGGCGCCGTGCGCGCCGTTGCGCCCCGACTTGCCGGAGAAGATATCCGGGTGGACCAGCGTGTCGGCGTGGATGGCGGCGGCGAGATAATCCTTCAGGCCCCCCGGGAAGTGGAAGCTGTCCTCGGCGGGCACGTCCTCGACGCCCTTGAGCAGTTCGGGCGCGCATTTCCAGCGGATTTCGACACCGCCGAACAAATAGGCCTTCGAGCGCGTCATCTTGAACAGGCGCTGCGGCTTGAAGGTCGCCTTCGCGCCGAAGATGTCGGCATCCGGCTTGAAGCGGATGCGGGTGCCGCGCCGGTTGTTGATCTTGCCGAGGTCCTCGAGCTTGCCCTTGGGTTGTCCGCGCTCGAAGCTCATGCGGTAGAGCTTCTGGCTGCGCGCGACCTCGACCTCGAGGCGCGAGGACAGCGCGTTCACCACGGATACGCCTACGCCATGCAGGCCGCCCGAGGTCTCGTAGACCTTGGAGTCGAACTTGCCGCCCGAATGCAGCGTGCACATGATGACTTCGAGGGCCGACTTCTTCGGAAATTTCGGATGCGGATCGACCGGGATGCCGCGGCCGTTGTCGGTGACGGAGAGGAAGCCGTCGGCGGACAGCTCCACTTCGATGAAGGTGGCGTGGCCGGCGAGGGCCTCGTCCATGGAATTGTCGATGACTTCGGCGAACAGGTGATGCAGTGCCTTCTCGTCGGTGCCGCCGATATACATGCCCGGACGGCGGCGCACCGGCTCCAGCCCCTCCAGCACCTCGATGTCGCGGGCGGTATACCCGGCCTCGGCGCCGCCAGAGCGCGCCGCGACCTTGAGGTTCGCCTTGCCCTTCGGCTCCGGGCCGCCAAACAGGTCGTTTTCCTTGGCTTTCGCCGCTGATTTCAATGGTTTAGACATGGCTCTTCATATAGTGCGTGCGGATCGCGTCCGCGAATCGGTTGCTCTGACTATGCCACGCTTGGGCTTAAAAAGTGACGGCTGGGGATGGCCGGACTGCTCACGGACAAAGCCGGGCATTGTGACTTGAAGTTGGGCAAGGCACTAGCTTACCAAGGGAACCAGAGGGGTTTGAGGACATTTCGAGACAATGGAAGATTTCGCGCACTCGGTGGCCATTTTCGTGCGCGAGCATCAGCACTGGGCGGCTCCGATCGTCCTGGTGCTTGCTTTCGGAGAATCGCTGGCCTTCATCTCGCTGCTGATCCCCGCATGGGGCGCGCTGATCGCAATCGGCGCCCTGATCGCTGCGGCCGACCTCAGCTTCTGGCCGGTATGGCTCGCCGGGGGCATCGGCGCGGCGCTGGGCGACTGGCTCTCGTACTGGTTCGGCTACAAGTACAAGGAACACGTCGCGCAGATCTGGCCGCTGTCGAAATATCCGGACATCCTGCCGCGCGGCGAAGCCTTCGTGCGCGACTGGGGCGTGCCCAGCATCTTCATCGGCCGGTTCTTCGGGCCACTGCGCGCCTCGGTGCCGCTGGCCGCCGGCATCTTCGAGATGCCGTACTGGCCATTCCAGATCGCCAATTTCGTCTCGGCGCTGATGTGGTCGGCGGTGCTGCTGCTGTTCGGCGATGTGCTCGCCATCATCATCGAATGGATCTGGCGGAGCAGCTGAGCGGCCGGTGGATAGGGAGGTCGCCTTCCCAGCCCGGCGGACCGCCCGCATTTTGCCTTGACCGTCGGGGGAACCGGCCTTATTACCCGCCGCCATGACCTACGGTCCGACCATCGCTATCGCTCGCCGTCGCCGCGCCATCGCGGTATGGGCGGACGTTCGCGTCTGAGATCGTCGCCCCTGCCGCCGGATCCATCCCGCGGCTTTCCTCATCGACAAAAACGCGGTTTGATCTGGTGGCTCCTCGTCGAAAGCAGGAGTTTGAAAGATGTATACGCCGCTCATGTTCAAGCCCGATCGCGCCGCGAGCCTTGCGTTCGCTGAAGCGCGCGGATTCGGCACGGCCTGTGCGTGGGACGGCAAGCGCCCGATCGCCTCAAGCCTGCCGTTCTACCTGAGCTACGCCACGGACGGCACGCCGACGGCGCTGTTCCACGTCGCCCGCAACAATCCTCTGGCCAAAGCCGCAGATGGCGCGACGCCTTGGGTGCTCGCGGTGAACGGCGCGGATGCCTATGTAACGCCGGACTGGTACGTCTCCGTGGACCAGGTGCCGACCTGGCTCTATCAGGCCGTCCACCTGACCGGGCCGGTGCGGACGTTGGGCGATGAGGAACTGGTGGTGCAGATCGATACGCTCAGCGCCAAGTTCGAGGATCGGCTGGCGCCGAAGAAGCCGTGGACCGCGGCCAAGATGACGGCTGCGCGGCTGGAAGCGCTGAAGAAGGGCATTGTGGGACTTGCCATGCGGGTCGAGGACGTCGAAGGCAGCTTCAAGCTGAACCAGCACAAGTCGGAGGCCGACTATGCCGCGGTCGCGAGCGGGCTTGCCGCGCTGCCCGACCACGGGTCGCAAAGCATCGCGCAGTTAATGCGCGAGGCGCGGCCGCAAGCCTTTGCCGCGCCGATGAACGAAACCGCTTCGCTCGAAGGGAGCATGTGATGAGCCTCTCCGAAACCCATCCGAAGACCGCGGGCGCGGTCAGAAAGCCCACCGTGTTCGTCGACGGCGGCTCGGGCACCACCGGCCTTGGCATTGCCGAGCGGCTGAAGCTGCAGAACGACATCGCGGTGAAGACCATCGCCGACGACAAACGCAAGGATCCCGCCGCCAAGCGGGCGCTGATGGAGGAGGTCGACCTCGTCATCCTCTGCCTGCCCGACGATGCCGCCAGGGAAACCGTGGCGCTGATCGACAGCATGGGGCCGAATGGCCCGCGGGTGCTCGACGCCTCGACGGCGCACCGGGTCGCGCCCGACTGGGCCTATGGCTTTCCGGAGCTTGCGCCCGACCAGGCCGACAAGATCCGCACCGCGAAGAAGGTCTCCAATCCCGGCTGCTATCCCACCGGCGCAGTGGCGCTGTTGCGGCCGCTGGTCGATGCCGGGGTTCTGCCGGCGGATTACCCCGTCACCATCAACGCGGTGAGCGGCTATTCCGGCGGCGGCAAGTCGATGATCGAGAGCTTCGAGAGCGGCGCTGCGCCGTCGTTCGAACTCTACGGCCTCGGCTTCGAGCACAAGCATCTGCCCGAAACGCAACTCTACTCGAAACTGACGCGGCGGCCGATCTTCGTGCCGTCGGTCGGCAATTACCGGCAGGGCATGCTGGTCTCGGTGCCGCTGCATCTCGACACGCTGCCGGGCAAGCCGAGCGCGGCCGACCTGCACGCGGCGCTCGCCAGGCGCTACGCCGGCAGCACCTATGTTTCGGCGATGCCGTTGCAGAACGAAGCGTGCAAGAACGGGAAGTTGGAGCCGGAGGCGCTCAACGAGACCAACCGGCTCGAGCTCTATGTCTTCGCCAGCGAAAAACACCGCCAGGCGGTGCTGGTCGCCCGGCTCGACAATCTCGGCAAGGGCGCCTCGGGCGCAGCCGTGCAGAACATGCGGCTGATGCTGGGCCTGCCGGACAAGTAAGGACGCGCGCCGGTGGACGACGCCACGCTGCAATTCTACCGGCGCAACGCGGAGGCCTATGCCGAGCGCGAGATCACCTCGCGCCACGCACGGCTGACGAAATTTCTCGCGGTGCTTCCGTCCGGTGCCGCCATTCTCGAACTCGGATGCGGCGCCGGCGGCGATACCGCGGAAATGATCGCGCGCGGATACGACGTCACGCCGACGGATGGTTCAGCTGAAATGGCGTCGGTCGCGTCGCGCAGGCTGGGCCGCCCGGTCGGGACGCTGCTGTTCCACGACCTCGATTCAGTCGAGGCGTATGACGGCGTCTGGGCCAACGCCTGCCTGCTGCATGTTCCGCGGGATCAACTTGCCGACGTTCTCGCGCTGATCCATCGCGCGCTGAAGTCGGGCGGCGCCTTCTATGCCAGCTACAAGGCGGGCGACGGCGATGGGCGCGATACGCTCAATCGCTATTACAATTATCCAACCGAAGACTGGCTGCGCGCCACCTACGCGCAGGCCGGCGCGTGGACCGACCTGTCGATCGAGACCGGCGAGGTCAGGGGTTTTGACGACGCGATGGCCGAAATGCTGTTCGTCCTTGCCCGCAAGGGCCTCTGAGCGGCTACAGCACCTTGAAGATCGCCAGCGCCAGCACGGCTTGCGCGAGGAAGCCCACGGTGAAGGCCAGCGTGCGGAACACCGGCAGGCCGAGGGCGTAGACGATGAGGTGGGCGACGCGCGACCAGAAATAGACGGCGCAGGCAAGCGCGGTCCACTTGGTGGAATAGTCGAGCTGGGAGAGGATCAGCACCAGCGGCGCGAACACGACGAGGTTTTCCACCGCATTGTCGTGCGCGAACATCAACCGGTTGGCCCAGTCGGATTGCGGCTTGTCGTTGCGCGAGGGGTTGGCCATGGCGCCGGCAAGACCGCGCACCTGGCAGCGGTTGACGATGTACGGGATCCATAGAATTCCCGTCAGGATCACCGTGCACGTCAGCCAGAACAATTCGCGCGTCATCGCTTCCCCCTCAATTCAGTTTCGAGACCCGACCGGCGGGATGATCGCTTATAGCGGAGCCCACCGCCATGCGCTACGCACGGACGCGGACATAGCTGCCGGGCGCATCCTCGATCGGCGGCAGCACCTCGCCGACGATGCGCGCCGGAACCCGTTCGGCGTCGATGCTCTCCAGCCATTGCAGCCAGTCCGGCCACCACGATCCCTTGTGTTCGACGGCGCCCTTCATCCATTCGGCGACGGAGCCCGCCTTGATGTCGTCGTTGGTCCAGTACTGGTACTTGCCGCCGGCCGGCGGATTGACCACGCCGGCAATGTGACCCGATCCGGACAGCACGAACTTCACCGGACCGCCGAAAAACTGCGAGCCGTACAGCACGGATTCGGCGGGCGCGATGTGATCTTCGCGCGTTGCGAGATTATAGACCGGCACCTTCACCTTGGAGAGATCGAGCAGGGTGTTTTCCAGCACCATGCTGCCGGTGGACAGGCGGTTGTCGAGATAGCAGTTGCGCAGATAATAGGAATGGTTCGCCGCCGGCATCCGCGTCGCGTCGGAATTCCAGTGCAGGAGGTCGAAGGCGGAGGGCGGCTGGCCCTTCAGGTAGTTGTTGACGACATAGGACCAGATCAGGTCGTTGGAGCGCAGCATGTTGAAGGCCATCGCCATCCGGCTGCCCTCGAGCACGCCGGATTCCGCCATGTCGCGTTCCAGCGCCGAAATCTGGTCTTCGTCGACGAAAACCAGCAGGTCGCCCGCATGGGTGAAATCGACCTGCGCGGCAAAAAAGGTCGCCGAAGCCACGCGCTGCCGGCGGTTTGCCGCGAGCCAGGCGAGCGTCGAGGCCAGCATGGTGCCGCCGACGCAATAGCCCGCGGTATGCACCTTCAACTCGCCGGTCACCTGTTCGATGACGTCCATGGCAGCGAGAGGGCCTTCCTTCATGTAATCGGCCCAGGTCTTCTTGCCGAGCTCCTTGTCGGGATTGACCCAGGAGATCACGAACACGGTGATGCCCTGGTCGACGCACCATTTGATGTAGGATTTTTCCGGGCGCAGATCGAGGATGTAGAATTTGTTGATCCAGGGCGGCACGATCAAGAGCGGCGTGCGCAGCACCGTCTCGGTGGACGGCGAATACTGGATCAGCTGCATCAGGTCGTTCTGGTAGATCACCTTGCCCGGCGTCGTCGCCATGTTGACGCCGACTTCGAGATTGGCGGGGTCGGACTGCCGGATGCGCAGCGTGCCGCGGCCGGACTCGATGTCTTCGGCCAGCATCTTCATGCCGCGCACGAGATTGTCGCCCCTGGAAGCGAGCGTTTCGCGCAGCACTTCCGGGTTGGTCAGCACGAAGTTGCTCGGCGACAGCGCATTGGTGATCTGCTGGACGTAGAATTCCGCCTTCTTGCGGGTGTGCGGGTCGAGGCCTTCGGCGTTGCGCACGAGGTCGTGCGCCCATTGCGTCGTCAAGAGATAGAGCTGCATGACGAAGTCGAAGAACTGGTTCGACTTCCATTCCGGATCCTGGAAGCGCTTGTCGCGCGGCGACGGCGCGGCGGCGGGCTTGGCGTCCGCCTCGCCGGCCATGCGGCGCATCGCCGAGCCCCAGAGATCGAGATAGGCCTTGCCCATCTTGTGCTGGAGGTCGCTGGCGCGGTCCTTGTCCGACATCCAGTATTCGGCGACCGAGGAGAAGGTCTTGATCACCTCGGTGAGTTCGCTCGGCGGCTTGTCCCTGACCTCGCCGGTCTCGCGCGGCTTCAGATACGCCGCGAGCGCCTTGCCCGAGCTCTCCATCGCCCGTGCGATGTTCATGGCGAACGCTTCCGCGTCGAACTTGGTTTCGGTCTTGTCCTTGGTATCGACGTCACTCATGTCGTCAACTTAGTCGTTTCATTTCGCTTCGTCACCGCAGGGAACGGCGATGACTTTTCATTGGATTAATTCTGCGATCGCAATTGTTGCGCTGCGTCAAAGTTTCCCGATTCCGACACAATGAAGCCGCACCGATAGCCTTCGTTGTCCTGCCCTTAATCGTTTCGGGCGACAATGGTTTGACCACTTGTGCTAGAATGCAGTGCAAGGCTCGGGCCATCGGGACGGTGCGTTGGTTGGGATTCCGCGGAAATGGCGATGGGTGGAAAAATCAGGCTGTTGATGACGGGGGCGCTGCTCGCAGCATCGCTCGCGGTCGGCGGCTGCTCGACCCAGATCGCTGACCTGCCGGCGGTGGGCCTGCCGGCCGATGCGCCGCCGCGGAAGGAGGTTGGTGGGTACCTGCCGGTGCACGACCTGCCGCCCGAGCGCGAAGAGGCCGCCATGAAGCCCGACGAGCAGAAGCGGATCCAGTCCGAGCTGATCGCGGCGCGGGACCGCCAGGCCTCCTCGGGTACTCCTCCCCAGGCCCAGCGCACCCGATAAGCCCTCAAATCGCGTGATTTGCGCTGGCATCGCGGGACTTGCGTGGTAAAACGTTCCGATTCAACGGCTTGGCGGTTGAATCTGGCCTAATTCCTTGATTTGGGCGCGTTTTTGCGCGGAATCGGGTTCCGCCATGCCGCCAGCCGTGCCGGCGGTCCCCTGAAGGGTGCCGGCATCCCGGAGCTTGAGACCCATGGAAGAATTCTACCGCATTCGCCGTCTGCCGCCTTACGTGTTCGAGAAGGTCAACCAGGCCAAGGCGGCCGCGCGCAATGCCGGTGCCGACATTATCGACATGGGCATGGGAAACCCCGACCTGCCGGCGCCGCCCCATGTGCTGGAGAAGCTGAAGGAGACGCTGGGCAAGCCGCGCACCGACCGCTACTCGGCCTCGCGCGGCATCAATGGCCTGCGCAAGGCGCAAGCTGCCTATTACGCGCGCCGCTTCGGCGTGAAGCTGAACCCGGATACCCAGATCGTCGCGACGCTCGGTTCCAAGGAAGGCTTTGCCAACGTCGCGCAGGCAATCACCGCGCCCGGCGACGTCGTGTTGTGCCCGAACCCGAGCTACCCTATCCACATGTTCGGCTTCCTGATGGCCGGCGGCGTGATCCGCTCGGTGCCGTCGGAGCCGACGCCGCAGTTCTTCGAGATGGTGGAGCGCGCGATCATCCATTCGATCCCGAAGCCGATCGCGCTGATCGTCTGCTATCCCTCCAATCCGACCGCCTATGTCGCCGATCTGGATTTCTACCGGGATCTCGTCGCCTTCGCGAAAAAGCACGACATCTTCATCCTGTCCGATCTCGCCTATGCGGAAGTATATTTCGACGAGAAGAACCCGCCGCCGTCGGTGCTGCAGGTTCCCGGCGCGATGGACGTCACCGTCGAGTTCACCTCGATGTCGAAGACGTTTTCGATGGCCGGCTGGCGCATGGGCTTTGCCGTCGGCAACGAGCGCATCATCGCGGCGCTGGCGCGGGTGAAATCCTATCTCGACTACGGCGCCTTCACGCCGGTGCAGGTGGCGGCGACCGCCGCGCTGAACGGGCCGGAAGATTGCATTCGCGAGATGCGCGAGACCTATCGCAAGCGGCGCGATGCGCTGGTCGAATCGTTCGGCCGGGCAGGGTGGGACATTCCGCCGCCGCAGGCCTCGATGTTTGCCTGGGCGCCGCTGCCCAAGGCCTTCGAGGGGATCGGCAGCATGGAATTCGCCACCCTGATGGTGGAAAAGTCCGGCGTGGTGGTCTCGCCCGGCGTCGCCTTCGGCGAGCATGGCGAGGGTTTCGTGCGCATCGCCATGGTGGAAAACGAGCAGCGAATCCGCCAGGCCGCGCGCGGCGTGCGCCGCTTCCTTGAAAGCGGCATTGAAACGTTGCACAACGTGGTTCCTCTCGCCAACCGGCGCTAATCCGATCTGAAGGTTTTCTCGTCCATGGCACCCCTGAAAGTGGGCATCGCGGGGCTCGGCACCGTTGGCGCCGAAGTCGTCCGCCTCATCGAAGAGCAGGGCCGGCTGCTGTCGGCACGCAGCGGCCGCAGCATCCGCGTCGTCGCCGTGACCGCGCGCTCCAGGGTCAAGAAGCGCGGCGTCAATCTGCGCGGCATCGACTGGGCCAAGAGCCCGCTCGCGCTTGCCACCGACCCCAATGTCGACTGCTTCGTCGAGTTGATGGGCGGTTCCGGCGATCCCGCCTTCTCGGCGGTCGAGGCGGCGCTGAAGGCCGGCAAGTCGGTGGTCACCGCCAACAAGGCGCTGATCGCCAAGCATGGCGTCCGCTTGGCCAAGGCCGCCGAAAAATACGGCGGCGCACTGAACTACGAGGCGGCCGTCGCCGGCGGCATCCCGGTCATCAAGACGCTGCGCGAGGGGCTTGCCGGCACCAGCGTCAACCGCGTCTACGGCATCCTCAACGGCACCTGCAATTACATCCTGAGCCGGATGGAGCAGGAGGGGCTGACCTTCGCCGAGTGTCTGAAGGACGCACAGCGGCTCGGCTATGCCGAGGCCAATCCGTCGTTCGACGTCGACGGCCACGACACCGCGCAGAAGCTGGCGATCCTCGCCAGTCTCGCTTTCGGCACCAAGGTGTCGCAGAGCGCGATCTACGTGGAGGGGATCTCCTCGATCAAGCCGGAAGACCTTCGTGCGGCCGAGGAACTCGGTTACCGCGTGAAGCTGCTCGGCGTTGCCGTGCGCACCGCCAAGGGCATCGAGCAGCGCGTGCATCCGACCATGGTGCCGAAGACGTCCTCGATCGCGCAGGTGATGGGCGTGACCAATGCCGTGACCATCGACGGCGAGGGCGTGCCGCCGATCACGCTGGTCGGCCCCGGCGCCGGGGGTGCAGCGACCGCGGCCTCCGTGATCGCCGACATCGCCGACGTGGCGCGCGGGGTCCGCGCGAGGCCGTTCGGCCGTCCTGTCGACAAGCTGCGCGACACCAGGAAGGCGCCGATGGAGCGTCACGAGGGCGGCTACTACATCCGCCTGATGGCGCGCGATCTCGCCGGCACCGCCGCGAGGATCGCGACTCGCCTTGCCGAGCAGAAGATTTCGCTGGAGTCGATCGTGCAGCGTCATCCCGACGGCGTCGACGCCGCGGGCGCCACCAAGAACGGCGCGCCGGTGCCGGTCATCCTGATCACCTATGCGACGCACGAGGATGCCGTGCACCGGGCGCTTGCCGCCGTGCAGAAGGACAAGGTCATCAGCGGCCGGCCGCAGGTGATCCGGATCGAGAAGAACTAGCGCGCGAAGCAATGTCTCGCGCGTTGGATTTGTGGGTGCGGACCGGTGCGGTCCGCCCGGGGACTTTGAGGAGTAGTTGAGATGTCGACGCATATTTCCGTTCCGCCGCAGCTGTTGCTTGAGCGCATCCTGACGCTCGAGATCGTGCGCGTGACGGAGCGGGCGGCGGTCTCCGCCGCGCGGCTGCGCGGCCACGGCCAGGAAAAGGCGGCCGACCAGGCGGCGGTCGACGCGATGCGGCGCGAGCTCAACAAGCTGCCGATCGAGGGCACCGTCGTGATCGGCGAGGGCGAGCGCGACGAGGCGCCGATGTTGTTCATCGGCGAGAAGGTCGGTCTCAATGCCGGCCCGCAGGTCGATATCGCCGTCGATCCGCTCGAAGGCACCACGCTGTGCGCCAAGAACATGCCGGGCGCGATCGCCACCATGGCGATGGCCGATGGCGGCACGCTGCTGCACGCGCCCGACGTCTACATGGAGAAGATCGCGATCGGCCCGGGCTATGCCAGGAACACGATCGACCTCGATGCGCCGCCGGCCGAGAACATCCAGCGCCTTGCCAAGGCCAAGGGCGTGCCGGCATCCGCCATCACCGCGCTCGTGCTCGACCGTCCGCGTCATGCCGATATCATTTCCGCGGTCCGTTCCACCGGCGCTGCCGTGCGCCTGATCACCGATGGCGACGTCGCCGGCGTGATCCATACCGCCTCGCCCGACGAGACCGGTGTGGACATCTACATGGGTACCGGCGGTGCGCCCGAGGGCGTATTGGCGGCCGCTGCCCTGCGCTGTATCGGCGGTCAGATGCAGTGCCGACTCATCCTCGATACGGGCGAGAAGCGCGAGCGCGCCGCCAAGATGGGCGTGACGGATCCCCGCATGGTCTACGGCATCGAGGACATGGTGAAGGGCGATTGCTTGTTTGCGGCGACCGGCGTCACCACGGGATCGCTGCTGACGGGCGTCAAGTTCCGCAAGGACAATGTGATCGAGACCGAGACGGTGGTGATGCGTTCGGTCACCGGCACGGTGCGCTACATCAAGGCCGAGCACCGCGAACTGGCAAAGTTCCACCTCGATTGACGGAGGCGGCAGTGGCTGATGACATCGTCGTCCGGCCGGTGCGACCGGATGATCGCGCCGGCTGGGAGACGCTCTGGCAGGGCTATCTGACGTTCTACAAGTCCTCGCTCGCGCCGGAAGTCACGGATGCTACCTGGAAGCGTTTCTTCGATCCGATCGAGCCGCTGCATGCCCTCGTTGCCGAACGCGACGGCAAATTGGTCGGGCTCACGCATTATCTGCTGCACCGCTCGACCTGGGCGCCGGTTTGTTACTGCTATCTCGAAGACCTCTTCGTCGAGCCGTCGCTGCGCGGCGGCGGTGTCGGGCGCAAGCTGATCGCGGCGGTGGAATCCGCTGCGCGTTCCGCCGGCGCCAGCCGTCTCTACTGGATGACGCACGAGACCAACGAAACCGCGCAACTGCTCTACAACAAGGTCGCCGATCGTCCCGGGTTCGTGCAGTACCGGAAGAAGCTTTAGCTGCCGCGAGGCCAACAACAAGAGGGAGCGTGCATGTCGGATATCTCGGGTGTAAAGGCGCTGGTCTTCGACGTGTTCGGCACCTGTGTCGACTGGCGCACCAGCCTGATCGACGATTTCACCAAATGGTCGGCAAAGCGCGGCATCGAGGCGGACTGGACCGCGCTGGTCGACGGCTGGCGCGCCGTCTACATGGCCTCGATGGACGAGGTGCGCAAGAATCCGCAAAACGGCTACGTCATCCTCGACGTGCTGCATCGGCGCTCGCTGGAGAAGCTGGTCGCCCAAATGGGCATCAAGGGCCTCACCGATGCCGACCTGCATTATCTCACATTGGGTTGGCATCGCCTGCATTCCTGGCCCGACACCAATGCGGGCCTTGCGCGGCTGAAGACGAAATACGTCACCTCGCCGCTCTCCAACGGCAACGTCGCGCTGCTCACCAATATGGCGAAGTTCGCCGGCATGAACTGGGACCTCATCATGTCGGCCGAATTGTTCGAGCATTACAAGCCCGATCCCGAGACCTATCTCGGCGCGGCGAAACTGCTCTGTCTCAAGCCAGCCGAAGTGATGATGGTGGCGGCGCACAACGGCGACCTCAAGGCGGCGCAGCAAAACGGACTGAAGACCGCCTTCGTCGCCCGCCCGACCGAGTATGGTCCGCATCAGAAATACGATTTCAAGGCCACCGGCGACTGGGACATCGTGGCCGCGGATTTCGGTGGGATAGCCGACCGGATGGGTTGCTAACGGCTCGCGGCCGGGCGATTCATGGCAGCGTCGCGCTTCGTGCTTACCTGCTGAAGGCATCATGACGCTTCCCGCATCCGCATTGCCCGTCGAGACGCCCCAGGCGTTCCTCGGCGTCTCGAGGTCGGCGACAGGCAAGCTCTGGCGTGACCGGCTCGATGCGCGCGGGCAAGCGAGGGCGCTGACCATCGTGCAGCGCTACCAGTTGCCGGAAATGCTGGCGCGGGTGCTGGCGGGGCGCGACGTCGAGATCGACGCGGTGGAGGATTTCCTCGATCCGACCATCCGCAAGCTGATGCCCGATCCCCATACCGTGACGCAAATGGAGACGGCCGCCGGTCGCATCGCCGATGCGGCTGATCGCGGCGAGAAGGTCGCGATCTTCGGCGACTATGACGTCGATGGCGCAACCTCGGCGGCCCTGCTCGCCTGGCACCTCCGCCACTGCGGGCTCGATCCGCTGATCCATATTCCGGACCGGCTGTTCGAAGGCTATGGCCCCAACACCGAGGCGGTCCGCATGCTGGCCGGCAAGGGCGCCACGCTGTTGGTGACCGTGGACTGCGGCACCACCAGCCTCGAGGCGCTCGCCGAAGCGAAGAAGCTCGGCATGGCCGTCGTCGTCATCGACCATCACCAATGCGGCGAGCAACTGCCCGAGGTCGATGCGCTGGTGAATCCGAACCGGCCCGACGATCTCTCCGGGCTGGGCTATCTCGCCGCCGTCGGCCTCGTGCTGGTGACGCTGGTGGCCGTCAATCGCGAATTGCGCCGGCGCGGCTTCTGGAGCGCGGAGATGCCGGAGCCGGATCTGCTCGGCATGCTGCATCATGTGGCGCTCGGCACCGTCGCCGATGTCGCGCCGCTGACCGGGCTGAACCGCGCCTTCGTCGCCAAGGGGCTGATCGCGATGCGCCGGCGCGACCATGTCGGCCACACCGCGCTGATGGATGTTTCGCGTCTCAACGGCCCGCCGGAAGCCTGGCATCTCGGCTTCATGCTGGGGCCGCGCATCAATGCGGGGGGGCGCATCGGCCGCGCCGATCTCGGCGTGCGCCTGTTGCTGGAAGGCGACGTGTCGGAAGCGGCGCGGATCGCCGCCGAACTCGACCGCCTCAACAGCGAACGCCGCCTGATCGAGCAGGCCGCGGAAGCGCAGGCCGAGGCCGAGGCGCTGGCTTCCCTCGGCATGGAGGACAAGGGCGCCGTCATCGTCACGGCGTCCGAGGGCTGGCACCCCGGCGTGGTCGGCCTCGTCGCCGCGCGGCTGAAGGAGAAGTTCGCGCGGCCTGCCTTTGCCATCGCGCTCGAGCCCGGCGGCATCGGCACCGGTTCCGGCCGCTCCATCTCCGGCGTCGATCTCGGCAAGGCGGTGCGGCAGGCCGTGAAGGATGGCTTGCTGATGAAGGGTGGCGGCCACGCCATGGCCGCCGGCGTCACGCTGCGCAAGGAACGGCTGGCCGAATTCCGCGCTTACATGGAGAGCGCGCTCGCCGCCGACGTCGCCAACTCCCGCCACGAAAACGAACTGTTCATCGACGGTGCCGTCAGTGCGCGAGCGGTAACGGCCGATTTCGTCAAGACGCTGAACCGCGCCGGCCCCTTCGGCGCCGGCAATCCGGAGCCGGTGATCGCGCTGCCGTCGCACCAGCTCGTATTCGCCGACGAGGTCGGCCAGGCTCATCTGCGGCTCCGCTTCAAGTCGGGCGACGGCGCCATCGTCAACGCCATGGCATTCCGCAGCGTGGGACAAAAACTCGGAAATGCGCTGGTGCAGAACCGCGGCCAGCAATTGCATGTCGCGGGTTCGCTCGCGGTAGACCGTTGGCAGGGCGCCGAACGTGTGCAAATGCGTGTGGCCGACGTGGCCGTCCCCGACCAGGGGCCGACGACGATCCGGTAAACAACAAGAAGCGTTGCGCAGGGAGTTGAGAATGGCAGGGCAGGTTGCAGGCAAGGTCGCGCTGGTCACCGGCGGGGCATCGGGAATTGGCGCGGCGTGTGTCGAGTTGCTGGCCCGCGAGGGTGCGTCGGTGGCGGTGACCGATATCGACGATCTCCGCGGTTCCGAACTCGTTGCCCGCATCAGGAAAGCCGGCGGCGAGGCGACGTTCTGGCATCAGGACGTCACCAGCGAGGAGCGCTGGATCGAGATCGTGGCAGAAGTCGTCAAGCGCTACGGCCGGCTCGACATCCTCGTCTCCAATGCCGGCATCGGCATCGGCGTGCCCTCGATCACGCAGATGACGCTGGAGGACTGGCGGCGGCAGACCGCGATCAATCTCGACGGCGTGTTCCTGTCGGTGAAGCACTCTCTGCCGGCCATGCGCAAGGGCGGCCGCGGCGGTTCGATCGTGCTGATGTCGTCGCTGGCCGGCTTGCAGGGCGCACAAACGCTCGCGGGCTATTGCGCGACCAAGGGCTGCGTGCGGCTGTTTGCCAAGGCGATCGCGATGGAATGCGCCTCGTTCGGCGACGGCGTGCGCGTCAACTCGGTGCATCCCGGCATCATCGACACCCCGATCTGGGGCAAGATTCCGGCAGGCGCGGCGAACGCCGGCCAGAACGCGCCGATCGATCCGGAGGAACGCGCGCGGCTTGCGGCACCGTTCGGCCGCGCCGGCCACGCCATGGAGATCGCGCGGGGCGTGCTGTACCTGGTCTCCGACGCGTCGAGCTACGTGACCGGAATGGAGCTCGTGATCGACGGCGGCATGAATGCGGGCCGGGCGCTGCGGCTGCCCGACGCGCCGGCGTATCCAAGCCCCGCGTTTGCGGACCAGGGCAGCGCTCACAAAATCGCGTGACAGCGACCTTGGCCAATGTCCGCGTTGGCCCCACCTGCGGATTCAACTCGGACATCTTCCTAGCTCCGAGAAGGGGCCAGTAGCGGACATCGATAACTATTCGATCACCTCGTCGGCGCGCGAGAGCAGCGTTGGAGGAATTTCGATACCGAGCGTCTTGGCCGTCCGGAGGTTGATGATCAGCTCGAACTTCGTTGGCTGCTCAACGGGGAGGTCGGCTGGCTTGTCGCCCTTCAGGATCTTGTCCACGTATGCGGTGCTGCGCCGGTAGAAATCGAGGAAGCTCGGCCCGTAAGACATTAGACCCCCGGCCTCCACACTCTCCCTGATGCCGTAAGCTGCCGGCAGGCGGTTCATTGCTGCGAGATCTACAAGCCGCGTTCGGTGGTCGTTGAATATCACATCTGACAGGACGAGGAGTGCTCCCACGCGCTCCTTGGCCATCGCCGTAAATGCGCCGTCGAACTCGTTCGGACCTCGAGCCTCCAGGAGTTGAAGCTGCACTCCCAACGACCGGGCCGCGACGTTCAGTTCTTTTATCGCGAGCTGGTGATACGCATTGGCCGGGTTCGAGAGGATTGCCACACGGCGGATTTTGGAAACGGTCTCCTTGAGCAGTTCCAGCTGTTTGGTGACGATTTCCAGGCCGGCGCTGCCGGACACTCCGGTGATGTTTCCGCCCGGGCGCGCGAGGCTCGCGATGAGCCCGACGCCAACAGGATCGCGAACGCCAATCATTACGATGGGGATCGTCTTGGTGGCGTTCTTGGCTGCCGTCACTCCCTGCGTCCCCAACGATACGATGACGTCTACCTTGAGGCGGACCAGCTCGGCCGCAAGGTCGGGCAGCCGGTCGAGCCGACCCTCGGCGAAACGATAGTCGATGACAATATTCTGGCCTTCAATCCACCCGAGCTCACGCAGCCCTTGCCGGAACGTGTCGAGTAGAGGCGGCCTGTCGGAAGGGGACGTGACGCGAAGATAGCCTATCCGCGGCACCTTTCCCGCCTGCTGCGCGAGCGCCGAAAACGAACAAAGCGTTGCGCTTCCGGTCAATAGGATGAATTCGCGCCGTCTCATGTTCCGCCCAAGCTTAGGTGGCGGCATCGTACCGGCTCAAACTGCATCCCGGAAGGGGTTAGGTAGTGGTGGTCGGATGTCCGCTTCGGCTCAAGCTCGGTCATCGGCTCAAGCTCGGTCATTCGGCGATGTTGACTCGATGTCTGGATTGCTCGAAAGCGGACGCGGCAGAGCGAACTATGAGCACACGCCCTAGCCGCCCTGACGTAACCGCGCCAGCACCTTGAGCCCGCCGTAACCGTCGGCGGGCAGCAGGCCCGTCCTGGTCTGATAGTCGCGCACGGCTTTCATGGTGTCGTTGCCGACGCGCCCGTCGGTGCCGCCGGTGTCGAAGCCCGCTCTGGTCAGCCGCGTCTGCATTTCCTGGATTTCGGCGAGCGTGAGTGCGCGCTCGGAGCCGGGGAACGGCTGGATGAACGTCGGTCCGCCCTGGATGCGGTCGCCGAGATGGCAGATCGCCAGCGCGTAGTTCATCGAGGGATTGTAGCTCTTCACCGAATAGAAGTTGGGGCCGAGCAGGAAGGTCGGGCCGCCCGGCACCGGCGTCCACATCTGCGCCGATGCGTTCGGCTGCGGGAACGGTTTGCCGTCCGCCCGCGTCACGCCGGCGCTTGCCCAGGCGGCGTAGGTGCGGCTGCCGCCGGCGCCGCTGCCGCCGCGCACCTCATAACCCCAGTTCTCGCCGCGACGATACTTGCCGCGGTTGAGCAGGTATTTTGCGCTCGACCCCAGCGCGTCGTCGGGCTTGCCGAACGGCGAGACTTTTCCGTCGCGGTCGTAGTCGATGCCGACATTGAGCCAGACTTCCGGCATCCACTGCGTATGGCCCATCGCGCCGGCCCAGGAGCCGCGCATTTCCTCCGGCGTGCCCCAGCCGCGGTCGACGATGCGCAGCGCGTTGATCAGCTCGGTTTCCCAATAAGCCTTGCGGCGCGGCTCGTTCCAGGCGAGCGCGGCGAGCGAGGGAAAGACGGGGCGCATGTGGTTCTGCTGCACCAGCGGATCTCCATAGGCGGATTCGACGCCCCACAGCGCCAGCAGCGTGCCGCGCTCGACGCCGAAATCCTGCTCGATGCGCGCAAACAGCGCCTCGTTCCTGCGCAGTGCCTCGCGGCCGTTGATGAGGCGCCAGTCGGAGACGCGGCGGTTGATGTACTGCCAGACCTGCTCGTGGAATTCCGGTTGCTTCTGGAACTGCTTGAACACCGACATGTCGGGCTCGAGGCGGCCCATCACCCGGTTCCAGGTCGCGTCCGAAATACCCTTGGCCTGCGCGCGGGCGCGGAAGGAGTCGCGCCACTGGTCGAAGCCGGGCGGCGCGGCGGCGAGGACGGGGTTCGCGAGCAGGGCAGTCGCGCCAAGCCCCGCCTGCAGCAGAGTTCGACGGGTGAGGCGAGTGCGGGAATCAGGCTGTTTCATCGGGCCATTGTAGCGGCATGAATGGCTTGTCGGTGGCAGATCGTGAAGACTTTCACGCTGACTTGAATACCATCAAATAGAAGATCCCGATCATGGCTGTGGTCGAAGGCAGGCCCAACAAAGTCCAATTCCGGAATCGCCGGTCATACTCAGCGGGCAATTCCGAGTTTGTCTCAACAGCCTTTTTGGAAAGATCGACCATGCGATGCTGCAACCAAACACCAGGGATCCAGCAAGCAGCAGCTATGAAAAGTAGCAACAAGGCCCAACCAAGCCATCCAGTCAAAACCGGGAATCCCGCTATCGATGCCAGCCACAATCCGGTGACGATCTGAGCAAGCGCGGACAATACGGTGAGGTAAGACTCGACCTTGACGATATGAGGCCCGACTTCTGCGATTGCTTTTGCTTTTCTGGAGCCAAAGATAATTGTACCCAGCAAGGCGGCAAAAATACCTCCACCGAATAGGATTGTAGCGCTCAAGACATGGATCAATTTCAGCGTTGGGTAGATCATCGTAGGTCTTGAGAAAATCTCATGCGGCCGTGGGCAAGAGCAGGGAATCAGACAGTTTGATCGGGGCAGTCTAGCGGCGCAGCAGGTTGGGGCCAAAAGCCGGGATGCTGCGGGGAACTGGGGCGCGTACTCATAAGCCTTCGCAAATGTTCGCTTCGATCCGATACCGACGCCTCTGTGCAACCGCAGCAAAGGTCCAGATGGACCATTATGTTCTTCAAGTTCGCTTCGGAGCGTCGTCGGGGAGCTTTGCCGTGTTGTGGATGGTTGGGGTAGAATTGCTTAAGCGTTCTTTAGTCAAGAGATCTAGCAACCAGCAGCAAGCGAGAGAGGCAATCCCGCCGGTGAGACCCGGCAATAGCATTTGCCATTGCCAGCCGATCCTCGGAAACTGGCCGTAGAAGGTCAGGAGCGTTGAAACGAAGCCCACTCCCGCAAGCGTCCCGCGACGCAGCCATTTGCCAGACCGGAGTGTCCAGTCCGCTGTCGCGCAGGCGAGCGCCGGCACGAGCCAGTCAATATACGCCAAAAAGAGAAAATGGCCGGGCGATTCCAGCGCGCGGTTGAATGGATCGCCTCCATACAAGAGGGCCTGTAGGACAACCCCAATTGACGCAGCGATGATCGGGATAACCGCAAGATAGAGAACAAAGCGCGTCGTCAGATATCGCCTGGGATAGAACAGTCTGCGGTTAGCAGTGCTGATTGACCAGCCAATCAGGTACACGATCACGAGGCACGCGGGGAACAGAAAATACGGTGTGTTCGTCCAAGGATATTGATACATGACCGGAAACAAGTGCAAGAGTCCGAAAGTCACTCCCGCTGGCGCCCACGCGAGGGAGCTAAGAAAAAATCGCCCCTTCGGGTCATCCGTGAAGTAAGCGAGTGTTATTAGCACAGCAGCATAGATGATGTAGACCGCGCAGAGCTTGAGGCCACCACCGTTTAAATTCATCAGTGAAACTCGCGAAGGGGAATTGAGTGCAGGCTGCCGGGCGCTGAACAATCGCATTCGAAAAGACTCGCCCGCGACGGTTCTGTGGCCGCGGGCAAACTGAGTTGCCGGCCGCCGGGATGTAGATCGGGGCGTTGAGCCTGCTATCCACGCCGCCATCTGCTCGCTGATCTAGCCGCCTAACTGCGTGCATTCGAGGCCCATCCCGTGTGGCGTGAATTCCGTCAGCGACGCTTTGGGCCACGGCGCGGATCATTGCAATGCCTCTACAAAAGTTCGTCAAACGGCAATCTCGCTTGAAAGTTGAAGGCGGTCAAATCTTAAGTTGCGTCCGGCGTCTCCAGTGCTTCAGCGATGCGTTACGACAGACTTGGCACCAACGACCTTGCCTTCGTTCAACTTGCGTCAATCCAGCTATCGCTGCGTCTTATTCCGCGGCCTAGCTTTCTTGCAAGTCCGCGGCGATTTTGGACAGCCAGCGCCGGACTACTGCTTGCGATTTCGCATTCAGCCCGGCCGAGAGCCGCCGTTCGAGCACGAAGGCTCGGCGGCGGCAATTCTCCAGCAGCCGCGCACCGCGACGGGTCAGCGCCCACTGCAGCGCTCGCCCGTGCACCGGATGCGGCGTCCTGGCGATGGCGCCTGATCGTTCGAGATTGCCGATGATGACGCCGACGGTCTGCGGCGTCAGCAGCGCGACCCGCGCCAGATCCGCGCCGGACAGGCCGGGATAGGCACGCAGCATGGTCAGCACGACGAATTGCGGCGGCGTCACCCCAAGGCTCGCCAGCGCGCGCTCCATCGACAGGCGGCTGGCGGCCTGCGCCTGTCGCAGCAAATAGGCGAGATAGCCTTGCTCGCCGCGCTTGCCCTTACCCGGCGGCGGGGGGAGGATGGCTGACTTGGTTTTGGTCCTGGACTTGGACCGGGCCCGCGAGGGCGGTTTGGCGCGCGAGGCCTTCTCGCGGTTTTTCGATTTTCGCGGCGAAGGCTTTCGTGCCTTCGCAGTTCCAGTCTTGCGACGCATATAAGAGCTCTTATAATATATCAGAGCACTGATAACATGAGGTGATGTCGATGTCACATGCCCGAAGCGAGTACACGGATTTCCAGAGCCTGGCCCCCGATGCCTTCGCCGCCGTTCGCGAGCTGAGCGGTATCGCCGCCAAGGCCGGTATCGACAAGCAGCTGCTCGAACTGATCAAGATCCGCGCCTCGCAGATCAACGGCTGCGCCTTCTGCCTGCAGTTCCACATCCTGCAGGCCGAAAGGCTCGGCATGGCCGCCGACAAGATCAACCTCGTGGCGGTGTGGCGCGAGGCGCCGCAGTTCTCGGCGCGCGAGCGCGCCGCTTTGGCCTGGACGGAAGCGCTGACGGTATTGCCCAACGGCGTCGGCGACGACGTTTTCGCGCAGGCCAATGCCGAATTCGGCGAGAAGGAATTGATGTACCTGACCTCGGCGGTCGCGGCGATCAACACCTGGAACCGGTTCGGCGCCGCCTATCGCTGGACCCCGCCGGCCCGGCAGAAGGTGGGCGCGGCGGCGGGCTGACAGACGCCTGGAAGCAGCCTGCCGACCCCGCCGGGCTACTTTGCATGGGGTTGTTTTCGATATTTTGTTCGGGCGGTCACTTCCAGGGGGTCTTAGTTCGCGCCGCCCTCCTGGGCGCCGGGGCGGTTGGCCTCCGCGGGCAACGCGTGCGCGACGGCTGCGGCGGTCACCGGTTCGTTGCCGATCGGGCGGCCGCGGCCGCCGATCAGCCGCTCATAGGCCGCGACCAGCGTCGTGTAGGGATTGACCCACAGCCAGCCGTCGCGCGTGAACACCTGCACGTCGAAATGCAGATGCCGGCTGGTGCCGTTGGGGCGGTCGAGATAGTTCGAGACCACGCCGATAGGCTCGCCCTCAGCGAGAGGGCGGCCGTTGAGCAGGCCGTCGGCGTCCATCGCCGAAGGGGTCATGTGCATGTAGCGAAAGCGGATGTGCTCGGTGCCTGTATTGACCTGCAGCGTCGCCGCCTGCTGCTTGGGCGCGCGGATCATCACGCCGTCGCGCACGGCGACGATCGCCTGCCGCTTGTCGTCGCAGCCTTCCGCGCTCTCCTCGGCGGAACAGGGCCGCGGCCGGATGTCCTGCCCCTGATGGCCGAAGCCGCTGGCGCACTGCCCGACGTTGAAGCTGCGGTCCTCGCAGAAATTATCGCGCCACGGGTACACGCCGCTCACGTGCTTGGTCTTGTCGCGCCGTGCAAATTGCTGCGAGCGGACGGCGACGGGGACTCGCACCAAGGGAAAGCGGATCTGCGAATAGGCCGTGTTGTCGGCGTGGCCGGACTTCCGGCGCGATCCGGTCCTGGCGATGATGTCGCCGCTCGGGCGATAGGTGAATTCGGCAGATGCCGTCGCCGGTCGTTCGACACGGATGGAGGCGATGTCCCTGTGTGGCCGCGAGGGCAGGCCGCCGGTCACCCGAAGCGCCTTCAGGAAACGCTCGGCGACCGGATAGGCCTCGCGGCAGGCCAGCCGCCGCGCGCGCGGCACCGAGTCCAGGCACTGGATCGAGACCACATAGGGCACGCCGAACCTGGTGAAGGCGTAGCGGACGTAGCCTTCGCGGATGAAGCGGCGCAGGTCGGGAAATTGTGCGGCGAGCGACTTGACCGGTTCGCCCTTGCCGCCGGCGGGATCGGCGAGGTCGTAGACCAGCAGCGAGCCGGTGATCTGCACCTCGACCGGCCGCGCAAACGTTCGGTGCGGCAGGCCTTCGCCAGCGCCCGGTGGCAGCGAGAAAGTAGCGTCATAGCCGGAGGGTCCGGCATGGAAGAGATCGGTGCGGAAGTCCGCCTGGTGGCGCGCGGGCTGCCCGGTATCGGGAGCGCCGTTCTGCCGCGCCTCGAGCCAGGCCGCCGCGTCGAACGGCAGCATTACCGGAATCGGACTGCGGCCGATGCCGTTGAAAAGCTGCGACGTGACAGCGTTGAGCTGCACCAGCGCCGGCATCGAGCGCGGGTCGGAAGCGGCATGGCGCTGCTGGATGGCGAAGCTCAGAGTCGAGGCGGCGACAGGCTTGCCGCTCACCTCGGTGCGCAGCTGGTCGAGCGCCGTTCGCCATTCGACGCGCATCGCCGAGATCGTGGGGGAGTGGAATTGGTCGGCCGCAGCCAAGCCGCTGCCGGCCAGTTGCAGGAGAAAGACCGCCAGCAGGCGCAGGACGAACCGCTCAGCTCTCTTCCCCAACTCCCTCGCCCCCCGGCGATTGCCCCGTCATCGAGGGTCGTAGTCTAGTCCTTTGCGCGCTCGACGTAAGACCCGTCTTCCGTCATGACCACGATCCGTGTCCCTGCGGCCACATGCGGCGGCACCGAGGTACGCACGCCATTGGAGAGGATCGCCGGCTTGTAGGAGGACGATGCGGTCTGGCCCTTGGTGACCGGCTCGGTTTCCACGACCTCCAGCGTCGCGCGCTGCGGCAGGGTGATGGCGACCGGATTCATGTCGTGCATCGAGACCTTGACGGTCATGTTCTCCTGCAGGTACGGCGCGGCACTGCCGACGATGTCCTTCGCCACCTGGATCTGGTCATAGGTCTCGGCGTTCATGAAGTGGAAGCCGTCGGCGTCTTCATAGAGGTAGTTGAAGTTGCGGTCCTCGACGGTGGCCTTCTCGACCTGATCGGTAGTCTTGTAGCGCTCGGACACCTTCACGCCATCGCCGATCCGGCGCATTTCGATCTGGCTGACCGGGGTTCCCTTGCCGGGATGGATGTTTTCGGCGGAAAGGACGACGTAGAGCTTGCCGTCCTGCTCGATGATGTTGCCCTTGCGGATGGAGCTGGCGATGACTCTCAAGGCTATTTTCCCGAATTGCTGGCTTCCGGCCGATCCGGGCAGGTCTGCCCATGGGCGAGGGAGGCGGTTTCGGGGCGCAACATACTGATTTGGCCTGCAGATGCTACCCTTTTCCGGCCCTTTTTCGCGCCGCGTCGCGTCTGTCGCCGACCGCACGGCGCGGTCATCCGCCGGATTTGGGCTTCGCCAGTTTGCGCGCCCTGACGTTGTGCTCGGCAAAGGCCGCGGGCACCGAGAATTTTCCGGTTTGCGTGTCGTAGACGCAGCGCCAGCCCTCGATCCATGGGGTTGGCCGGTCGTTGCCCTGGATGTCGAACGTCAGCGTGATCGCGATATAGCGGCTGTCCGGCCACTTCTGGCCGAGCCAGGCGTAATTCTCTTCCAAGCCCTTCAAAAGGTCGGCGCGCTTGTGATTCAGCTCGTCGGGCTGGGTTGGCATGCGCCTGGACGCAGGCTGGGTGAAGAAATAGTCCCAGGCGAGTTCGCCCAGAGGCTTCTTCGTTGCCGATACGAAGCGGTTGCCGTCGCGCTTGTAGAGCAGGAGGGTCGAGAATCCGGCGCCAGTGCCCTGCATGCGCACCAGCCATTGGCTGTCCGCCGAGAAGCGGAATCCGGCGGGATAAGCCGCCAGATCCTTGTCCTCGTTACGATTGAGGAGGAAGGCGTTGTTGCGGTCCTTGTCGAACAGCCAGAACTCGTAGCTGAAGCCGTCCTCGCCGTCCTTGACGTACTGCTCGATCCGCAGCGTGGCGTCAGGCGACATGGATGTTTTCGCGCTCTCGACCGGCTTCATGTCCGGCCCCGGACCCTCCGCGCGGGCCAGCGGCGAAGCCGTCATGGCGAGAACCAAGAGTCCGATGCCAATCATCCAGCCGTAGTACATGCCTGAACCGGTCCAATTCCTTGGCGTGGGACTCGCAAACCCTGAGGGAGGTTCACTCGCAACGGCGTGGACAAGGCGGGCGTCTTTGGACATGAAGGACCGGATCAGGCCGCAGGGCGTCCAATCTTCCCGCCCTGTTCAGAAAATAGCAGCAATATCAATGAAATGCGATCTTCCCTTCACCGTATATATGGACGGCGCCGGATTCGCCGGGATCGACCGCTGATGGCCGGTCCCGACCAGCCGTCGCCTTGGTGGTCGCCGGAGCGGCACGCCGACCGGAAGCCGTTCCTGCTGGCCCGCCGGGAAATCACCCGCGCTCTGCGCGCCTGGTTCGACGAGCAAGGGTTTGCGGAGGTTGAGACCGGTATCTTGCAGGTGTCGCCCGGCAACGAAACTCATCTTCACGCGCCGCGGACCGAACTCGTTCGCGCCGATGGCAACCGGGTGACGCGGTATATGCGTACGTCGCCGGAATTCGCGTGCAAGAAGCTGCTCGCTGCCGGCGAGCCGAGGATATTCGAGTTCGCGCGCGTGTTCCGCGACCGCGAGCGCGGCGACCTGCATCTGCCCGAGTTCACCATGCTGGAATGGTACCGCGCCAATGCCGGCTATGACGCCATCATGGCCGATACGGTCGTGGTGATCGCGCATGCGGCGCAGGCGACCGGCATCGGCAGCTTCTCGTTTCGCGGCAGGCACTGTGATCCCTTCGCCGAGCCGGAACTGTTGACCGTGGCAGCTGCGTTCGAACATTTTGCTGGCATCGACCTGCTCGCAACGATCGTGGACGGCGAGGGCGATCGTGCGGCGATGGCGGCGGCAGCCAAGGACCGCGTGCGGGTGGCCGACGACGACACCTGGTCGGATATATTCAGCAAGGTGCTGGTCGAGCACGTCGAACCCCGTTTGGGACAGGGGCGGCTCACGCTGCTGTTCGAATATCCGGCGCCGGAAGCGGCGCTGGCGCGGACCAAGCCCGGCGATCCGCGCGTTGCCGAGCGGTTCGAGATCTATGCCTGCGGCGTTGAGCTTGCCAACGGCTTCGGCGAGTTGACCGACGTAGCGGAACAGCGCCATCGTTTCACCGCCTCGATGGATGAAAAGGAACGCCGCTACGGCGAACGCTATCCGCTGGACGATGAATTTCTCGCCGCGGTTGCCCATATGCCGGAGGCGAGCGGCGTGGCGCTGGGTTTCGACCGGCTGGTGATGCTGGCCAGCGGCGCGCCAAGGATAGACCAGGTGGTGTGGACGCCGCCGGCGGGAGAGGCATGAACAGGATCGACCCCAAGCTAGCGGCAACGCTGCGCCAGCCGGCGGAACTGGTGGCGCGCGGGCTCGCGCCTGCCGCCGCGCTGGCGGAACTCGAGCAAGTTGCCGCACGCTATGCCGTTGCGGTGACGCCCGAGGTCGCCGCGCTGATCGACCCGGACGATCCGGCCGATCCCATTGCGCGGCAATTCATCCCGAGCGCGCAGGAACTGGTGGCCTCTGCAGGCGAGAACGCCGATCCGATCGGCGACGATGTGCACTCGCCGGTTCCGGGGATCGTGCACCGCTATCCCGACCGCGTGCTGTTCAAGCTGGTGCATGTCTGCGCCGTCTATTGCCGCTTCTGTTTCCGCCGCGAGATGGTCGGACCGGGCAAGCCCAATGCGCTCTCCGACGACGCCTATCGCGCTGCGCTCGATTACATCCGCAGTCGCAGCGAAATCTGGGAAGTCATCCTCACCGGCGGCGATCCGCTGATGCTGTCGCCGCGCCGGCTTGCGGAAATCATGGCCGACCTCGCCGCGATCGATCACGTCAGGATCATCCGCATCCATACCCGCGGTCCCGTCGCCGATCCGGCGCGGGTGAACGCGGAAATGGTGTCGGCGCTGAAAACCGCCGGCGCGACGACATGGATCGCCGTACATGCCAACCACCCGCGCGAATTCTCCGATGCTGCGCGGGCGGCCTGCGCGCGGCTGGCCGATGCCGGCATTCCGCTGGTCAGCCAGTCCGTGCTGCTGCGGGGCGTCAACGACGACGTCGCGACGCTGGAAGCCTTGATGCGCAGCTTCGTTGAGAACAGGATCAAGCCGTATTATCTGCATCACGGCGATCTTGCGCCCGGTACCGCGCATTTGCGCACCACCATCGAGCACGGCCAGGAACTGATGCGTAGCTTGCGTGGGCGCGTCTCGGGCCTTTGCCAGCCGGAATATGTGCTGGATATCCCGGGCGGACATGGCAAAGCCCCGATCGGGCCGAGCTATTTGTCGCAGCCTGACTCGCCGCGACGTGATAAACTTGCAGAAGCACGCTACCGCGTGGTCGATTATTGCGGCGAGGTCCATCTTTATCCGCCGTCGCGGTCGCCATGACGGAGAAGGAGGAGCCGCCGGAAGAGGGCAACCGTACCGTCGAGAATGCGGTGCTGGCGGCATTTTTCGTCGTGCTGGTGGCGGCGGGCATCTGGTTGCTCGGCACCATGGCCGACGTGCGAAAGGCGCAGGATTGCGCCGCCCAGGGACGGCGAAACTGTGCGGCAATCGACGTGCCCGAGCGGACGCGATGAACGAGTTGAAGAGAATGCGGGAGATGCGCGATGCGTAAGGTCCTTCTGTCGATGGCACTGGTGCTCTTGATCGGAATTCCCGGCGGCTTCGCCCAGGGCGGGGGATCCTCGACCGCGGTGAAGAGTTCGCCGGGTACCGGCGTGCCTCCGGCGCCGGTGGGCCACCGCCAGCCGCGTGCGGCCGACGTCCCGGACCAGAAGGGCGCCTTCAGCGATCCGAACGATCCGCTGGCCAGGGAAAACGCCCTGCTCGACAAGAAGCTCAAGGGCATCTGCCGCGGCTGCTGAGCGAGCAGGGCGCACGCCGCGCCCCGCTCTCCACTCGCTTTACGCCGACAATTCGCTGAGGCGGCGTCCGCGCGCGCTGCCTCGCGCTTCGACCGCTTCCGCCAGTTGCTCCAGTGCCGTGACGGTCGTCTGCCAATCGATGCAGCCGTCGGTGATGCTCTGCCCGTAGGTGAGCGGCCTGCCCGGCGTTACGTCCTGCCGGCCGGCCACCAGATGGCTCTCGATCATCACGCCCATGATGCGCCGCTCGCCCCCCGCTACCTGTCGCGCGATGTCGGCGACCACCATTGGCTGGTTCTCCGGCTTCTTGCTGCTGTTGGCGTGGCTGGTATCGATCATGACGAGAGGCTTGACGCCGGCCTTTGCCAGATCGGCGCTTGCGGCCTCGACGCTGGCGGCATCGTAGTTTGGCCGGCTGCCGCCGCGCAGGATGATGTGACAGTCCTCGTTGCCTGCCGTGGCCGCAATCGCGGACCGGCCGCCCTTGGTCACCGCCATGAAATGATGCGGATGCGAGGCCGACTTCACGGCATCGGCGGCGATGCGAACATTGCCGTCGGTGCCGTTCTTGAAACCGACCGGACACGACAGGCCGGAGGCCAGTTCGCGGTGGATCTGGCTTTCGGTGGTGCGCGCGCCGATGGCGGCCCAGCTGACGAGATCGGCAATATATTGCGGCGTCGTCATATCCAGGAATTCGGTGCCGGCGGGCAGGCCGAGATTGTTGACGGCGGACAGCACGTTGCGGGCAAGGCTGAGGCCCTTGTTGATGTTGAAACTGCCGTCGAGATCGGGGTCGTTGATCAGGCCCTTCCAGCCGACGGTGGTTCGCGGCTTCTCGAAATAGACCCGCATCACGATTTCGAGCCGGTCGGCCAGGCGCTCGCGCAGGGTTGCAAGCCGCTCGGCGTAGTCGACGGCGGCGGCGGGATCGTGGATCGAGCAGGGGCCGACCACGACCAGCAGCCGCTCATCGGTGCCGTTCAGGATGGCATGAATGGCGTTGCGCGCGGCCATCACCACGCGCGTCGCGGTCAGCGTGCGCGGAATCTCGCGCATCACCTGCTCAGGGGTACTGAGCTCCTTCAGCTCGCGGATGCGAAGATCGTCGGTCGTACTCAACATGGCAAAGTTCCTCTTCTCGTTCGAGGACCTGCCGGCCAAACAAAAAGCCGCCAGGTCTGGCGGCTTGTTCGGATTTGGGCTGCAACATCTGTCTTCAGAGTGCGCGCGATCCTCCCACCGCCAGCGAGCTGTCGTAGCTAAAGTGCCAATAGTAGCTGGTGGCGCGGTTGATCATGGCTGGGCATGTAGCCCAGCCCGGCGCGCCTGTCATCCCCCAATCTCGCGATCTCCTGGTGAGTGTTGCCGAATGGTATCAGGGCTTTCGCGCGGCCAGCGCCATGCCGATCAGCGTGGATCCGCCGAACATCAGGTTGAGCCCGGCCAGAAGGCCGATCGCCCATTCCGCCGACCCGGGCAGCCCTGCGACGATCAGGCCTGATATCACGATGTCCATCGCGCCGCCGATCAGGAGCCACGACCAGCGCTCGGACAACTCGCGGCGATGCTCCAGCGCATAGAGGATGGTGGCGACGCCTTCGGCCAGGAAATAGGCGCCGACCACGATGGTCAGCGTCAAGACGCCCTGCATCGGCCGCGCCAGCAGCAGCAGGCCCGCGAGCACCGCCAGCGCCGCCGAGAACAGCGACCACCAGAAGCCCGGCATCTCGCGCGCCCAGAAGGTCACGATCAGCCCGCCGATGCCCGCGATCAGGAACAGCCAGCCCAGCAGGATGGTCACCGCAAGCCCCGCGAGCTGCGGCAGGATCAATGCGGCGAGGCCCATGACGGCGAGCAGGATGCCTTCAAACAGGAACACTTTCCAATGCGTCCGCATGGCCTCGCGCATCCTGGCCTGCAGTTCGTTGATGTCGTGGGGGAGGGTCATGGAAGATACTCTCGATAATGTTGCTTCAATATAGTGCCGGCCGGCATCCCGGTCAGCCGCTGTGACCGGACATTGACGAAAATCCTTCGGAGATGGCGCGCATCCGGTTGCGGCCGAGGAAATAGACGGCGGTGGTGGCCACCAGCAGTGCCACGCCGATCACGATGGCGATCAGCCCGACCGAGCCGGCGAGCACGCTCATGTTGCGGTCGGGATTGACCAGCCAGCGATGCGCGGCGCCGAGCAGGAAGGCGAGGCCGGCAAAGCCCGCACCGCCGCCGAACACCAGCAACGCCCACATCCGCCGCAGCTGGCTCAGCCGCTCGCGCGCCACGTCGGTGCGCGGCGCATGGTGGCGGCCGACGCGTCGCACCAAACGGATGGCAAAGCCGATCGAGGAGAAGCCGATCAGGATGCTGGTGGCGCCAAGCAACATCCGCGTGGTGGAAGGCAGGTCCGGATTCTGTTGCAGCATCAGCAACGGAAAATCGAACGCGGCATGCAAGCTGATCGGTCCCAGCAGCACCAGCGCCCAGCTCGAGATCCGTGCCCAGTCGCGGTTGCGCCGGTTGGCACCGAGCGCCGTGCCGGAGCGCGCGATTGCCAGATACGCGCCCGCGATGATGCCGAGCGCGCCGTGGAATGGCACTGTCAGCACGCTGCGCAGCGCCGCCAGCGAGCGCCAGATGTCGGCATGCTGCACGAGATAGGCGAGGTTCTCGTATGCCGCAAAGCCGAGGCCGGCCGCCGCGCCGTAGACCACGGTGTCCATGGGATCGATGCCGCGGCTGCGGCTGCGCAGGCCGACGGCAAGGATCACCAGCACCTTGACGATCTCCTCGGGCGCGGCGACGCCGAGCAGCGAATGCAGCAAGAGGCCGAGCCAGGGATGATCGGCGCCCGCCAGCACGACGATCTTGGCGAACGGGGCGCGGGCAAGACCGAGCAGGGAGATGCTGGCAGCACCGAGGAAGAAGGCAGACCACACCCGCAGCGGCGGACCCGGCCGCTCGTCGGTCGCGATCACCAGCCACAGGAAAAGCAGCGCGGGCGCAACCGCGGCGGTGCCGATCACGGTGGGGAGAGATTCGAGGAGGAGCATCACGCACCGCAGATAGGCCAGATTTGCATCGTTATCCACCGCCACGCGCCGGTCCAGCCGTGCGGCCGCGCGCCGCGGACGGTTTTGGGCGGCCGAAACCGGCTGCCGCCGCACTCGACGATCGCCCGTGGAGGGACTACGCTTATGCCGTTGTGGCTCGGCAACATTGGAGCGTCACATGAACAGATTTTATTGCGTTGCGGCGGCGGCAGCCGCGATCGGGCTGGTCTGCCTGCCGGCCAGCGATATTTTTGCCCAGGGCACGGCGGCGGGCGCCGCCGCAGCTCCCGCGGCCGGAGCGGCCCCCGCGACGACAACCGCGCCACCGCCGGCCGCAACCACGACCACAACGACCACCACCACCGCGCCTGCCGACAAACCGGCGGCGACCGCCACCGACAAGCCTGCCGACGACAAGTCCGGCAAGAAGAAGACGGCGAAGAAAAGCCAGAGCGAGCTCGACCGCTCGATCGACAGCAGGACCGTGCCCTCACGCTACAAGAGCCAGATCCCGAAGGAATATCACGGCCAAATTCCCTGGGGCCGCTGAACCCGGCAGCGCGCCGGCGCACGCGGCTTGCGCCGGACCTTCTCATCGCGTCAGCAGCTTGCGGCACGTCTCGACGAACACGTTTGCACCGGTGACGATGTCGGCGTCATCGGTGTTTTCGCTCCAGTGATGGCTGATGCCGCCGATCGACGGCACGAACAGCATGCCCGCCGGCATGATGGTGGCGAGGATCTGGGCATCGTGACCGGCTCCTGACGGCATCCGCAGCGACTTGCCGCCGGCGAGCTCGGCGCTCGCAGCTTCGATGGCGTCCTGGAACGAGGCATCCATCATGGCGGGCGCGCCGGTGCGCAGGCGCTCGACGCTGACGCCGCAGGGGCCTCGGGCCGTCGCCTCGGCGGCCATGGCGCGCAGTTTCTCCTCCATGCGCTCGATCACGGTCGTATCCGCATCGCGCATCTGCAACAGCATCTCGGCGCGTCCGGGAATGATGCTTGGCGCGCCGGGATCGAGCTCGATGCGGCCGGTGGTCCACACCGTTCGCGGTCCGCAAATGCCGGGGAAGGTTTCGTCGATGGCGACGCAGAAGCGTGCGAGTGCAAGCCCGGCGTCCTTGCGGATCGCCATCCGCGTGGTGCCGGCGTGGTTCTGCTCGCCGGAAAAGACGATGCGGTACTGCCAGATGCCGACGATGGAGGTGACGATGCCAATCTTCAGGGCACCGCTCTCCAACGTGTCGCCCTGCTCGATATGGGCCTCGAGATAGCCGATGTGGCGGCCGCGCACCGCCTTGAGGCGGGGGCGGCCCGCCAGACCTACGCCGGCGATCGCCTCGCGCATGGTGCAGCCGCTGTTGCGGTCGCGCGCGGCGTCGATATCGGCTTCGCTCACCGCACCGACGAAGGAACGGCTGCCGAGGAACTGGCCGAAATGGCCTTCCTCGTCGCACCAGGCTGCGACCTCGACCGCGCCGTCGATTCCGGGATCGGCGTTGAGAACGCGCGCGGCTTCCAGCGCATAGATGACGCCGAGCGGCCCGTCGAGCCAGCCGGCGTAGTTCTGGCTCTCCAGATGCGAGCCGGCGAGCAACTTTCGCCCGCCCTTGGGGCTGCTGCCCAGCACATTGCCGATGCCGTCGACGGCAGCGGTCAGCCCCGCCTCGGGCAGCTTGTTCGCCAGCCATTCGATCGAGCGGGCATGCGGCTCGGAGAAGGTCGGCTTGTGCACGCCGGTCTTGAAGGCGCCGATCGCGCGCAGCGCGTTGAGGTCGGCGAGGACGCGGGCGCCGTCGGCTTGTGCGGGAGAGTCAGACACGGGGGCGGCTCCGGACATGGCAGGGTCGGCAACATGCTGCGGCTTTCGGCGTCGTGCAACTTTCGCAGCAGCAGGGTCTTGCCGGCTTGCGGCTTTCCGCCGGAGATGAGAGTTTGCAGAGGTCTGAGGCCGGTAACACGCTGCGGACATGGGGGGAGACCAATGTTGCCGAATTGCCTTGCGGCGACTGCCGGTTGGCGGCTCGCGCTCGTCCATGCCGCGCTGCCCGTATTCCTGGCGGCAGCCTGCACGGGAGCCAGCGCCCAGCAGCGCGGGTTCGACTTCGCGGTCATCGGCGACATGCCCTACACGAAGGTTCAGGAACTCGAATACCAGCGCGTGCTCAACGTTCTCAACGCCACGGAGCTTGCCCTCGTCGCCCATGTCGGCGATTTCCAGTTCGACGCGAGGCCCTACAATCGGGACCCGGCGGCGGCCGCGATGCCTTGCGTCGAGGAGAGCTACAAGGCGGTCCTCGCATCGTTCCAGACCATCCGCCATCCCTTCATCCTGACGCCGGGCGACAACGACTGGACCGATTGCTGGCCGCTGCAGGCCCGGAAAGTCGATCCGCTGGAACTCCTGGCCGGCGTCCGCGCGACGTTCTTTCCGGAAGGACGCAGTCTCGGGCAGCGCCCGCTTGCCGTGAAGAACCAGTCTGCCGATCCGCAATTCGCCAAGTTCCGGGAAAACCTGCGCTGGAGTCTGGGCGGCGTCACCTTCGTCACGCTGCACATCGTCGGCAGCAACGACAATTTCGGCCGCACGCCGGAGATGGACGCCGAGCACGTCGAGCGCAAGGCGGCGAACATCGCCTGGATGAAGCAGGCATTCGCCGAGGCCAAGACCTCGAACAGCCTCGGCGTCGTGGTGCTCACGCAGGCCAATCCGGGATTTGAGAACTTCTGGCCGACCGCCGCGAAGACCCGCTACTTCATTCCGTTCATTCCGCGCGGGCAGGCGCTTCCGAGTCCCGCCACGTCGTATGGCGACTACATCGACGCGCTTTCCGGGGAGCTTGAAGCGTTCGATAAGCCTGTCGCCTTTTTCCACGGTGACACCCATCTATTCCGCATCGACAAGCCGCTCTACAGCAAGAAGACCGGCCGCCTGTTCGAAAATTTCACGCGGGTGGAGACTTTCGGCTGGCCCGACACGCATTGGGTCAGGACCAGCATCGACCCCGGCGATCCGCAACTGTTCCGCTTCAAGGGGGAGATCGTGCGCGAGAACGTGGTCAATCGCCGCAACTGATCGCGAACGCGGTCGGCGCGAGAACGCGAAATTCCGTTCCCGCAGCGTGTTTTTCGCTCGAGTCTTGCCAATTCGTTGCTCCCTCTGTGCAGAGGGCGCAGGGAAGGCCGGGCGCCGGCGGCACCCGCAGCACCGTGTGCAATG
>CAZDEZ010000051.1:0-30670 GCA_964504705.1 uncultured Bradyrhizobium sp.
ACGACCTGGTTCGAGAGGTTGTTACGGCTGTCGAACATGGTCAGCACGATGCCGTGGATCGACAGGTTCGGGTTGAGCGTGGTCTTCACCTGCTCGACGGTCTGCAAGAGCTGCGACAGACCCTCGAGCGCGAAGAACTCGCACTGCAGCGGCACCAGGATCGCGTCCGACGCCGCCATCGCATTCACCGTGAGCAGGTTGAGCGAGGGCGGGCAGTCGATCAGCACATAGGTGTAGTCGCTGTCAGGCGTCGCATTCTGGTTCAGCGCGGCAATGGCATCGCGCAGGCGGAAGGCGCGGCCGGGCGTGGTGCCAAGCTCAAGCTCAAGGCCCGAGAGATCCATGGTTGACGTCGCGATGTGCAGTCGCGGCACGGCGGTCGGCACCACCGACTCGCGCAGCTGCGCTTCGCCGATCAGCACGTCATAGGTCGAGGTGTTGCGGCTGCGCCGGTCGATGCCGAGCCCGGTCGAGGCATTGCCCTGGGGGTCGAGATCGACGATCAGGACCCGCTCGCCGATCGCGGCCAGCGCCGTGCCGAGATTGATCGCCGTGGTCGTCTTGCCGACGCCACCCTTCTGGTTGGCAAGCGCCAAAATGCGCGGCTGTCCCGCGGGTTTTGGCGCCCTATCCTCTTGATAAATCTTGTTAATTACGTCCATGGCCGGCTGTCCCCAGCTACTCCGCGGCAGCGTTGCGCCGCTCGATGGCATCGAGTTCGACGATCCAGCCTTGTCCGCCCGTGCGGCTGGAATGAAGCTTTGGGTCAATCTTCCAATATTTAGTAGCCTCGGTCAATTCAGCCTCTACATCTTGACCCTTGAGAAACAAGGCCTTCGCACCTCGTTTCACCAGCGGTTCCGCAAAACCGATCAGTTGATGTAGCGGAGCCACCGCGCGCGCCGTAACGCAATCGACGGCCCCTGCGAATCTTTCCACAGTATCCCCGATGTCGGCGAGATGCACAGCCCCGGGCGCGCCCGTGACGCGTATCGCCTCGCGCAGGAAGGCCGCCTTCTTGGCGATCCGCTCAACCAGATGGACCGTGGCGCCTGGCGTCTCCGCCAACGCGCAAGCCAGCACCACGCCGGGAAAGCCGCCGCCGCTGCCGAAATCGACCCAGGTTTTTGCCGATGGGGCGAGGCTCAGGAGCTGCAGCGAATCCGAGATATGACGCGTCCAGAGATTTGGAAGCGTGGAGGGCGCAACCAGATTGGTCTTGGCCTGCCATTCCAGGAGCAGTGCGACATAGCGATCGAGCCGCGCCACTGTTTTACGTGAAACCGGGGTGAGGGCGAGGGCGGTAGCCCTGTCGGAGACCAGGTCGATCTTCTGGGAGGCACGGGCCATGGTGTTTCACGTGAAACGTCAGGCCGTGGCCTTGACGCTCCTTCGTCTCGCCTCGCGGCGGAGATAAGCGGCGAGGATGCCGAGCGCGGCGGGCGTCATTCCGTCGATCCGCCCCGCCTGCCCGACCGTTCGCGGCTGATGGGTCCGGAGCTTGGCACGCGCTTCATTGGACAGTCCCGGTACCTCATCGAAATCGATGTCGGTCAAGGCCAAGCCCTCGTCGCGGCGGAACGCATCGACGTCAGCGGTCTGGCGCTTGAGATAGACGTCATATTTGGCGTCGATCTCGAGATGAACGGCGATCCCGGAATCCACGGTGGAGAGCTCCGGCCAGATGCCCAACAGCATCGGCCAATCCACCTCGGGATAGGCCAGCAGCTCGAAGGCCGAGCGGCGATTGCCATCATGGTTGAGGGCTAGCCCGTGGCGGGCCGCTTCGTTCGGAGTGATTGCCAGGGACTTCGCCAGCGCCTTCGCGGCCTGCAGCGCCGTCATCTTGGCGGCATGCCGCTCCGCCCTCGCAGGCCCGACACAGCCTAGGGCGATGCCCTTGTCGGTCAGGCGCTGGTCGGCATTGTCGGCCCGGAGCGTCAGGCGATACTCGGCGCGCGAGGTGAACATCCGATAGGGCTCGGTGATCCCCCGGGTGACCAGGTCATCGATCATGACGCCGAGATAGCCGTCGGCGCGGTCGAGCACGATCGGGTCGGCGCCACTGGCGGCGAGCGCCGCATTGAGGCCGGCGACGATCCCCTGCCCGGCGGCTTCTTCGTAACCCGTGGTGCCGTTTATCTGGCCGGCCAGGAAGAGGCCCGCCAGCCGCCTGGTCTGCAGGGTCGGCTCCAATTCGCGGGGATCGACGTGGTCGTATTCGATGGCGTAGCCGGGGCGAACCATCCTCACCCGCTCCAGACCCGGGATCGTGGTCAGGATGGCAAGCTGGACTTCCTCGGGAAGCGAGGTGGAGATACCGTTGGGATAGACCGTCGGATCATCCAGCCCTTCCGGCTCTAGGAAGATCTGGTGGCCGTCGCGGTCGCCGAAGCGGACGATCTTGTCCTCGATCGAGGGGCAATAGCGCGGGCCGGTACTCTTGATCTGGCCGGAGTACATCGGCGAGCGATGGACATTGGCCCGGATCACCTCGTGGGTGGCGGCCGTGGTCCGGGTGATCCCGCACTGGATCTGGGGCGTGGTGATGCGGTCGGTCATGACCGAGAACGGCTCCGGCGGGTCGTCGCCGGGCTGCATCTCGACCGCGGACCAGTCGATGGTCGAGCCGTCGAGCCGCGGCGGGGTCCCGGTCTTGAGACGTCCGAGGGTGAAGCCAATTCGTTCGAAGGAGCCCGAAAGGCCCATCGCCGGCGCCTCGCCGACCCTGCCCGCCGGCCAGTTCTTCTCGCCGAGATGGATCAGTCCGCGCAGGAAGGTCCCGGTCGTGACGACGACAGCTCCGGCGGAAAGCTCCCGGCCGTCGCCTAAGCGGATCCCTGAGACGCAGTCTGCGCAGACCAATAGCTCATCCGCCTCGCCTTCGATGACTTCGAGATTGGCGGTCCCCCGGATCGCCGCCTGCATCGCGGCCGCATACAGCTTCCGGTCGGCCTGGGCGCGGGGCCCGCGGACGGCCGGACCCTTGCGACGGTTCAGCATGCGAAACTGGATGCCGCCGGCATCGGCGACCCGGCCCATCAGACCGTCCAAGGCATCGACCTCGCGGACCAGATGGCCCTTGCCGAGACCTCCGATCGCCGGATTGCAGGACATCGCGCCGATGGTCGAAAAGCGGTGCGTGACCAAAGCCGTCCTGGCGCCCAGCCGCGCCGACGCGGCCGCGGCTTCACAGCCGGCGTGCCCGCCGCCAATGACAATGACGTCGAATGAACCCGAAGATGCGGTCATGGACCGGACTTCTATCCCGGAGCGGCAAAAGCCGAAAGCGGTAAGTGAAACGCCGTCCGGCCTGTTTCACGTGAAACACGTGCGATTCGAGACCGGAACCGGGACGTTTCACGTGAAACAATCCGTTAATCGGTTGAACGAAGGAATATTACTTTCCCACACAGAATTCCCGGAAGATCACGTCGAGTATATCCTCGACATCGACCCGACCCAGCAGCCGCCCGAGAGAATAGGCTGCGGCACGGAGCTCTTCGGCGGCCAGTTCCTCACCCTCGCCCACGACGGCAATCGCCCGGCGCAACGAATCGGCGGTGTCCTTGACCAGCATCCGCTGCCGCTCGCGGGCGATCAAGCCGCCTTCGCTTCCGCCAAAATAGCTTTGGGCGAAACCAACGAGCGCCTCGATCAGTTCGGGCACCCCCGAGCCGCTCCTGGCGGATATCCGGAACTCGGCCATTGGCCGACCCCGGCCGTCTACGGCCGCCGCGCCCGGTCTGACAAGGTCGATCTTGTTGCGGACCAGCCAGACCGGCGCCGTGCCGTGATACTCGATCGGCGCGCCGGCGGTGTCCGCGAGCCACAGCACGAGATCCGCTTCCCCTGCCCTCGCCCGCGCGCGGCGCACGCCTTCCTGCTCGACGGGATCGTCGGTCTGGCGAATCCCGGCGGTGTCGATCACCGTCACCGGATATCCGTCGAGATCGAGCTGAACCTCGATGACGTCGCGCGTGGTGCCGGCGTGCGGCGAGACGATTGCGACCTCCCGGCGCGCCAGTTGATTGATCAGCGTGGACTTGCCGACATTCACCGGCCCCGCGATTGCGACCACCAGGCCGTCGCGCAAGCGTTCGGTTTGGCCCTGCGCCGCAAGCACATTCTCGATCTCGGCCAGCAGCGTTTCGACCTTCGCCAGCGCCGGCTTGATCAATTCGGCGGGCACATCGCCTTCGTCGGAAAAGTCGATGCCGGCCTCGATCAACGCGGAGGCCTCGATGATCTGCGCGCGCCAGTCGCGGGCCTTGTCGCCGAGCAAGCCCTTCAACTGCCGCAGCGCCTGGCGGCGCTGCCGGTCGGTGTCGGCGTGGATGAGATCGTCGAGGCCTTCGGCTTCAGTGAGATCGAGCTTGCCGTTCTCGAAGGCGCGGCGGGTAAATTCGCCGGGCTCGGCGGGGCGGACATTCCCCAAGGCGGACAACGCCGCGAACAATGAAGCGAGCACCGCTCGTCCACCGTGGACATGGAATTCGGCAACGTCTTCCCCGGTGGCGCTGGCAGGGCCTGGAAACCAGAGCACGACCGCGTCGTCCATTGGCTGACCGTCGGCGCTGCGAAGCAATGCCCGGGTGGCGGCCCGAGGTGCCGGCACTTTTCCGGCCAGCGCCGAAAGCGCCTTGCCGGCTTCGCTCCCCGATACCCTCACGATGGCGATCGCGCTGGGAGCGCGGCCCGAGGAAAGCGCAAAGATCGTCTGGTCGCGCGGGTGCATCGCCTAATTGTCAGGGCGAGCTTGAAAAGGCAACGCAGTCCGTGATCGGCGTTTGTTGGCTGGTACCATTGCTGCAGCAAGACCGCAGCATTTCACGCTGCACCGGACGGCCCGCACCATTCTGTCCAAGCCATCACGCAGATTTGTCCTTTTAATGTCATATAGTTACGTGTTCAAAGGATTCCGGTTGCAAGAATTCTCGCGCGGCAGCCACATAGCAGCAAGATTGCTGCACACCGCCCTGCCCTTTAGCGCAGCAATTCGATCCAGGCCTGCACAAAGTCGGTCGCGTCCGAGCGCGACAACGTCCCCTTTGGCGCGGTCATTCGCACCTTGACGAACTTGTTGCTCCAGGAGGACAGGCAGAGATAGCTCTCGACGTCGATATCCAGGCGGTCGCCGCGCAGATAGGAAAAGCTCGAGCAGATGAATCCCGGCTTGCCGGAAGCCGGCACCGTAAAGTCGCCCTTGTCGGTCACACTGGCGTAGGTGCCGCGCTTGCCGAGCTCGAAGACATCGCCCCTCGCCTGCGCCAGCTGGTCCCGGACAACGCTCGATTCGGCGCCGGCCGGAATCGTCTTCAGACCGAGATCATAGAGATAGACATCGACCATCCATCCAGGCCGGCCGCCAAACCGGAGCGCGTAACCGAGCCCTGGCGATCTCGATTCGAAATCGACGGTTCGGCCATAAACAAGGCTGCCGACCCGGTCAGGGATCGACAGCCCGTAGACTATTCTCGATTTCTCCTGAGCGCTTGCTTGCGCGAGCGCCGCAACCGCCGACACCAGGACGGCAACGACCGTCAGGACGCCGGCGCTTGCCTTGCGCATCAGGTGTTCATCGAATCGAAGAACTCCGCGTTGTTCTTGGTGTTGCGGAGCTTGTCGAGCAGGAAGTCGATGGCGTCCATGGTGCCCATCGGATTGAGGATCCGGCGCAGCACGTACATCTTCTTCAGCAGCTGAGGATCCGTGATCAGCTCTTCCTTGCGAGTGCCGGAGCGTGAAATATCGATCGCCGGGAAGGTGCGCTTGTCGGACACCTTGCGGTCGAGGATCAGTTCCGAGTTGCCGGTACCCTTGAACTCTTCGAAGATGACTTCGTCCATTCGGCTGCCGGTATCGACGAGTGCCGTCGCGATGATGGTGAGCGAGCCGCCTTCCTCGATATTGCGCGCGGCGCCGAAGAAACGCTTCGGCCGCTGCAGCGCGTTGGCGTCGACACCACCGGTCAACACCTTGCCGGAGGAGGGCACCACGGTGTTGTAGGCGCGCCCGAGGCGGGTGATGGAATCGAGCAGGATCACCACGTCGCGGCCGTGTTCGACCAGGCGCTTGGCCTTTTCGATCACCATCTCTGCGACCTGGACGTGGCGCACCGCCGGCTCGTCGAAAGTGGAGGAGACGACCTCGCCCTTCACCGAGCGCTGCATGTCAGTGACTTCTTCCGGACGCTCGTCGATCAGAAGCACGATCAGATAGCATTCCGGATGATTGGCGGTGATCGAGTGCGCGATGTTCTGCATCAGCACGGTCTTGCCGGTGCGCGGCGGCGCCACGATCAGCGCGCGCTGCCCCTTGCCGATGGGAGCGACGATATCGATGACGCGCGCGGAGAGGTCCTTTCGCGTGGGATCGTCGACCTCCATGCGGAACCGCTGATTCGGGAACAGCGGCGTGAGGTTGTCGAAGTTGACCTTGTGCTTGGCCTTCTCCGGGTCCTCGAAATTGAGCGTGTTGACCTTGAGCAGCGCGAAATAGCGTTCGCCTTCCTTCGGGCTGCGGATGTGGCCTTCGATGGTGTCGCCGGTGCGAAGACCGAAGCGACGGATTTGCGAGGGCGAGACGTAGATGTCGTCGGGGCCGGGCAGGTAGTTCGCATCGGGCGAACGGAGGAAGCCAAAGCCGTCGGACAGGACCTCGACCACGCCTTCACCAACAATGTCAGTTTCTGCGATCGAGAGCTGCTTGAGGATGGCGAACAGCAGCTCCTGCTTGCGCATGGTGCTGGCGTTTTCGACCCCGTTTTCTTCCGCAAACGAGACGAGCTCGGCCGGAGTTTTCGATTTGAGGTCTTGAAGTTTGATTTCCCGCATCGGGGTGGTCCTGTGGAGCATTCTTGGAGGGAAGAGAAGCTTCTGCGAAAAAGCAGGCGCGTAAGGGAAGGTCGCAGGTCTAATCAAGGAAAGCGCCGGTGAGGGCTTCAAACCTGATGCGGCGGCCGGTCCGACGAAGAGACCGGAACGCAACCACATCCGCCTGCGTGGGGTGGGATGAATCGAATATAGAAAATCAGCCCGGAGTCTGCAAGCAGGCGAGGGGAGGCGGCCTGTTGATCAAAACGGCTTGACGACCACCAGGATGACGATGAGGATCATCAGGATGGTCGGTACCTCATTGATAATACGATAGAATTTTTTACTATGGGTATTGCGGTCGGCGCGGAAATCCTTGACCCAGCGTGAAAAGAAGCCGTGCACGCCGGACAGGATCAGAACCAGCACGAATTTGGCGTGAAACCAGGGCGACGTGTACCAGGGGGCGGCCCAGGCCAGATAAAGCCCGGCCAGCCAGGTGACGATCATCGCAGGATTGATGATCGCCTTGAGAAGCCGCCACTCCATCACCTTGAAGGTCTCGGACTGCTTCGAACCCGGCTCGGCGTCGCAGTGATAGACGAACAGCCGTGGCAGATAGAGCATACCGGCCATCCAGGAGATGACCGCGATCACATGCAGTGCCTTGATCCACTCGTACATCGGCCAATCCGGCTATCGATCCTTGGGAGCGTGGGACGGATTACATATCCGCAAAGCCGGTCTCCTCTAAACAAATAAATTTTTGAATCTTAAGGTTTGTAGAGTCTTGGACGTTGATTAGACTCACACAATTTCGTTCGGATACCACGAGGCGTTTGTTCACATCCCTCAACATTCCCGGCGGAGTCGCCTGCGATCGCGATAATGCAACCGGAGTCAGCGACTTGGCACATTCCGTGGTCGGCATATGCAGAGACAAATCCACATATTCTCACTATCATCCAGACCAGGCTTTGGACTTTTCCTTGCCCAAGGCCCTGTGAAGAAATCGACGAGATATCCCGCCCGGCCGGGACCGGCGTTCCGCTTCGGCGGTTAGCTCCACAGGGACTCACAGGTTACACAGGGGTTTTGGTGCCGACTTCAGGCAATTACTTTCATCTCCATCTGGTGTCGGACTCGACGGGCGAAACGCTGATCACGGTGGCGCGCGCGGTGGCCGCGCAATATGCCAATGTCAGCGCCGTGGAGCATGTCTACCCGCTGGTGCGCAGCCAGAAGCAGCTCGATCGCGTGCTGAGCGAGATCGAGGAAGCGCCCGGCATCGTGCTGTTCACGCTGCTCGAGAAGGATCTGGTTCACCGCCTCGAGGGCAAGTGCAGGGAGATGAATATTCCGAGCCTGTCGATCATCGGCCCGGTGATGCAGCTGTTCGAGGCGTATCTCGGCGCGGCCACCACGGGCAAGGTTGGCGCGCAGCACGTGCTCAATGCCGAATATTTCCGGCGTATCGACGCGTTGAACTACACCATGATCCATGACGACGGACAGCATGTCGAAGGCCTGGAGGAGGCGGACGTCGTGCTGGTCGGGGTGTCCCGCACCTCGAAGACGCCGACCTCAATCTATCTTGCCAACCGCGGCATCCGCACCGCCAATGTGCCGCTGGTGCCGGGCATTCCGCATCCGCACCAGCTGGAGACATTGAAGAAGCCCCTGGTGGTCAGCTTGCATGCGACGCCGGAACGGCTGATTCAGGTGCGGCAGAATCGGCTGCTCAGCATGGGCGCCGCACCGTCGAATGAAGAATATATCGACCGTCAGGCGGTGGCGGACGAAGTCGCTCATGCACGGCGGCTCAGCGCCAAGTTCGACTGGGTGCAGCTTGACGTGACCCGGCGCTCGATCGAGGAGACGGCCGCCGCCGTTATGAAGCTCTATGCCGATCGGCTCAAGACGCGGCACGCCGAATGAGTCTTCGCCGATGACGATCTGGCGCGACAGGAATCCGCTTGTGCTGGCGTCGCAAAGCCGCGCGCGGCAGATGCTGCTCGGTAATGCCGGACTTGCCTTCCAGGCCGTGCCCGCCGACATCGACGAGCGCGCCATCCAGCAGAAATCGGGCTTGCTGAAGCCCGGAGAGATCGCTGCGTTGCTGGCGCAGGAAAAGGCGCTCTTCGTCTCTGCGAAGATGCCGGCCCGCCACGTCATCGGCGCCGACCAGACGCTGGCGCTGGGCCCGCGCCTGTTCTCCAAGCCGGCAACCCGCGCTGAGGCGGCCGGTCAGCTGTGCACCCTCGCCGGAAGGACGCACGAGCTTCACTCCGCCGTCGCCGTGGCGCGGGACGGCGAGATCCTGTTTTCCGACGTCGAGGTCGCGCGCATGACCATGCGAGACCTCAGCGAGGAGGAGATCGACCAGTATCTGGACGTGGCTGGCGAAGCGGTCAGGGCCAGCGTCGGCGCCTACCAGCTGGAAGGATTGGGCGTGCACCTGTTCGAGCGGATCGAGGGCGACCACTTCACCATTCTCGGCCTGCCGCTGCTGCCCCTGCTTGCATTTCTGCGCGGGCAGGGGCTAGTCGGGGTCTGAAGCAACGCGGCGCAACGGACCCCACCATGCTGATTCTCGGACTGACCGGCTCGATCGGGATGGGCAAATCCACGACCGGCAAGCTGTTCGTGGAAGCCGGCGTGCCCCTCTATGACGCCGACGCCGAAGTCCACAAGCTCTACGAGGGACCGGCGGTCCCGGCGATCGAGGCGGCTTTTCCGGGTACGACCGCACACGGCAAGGTGGACCGGCAAAAGCTCGGCGAGCGCGTGGTTCACGATCCCGCGGCGATGAAGCAGCTGGAGCAGATCGTGCATCCGATGCTCGGCGCAGGCCGGCAGAAATTCTTCGAGGATGCCGAGCGCGCCGGCGCGCCTGTCGTGGTGGTGGACGTGCCGCTGCTGTACGAGACCGGCGGCGAGAAGCGTGTGGACGCGGTGGTGGTCGTGACGACATCGCCGGAACTGCAGCGCGAGCGGGTGCTGGCGCGCGGCACCATGGACGCAGCGAAACTCGATTCCATCATTGCCCGGCAGATGCCGGACGCGGAAAAGCGCAAGCGCGCGGATTTCGTCGTGGATACCTCGCACGGGCTCGATCCGGTGCGTGCGCAAATCAAGGACATTCTGGCCGCGGTCGTTAAGATGCCGAAACGGCGGGCCTGATTCGCCGCGACAATAGTCCGGCCTGCAAGAAACCGTTCCGCAAGAAGACCCGACCATGCGCGAAATCGTTCTCGATACCGAAACCACCGGCCTCGATCCGCTGCGCGGCGACCGCCTGGTCGAAGTCGGCTGCATCGAGCTGATCAACCGCATGCCGACCGGGCAGACCTTCCATCGCTACATAAACCCCGAGCGGGACATGCCGGCGGAGGCGTTTGCGGTCCACGGCCTTTCCACCGAGTTTCTCGCCAGCAAGCCGCTGTTCTCCGAAGTGGCGGAGGAATTTCTCGCCTTCATCGGCGATGCACCGCTGGTGATCCACAACGCATCCTTCGACGTCAGCTTCATCAATGCCGAGCTGGACCGGCTCAAGCGCGGACCGATTGCCAAAGACCGGCTGGTCGATACGCTGCTGCTGGCGCGCCGGAAGCATCCCGGCGTCTCGAACCGTCTCGACGATCTCTGCTCGCGCTATGCGATCGACAATTCCCGCCGCACCAAGCACGGCGCGCTGCTCGATGCCGAGCTGCTGGCCGAGGTCTATATCGACCTGATCGGCGCGCGGCAGTCGCAGCTGATCCTGGCGGCCGAGACCATCGACATCAGGGTCGGCGCAGGCGGCGACACGCCGCGGCGGCAACGCGCAGTTCCGCTTGTCCTGCGGGTAAGCGAGGAAGACCGGCTTGCGCATCGCGCCTTTGTCGCAACCCTCGGCGACAAGCCGATCTGGAACGATTTCCTGGCGGCTCCGGCGGCGGCTGCAGCCGGCTGATCAGCTCGGCTTGGCCTGGGCGGCCTGTTGCCGTTCCATGTTCTGGCGGTAGAGGCCGACGAAATCCACGGGATCCAGCATCAAGGGCGGGAAGCCGCCGTCGCGCACGGAGGTCGCGATGATCTCGCGTGCGAACGGGAACAAGAGCCGCGGACACTCGATCATGACCAGCGGATGCAGGTTCTCCTGCGGCACGTTGACGATGCGGAACACACCGGCATAGGCGAGGTCGAAGGAGAACAGCACCTTGCCGCCGCTCTCCGCCTTGCCGTCGACGTGCAGGGTCACCTCGAACTCGTTCTGCGCAACGTTGTTGGCAGAGACGTTGATCTGGATGTTGATCGCCGGCTGCTGTTGCTGCTGCTGCAACGAGCCGGGCGCGTTCGGGTTTTCGAACGAAAGGTCCTTGGTGTACTGCGCCAGCACGTTGAGCTGGGGAGGGGATCCCTCCTGCGGGGCGCCATTGCCGTTGGTCATGAAAATCTCTCCTGGAGCAGGCGGGGCCTTAAGGACCGGTTTCAGGCCACAATTCGCGTATGAGGCTCGCGAAAATGCCCGGTTCGGCGCGAGTGGCTATCATAGGCCCAAGCCCCTCCACAAGAAGGAGGATGGGAAGAGCGCGCCGAATGGCTCCGAAGGCGGTCCGTGGCGACCGGCAGGACGCCCCGGGGTTACCGTAAATTATTGAAGATGCGCGATTTCCGGGCACGATCGGGTTTCCCCCCGTGCCCAAAACGCGCTACACTGGCCGCGCCAAAACGCGCCATTGGCCCGGCACAGTTTCATGCCTACATGCTGCGGACTTGGTTGGTGATGTAATCTTGGCCGTTCTCCACCCGAGGGGAACGCTCCGCCGCCGGACCCGTTGCCGGCGAAGAGGTAAAGAAAGCGAATTGCGACGTGGATATTTACACCATCATCTTCCTGGCGCTGGCCGTGTTCATCTTCCTGCGCCTGCGCAGCGTCCTCGGACAACGGACGGGGCACGAGCGGCCGCCGTTTGAGCGTTCGCCGCGCAACGTCGCACCGGGTGCGCCGGATACCAATGTCGTGCCGATGCCGGGCAGCGTAATCGACCAGGCGCCGGCTGCGCCGAACGCCGATGTCGCGCCGTCCGACCGCTGGAAGGGCATCGCCGAGTCCGGAACCGCGTTGGCCCATGGGCTGGATGCGATCGTTGCGCAGGACTCCTCCTTCGATCCCCGGCATTTCCTCTCCGGCGCCCGCAGCGCCTATGAAATGATCGTGCTTGCTTTTGCCAACGGCGACCGGCGGTCGCTGCGCGACCTGCTGTCGAGCGAGGTCTACGAGAGCTTCGAGACCGCCATCCGCGATCGCGAGAAGCATGACCAGAAGACGGAGACGCGCTTCGTCTCGATCGACAAGGCCGAGCTCGTCGCCGCCGAAGCGCGCGACCGCGCCGCGCAACTCACCGTTCGCTTCGTGTCGCAGATGATCTCCGTGACCCGCGACAAGAACGGCACCGTCGTCGATGGCAATCCCGACAAGGTCGCCGATATCACCGATGTCTGGACGTTCGCCCGCGACACCGCCTCACGCGACCCGAACTGGAAACTGGTTGGCACCGGAAGCGCCGGCTGATCCGCACGGAAATCGAATTCGTGCGGTTGCGGGCTGGCTGATCGCGCTTGCGATCGCGCTGCTGCCGGCCAGCGCCGATTCGCGCGCGGTCCAGCCCCGTCACCATCGCGCGGAAGCGCCGCCGAAGCTGCGCCCTCTGCCTTATCCGGCGCTCGAGCTTCCGCTGGAAGTTCCCAACAGCCAGTACGTTCCGCTGGCCTGGGCCGATGTCACCGGCTGGCGCGAGGACGACCATCTCGCCGCCTACAAGGCGTTCCGCATCAGCTGCCAGCCGATCGCCGCACAAAATGGGCCGCCGGCCGATTCCAAGGCATTGGGCACCTCGTTGCGCGATCCCTGCCGGATCGCTCGCGGGCTCGATCTTTCCGAGGGCGCAAAAGCAAAGGCCTTCTTCGAGGAGAATTTCCTGCCGTTGCGGATTTCGCGCCTCGGCGAAGGCGAGGGCTTCGTGACCGGCTACTACGAACCGATCATCGAGGGCTCGCGGACCGAGAACGAAATCTACAACGTCCCCATCTACCGCCGCCCGTCCAACCTGTTCGTGAAGGGCCAGACCCAAGCCTCGGTCGGCTTGCCGAACAAGGGGGCGGTCTACCGCAAGATCGGCCGCCGCAAGCTCGTACCCTACTACGACCGCGCCGAAATCGAGGACGGCAAGATCGAAGGCCGCGGGCTGGAGATCGCCTATCTGAAGAACCAGACCGACCTGTTGTTCGCGCAGATCCAGGGCTCGGCGCGCGTCGAGCTGCCCGACGGCTCGATGGCGCGGATCAACTACGATGCCCATAACGGCTATCCCTACACTCCGGTCGGCCGTATCCTGATCGACCGCGGCATCATCCCGCGCGAACAGATGTCGATGCAGAAGATCAGGGAGTGGATGGAGCAGAACCCCGATGGCGCCAACGAACTGCGCCGCGCGAATCGCTCCTACGTGTTCTTCCGGGAGGTGAACCTTTCCGAAAAGGACGAGGCGGTCGGTGCGCAGGGCGTGCCGCTGACGGCGGGCCGTTCGATCGCCGTCGACAAGGGGCTGCATGTCTATGGCACGCCGTTCTTCATCGAAGGCGATCTGCCGATCGAGTCGGAGCGCGCCAGGACGCCGTTCCGGCGCCTGATGATCGCGCAGGACACCGGCTCGGCCATCGTGGGACCTGCGCGCGCCGATCTCTATTTCGGCGCCGGCGCCGAGGCGGGCCGGGTGGCCGGACGCCTGAAGAACAACGCGCGCTTCGTGATGCTGGTGCCGAAAGCGCTCGATCCCGTCGCGCGCGGCCGCAAGCTGCCGGTGCCGGACGAACGGCCTTCGGCGAAAATCGCCAAGCTGTTTCCGCAAGTCGAAACGGCGAGGTCGACGAAGGATGCCGCACCCGGCGCGGCAACGCCGGCCGCAGGCTCCCAGGCGTCGATCCCGCTGCCGGCGGCGCGCCCGAAAGAAGCTCCCGTGCGTGATGCAAAACGGCCCCGCCAATCGCGCGATCGATGAAGCGCCGGCCTCCCGAGATTCCCGATCCGTCGGCCGGCACGCGGCGTAAGCGCAGCCTGAGCGAGGAAGAGCGCAGGCTCTGGGACAGCGTCGCCAAACAGGTCAAGCCGCTGCGCAGGAGCCCGCGGCTGGTCCGGCCGCGTGCGATTGAGGCTGAGCCGCCGGATATCGCGCCCGCCACTCTGCAGCGTGCGCCGTCACCGGTGAAGATCGCGACGCCGCCGAAACTGCATGCGCCGCCGCTCGCCCCGATCGGGCGCCGCGAGCGCGCCCAGCTTTCGCGCGGCAGGAAGGAGATCGACGCCCGCATCGACCTGCACGGCATGACGCAAACCCGCGCGCACAGGGCGCTGTTCGGCTTCCTGCAGCGCGCCCATCATGAAGGATTTTCCTTCGTTCTCGTCATCACCGGCAAGGGCAAGCTCGGCGCCGAATCCGAGCGCGGCGTGCTGCGCCGCCAGGTGCCGCAATGGCTGGCGCTGCCAGAATTCCGCGCGCTGGTCGTCGGCTTCGAGGAAGCCCATGTCGGCCATGGCGGCGAGGGCGCACTCTATGTGCGGGTGAGAAGGGCGCGGAGCTAGAACGGCCTGACAATCCCGACGCGCGGGATCAGCGTGACGATCGCGCCGAGGATTGTCGTCCTCGTATCATCCGTCGGGACGAGCGGAGTGTCGGGCGAAGCCGGCAGAGTCTTCACGGCGTGCAGGATCAGGATCATGCACACCGCCCAGTTCGATACCCAGCGTGAATAATCGAACACGATGGCGAACATGACGAGATAACCGGCGCTGACGACGACAAGCGCCGAGATGACGATGCGGCGATGCGTCTCGTTCGCGAGCGCACGGATCAGGCCTGCGAAATAGCGCCACAGCGGCGCATGCAGCCAGATCAGCAGCGCGAACACGGGAATGCCGAGGATATTGTGCGGCAGCCGTGCCCAGGTGTCGGCGATCTCCTTCGACAGCGGCTGGTACCAGATGTAGGCGAAGCTCAGCAGGTCGGTCCGCGAAGGATCGGCCATCCGGTTTTGCAAGTGGTCGACAAAGGTTTGCGGCGGTGCGTCGACCGCACCGTAGAACTGTGTGGCGATGAAGAGGGCTGCGCCCAGCGCCAGGGCGGCGACGCCCGCAACCGCGTTCAGCGGCGTGACGCCCTGCACCAGGTAGTGGCGCAGCACCACGATGGCCGCGATGGTCGGCACATACATCAGCACATGGATGTGGTGGATCAGCACCAGCACGACCGAGAAGGCGGTGGCCAGCAGCACATAGGCGACGGATCGCGCCGGGATCAGCAGCAGGCAAATCCCCAGCACGCAGCCATAGATGTCGAAGTGGCCGAGCGTGTGCATGAAGTTCTTCAGGAAGAACGGCGAGCCCGCCATGAAGACGAACAGCGGCAGGTGCTTGTCGTCGAAGCCGAAGGTGCGGCGGAAGAGTTTTGCGAACAGCCCGAGCGTGACGAGCCAAATCGCTCCGGCAAGCGCGAACACCAGCCAGACCGGTACTGTTGGGGTGAACAGCGAAACCACCGCGCCGATCAGCGCGCGCTTGGTGAAGCCGAAATGATAATCGACCAGCAGATGGATGTAGGGGACGAAAGGCGGCAGCGCGATCTTGTGCAGGAAGACGCCGATGAGGACGGCGCCATTGACGGCCAGCATCAGCCGCCAGGGATTTTGCCAGAGTCGTAGATTCATCGCCCCACCGAGAGATCAGGCGTGCGTTATCACACGATGGGAAGGGGCGAGCAACGCACCACTGTCGTCCCGGCCAAGCGAAGCGCGAGCCGGGACCCATAACCTCAAATGCTTGTTGTTGAGCAGGGCTGGAGCTCGCCTCAGCGACTGATTCCTGCGGTTATGGGCCCCGGCCTTCGCCGGGGCGACCACCATTGCCGGGCACCAGCGGGGCTACAGAATAAACCGGCTCAAATCCGCGTTCTTTGCGAGGTCGCCGACGTGCTTCTGCACGTAATCCGCATCGACTGTGACGGTCTCGCCATGGCGGTCGGGCGCGGCAAAGGAGATTTCGTCGAGCACCCGCTCCATCACCGTCTGCAGCCGCCGCGCGCCGATATTTTCGACCGTCGAGTTGACGGCAACTGCGACGTCGGCGAGCGCGTCGATCGCGTCGTCGGTGATGTCGAGCGTCACGCCTTCGGTCTTCATCAGCGCGACATACTGCTTGATCAGCGACGCCTCGGGCTCGGTCAGGATCCGCCGCATGTCGTCGCGGGTCAGCGCCTGCAGCTCGACGCGGATCGGCAGGCGCCCCTGCAGCTCCGGCAACAGGTCCGAAGGCTTTGCGATGTGGAAGGCGCCCGATGCAATGAACAGGATATGATCCGTCTTGACCGCGCCGTGCTTGGTCGAGACCGTGGTGCCCTCGATCAGCGGCAGCAGGTCTCGTTGCACGCCCTCGCGCGAGACGTCGCCGCCGAGGCGGTTCTCGCGGACGCAGATCTTGTCGATCTCGTCGAGGAACACGATGCCGTTGTTCTCGACGGCGGCGATCGCCTCCAGCACCAGCTGGTCGGTGTCGAGCAGCTTGTCGGACTCTTCGGCAACCAGGGTTTCATGCGAGTCGGCCACCGTCAGCCGGCGGGTCTTGGTGCGGCCGCCGAGCTTGCCGAAGATGTCGCCGATCGAGATCGCGCCCATCTGCGCGCCCGGCATGCCCGGTATTTCGAACATCGGCATGCCGCCGGACGACTGTGTCTCGATCTCGATTTCCTTGTCGTTGAGTTCGCCGGCGCGCAGTTTCTTGCGGAAGGACTCGCGCGTCGCCGGACTGGAGCCGGGGCCGACCAGCGCGTCGAGCACGCGCTCCTCGGCCGCCAGCTGTGCACGGGCCTGCACGTCCTTGCGCTTGCGTTCGCGCACCTGGGCGATGGCGACTTCGACGAGGTCGCGGACGATCTGCTCGACATCGCGGCCGACATAGCCGACCTCGGTGAACTTGGTCGCCTCGACCTTGAGGAACGGAGCGCCGGCGAGCTTGGCCAGCCGCCGCGCGATCTCGGTCTTGCCGACGCCGGTCGGCCCGATCATCAGGATGTTTTTCGGCAGCACTTCCTCGCGCAGAGAGCCGGTGAGCTGCAGCCGCCGCCAGCGGTTGCGCAGCGCGATCGATACCGCGCGCTTGGCGTCGGACTGCCCGACGATGAAGCGGTCGAGTTCGGAGACGATTTCGCGGGGGGAGAAGTCGGTCATGGGCCCTAGCTATGTCGGAATGATGCGATCGGCAAGCCGGATCAGAGGATCGGCGGCCCGCTCTGCCATAGCTTGATCGCCTCGAAAGGGTGAACCAGCATGATGATGTTCAGCGTCAGGTTGTCGCGAATGTGCAGCAACAAGGCGATTTCGAACAGGATCCCGAGTGCCACGGTCACACCGACCGGCAGCTTCCTTGCAAGCAGGAAACCGAACATCATCCAAAGCGTGTCGGAGATCGAGTTCACGATGGTGTCGCCGTAATAGTCGAGCGAGATCGTGCCGGCGCGATAGCGTTCGATGATCCAGCTGGAATTCTCCACCAGCTCCCACGCGCCCTCGACAAGCATCGCGATGATCAGCCGCGCCGGCCAGACCAGTCGCGGAAAAATCAGCACGGTCGCGCCGTAGAACAATATGCCGTGCAGGATGTGCGAGAAGGTGTACCAGTCGGCGATGTGCTGCGAATTCTCCGAGCTCTGCACCGTGCCGTGCCAGAATTTCACATAGCCGCAGGCGCAGATCGGCAGGCGGCCCATGCCGTAGAGCAGTGCCGCCTGCAGGACGAGCAGGACGGCCGCAATGGCGAACCACTGCCAGGCCGGCACCGCGCTGGCGATCGTCGGCTTCGGGGAAGGGGTCATGCGTCACGCACCATCAGAAGAGCGATGCCGTCTGGTGTATCGACCAGGCCGGCTCTTGCAAAGCCCACCTTTTCATAGGCGCGGACGGCGCGCTCATTGACGGGATCGGGATCGGTGACCACGCGCGGTGCGCCGTTGGCCAGTGTGCGCTCGATGAAGGCTCGGATGAATGCCGATCCATGACCACGGTCGACCATGTCAGGCTCGCCAATGAACTGATCGATACCGCGCGTCCCCTTCGGATGTGCACCGAAGCCGGAATTCCAGTCGCTCAGGTCGTAACACTGGATGTAGCCGAAATCGCGCCCACCGATGGAAACGATGAACTGGTCCATCGCAGCCTCGTCGAGGTCGCCGCTGACGAGCCGATACTGTTCGTCGGGATCGCCCCACCATTCGACGACGTGCGGCTGCTGCAGCCAGCGCTGCACGAGCGGCAGGTCGGCCGCGGTCATCGGCCGGAAGGAATAGGCCGTCACGCGCCGGGCTTCCTACAGCGTCTCGATGGTCACGTTGCGGTTGGTGTAGACGCAGATGTCGGCGGCGATGTCGAGCGAGCGGCGCACGATGGTCTCGGCGTCCTTGTCGCTGTCAACAAGGGCGCGCGCGGCGGCCAGCGCATAATTGCCGCCGGAGCCGATTGCCATCACGCCCGCCTCCGGTTCCAGCACGTCGCCGGTGCCGGTCAGCACCAGCGAGACGTCCTTGTCGGCGACGATCATCATGGCTTCGAGCCGGCGGAGATAGCGGTCGGTGCGCCAGTCCTTGGCGAGCTCGACCGCGGCGCGGGTCAATTGCCCCGGATACTGCTCGAGCTTGCTCTCCAGCCGCTCGAACAGGGTGAAGGCGTCGGCGGTGGCGCCGGCGAAGCCGCCGATGACGTCGCCCTTGCCGAGCCTGCGGACCTTTTTGGCGTTGGACTTGATGACGGTCTGGCCGATCGAGACCTGGCCGTCGCCGCCGATCACCACCTTGCCGCCCTTGCGGACCGTCAGAATCGTGGTGCCGTGCCAGACCGCCGGCTCCCCTGGGGATGCTTGCATGAAATACCTCGCGTCCAGTGCCCACTTTCCGAAGTTCGCGCCCCGTTGCCGCACCTGTCTTTCGCGAACTTCGGAAAGCTAATGGGCACTAGCAAACTCATGAATCTAGTGCCGCTTTTCGATTTGAAGTCCCCAACCGAATTCTCCGCTTGCGCTATGGGGACTTCAAATCGGCGGCACTAGTCAGATTTAGGGGTTTGGGCCAGCAGTTACAATCGGGCCCGACGGGGCCGGATTCCGGTCACCATAGGCCGAACTTCAGTCGTTTGAGCGTCATCCCGCAGTAGCGAAGGCGGCATTCGCCTGTTAAAAGACCCGCGTTTTCGACAGGGGAAAGCGGCTTTTTCCATGCGCACGGCAACCATCAAGCGCAAGACCAAGGAGACCGACATCGAGGTGGCGGTCAATCTGGACGGCACCGGTGTGTCCAGGGTTTCGACCGGGATCGGTTTCTTCGATCACATGCTCGACCTGCTCGCCCGGCATTCGCGCATCGATATCACGGTCAAGGCCGACGGCGATCTCCATGTCGATCACCACCACACCACCGAGGACGTCGGCATTGCGCTCGGCCAGGCCGTGAAGCAGGCGCTCGGCTCGATGGCGGGCATCACCCGCTATGCCTCGGTCCACATGCCCATGGACGAGACGCTGTCGCGCGTCGTCATCGACATTTCGGGCCGCCCGGTGCTGGTGTTCAAGGCGGATTTCCCGCGCGACAAGGTGGGCGAGTTCGACACCGAGCTGGTGCGGGAGTGGTTCAACGCGTTTGCGATGAATGCCGGCGTGACTTTGCACGTCGAGACCCTATATGGCGAAAACAGCCATCATATCGCCGAATCCTGTTTCAAGGGTCTGGCGAGGGCGCTTCGCACCGCCGTCGCGATCGATCCGCGCGCGGCCGGCGAGGTACCGTCCACCAAGGGCTCGCTCGGCGGCTAGTCCGTTTCGCGAGCATGATCCGGAAAAGTGTGAAGCGGTTTTCCGGCAAGATCATGCTCAAAACTAATGGCTTCGGAGAGTGCGATGCCGGTCTATACGGTGCATGCCCCGGTGAGCGACGGCGCCGACCTTGCGGCGACCGACAGATTCGAGTTCGTGCGCGACGGCTTCCATTTCTGGGCCGTGGTCGCGGGCCTGATCTGGCTCGCCTGGCACCGGCTCTGGCTGGCGCTCGCCGGCTGGATCGTCTTGCTGCTGGCGATCAATGGCGGGCTGGCATGGTTCGGCGCCGGCTCGCGCGCCACCTTTGCCGTCAATTTCGTGCTCGCGCTGCTGCTCGGGTTCGAAGCGGCCAGCCTGCGGCGCTGGACGCTGTCGCGGCGCAAATGGCGCATGCTCGATGTCGTCGTGGCCGACGACGAGGAAGCCGCCGAGCGGCGCTTCTTCGACCGCTGGACCGCGCACAATCGTTTCGTCAGCGATTCCCAGTCGGTCGAGCGCGGTGGCCCGCCGCCGACCCGCCACGTGCCGGGTCAGCCGTTCTCCAAGCCGCCGCCGATCCCGCAGGGCGGCATCATCGGTTTGTTTCCAGAGCCGGGAGGATCGCGATGACGGTTGCCATCATCGATTACGGGTCCGGTAACCTGCATTCCGCCGCAAAGGCGTTCGAGCGCGCCAGCCGCGCCTCGGAAAACCCCGAGAAGATCTCGGTGACGCACGATCCCGACGCGGTGTACCGCGCCGACCGTATCGTGCTGCCGGGCGTCGGCGCCTTCGCCGATTGCCGCCGCGGCCTCGACGCGGTGGACGGCATGGTCGAAGCGATGACGGAAGCGGTGCGGGTCAAGGCGCGGCCGATCTTCGGCATCTGCGTCGGCATGCAGCTGTTCGCGACCCGCGGCAAGGAGCACGTCGTCACCGAAGGCCTGAACTGGATCGAGGGTGACGTCGAGAAGATCAAGCCGCGCGACGAAAGCCTGAAGATCCCGCACATGGGCTGGAACACGCTCGACCTGGTGCAGGAGCACCCGGTGCTGGAACGCCTGCCGCTGGGGCCGAAGGGCCGTCACGCCTATTTCGTGCACTCCTATCACCTCAACGCCGCCAGCGAGGCGAACGTGCTGGCGCGCGCCGATTACGGCGGGCCGGTCACGGCCATCGTAGGCCGAGACACCGCCATAGGCACCCAGTTTCACCCCGAGAAAAGCCAACGCTTTGGCCTCGCGCTGATCTCCAATTTCCTGAAGTGGAAGCCGTGATTCTCTTTCCGGCCGTGGACCTGAAAAACGGGCAGTGCGTGCGCCTCGAGCAGGGCGACATGGCGCGCGCGACCGTGTTCAATCTCGACCCGGCGGCGCAGGCGCGTTCCTTTGCCGCGCAGGGGTTCGAGTACCTGCACATCGTCGACCTCGACGGCGCCTTTGCCGGCAAGCCGGTGAATGCGCAAGCGGTCGAGGGAATGCTCAGGGCGGTCACCATGCCGGTGCAGCTCGGCGGCGGCATCCGCGACCTGCGTACGGTCGAAGGCTGGCTGGAGAAGGGTGTGGCGCGCGTCATCATCGGCACCGCCGCGGTGCGCGATCCCGACTTCGTGAAGGCCGCCGCGAAGAAATTCCCCGGCCGCGTTGCGGTCGGGCTCGACGCGCGCGACGGCAAGGTCGCGGTCGAGGGCTGGGCCGAAACCTCGCAGGTCACGGCGCTGGAAATCGCGCAGCGCTTCGAGGACGCCGGCGTCGCCGCCATCATCTTCACCGACATCGCCCGCGACGGTTTGCTGAAAGGCCTCAATCTGGATGCGACGATTGCGCTGGCCGATGCCATTTCCATTCCCGTGATCGCTTCCGGCGGCCTCGCCTCGATCGAGGACGTCAAGGCGATGCTGGCGCCGCGCGCGAAGAAACTCGCCGGCGCCATTGCCGGGCGCGCGCTGTATGACGGTCGGCTCGATCCGGCAGCTGCGCTTGCGCTGATCAAGCGCGCGCGGGCCGCGGCCTAGGAGACAATTATGTTCAAGGTTCGCGTGATCCCCTGTCTCGACGTCAAGGACGGAAGGGTGGTCAAGGGCGTCAACTTCGTCGACCTGCGCGACGCCGGCGATCCCGTGGAGGCGGCGATCGCCTATGACGCGGCCGGCGCCGACGAGCTCTGCTTCCTCGACATCACCGCCACCCACGAGAACCGCGGCACCATGATGGACGTGGTGCGGCGGACGGCGGAAGCCTGCTTTATGCCGCTCACCGTCGGCGGCGGCGTGCGCACCCTCGACGACATCAAGATGCTGCTGCGCTCCGGCGCCGACAAGGTGTCGATCAACAGCGCTGCCGTTGCCCGGCGGGAATTCGTCAAGGAGGGCGCCGAAAAGTTCGGCGAGCAGTGCATCGTGGTGGCGATCGACGCCAAGCGCGTCGCACGCCCCGGCGGCTCCGACCGCTGGGAGATTTTCACCCATGGTGGCCGCAAGAGCACCGGGATCGACGCCATCGAATACGCCCAGGAAGTGGTCGCGCTCGGCGCCGGCGAAATCCTGCTCACCTCGATGGATCGCGACGGCACCCGTCAGGGTTTCGACCTGCCGCTGACCCGAACCATTGCCGACAGTGTCTCCGTACCGGTGATCGCCTCCGGCGGCGTCGGAAATCTCGACCACCTCGTCGACGGCATCCGCGAGGGCCACGCCACGGCGGTGCTGGCGGCGTCGATCTTCCACTTCGGGGAATTTACCATCCGGCAGGCCAAGGACCACATGGTGCGCCGGGGCCTGCCGATGCGGCTCGATCCCTGACGACTCCCCGTCACAAAAGTGCTAAGTGACGTCCAGATGGCGCCGGGGACGATGGCGCCTTGAAGCTTTTGACGCGTTTTCTTCACGCGAACCGGTATCCACTTCGCTTGAAAACGCTCTGGTAGTTCGAGTTGGGCGATGCCGCGTTTCACGGTTCACGATCTTGCCGCAACCATCGATGCCCGCGCCGCATCCGGCGGGGAGGTGTCCTATACCCGCAAGCTGCTCGACAAGGGCGCGGAGCACTGCGCCAAGAAGCTGGGCGAGGAAGCGGTCGAGACCGTGATCGCCGCGATCGAGAACGACCGCGGACACCTGATCGCCGAAAGCGCCGATTTGCTGTTTCACCTGCTGGTGCTGTTGAAATCGCGCGGCGTGAAGCTGGAAGACGTGGAGGCCGTGCTGGCGCAGCGCACGGGCATGTCCGGACTTGAAGAGAAGGCCTCGCGCAAGCGGGAGGGGTGAGCCATGGATGTCAGGGCGCCAGAGCAGCAGTATAATCCATACCGCATTTTCACGCGCGACGAGTGGGCACGGCTGCGCGACGACACGCCGATGACGCTGGAGCCCGGCGAGTTCGACCGCCTGCGCTCGTTGCACGACCGTCTCGACATGAGAGAAGTCGAGGAAATCTATCTGCCGCTATCGCGCCTGTTGTCGATCTATGTCGATGCGACGACGCGTCTGTTCCAGGCGCAGCGCGAATTCCTCGGTATTCGCGAACGAAAGGTGCCCTACATCATCGGCATCGCCGGCTCGGTTGCCGGCGGCAAGTCGACCACGGCACGCGTGCTTCAGGCGCTGCTGGCACGATGGTCGCCGCGGCCCAAGGTCGATCTGGTGACGACGGACGGCTTCCTCTATCCGAACGCGGTGCTCGAACGGTTGGGGCTGATCCAGAAGAAGGGTTTCCCGGCGAGCTACGATCTGCCGCTGCTGCTGTCGTTCCTGAGCGATATCAAGTCCGGACGGCGGGGAGTCCGCGCGCCGGTCTATTCGCACTTGAGTTGGGACATCGTTCCGAACCAGTGGCAGGAGGTCGACCAGCCCGACATCCTGATCGTCGAGGGCGTCAATGTGCTGCAGACCGGACGGCTGCCGCGTGACGGCAAGGCGGTGCCCGTCGTTTCCGACTTCTTCGATTTCTCCATCTATATCGACGCCGACGAGCCGGTGCTGCGCGAATGGTATGTGCGGCGCTGGCTGACGCTGCGCGACACCGCCTTCAAGGATCCGAAGTCCTATTTCCGTCGTTATGCACCGCTGTCCGACGAGGAAGCGGTCGCCACCGCAACCGCCATATGGGAGCGCACCAACCTCGCCAATCTCGAGGAAAACATCCTGCCCACGCGGCCGCGCGCGACCCTGATCCTCAAGAAGGGCGCCGATCACGTCATCGAGTCGGTGGCGCTGCGGCGACTGTAATTCTGCGGTTCAGGCCGCGATGTGACGGCCGGCGGCGAGGTTCGCCAGCGCTTCGGCGAGCTTTTCCCGGTCGAGCGGCTTGATCAGGAAGCCGTCCATCCCCGCTTCGAAGCAGGCATAGCGGTCCTCCACCAGCGTGTTGGCGGTGAGCGCCAGAATCGGCGTGCGGCGGCCGGGCTCGCTGGCTTCCAGGCCGCGCAGGCGGCGGGTGGTCTCGATGCCGTCGAGGCGCGGCATCTGGATGTCCATCAAGACGAGGTCGTAGGGCGTGCCGGCGGATTTCGCGGCCCGCCAGGATTCCAGCGCCTGCTCGCCGTTGGTGGTGATGACGGCGCGGTGGCCGAGCCGGCCGAGCAGCGAGCGCATCAAGAGCGCATTGATCTCGTTGTCCTCGGCGACGAGGATGGAAAGGCCCACGGCCGGCGCCGGCGCGGCCCGTTGGGCAGCCTCGGCGGGCGGTTCGGCGGCGATGTCTGGCGCGGCGACTTCCGGCGGCGCGGCAAGGCGTGCGGCGAGCGAGGCCGATCGCAGCGGCTTGACCAGATAGCCGGTGAAGGCCGAACCGATGGCAGGTTGCAGCTCCTGCCGCGTCGACGGCGTGAACATCACGATGCGGTGTGCGGCATGGGTGCGCGCGCGCTCGGCGAATTTTTCGATCGCCGTCGCGCCGAAACCGTGATCGACCATCACGGCGTGCCAGGCGCGTTCGGGCAGCAGCGCTTCCGCCACGGCGACATCGGAGACGGTGCAGACCTGCCCGCCCCAGCGCTGCAGCCGCCGCTCGGTCAGGGAGACGCCGACGCCCGGCGGCGCCACCAGCATGATCGACTGGCCGGACAGATCGGGCGCGGCAAGGGCCGGCTGCAGGCTCCAGTCGGCCGCGCCGAGCGGGATCGAGACTTCGAAAGTCGAGCCTTCGCCCGGCTTGCTGTCCAGCGCGATTCGTCCGCCCATGCGGCGCACGATGCGCTCGCTGATGGACAGGCCGAGCCCCGTGCCGCCATAGCTGCGCACAATGCCGTCATTGGCCTGCTCGAATTCGCGGAAGATGCGGCTCTGCGCCTCCGGAGCAATGCCGATGCCGGTGTCGCGCACCAGGAACGTGACCTCGTTGGGCCAGATGCCGGGTTCGACGATCAGCGCGACGCCGCCGGTTTGCGTAAACTTGATGGCGTTGCCGGCGAGATTGAGCAGCACCTGGCGCAGCCGCGCCGCATCGCCGACCACCTCGCGCGGCAGGCGGTCGTCGACATAGGCCGCGATCTCGATCTCCTTGGCCTGCGCGCGCGGCGCCAGCAATTCGGTGATGTCCTCGATCAGCGCCGACAGCGCGAAGGGGCGCGATTCGAGGTCGATCTTGCCGGCCTCGATCTTGGAATAGTCGAGCAGCTCCTCGATCAGAGCGAGCAGCGCATCGCCGGATGTCTTGACCGCCCTTGCGTAGGTCGCTTGTTCCGGGGTCAGCGGCGTATCGAGCAGCAGGGTGCTCATGCCGAGGATGCCGTTGAGCGGCGTGCGGATCTCGTGGGACGTCATGGCGAGGAAGCGTGACTTGGCGCGGTTGGCCGCGTCGGCAAGGTCGCGCGCTTCGGCCAGCGCCCGTTCGCTCTCGGTGCGGTCGGTAACGTCGCGGCCGACGCTCTGCATCTCGGCGGGGCCGCCGGCGTCGTTGCGCACCAGCCCCTCGCGCCAGGCGATCCAGCGCGGCCCGAACGCGGTCTCGATCTTCTGGTCGTACACGCGGGTGCCGTTCGGCTCCAGTGCGATGTCGCCCTGCTCGATCACCTTCAGCGTCGCGGCGCTGCCGACGAGTTTTTCGCGCGGCGTCCGCGCCAGTTCGCAATAGGCGTCGTTGGCGAAGGTGATGCGCCCTTCCGCGTCGCGCAGCACGATCAGGTCGCCTTGCGATTCGAACAGGCTGCGGGCGCGCGCCTCGGCTTCCTGCAGTTCCCAGTTGCGGTCGGCCATCGTCTCGCTGTGGGCCACGATCTTGCGCAGCTTGCGCCGCATCAGGCGGATGCGGATGCCCTGAGTGACGATCCACAGGCAGGCGAGCGCGAACAGGAAACTGGCGCCGATCGCGAAGGCGTGGGGATCGTAGCCGGCGACGGGCGAGGTGCTTCCGGCGATGAAGCCATAGGCGCCGCCGAACGCGGCGGAGAAGATCATCAGGGAGCGGACGATGGCGGTGAGCCAGGCGTGCCGGCGCGCGAAGCGGCGAATGTGCAGCTTGATCCGGAAGGTCAGTCCGATCGCCCGTCCCATCGCCGACATTCTCCAGGATTTGTTCGAAATCGCCCGCGGTCCGCGCCGTGACGATGCGTCGGTGCGCGTTGCAAAGTGCTTGCGGCGGCAATCGCGCCCGTGGGCGCGATGCAAACAGGGTTGACGAAAGGTTAAAGCGACGCGGACGGGCCGTGCAGGCGGCCGCCGCGAGCGCCGACGATCAGGGCCGCGGCATCGAGCATCGAGAAGGTCTTCGACTGCACGAAGATGCGGTAGTCGGCCGGGCCGTCCTGCGTCAGGTAGATGACCGGATCCGACGCCGAAAATCCCTTCGTGATCGAGACCAGCTGCGGCGGCTGGCTCGACTGGCAGCTGCCGCCTTCCTTGGCGTCGATGTCGTCGATCACGGCAAAGTCGGCGGCCTCGGCATGGTCGATGACCTGCACGCGCACGGTGGCATTCGCCGGGTCGGAGGTGAAACTGACGTGGAGGCTGGATTGCCAGGGCAGGGACGTCAGCTGCACCGAGGTATCGGCGACCGCGATGCAGGGGTGCATGTCGGCGAACAGCTCGCCGCGCGCGAGGAAGGCGGCAATCGCCAGGGGAACGACCGAGGCCAGAATCCGGAAACGCAACATGGCACACTCACTAACCCAGAGCTTGATGACGAATGTCATCAAGCTCTTGTTTACTTGTTTGAGCATGATCTTTCGGAAAACCGGAGCCCACTTTTCCGGATCATGCTCCGCCGCGAGACGCGCAGCCCTTATGGTTGGTGGAGTGTAAAGAAGAGTGGTTACCGCCGTGTTGACGACGGCCGGGTTTATGCCGCGCGCCTGACGTCGTCGGCCAATGCACGATAGGACAGCGCCTCGGCGAGGTGCAGCCGGCCGATCTTCTCGGCGCCGTCGAGGTCGGCGAGCGTGCGCGCCACCCGCAGCACGCGGTGATAGCCGCGCGCGGTGAGCTTCATGGTCTCGGCGGCGTCGCGCAGCAGCTTCTGTCCGGCCGCATCGGGCTGCGCAATGGTTTCCAGCAGCGAGGCCGGCGCTTCCGCATTGGTGCGAATGGTGGGCAGGCCGGCTTCGACAAAACGCCTGAGCTGGATGTCGCGTGCGGCGGCCACGCGTGCGGCGACTTCGGCGGAGCCTTCCGACGGCGGCGGCAAAATGAGATCGGCCGCGGTCACCGCCGGCACCTCGATGCGCAGGTCAATGCGGTCCATCAGCGGCCCGGAGATCCGCATCTGGTAATCCGCCGTGCAGCGGTCGTTGCTGCCGCGCTTGCAGGCATAGCCGGGCTCGTAGGCATGGCCGCAGCGGCAGGGGTTCATCGCCGCCACCAGCATGAAGCGCGCCGGGTACGTGACGCGGTGATTGGCGCGGGAGACCGAGACCTCGCCGTTCTCCAGCGGCTGGCGCAGCGAATCCAGCACCCGCGCGTCGAACTCCGGCAATTCGTCGAGGAACAGCACGCCCTGATGCGCCAGCGAAATCTCGCCGGGCCTCGCGCGGATGCCGCCGCCCGTCAGCGCCGCCATGCTGGCGGAATGATGCGGCGAGCGGAACGGCCGCCGCGCGGTCAGTGCGCCGTCGCGGATTTCGCCGGCGACGGAAGCGATCATCGACACTTCCAAGAGCTCCGCTGGCGACAGCGGCGGCAGGATCGAGGGCAGCCGCGCCGCCAGCATCGACTTCCCGGCGCCGGGCGAGCCGATCATCAGCAGGTGATGCCCGCCGGCCGCGGCAATCTCCAGCGCGCGCTTGGCGCTCTCCTGGCCCTTGATGTCGCGCAGGTCGAGCTTGACGTCGGCGAGCTCGTGCACCTTGGGCTGCGGCCGCGACAGCACCTGCGTGCCCTTGAAATGGTTGGCGATCTGGATCAGCGATTTCGCCGCGACGATCTGGATGTCCGGGCTCGCCCATGCCGCTTCCGAGCCGCAGGCCGCCGGGCAGATCAGCCCCTCCTCGCGCGCATTGGCCCCGATCGCGGCGGGCAGCACGCCCGCGACGGGCGCGATCGATCCGTCGAGCCCGAGCTCGCCGAGCACGGTGAAGCCGGAAAGCGCATCCGGCGGTATCGCGCCGATCGCCGCCATCAGGCCGAGCGCGATCGGCAGGTCGTAATGGCTGCCTTCCTTGGGCAGGTCAGCCGGCGCCAGGTTGACGATGATCCGCCGCGCCGGCAGCGCCAGCCCCGAGGCGATCAGCGCCGAGCGCACCCGCTCGCGCGCCTCCGACACCGCCTTGTCCGGCAAGCCGACGATGGCGAACGCCGGCAGCCCCGGTATGATCTGCACCTGCACGTCGACCGCGCGGGCCTCGATCCCCTCAAAAGCTACCGTGGAAACCCGTTGGACCATGCCGCTCCCTGCCGCAATCGAAGGTAGCGGAAAGTTTCGACGGCATCAAGAACATTACGGGAACAAGAAGGGGCCCGAACGGATTTTCCGCCGATCGGGCCCCTTCCGGTCAAAGCTGCATATTCATCGGCTCCGGATAATACCGGAATCCGTCGCCGGCCTTGGCGACGTTGCCGTAGCCCGGCCAGGCGAAGTGGTAGGCCATCACCGGAATCTTTTGCGCCGCCAGCATGTCCAGCAGCCTGACCCGCGTGGCGGCCGACTGCTTCGGATCGGTGTCGTAGGAGAACTCCATCCGTGGCTTTTCCATCAGCAGCACCGAATGGTGGGTGAGGTCGCCGAGGAAGGCGAACGACTTGCCCTTCGAGGTCACCATGAAAATGGTGTGGCCGACGGTGTGGCCGGGCGCGGCGATCGCCTGGATGCCGGGCAGGAATTCCTGGCCGTCCTTGATGAACACCAGGCGGTCCTTCACCGGCAGCAGGTTCTTGCGGGCGTGGAGGACGAAGTCCTTCAGCGGACTGCCGAGCTTGCCCTCGTCGATCCAGAAATCGTAGTCGGCCTGCGCGATGTAGACCTGCGCGTTGGGGAACAGCGGCTTGTCGTCGGCGCCGACGAGGCCGCCGATGTGGTCGATATGGGCGTGGGTGCAGACCACCGCGTCGATGTCGGCGGCCTTGATGCCCGACGCCGCGAGGTTCTTCTGCTGCTGGCCGGTGGTGGGACCGAACATTTTCGAGGTGCCCATGCCGGTGTCGAACAGCACCAGCTTGTCGCCGATGTTGACGACCGGCGAGTTCTGCTCGAGCACGACGTTGTCGGGATTCATGAAGTTGTCGACCAGCATCTTCTTCACTTCTTCCTTCGGCACGCCGGTGAAGGTGCCGGAGGGATCGCCGAGCGGCAGCGGGCCGTCGGAGACGACGGTGACTTCGGCATCACCGACAACGAAGCGGTGCCAGTAGGGCGTCTGCGTGTTGAGCTTCGGCGCCTTGGCAAGCGCGCCGCCGCTTAGCATGGTCGATGCGCCGAAAGAGGCGCCAAGACCTGCGCCAAGAGCAAGGAGAGAGCGTCGCGAAAGTTGGGTCGTCATTCGTTCCTCCACATTCCCTAGAGTTTTCTTGTTGCAACGGCCGGCCTGCCGCCCGGACGGCGCGCGCATCGACATGCTGCGCCCGCCTGCGCAAGCTGGCAACAGGAATAAGGCGAAGGGAGGGAGAGAGTAGAAGACGGCCGCTGCCGCAACCGCGAAGGCTATTTCGCGCCGCGTTTCGCTTCGATGGTATCCCAGATTTTCGCCGCCACATCAGGCCCGCCGAGCCGTGCAATCGCGCGGATGCCGGTCGGCGACGTCACGTTGATCTCGGTCAGGTTGCCGTCGATCACGTCGATGCCGACGAACAGCAGGCCGCGCTCGCGCAGTGCCGGCCCGAGCGTGGCGCAGATTTCGCGCTCGCGCGGCGACAGGTCGGTCGCCTGCGCGGCGCCGCCGCGCACCATGTTGGAGCGGAGATCGTCGGCCGCCGGCACGCGGTTAACGGCGCCGGCGAACTCGCCGTCCACCAGGATGATGCGCTTGTCGCCGTGCTTCACCTCGGGCAGGAAGCGCTGGATCACCCAGGGCTCGCGGAAGGTGACGGAGAACATGTCGAACAGCGAACCGAAATTCATATCCTGCGGCAGCACGCGAAACACCGCCGCGCCACCATGGCCGTGCAGCGGTTTCATCACGACAGCGCCGTGCTCTGCGCGAAAGGAGTTGATCTCGTCCATGTCACGCGAGATCAGGGTCGGCGGCATCAGCTGCGGAAAATTCATCACGAACAGTTTTTCCGGCGCGTTGCGCACCGAGGCCGGGTTGTTCACCACCAGCGTCCTGGGGTGGATGCCTTCGAGCAGATGGGTCGAGGTGATGTAGGCGAGGTCGAAGGGTGGGTCCTGCCGCAGCAGGATGACGTCGAAACCGTTGAGCGCCTCGCGCTTCGGTTCGGCGAGCGCGAAATGGTTGCCTTCCTCATCGCGCACGGTCAGCTTCTGTACCGGCGCCACCAGTTCGCCGCCGCGCAGCGAAAGCTTGTCCGGGGTGTAGTAGGAAATCTCATGGCCGCGCTTCTGCGCCTCCAGCAGCAGCGCAAAGGTGGAATCGCCGCGGATGTTGATGCGCGCGATGG
>CAZDEZ010000052.1:0-30569 GCA_964504705.1 uncultured Bradyrhizobium sp.
CCGAGAACGACGCCGCCGCCATCGGCCTGCTGCTGCGGAAAGCCGGGTTCGACGCGGTCGACGTCAGGCAGAACCTCGACAACGCTGCGATGCGCCGCGCCATGCGGGATTTCTCCGAAGGCACTGGGGACGCCGACATCGCGGTCGTGTTCTTCGCCGGCCATGGCATCGAGATCGGCGGCACGAATTTTCTGGTTCCGGTCGACTCGGCGCTGAAGCGGGACATCGACGTCGAGGATGAAGCCGTCTCGCTCGACCGCGTGCTGACGTTGCTGGAGCCGGCGCGAAAGCTGCGTCTCGTCATCCTCGACGCCTGCCGGGACAATCCGTTTCTCCCCGCGATGGCGCGCACGCTCGCCAGCCGCTCCGTCGGCCGGGGCCTTGCCAAGATCGAAACGCAGGGCTCGGACACGCTGGTGGCCTATGCGGCGAAGGCCGGCTCGATCGCCGCCGACGGCCGCGGCGCCAACAGCCCGTTCACGCTGGCGCTGCTCAAGCACCTGACGACGCCCGGCCTCGACGTCCGTCTCGCCTTTGGACGAATCCGCGACGAGGTGCTGGCTGCCACGAGCCGGCAGCAGGAGCCCTTCGTCTACGGTGCGCTGGGCGGCGCCACGGTCACCCTCGCCGCGCTCTCGGCGGACGAACGGAGCGAGCCGGGGATCCCAGCCTCGGCGATTGCCGACGCCGACGTGCTGGCCTCGCGCGACTATGAGTTCGCGGCCAAAGTGGGCACGAAGGAAGCGTGGGAGACTTTCCTGAAGAAGCACCCGAAGGGGTTCTATTCGGACCTCGCGACGATGCAACGCGACAGGCTGGCGAAAGCCTCGCATGGCGACGCGGCAAAGCCTGCTTCGCCCGACCCGGCTGCCGAGCGGGCGCAGAAGAAGCAGGACAGCAAGAAGCCGGACGGCAAGAAGCAGACCGCCGCGGCCACCCCGCAACAGCGCTGCCTCGAGGGCGTGCGCCGCCGCCAGGGCGGCTTCATGCCGGAGGGCCAGAGCACGACCTGCATGAACGGCGGAAGCTGCATGAAGTCGTTGTCGGACGCCATCGCTATGTGCAGGTCAGGCCGGTTCGGGATGCCATGAGGCCGACGCGGCGCCGCAAGCTGACTATCACTAGCCAGACCGAAGCAGGATGTTCCTGCCGCGGTCACGGAGGGTCTCATATGGCAAAGACACTGCCCCCCATGCATCCCGGGGAAGTCCTGCGGGAGGAATTCCTGATCCCGCTCGGTATTTCCGCCGGCTCGCTCGCGAAGATTTGCGGCGTTCCTCGCACGCGGATCGAGCGGATGGCGAACGAGGAAACCGGCGTAACGGCCGATACCGCGCTTCGCCTTGGCAAGGCGCTCAAGACCTCGCCCCAGCTTTGGCTCAATCTGCAGAACGCCTATGACATGCAGATGGCCGAGCGCGCCATCGGGAAGTCGCTATCCAGGATCAAGCCCGTTGCCGACGCAGCTTGAGCAATCCGCCATGGAGATGCGCCATCCAGGCCGACGACTACATTTCGATGGCCACCCCTGTGGCACATTTCAAGACGCCTTCGTCTCGTTCAGTCCGCTCTGCCAGGTCGACGGCTGGGTGCCGAAACCGCGCTTGGCGCGGGTGCCGAGCCAGTAGCCGAATTGCGGCGGCACATTGCGGAACGGGCCTTCGACGCCGAGCTTGAGCGCGGCGTCCATCGGCCAGTTCGGATTGTTGAGGATCTCGCGGCCGACCGCGATCAGGTCGGCCTGCCCGGCGCGCAGGATGTCCTCGGCCTGGTCGCCGTGGATGATCAGGCCGACCGCCATGGTCATGATGCCGGCATGGCGCCTGACGTATTCCGACAGCGGCACCTGGTAGCTGTACTTGATCTCCTTGCCGAGGATCGGGGCTACGTCGGTGATGCCGCCGGACGAGCAGTCGATGACGTCGACGCCTTTCGTCTTCAGGATTTTCGCCAGCCGCACGCTCTGCTCCGGGCCCCAGCCGGCGTTGTCTTCGACCGACAGGCGCACGAACAACGGCTTGTCGTCCGGCCAGTGGCCGCGCACGGCTTCCGTCACCTCGATGACGAAGCGCATGCGGTTCTCTTCCGAGCCGCCATATTCGTCGCTGCGCTGGTTGGACCTTTCGGAAAGGAATTCGTGCATGAGGTAGCCGTGGGCGCCGTGCAGCTCCAGCACCTCGAAACCGGCCTGATGGGCGCGGCGTGCGGCGTTGCCCCAGGCCTGCACGAGATCCTTCACCTCGCCGCGCTCCAGCGCGCGCGGCACCGGCCATTTCTCGCTGTGGGCAATCGCGCTCGGCGCGACCGGCGTCCACTCGTCCCAGTCGTCGATCTCCGGCGTGCGCGCGAGCGGCCGGTCACCTTCCCACGGCCGCGTGGCGCGCGCCTTGCGCCCGGAATGGCCGAGCTGGATGCCGGCAACCGAATTCTGCTGCTTGATGAACTTGACGAGACGGCCGAGCGGCTCGACGAACTTGTCGTCCCAGATGCCGAGATCGCCGACCGTACCGCAGCCGCGCCGCTCCACCTTGGTGGATTCGACGATGACGAGCCCGGCCCCGCCGGCCGCGAATTTTCCCGCATTCATCAGATGCCAATCGGTCGGAAAGCCCTTGATGGCGGAATACTGGTGCATCGGCGGCACCACGATGCGGTTCTTCAGGGTGACGCCGCGGATCGTCATCGGGGAGAACAACAGCGTGCCGGACATCAGCGTTTCCTCTGCTTCGCAGGCCGTCATTTGGAGGGCCCATTCGCGGGGCAAACGATAGCTGTCAGGCCCGCCGCGGCAAGTCCGCAACGTTGCATGGCGGCTGCGATTTTCGTACACACCGCCGGCATGACACCGCCCTCCCTTTCCCCCGGCTCCGCCGATGTGCTGCTGTTCGACATCGGCCGCGTCGTGCTGGATATCGATTTCGGCCGCGTGATGAACATCTGGGCCAGTCACGCCGGATGCGAGCCCGCGGACCTCGCCGCGCGCTTCGTGGTCAACGACAGTTTCAAGCATCACGAGACCGGCCATATCGACGATGCCGCTTTCTTCGGGGCGTTGCGGCAGTCGCTCGGTATCGGCATTTCGGACGCGCAGTTCCTGGAAGGATGGAACGCGATCTTCACCGGAGAGATGCCTGATATCGCGCCGCTGCTGTCGCGCGCCGCGGCGAAGATGCCGCTCTACGCCTTCTCCAACACCAACCCGCCGCATGTCGCGCATTTCTCGCAAGTTTATGCGGACGTGCTCGGCCATTTCCGGGAAATATATCTCTCCTCCAGCATCGGGCTGCGCAAGCCGGAGCTGGCCGCCTTCAACCACGTCGTCGGCGCCATCGGCGTGCCGGCCTCGCGCATTGTGTTCTTCGACGATTCCGCGGAAAATATCGCGGGCGCCCGCGCCTGCGGCCTTGCCGCGGTGCATGTAAAATCGTCCGACGACGTGGCCGGCGCGCTGGCCGCGCTCGGGATCTAGGAGTTTTCGCTTGGCCCTGATGCCGGTGACCGATGCGCTTGCGGCGATTCTCGACGGCGCCGAGCCGCTCGGCGAGGAGATCGTCGCGCTCGATGCCGCCTTTCACCGCACGCTGGCGCGCGACGTCACGGCCAGGCGCACGCAGCCGCCGGAGGCGATGTCGGCGATGGACGGCTATGCCGTGCGTGCGGCGGATGCGGCAGATATTTCGGCGCGGCTGAAGGTGATCGGCGAGGTCGCGGCGGGCCGGCCGTTCGGCCGCACCGTCGGCGCCGGCGAAGCTGCGCGCATCTTCACCGGCGGCGTGGTTCCCGACGGCGCCGACGCCGTCATCATCCAGGAGGACACCCGCGTCGAGGGCGATGCCCTCACCTTCACGGAAGCCGCCGTGAAGGGCCGGCACATCCGCCCGGCGGGAGTCGATTTCCGCGAGGGCGACGTGCTGCTGAGGCGCGGGACCCGCCTGTCGGACCGCGACCTGTCGCTGGCGGCGGCGATGAACTATCCGGAACTTGCCGTGCACCGCCGGCCGAAAGTGGCGGTGCTCGCCACCGGGGACGAACTGGTGATGCCCGGCACCACGCCCGGCCCCGGCCAGATCGTCTATTCCAACGGCTATGCGCTGCGGGCGCTCGCCCGCGCCGAGGGCGCCGATCCCGTCGACCTCGGGGTCGCCGCCGATACCATGACCGCCACCACCGCCGGCATTCGTGCCGCCCGGGAACTCGGCGCCGACGTGCTGGTCACCACCGGCGGCGCCTCGGTCGGCGACCACGACCTCGTCAAGCGCGCGCTGGAGGCCGAGGGCGTCGCCATGACGTTCTGGCGGATCGCGATGCGGCCGGGCAAGCCGATGATGCACGGCCGGCTCGGCGCGATGCGGGTGATCGGGCTGCCCGGCAATCCCGTCTCCTCCTATGTCTGCGCTTTCCTGTTCCTGGTGCCGTTGATTCGCGCTTTGTCCGGCCGCAGCGACATCCATCACGTCCGCGAGCCGGCGCTGCTCGGCCGCGACGTCGCTGCCAACGACCAGCGCGAGGATTATCTGCGCGCGCATCTGGAGCGGCGCGACAGCGGCGAATGGATTGCCACGCCGGTCAGCCAGCAGGACAGTTCCCTGCTTGGAAAACTCGCTGCGGCACAGGGATTAGTGGTGCGTCCGCCATTTGCGCCGCCGGCGAAGGGCGGCACGCAAGTCGATATCCTGCGGCTGCCGGATTGATCGGCTGATTCGCCTGCGCTGACAAAAGCCGATCGCATTCACCCAAAATTAAGTGGTTGCGGAACACATATCGAACATATAGTGTCCGTTCATGATTTGTTTCGAGCGGTGGTGTTTGAAAGCGCCCTGCACGAGTCTCGAATTGAACGACGCGCTACCAACTGGGGATTGCCCGCGATGCTTACGCGCAAACAATACGAACTTCTGCGTTTCATCAACGAAAGGCTGAAGGAGGCCGGTGTGCCGCCATCCTTCGACGAGATGAAGGACGCACTCGACCTGCGCTCGAAGTCCGGCATTCACCGGCTGATCACGGCGCTGGAGGAACGCGGCTTCATCCGCCGCCTTCCCAACCGCGCCCGCGCCATCGAGGTGATCAAGCTGCCGGAGCTCGCAGGCAGCGGCAACAGCCGCCGCGGCTTCACGCCCAGCGTCATCGAAGGCACGCTCGGCAGACGCTCGGGCGCTGCGGCTTCCGCCGAAGAGAGCGGCGAACGTCCGGTGCAGGTGCCCGTGATGGGCCGCATCGCCGCCGGCACGCCGATCGAGGCGCTGCAGACCCGCAGCCACACCATCAGCGTACCGCCCGACATGCTCGGTTCCGGCGAGCACTATGCGCTCGAGGTGCGCGGCGATTCCATGGTGGATGCCGGCATTCTCGACGGCGACATGGCGCTGATCCAGCGCAACGAGTCCGCCGACACCGGCGACATCGTGGTGGCGCTGATCGACGAGGAGGAAGCGACGCTGAAGCGTTTCCGCCGCCGCGGCGCTTCGATTGCGCTCGAGCCCGCCAACACCGCCTATGAGGTTCGCATCCTGCCGCCCAACCGCGTGCGCATCCAGGGCAAGCTGATCGGGCTGTACAGGAAGTACTGAATTCATCGCGTCCGGACCGCCGCGCGGCCCGGACGCCCGTCGCTTGCGGGGCCGTCGCATTTTCGACGCGGTGGCGATTGTGCGCTCGCCGAGGCGAGCCATGCGCGGCCAATGAACATCAAAACGCCTTTGTGATCGGGCGCGCCCTTGCCGGCCGCATAATTGCCCACGAGCGATAGCAACCTTTCGCGCTTGTCCACTTTGATAGAGGCCTGCGCCTCCAGGGCATGATCGCGATCCGGTCATGGCCTTAAGCAAATGGAGTGGCGCGGGGTGCTATCTCGATCGAGGAGCAATCCGATGTGCGACTACAGTTTGCGCGCCGTCGAAACACGGCCGGCCGAGGTCGGCGAAACCCTGATCACCACGACGTTCCGCGGCACCTCCACCCGCGGCTTCGCCTCGGAAAAAGATCCGGCAACCGCCGTCTGCATGCTGCCGGGAACGGAGCTAGCGTTTGCCGAGAATGTTCGCTTCGACAACCGCTGGATCTGGCCGAAAACGCTGGATTTCCGCGTCGGCAAGTTCGGCCAGGTCGATCCGCACATTCCCGACCGCCACCATGACGCGGTGGAATTCCCGGATGGGACCTATGTGCTGGTGACCCAGCTCTGCGAAGGCCAGCGCGTCACGGTGCTGCAGCTTCCGGTCAAGGAAGGTCAGCACGAAGCCAAGAAGACGGACAGCGAGCAACCCGCGCCGCGTCCGATCATCGCCGGCTGACGCTCTACTCGTCGGCCTGCAGATCGGCTTCCGACGGCGTCGCGTCGATCGCCCGACGGGCGGGACGCGACACGGCAATGGTCGTCCCGACATCGAAGGCGTCGCCGCCCGCGGACGGCGACCACGGCCGGTCGATGCCGCGCGGCCTAACGGCATCGACGGAAAACCCCTCGCCCGTCCTGCGCAGCGCCAGCGCGCCCTGCCGGCGCAGGCGCTCGGCATCGATGACGGTGGCGCGGCAACCGGGCGGCGCCTGCCGCACCGTCACGATCAGCGTGGCACGCTCGCAATCGTCGGCGAACGCCTCCGGCCGCAGGCCAAGCGCCACGAACGCGCCTTCGGGGCCCTGGGTGACGCAGCCCGCTTTGTCGCAGGACACGCCGTCGGCGAGCGAAGCATCGGCGGCGCTCCGCGCATCGGCATCGGCCGCCAGCCACTCCTTCACCGCGAACGCATCCTTGCCGCTTCGCATCAGGTGCAGCTTGCCGTCCTTGCCGCGCACCGCGACGTTGCGGCCGTCGCTGGAGATCATGATGTCCGGCCGCGGCACGCTCACGGCCCAGACAATGGCGAGCGCCAGCACCCCCGCCCCGCTCCAGCGCAGCGGCGTGCGGAGCAGTCCCATCAGGATGATGCCGAGGCTCGCGACGATCAGCGGTCCGACGCCGAACGCGGCCATGCGGCCGACGGCGCCGGGCAGTTTCGCCACCCATTGCGCCACGACCACCATCCAGTCGATGCCGGCGCCCATCAGCCACCAGAAGAAGCCGTCGAAGCCGAACGGCATGGCGGCGAGGCCGAGCAGGCCAGCCGGCATCACCACCGCCGAGACCACCGGCATGGCCGCGAGGTTCGCAATCACGCCATAGGGCGTGATGCGGTGAAAATGGAACGCCGCGTACGGCATGGTGGCGAGCCCGGCGATGAGCGAAGCCAGCAGCAGCATGGAAAATTCCCGGCCGCCCCACAGCGCAACGCGCGCGGTCGCGGAATTGTCGGGCGCGGCGAACAGTTTCGGCATGCCGATCTGCACCAGCGCGACGAGGCCGAGCGTTGCCGCAAACGACATCTGGAAGCTCGGATGCACCAGCGCCTCCGGCGCCATCGCCAGCACGATCAGGGCCGCGACTGCCAGCGTGCGGAACGTGATGGCGCGGCGGTCCACCATGACCGCGATCAGCACCACCGCGGTCATGAAAAAGGAGCGCTGCGTCGCCACCTCCGCGCCCGAGAGCAGGAGATAGAAAGCGGCGGCCAGCAGCGCGCCGGCGGCCGACCATTTCTTGATCGCAAACGACACGTTGAGCGCCGGCGCCAGCGCCAGCAGCGCGCGGATGGCGAAGAACACGACGCCGGCGACCACGGCCATGTGATAACCCGATATCGACAGCACATGGCCGAGGCCGGAAACGAACATGGCATCGTTGACCGGCGAGGAGATCGCATCGCGGCGACCGGTCAACAGCGCCGTGGCAATGGCGCGCTTGTCGCCTTCGAGCACATTGCCGATGCGCGCGTCGATGGCATCGCGCAGCCCCTGCATGAAGGCCGAATAGCGCAAGGCGATGCCGCCGCCATCGGGGGGATCGGCGGCCTTGATCGCCCCCATCACGAAGCCGGAGGCGCCGATGCGCTGAAAATACATGTCGCGACCGAAATCGTAGCTGCCCGGCCGGCTCGGCGACATCGGCGGCAGCAGGCGCGCCTTCAGCTCGACGAAACTGCCGACCGCCGGCGCCGTGCCCTTCTTCACCGACAGCCGCACCCGCTCGAGTTTGATCCGCTCCCCGCCCCGCGGGCTCTCCATCGAGACCACGCGCAGCACGAAGCGGTCGGTGCGCTCGCGGATGTCGCGCGTCTCGACGAAGCCGGTCAGCGCCGCCGAATAGATCGGCCGCGCCAGCACGTCATGCGCCACGCGCGCAGTCTTCCATGTCGCGATCGCAAAGCCGGCGGCGGCCGCCGCAAGCATCACGGCGACGGGAAAGGCCTTGTGCCGCCGCAGCAGGAACGCCGCCGCGCCCAGCGCGATCGCAACGCCTCCTGCAACGGGCAACACCGGTTCGTGGCCGGCCGCGAAATAGAATGCGATTCCCGTGCCGAAGGCGACCGGCACCCAGGGCAGCAGCCGTCCCGCGCCGGCCTCCGCGCGCGCCCAGAAGCGCAGCGTCTCGATCAGCGACCACCACGCCCGGAAATCCGGCGGCGCATAGCCTCCGGCCTGGGCGGCCGCCGCGCGCGGCGGCCATGTCCCGGCATAGCCCCGCCTTCCGCCCGGCGCTTCACCCTGCTCGGCCACGCCACCTGCACCCTGTGATCCCGTCGCGGCCACAAGGCTACCGGAAGGCGAATTGTGCAGAAACGGGAACGGATGGGGAAACAGGAGGACAACGGCAACGTCCAGACCGGGACGCGCTCACGCGGCAGCCGTCAGGGTCCGAGCGGACCGCCACGGCGAAGCTTCCACCTGGCTCGCCGCGCCATCCGCTCGATCGAGCCGGCGAGATCGAACTTCCGGTATCGACGGCCCTCGCGCTGGCCCCGCATCAGATAGTGCTTGCGCAGATCCATTTCCGTCGAGGCGAGATCCGGATTGAGCGCGAGATAGGCGGCTTCGTCGAAGTCGCGCGGCAGCCGCAGGCCGTCCCTGACCACCGGCCAATCCATCAGATCGTAGGCATCGAACCGCTTGGGCAGATAGCCGATCTCGAAGCCCGAAAACCAGCAGGACGGCAGCATCGACAGCTGATCGCGCCGGGAATGCGCCAGCACCTGGCCCATCCACACTTCCATCGCTCGCTGCAACTGCGGATCGCGATGCCGTCGCAGCAGCAGCGTGGTCTTGGCCAGCCCGTTCCTGGCGGGGTAGCGCAGGTGCCGGTACAGCGCCATCTGGCGGTGGACGCGGTCGGCGACGTCGTAATTGAGCATGATGACGGCATCGGCCTCGTCATAGACGCAGTCCCGCTCGTAATGCCTGAAGCAGACCAGCGGCGATTTTGCCGGCGCGAGATATTCCTCGAACAGGCTGGCGGGCGACACCTTCAACCGCACCGTATTGTCGATGTAGAGGCTCCAGTCGTATTCCGCGAGCCAGACATGCGCGAGCATCTTGTACTGCTTGGTAACGCGCACCGGATCCAGCAACTGCTTCGGCAGCAGCACGATCTTCCAGAAGTCCGAACGCAGTTCCGGATCGTCGGTGAAGCAGACGAAATCGATATCGTCGCGCTCGTACTCGAAATCGTTGAACAGCTCCGAGTGCCCGAACAGGCAGGTGTAGACAACGCGTTTCGTCAAAACTGGTACGCCCTGAACAAGGAAAGGCAGGACACTAGTCGAAAAGGAATTGGCGAGCTAGGCGCAGGCGGCCCGCGCCAATCGCCGCAGGCTGCAATCATCGCGACAGGTGACGAGAACTGCTACCGCGCCTTGCCGTCTACCGCACCTTGTCGATCAGCGGTTCCCGCGACGACACGTGGTGGTTGACGATCTTCCAGTCGTCATCCTCGCGCAGGATCACCCAGGTGAGCTTCACCGTCAGCGCGGCATCGTCGACGGTGAAGTTGGCCGTGCCGGCCATGTTGACCACGCCGGCGCCGGCCGCCTCGGCCGACACCTCGCTGAAGCGGACGCTCTGCGATTTCCAGCGCGGCAATCCCGCAAAGTAGGCCTTAACGCCGTCGCGGCCGCGATAGAGCGTCGGGTTCGAGCCGTAGAACAGCGCGTGCCTGGAATAGAGCGCGGAAAGCGCATCGACGTCGAGCCTGGCGAACGCCGCCGACCACTTCGCGATGACGTTGCCTGCGACGGCGTCGGCTGCGTCGGCCATGGCGCTCACCCCTTCCCGCCGACTTCCTTGGCGAAGGTGTCGCGCAGGCCGATGGTGCGGTTGAACACCGGACGACCGGCGGTGGAATCGGGATCGCGGGCAAAATAGCCCTGGCGCTCGAACTGCATCGGCTCCGGCGAGTTGCCGGCGGCAACCCCCGGCTCGATCCGCGCGTCCTGCAGGATTTCCAGCGACTGCGGATTGATGTCGGCGGCGAAATTGCCGGCGTCCGGGGTCGGCCTGGAGAACAGCTGGTTGTAGATGCGGATCTCCGCTGCAACGGAATCCCTGGCCGACAGCCAGTGCATGGTCGCCTTGACCTTGCGTCCATCGGGGGCGTTGCCGCCCTTTGTGGCCGGATCGTAGGTACAGCGCAGCTCGACGACTTCGCCCGCGTCGTTCTTGATGACGCCGGTGCACTTGACGAAATAGGCATAGCGCAGCCGCACCTCATTGCCCGGAGACAGCCGGAAGAACTTCTTCGGCGGGTTCTCCATGAAGTCGTCCTGCTCGATATAGAGCTCGCGGCCGAACCTGATCTTGCGGGTGCCGGCGGCGGGATCGTCGGGATGGTTGACCGCCTCCAGTTCCTCGCTCTGCCCTTCCGGATAGTTCTCGATCACCACCTTGAGCGGCCGCAGGACGGCCATGCGGCGCTGCGCCGTCCTGTTGAGGTGTTCGCGGATGCAGAATTCCAGCATCCCGACGTCGACGACGCTGTTGGCCTTGGCAACGCCGATGCGCCTGACGAATTCGCGGATCGCCTCCGGCGGCACACCGCGCCGCTTCAGCCCCGCAATGGTCGGCATGCGCGGATCGTCCCATCCCCTGACATGGCCGTCGCGCACCAGTTGGGTCAGCACGCGCTTGCTGAGCAGGGTGTAGGTCAGGTTCAGCCGGGCGAACTCGTACTGCCGCGGCTTCGAGGGCACCGGCAGCTTGTCGAGCAGCCAGTCATAGAGCGGCCGGTGATCCTCGAACTCCAGGGTGCAGATCGAATGCGTGATGCCTTCGATGGCGTCCGACTGGCCGTGCGCGTAGTCATAGCTCGGATAGATGCACCATTTATCGCCGGTGCGCGGATGGTGCGCATGCAGGATGCGGTACAGCACGGGGTCGCGCAGGTTGATGTTGCCAGCGGCCATGTCGATCTTCGCGCGCAGCACCCGCGCGCCGTTCTGGAATTCGCCCTTCCTCATGCGGCGGAACAGGTCGAGATTCTCCTCGACCGATCGCTCGCGGAACGGCGAGTTCCTGCCGGGCTCGGTCAGCGTGCCGCGATTGACGCGGATCTCCTCCTGCGACTGGTCGTCGACATAGGCCAGCCCCGACTTGATCAGGCCCTCCGCCCATTCATAGAGACGCTCGAAATAGTCGGAGGCGTAGAACAGGTTGTCGCCCCAGTCGAAGCCGAGCCAGCGCACGTCGGCCTGGATGGAATCGATGTATTCCTGCTCTTCCCTGGTGGGATTGGTGTCGTCGAAACGCAGATGGCATTTGCCGCCGAACTCCTGGGCGATGCCGAAATTCAGCGCGATCGACTTGGCGTGGCCGATATGCAGATAGCCGTTCGGCTCCGGCGGGAATCGGGTCACGACGCCGGCGTGCTTTTTCGATTCGAGGTCGGCCTGGATGATGTCGCGGATGAAGTCGCGCCCCGCCTCGGCCACCGTTTCTGTCGTCATCAACGAGTTCCTGATTTCTGGCGGCCCTTCTGCCAAATTCGCCCTCGCCCGCCAAGCCTCCTTGAGGCCGGCAGCCTGCCAGTTGGGCTTTAGTTATGCCCGGTTCCTGCTATACACCACCGCTGTTTTTCGCATACGACCCCGCCCTGATGTCCGATTCCGTCGTTACCCGCTTCGCCCCCTCGCCGACCGGCTTCCTCCATATCGGAGGGGCGCGCACCGCGCTGTTCAACTGGCTCTATGCCAGGAAGCACGGCGGCCGGATGCTGCTGCGAATCGAGGACACCGACCGCGAGCGCTCCACGGAAGCGGCGATTGCGGCGATCCTGGACGGGCTGAAATGGCTGGAGCTGGAATGGGACGGCGACGTCATCTACCAGTTCAGCCGCGCTGCGCGCCACCGCGAGGTCGCCGAGCAGCTGCTGGCCGAGGGCAAGGCCTATCGGTGCTACGCCACGGCGGAAGAACTCGCCGCGATGCGCGAAAAGGCGCGCGCGGAAGGGCGTACCAGGCTGTACGACGGCCTATGGCGCGACCGCGATCCCGCGACGGCGCCGGCCGGCGTCAAGCCGACCATTCGCCTGAAAGCGCCGCAGGCCGGCGAGACCGTGATCGAGGACCAGGTGCAGGGGCGCGTGGTCTGGCAGAACGAGAACCTCGACGATCTCGTGCTGCTGCGCGGCGACGGCACCCCGACCTACATGCTGGCGGTCGTGGTGGACGACCACGACATGGCCGTCACCCATGTCATCCGCGGCGACGACCACCTGATCAATGCCGCGCGGCAGAAGCAGATCTACGACGCAAAGGGGTGGGACATCCCGAGCTTCTCCCACATTCCGCTGATCCATGGGCCTGACGGCGCAAAGCTGTCGAAGCGTCACGGTGCGCTCGGCGTGGAGGCTTACCGCGCCATGGGCTATCTGCCGGCGGCGCTGCGCAACTACCTGGTGCGGCTCGGCTGGAGCCACGGCGATCAGGAGATCTTCTCCACCCGGGAGATGATCGATGCCTTCGACCTGTCCGGCGTCGGCCGCTCCGCCGCCCGGTTCGATTTCGCCAAACTGGAAAACCTCAACGGGCATTACATCCGCGAGGCCGACGACAAGGCTTTGCTCGGGATGTTCGAGGACGTGCTGGACCACGTGCCCGAGGGACCCGCGCTGAAGGCCCGGTTCAACGACACCACCCGCGCGCAGCTGCTGCAGGCCATGCCGAGCCTGAAGGAGCGCGCCAAGACGCTGCTCGAGCTGATCGCCGGCGCCTATTTCATCTTCGCCGACCGCCCGCTGGAGATCGAGGCGAAGGCGCAGGCGCTGCTGACGGACGAAGCCCGGGCACTGATCGCAAAGCTGCGCGCCGTGCTGGAGCAGGTCTCGCCGTGGAGCGCGGAAACGACCGAGGCCGCCATGCGGAATTTCGCCGAACAGAATAACCTCAAGCTCGGCGCCGTCGCCCAGCCGCTGCGGGCGGCGCTGACGGGACGCACGACATCGCCCGGCATTTTCGAGGTTCTGGCGGTATTGGGACGCGAGGAATGCCTCGCACGGCTGGCCGATCAGGCCGCCTGAACCGGCGTTTCGGTCTGGCTGAATTGAAAGCCGAAACTGCGGTCCGGCGTCCGCGTAACTCCACAAAACCGCTCCCGGGACCCCCTACCTGCGGCCATCTTGCAGCGCACAGGGCAATAAGATACCCATCTTCCGCCGCCTAACAGGCGATCAGGCTCCGCTCGCTCTCTCCCTGGAGAAAGCATCCAGCCAGCCCGATTTTCGCAACGATTTCATCGGGGACTACACGATGGACGCAAAATCCAGCAACAAGACAGCGACCCTCACGGTCGGCAACAAGAGCTATGATTTCCCGATCCTGAGCGGCACCGTTGGGCCCGATGTGATCGACATCGCCAAGCTCTATGCCCAGGCGGGCATGTTCACCTACGACCCCGGCTTCACCTCGACGGGAAGCTGCCAGTCCAAGATCACCTATATCGACGGCGACGCCGGCGTCCTCGAATACCGCGGCTATCCGATCGAGCAGCTCGCCGAGCACGGCGACTTCCTGGAAACCTGCTATTTGCTGCTCTACGGGGAACTGCCGACCAAGGCGCAGAAGCTCGATTTCGACACCCGCGTCACCAAGCACACGATGGTGCATGAGCAGATGGCCCGCTTCTTCCAGGGCTTCCGCCGCGACGCCCATCCGATGGCTGTCATGGTCGGGTGCGTCGGCGCGCTCGCCGCGTTCTATCACGACTCGACCGACATCAATGATCCGCAGCAGCGCATGATCGCCTCGATGCGCATGATCGCGAAGATCCCGACGCTGGCGTCGATGGCCTACAAGTACACCGTCGGCCAGCCCTTCATGTACCCGAAGAACTCGCTCTCCTTTGCCGAGAACTTCCTGCACATGTGCTTTGCGGTGCCCTGCGAGGAGTACAAGATCAACCCGGTGCTGGCGGACGCGCTGGACAAGATCTTCATCCTGCACGCCGACCACGAGCAGAACGCCTCGACCTCGACGGTTCGTATCGCCGGCTCATCCGGCGCCAACCCGTTCGCCTGTATCGCCGCCGGCATCGCCTGCCTGTGGGGCCCGGCCCATGGCGGCGCCAACGAGGCGGCCCTCGCCATGCTGGCCGAGATCGGTTCGGTCGACAAGATTCCCGACTTCATCAAGAAGGTGAAGGACAAGAACTCGGAAGTCCGCCTGATGGGCTTCGGCCACCGCGTCTACAAGAACTACGACCCGCGCGCCCGCATCATGCAGAAGATGTGTCATGCCGTGCTGAAGGAAACCGGCCACGGCGACGATCCCATGCTGAAGGTGGCGCTGGAGCTGGAGAAGATCGCGCTCTCCGACCAGTACTTCATCGACCGCAAGCTTTATCCGAACGTCGACTTCTATTCGGGCATCACGCTGAAGGCGATGGGGTTCCCGGTCTCGATGTTCACCGTGCTGTTCGCGGTCGCCCGCACCGTCGGCTGGATCAGCCAGTGGAGCGAGATGATCGAGGATCCGCATCAGAAGATCGGCCGTCCGCGCCAGCTGTATACCGGCGTCGGCCGCCGCGATTACGTGCCGATGGAAAAGCGGAAGTAAGCGTCGCCACCGCTATTACCGCAATCCCGCCCCGGATCGACCATCCCGGGCGGGATTTTTGTTTGGCCGCGAGGTGAACGATGAAGGCGTATCTGGTGCTCGACCTGACCGTGAACGACTTCAACGGTTTCAGAAAGTACGTCGCTGAAATCCCCGCCTTCATCGCGAGGCATTCCGGGCAATATATCGTTCGCGGGGTTGAGCCGACGACGATCGAGGGAGATTGGAAACCCGAGCGGCTCGTCATCATCGAATTCCCGGCGCGGGAAAACGCCGAAGCCTTTCTCGACGATCCGGAAATCCAGGATCTGTTCGAGGTACGCCACCGGACGACGACAAGCAGGCTGGTGCTTGCCGACGGATGCACCTAACTAGCGCCGCCCCTTCAGCCCGGCGCGCGCGCTTTCCGCATCGTCGCCAGCACGAACTCGGCGGCGCGCACGCTCGGCGGCTGGTTGCCGGTGGACATGATGGAATCGATGCGGGCAAAGGCTTCGACCTGCTTGCGCCGCATCGGCGTGTCGCCGATGACGTCGCGCAGCGCCGGCATCAACCGTTCCGAGCGGCAGTTCTCCTGCAAGAATTCCGGAACGACGTTCTCGCCGACCACGAGATTGGCCAGGATTACCGAGTTCACCCGGATCGCGCGGCGCAGGATGAAGGCCTCCATCGCCCCGGTGCGGTAGGCGGCGACCATCGGCACGCCCGCCAGCGCAAGTTCCAGCGTCACCGTGCCGGACTTGGCGAGCGCGGCATGGGCGATGCGGAACGCGGCGCGCTTCTCCTCCTCGCCGAGCACGACTCGCGGCTTGATCTTCCAGTATTTCAACGCAGCTTCGATCGGCCCTTGCAGGTGCGGCATGGTCGGCAACACCGCCTCGAAGGCGACGCCCTCCTCCTGCAGGCGCGTCAGCGTCATGCCGAACGCTGTCATGTGATGCTTGATCTCGCTGCGGCGGCTGCCGGGCAGGATCAGCAGCACCGGCGGCTTGCCCTCGCGCCGCTTCTGCTCGGCGGCACCGGGGCGGAGCTGGCCGACCTGCTCGGTCAGGGGATGGCCGACATAGCTGCAGGGCGGACCGTGCAGTTCCTCGTAGGCGCCGGGCTCGAACGGCAGCAGCGCCAGCACGTGGTCGACATAGGGCTTCATCGCGCGGGCCCGGCCCGGCCGCCACGCCCAGACCGTGGGCGAAACGTAGTCCACGATCGGGATGTGCGGCGCCTTGGCGCGCACGCGCTTCGCCACGCGGTGGGTAAAATCGGGACTGTCGATGATGACGAGAATGTCGGGTGCCGCCGCGATCACGGCATCGGCGGTCTCGCGGATGCGCCGCATGATCGCCGGCAACTGCCGGACCACGGCAGCGAGCCCGATGATCGACAATTCCTCGATCGGAAAGCGCGAGGTCAGCCCCTCGATGCCCATGGCGCGGCCGCCGACGCCCTCGAATTGCACGGCGCCGCCGAGGCGCTGGCGCAGCACCTTCATCAGATTGGCGCCGAGACGGTCGCCGGATTCCTCGGTCGCGATCAGGAATATCCTGCGGGTGAGGCCCGGGCCAGTGCGCGGAGCCGTCATGCGGAAACACCGGTCACGAACAGGCCGTTCTTGTCGGCGGCCTCGATCATGGCCTGCGGTTCGGCGGCAATGGTGTTCGCGGCGGCGACGGCGATCCCGGCAAGACCGGCTCTCGCCACGCCTTCCACGGTGCGCGGGCCGACGGTCGGCAGGTCGTAGCGCAAATCCTGACCGCTCTTCGGCATCTTCACCAGCACGCCGCGGCCCGCCTTGGCGCGGAAACGTCCCTCCGCGCGCAACCGCGCGACGCGCGCGAGCAGGCCGTCGGTCCCCTCGATGTCCTCGACGGCGACGACGTGACCGTCGATCACGACCGCCGCCTGGCCGATGTCGAACGGGCTGAGCGCCGCCAGCACCTCCCTGCCCCTTGCAATATCGGCTTCCGCGCCGGCATCGGGCGCGGTGCGGGTGATGCATCCCGCGGGCATCAACAGATCGGGCGCCGCCTCCTTGATGCCGACCATGCGAAAGCCGTCCTGCTCGAAGATGCGGCCGATACCCGACAGCAGATGATCGTCACCGCCGCGAAAGGCGGCGACCACATGGCCCATCACGCGCAATGTGCCCCAGTCGAGCCTGATGTCCGACAATGCAGGACGCGCCAGACTGCCGATGAAGATCACCTCGCGGCAGCCCTCGCTGCGCAGCAACCTCGTCGCCTTGCCGATCTGGCCGACGGAAATCCAGTGGTGCCGGAAGCGCGCCGCTTGCGCCGGATCGCAGGCGCCCTTCAGCGCAAGGATCACCGCGGCAATGCCGCGCTTGCCGAGCGATTCCGCCACCGCAAACGGCATCGCCCCGCCACCCGCGATCACGCCAACCGGCGAAGACAGATTTGAAGCCGCTGGTGCCATGGTGCTGCGGCCGTCCCGGTTCAAGGCTGCCGGCTGCCGCCGTCGGCCGGCAGGCACAAGGCGCGGTGCTTGGCGCCGGCGATGAAGGCCAGAATTTCCGCGATCGCCGGATCTTCCGCGGCCATCGGCTGCACGGCTTCGAGGCGTTCGGCGAAGATGCCGGGGCCGTGGAACAGCTTTTGATAGAAGCCGCGCACCGTGGCGAGACGCTGTTTGGTGAATTTCCGCCGCTTCATGCCGATCAGGTTGAGGCCTTCCAGCACCGCGTACTGGCCATTGGCGAGTCCGAACGGGATGATGTCGCCTCGAACGCCGCAGACGCCGCCGACCATCACCTGCGGCCCGATCCGGGTGAACTGGTGCACCGCCGACAGGCCGCCGATATAGACGAAATCGCCGATGTCGCAGTGGCCGCCGAGCGTCGCCGAGGTCGCGAAGATCACGTCGTTGCCGACGGTGCAGTCATGGCCGACATGGCTGTTGTTCATGAAATAGCCGCGCTCGCCGACCCGCGTCAGCCCGCCGCCCTTCACCGTGCCGACGTTCATCGTCACGCCCTCGCGGATGGTGCAGCCCTTGCCGATCTCGAGGCGGGTCGGCTCGCCCTTGTAGCTGAGGTCCTGCGGCGGACCGCCGAGCGCGGCAAACGGAAAGATCGTACAGGCATCGCCGATGGTCGTATGGCCGCTGATCGTGACGTGCGAATTCAGCACGCAGCCCCGGCCGATCACGGCGTTGGCGCCGACGACACAAAAAGGGCCGATCGTGGTGCCGTCGCCGATCACGGCGCCGTCCTCAATCCGCGCGGTCGGATCGATCGTCGTCATCGTCATCAGTCGGTCAGCATCGCGCCGACATCGGCTTCCGCCACGGTCTGGCCGCCCACCTTGGCATCGCCATGGAACCACCACATCGCCTTGCGGCGGCCGATCGAGCGCATGTGGTATTCGATGGTGTCGCCGGGCAGCACGGGCTTGCGGAACTTGCACTTGTCGATGGTGAGGAAATACACCGCGCGCGGCTTCTCGGTGCCCGTCACCGATTTGATGCCGATGACGCCGGCGGTCTGCGCCATCGCCTCGATCATCATCACGCCGGGATAGACCGGCCGGTCGGGGAAATGACCGGGGAAGCACGGCTCGTTGAACGTCACGTTCTTGACGCCGATGCCGCTGTAATCGGTGCGGATGTTGATCACCCGGTCGATCAGCAGCATCGGGAATCGATGCGGCAGAGTCTTCAGGATGTCGTTGATATCGACGACATCGAACCGGACCGGTGCTTCCTCCATCACTGCTGCCCCTCGCCCTTCGGATCGGCCGACCCCTCGCGCACCAGACGCTCGACGGCCACGATCTCGCGGAACCATTGCTTGGTCGGTTTGGCGAAATGACCGCCCCAACGGCCGCCCGGGGGAATGTCGTCCTTCACCGCACTCATCGCCGTAACCTGGGCTCCGTCACCGATCTTCAGGTGATTGTTGATCCCTACCTTGGCGCCAAGCGCCACGTTGTCTCCGATCGTCAGGCTGCCGGCGAGCCCGATCTGGGCCGCAAGCAGGCAATGCCTGCCGATGGTCACATTGTGGCCGATCTGGACCTGGTTGTCGATTTTGGAGCCCTCGCCGATCACGGTGTCGCGCAGGCTGCCGCGGTCGATGGTGGTGCCGGCGCCGACCTCGACGTCGTTCTGGATCAGAACGCGGCCGGTCTGCGGCACCTTCAGATGCCCCTCGGGGCCGAAAAACACGAAGCCATAGCCGTCCTGGCCGATGCTGCAGCCGGGATGGATCAGCACGTTGTTGCCGATCAGCGCGGCCTGGATCGCGGTGTGGGCGCCGACATTGCAATCCCGGCCGATCTTCACCCCGCGACCGATCACGGCGGCCGCTCCAATCACGGTGCCGGCGCCGATCTCGACATCCGGCCCGATCACCGCCAGCGGATCGACAACCACGCCGTCTTCCAGGCGAGCCGTCGGATCGATGATGGCCGAGGGCGCGATGCCGTCGTTACCGACCCAGGATGACGGGCGTAACGCGTCGGCATGCCATTCGCGCGCGACCCGAACGAAAGCGCGGAACGGCTGGGCGGCTTTCAGTACGGCGACGTGGGCGGGCACGCGCGCGGCAAAGCGCTCGCTGACCAGACAGGCCCCCGCGTTGGTGGTCGCCAGCAGGTCGGCATATTTCAGATTATCGAAGAAAGTCAGGTGCCGCGGGCCGGCCTCGTCGAGCGAGGCCAGGCCCCTGATCTCGAGGCTGCCGCGCGCGGGATCGGCAAGCGCAGCGTTGGCCAGCGCGGCAACGTCGGCCAGCGTGGTCGGGGAAGGTTTCTGGAAGAATGTCGGCTGCGTCATGTAACCCGTCACGATCAGGCAAATGACCGCACCAGAGCTCCGCTTCCGGAGCGTTAGCGCCGCGTCCCGGCCGCGGCTTTCAAGGTACGCCCGCTTGCGTCAGGCGTACCCAATCACACCGAAGTCCACTTAGAAAGTCGTACCGCCGCCGAACCTGAACTGCTGCACGCGGTCGAACTGACCCTTGCTGAGCGGCACGGCGTAGTCGAAGCGCAGCGGACCGAACGGCGAGGCCCAGATCAGGCCGACACCGACCGAGGTGCGGACGGTTCGGCTGTCGTCGTAGACCAGACCGGTACAGGTGCCGGCGTTGGCCGGAGAGACGCCCGGCTTGGTCGGCGGGGTGCAGCCCGAATTGGCCGGCGTGGTGGTCTCGCCGGTGAATGCCCAGGTCGTCGGTCCCTGATAATCATACAGGCCGCCGGCATCGGCATAGAGCGAGCCTTTCAGGCCGACTTCCTTCGGCAGGAACCAGAACGGCATCTGCAACTCGAACGAGGCGCCCCAGTACTTGGTGCCGCCGAGCGAGTCCTGCGACGTGAACGGGTTGATCGAACGCGGGCCGATGCCGTTCGGCGCGAAGCCGCGGACGAGGTTCGGACCCATCTGGAAGTGGTCGAGCATGCGCAGGTCAGCGCCGATCTTGGTGAGCACGCCGCCCTGCAGATGGACGAGACCGATGATATCGGAAACCAGCGGGGTGTAGTATTTCAGGTCGGCCGCCGTCTTCATATAGGTGACGTCGCCACCGAGGCCGGCGAAATCCTGGCGGAAATCGACGAGCAGGCCGTTGGTCGGGTTCTTGTTGTTGTCCAGCGTGTTGTAGTTCAGCGTGTAGCCGACCGCCGAGGTCAGCACCTTGCCGCTCTGCAGCTCGCGGCGGACCGGCAGCGAAGCTTCGCCGTCGCTGTAGCACCACAGGCCCACACCGGACGTGTCGGTAGCGCCGAATTGGGTCGAACCGTTCGGGTAGCCGTTCAGATTGGCGAACGAGGGGGTCGGGTTGAAGGCGAGAATCCCGTTGCCGCCGATGATGTTGTTACAGTTACGCAGATTTTCAGGCAGCTGGATTTGCTGCTGGTAGATCGAATATCGCAGCTGCAGCGCCAGATCCTCGCGCAGCTGGAAGCCGAGCCGCGGGCTGAAACCGAAGGTCTTGGTGCCGTACGAAATGTAGCTGTTGGCCAGTTGCTGGCGCTGATAGAGGTCGAGGCCGAGCGCCACGCGGTAGTCGAAGAGATAGGGTTCGACGAACGACAGCGTGTAGCCGCGCGCATACTGGCCGTAGGTCACGGACGCCTTGGCGTAGAGACCGCGGCCGAGGAAGTTGCGCTCGGAGATACTGACTTCGGCCAGCGCACCGTCGGTCGTGGAATAGCCGCCCGAGACGGAGAAGTCGCCGGTCGATTTCTCCTCGAGGTCGACGACCAGGATCACGCGGTCGCTCGATGAACCCGGCTCGGTGACGACCCTGACGGACTTGAAGAAGTCGAGGTTCTTCAGCCGGCGCTCGGCGCGGTCGACCAGCGCGCGGTTGTAGGCGTCGCCTTCCGAGATGTCGAACTCGCGGCGGATCACGTAATCGCGCGTACGGGTGTTGCCGCGGATGTTGATGCGCTCGACATAGGTGCGCGGGCCTTCGTCGACGGCGAAGGTGATCGAGACCGTATGCGCCTCGAAATTGCGGTCGCCGCGCGGACGCACCACCGCGAACGCGTAGCCGCGCCGCGAGGCCTCGATCTGCATTTCCTCGATCGACTTCTCCAGCGCTTCGGCGTTGTAGGTGCCGCCGACGCTGACGCGCGAATAGGAGCGCAGCACGTTGGCGTCGAACGACGGAATCGACGAGACGTAATTGACCTGGGCGACGCGATATTGCTGGCCTTCCTCGATCTTGAAGGTAACCAGGAAGCCCTTCTTCTCGGGATCGTATTCGGTCAGCGCGGCGATAACCTGGACGTCGGCATAGCCGTTCTTCAGGTAGAAGCGGCGGATCAGGTCGCGATCCGCCTCGACGCGGTCGGGATCGTAGACGTCGGCGCCGCCGAGAAAGCTGAGCAGGTTGGATTCGCGCGTCTTGATCACGTCGCGCAGGCGATAGGACGAATAGGCGACGTTGCCGACGAACTCGATCGAGCGAACGCCGGTCTTGCTGCCCTCGACGATGGTGAAGACGAGGTCGACGCGGTTGTTCGGCTGCTCGATGATTTCGGGGTTGACGCGAACGTCATAGCGGCCGGAGCGGCGGTAGATTTCGGCGATGCGCTGCGCGTCCGACTGCACCACCGGGCGCGAGAAGGTGCCGCGCGGCTTGGACTGGATTTCCGCGGAGAGCTGCTCGTCCTTGACCTTCTTGTTGCCCTCGAAGGCGATGCGGCCGATCACCGGGTTCTCCACCACGGAGACGACGATCTGGCTGCCTCGGGGGGTGATGCGGACGTCCTGGAACAGGCCGGTCTCGATCAGCGCCTTGAGGCCGTCATCGATCTGGGCCTGGCCGAGGCGGCCGCCGGGACCGGGGCGGAAATAGGAGCGGATGGTCTCGACTTCGACGCGGCGATTGCCCTCGACAACGATGGAGGCAGCCGTCTGGGCAGCCGCCGGCGACGAGGCAAGCGTCATCAGCGTGGCGGCGACCGGCACGGCGAACATGATCAGGGCGGCCAGCGCGCCTCCCCGTACTCGCATTCCAAACTTCATGCGCTACGCGCCCTCGTCATTCCGATACCGGCCCCACGACCCCAAGGGACCGGCAGATTCCCAACCTGTTGCTCTGCTTGTAGCCAATTTTGCCGGGGCGGCAAACGCTCGAAGGCAGCACAATTCCATTTTCATTCCAACACGTTGCCCATCGGCAACGTCACAAAAAAGCCTTTTCTCGGTGTCCCGCGGGCAAACCCCTTACCCGAACAGATTCCTCAGGAAGGGAACCTGATGGAAATCGTTGTAAAACGCGAAAACCATCAGCATCAGCACCAGCACCAGACCCACCCTGAAGCCGTATTCCTGCGCCCGATCCGACAGCGGGCGCCCGCGGACTACCTCGGCCGCATAGAACAAAAGGTGACCGCCATCCAGCAGCGGGACCGGAAACAGGTTGAGCAGCCCGATCGAAATCGACAGCACCGCCGCCAGATGCAGCAGCGGGATGATCCCGAGCGTCGCCACCTGCCCGGAAATCTGGGCGATTCGAATCGGACCGCCGATCTGGTCGGCACTTGCCCGGCCGCGGAAGATGTTGGCCACATAGGACAGCGTCTGGTCGACCACGAACCAGGTCTCCTTGACGCCAAGCCAGAGCGCGGTCGCCGGATCCACCTTTTCCGTCGTCGCCTCGCCAGCGGTCGTCTCGCGAGTCAGTCCGAGCACGCCGGTCTTGTGGACATTGCCGAACGGATCCTTGGTTTCGCGCAGCTGGGGCGTTCCCGTGAGCTGCACGGTGGCGTTACCGCGCTTGACGGTGAAGGTCAGCTTTTCGCCGGCGCGCACGCTGACATAGCGTTGCATGTCGACGAAGCTCGCGATCGACTTGCCGTCGATCGCGGTCACGACGTCGCCGGGCTGGAAGCCGGCCGCCGCAGCCGCGCTGCCCACCTCGACCTTGTCGACGCGCGCACTCGTGCTCGGCTTGCCAAAGAAGGTGAACAGGCAGGTGAAGATCACGATCGCGAGCAGGAAATTCGCGAACGGCCCGGCGGCAACGATCGCCGCGCGCGGCCCGACCTTCTTGTGGTGGAAGCTTCCCGCGCGCTCTTCCGCGGTCATCCTGGACAGCGTTTCGCTCGAAGGCGTGGAAGCCTCCGAATCGTCGCCGAAGAACTTCACGTAGCCGCCGAGGGGGATCGCAGAAACCTTCCAGCGGGTGCCGTGGCGGTCGTTGAAACCGAACAGTTCCGGACCGAAGCCGAGCGAGAACGTTAACACTTTCACGCCGGCCCAGCGCGCGACCAGGAAATGGCCGAGCTCGTGGAAGAACACGACGATCGTGAGAACGAACAAAAAGGGGATGATGTAGCCGATGAGCCCATGGCTCAACGTATTGAAACTGTTCAGAAAAAGTTCGGACATCCAATTCCCCTCGACGAGGGCCATTGGCCCCGTCCCCAACCCTCTAGGATGCCTTTAAGGCAATTTGAGGCAATAGGGAGGCGGCCTTATTTCTCGCGGTATGGTCAACGGAAATCGCATCGTCCGCCGACGTCATCGGAGCGCGATTGCCGGTTCGAATCCAGTCGTTCAGCGTCGCCTCGACGAGGCGCGCGATGCCGCCGAACCTGATCTTGCCGGCGACGAAAGCGGCGACCGCGATCTCGTTGGCGGCGTTGTACACCGTGGTCGCGCCCCGTCCGGTACGTAGCGCTTCGTAGGCCAGACGCAATGCCGGGAACCGCTCGAAATCGGGCGCCTCGAAAGTGAGCTGGCCGATCCTGGCGAGATCGAGCTTTGCCGAAGGACCGACGATGCGGTCTGGCCAACCGAGGCAATGCGCGATGGGAATGCGCATGTCGGGTGTGCCGAGCTGCGCGACCACCGAGCGATCGGAAAATTCCACCATGCCGTGAATGATCGACTGCGGATGCACCAGCACGTCGATCTCGTCCGGCGTCAGCGCGAACAGATAGGACGCCTCGATCACTTCGAGGCCTTTATTCATCATCGACGCGGAATCGATGGTGATCTTCTGGCCCATGCTCCAGTTAGGATGTTTCAGCGCCTGCTCGAGCGTCGCCTGCTCGATGTCGGCGGGCGCCCAGGTGCGAAACGGACCGCCCGAGGCGGTGATGATGACGCGCACCAGCTCTTCGCGATTGCCGGAAGAGAGCGCCTGGAACAGCGCATTGTGCTCGGAATCCGCGGGCAGGATGCAGGCGCCGGCTTTCGCCGCGCGCTGCATGAAGAAATCGCCGGCGCAGACGAGGCATTCCTTGTTGGCGAGCGCAACGGCTGCACCGCGATCGACGGCGGCGAGCGCGGGCTTGAGGCCCGCGGCACCGCTCACCGCGGCCATCACCCAATCGGCCGGACGCGCGGCGGCCTCGATGATGGCGCTCTCGCCTGCCCCGCATTCGGTGCGGGTGCCGGCGAGCGCATCCTTCAATTCGCCGAGACGCGCGGGATCGGCGACCGCGGCAAAACGCGCGCCGAATTCCTTCGCAAGTTTTGCGAGAGCCTGCACGTTGCCGTTGGCGGTCAGCGCCTCGACGCGATAGCGCTCGCGCGAGCCGCGCAACAAGTCCATCGTGCTGTCGCCGATCGAGCCGGTGGCGCCCAGCACCGTCACGCTGCGCACGGCGGACGCCGCGGCCTTGTTGTTACGCAGGGGAACAGCGCTCATAAGCTCACCAAACCATAAGACCACGGCCGACGCCATCGGCGCCGGCCCGCAGGAACCCTAAAATCGCCGCCGCCACGACCGCCGCGACAAACCCGTCCAGGCGATCCATCAATCCGCCATGGCCGGGAATGATGTGGCTCGAATCCTTGACGCCGAACCGCCGCTTTACCGCGGATTCGAAGAGGTCGCCAAGCTGGGAAGTCACAGACAGAAACGCCCCTAAGGCCAGCAGCGGCCCCGTTTTTCCGGCTCCGGCGGCGGCAAACACCCCCGCCACGGCCAGACTGCCGGCAAAGCCGCCGATGGCGCCTGCCCAGGTCTTTTTCGGGCTGACCCTCGGCCAGAGTTTTGGGCCGCCGATGCCGCGGCCGGCGAAATAGCCGCCGATATCGGCCGCCCAGACCACCAGCAGCACGAAGAACAGCGCCGCAAATCCATGATCGGGATGCAGGCGCAACAGGATCGCGGCAACTTCCGCAGCGGCTGCATACAGAAATCCGGCTGCCGACCAGTTGCGCCGCTGCGGCGACAGCAACGCGACGGCGACGACACCCGCACAGAGCACGATCAGCGCGGCGTCGAGCCGTCCTGCGATCAGGCATATCCCGGCAATCGCAAGTGCCGTCACGCCCGGCACGCTCGCACGCCATTCGCGCACGAGACCGACGACCGTCAGCCATTCCAGGTAGAGGCCGATGGTGACCGCGGTCACCAGCAGGGCCCACAACCATCCGCCGGCCCACGCGATGGCGATTGCAAGCGGCGCCAGCACGACGGCCGCAAGCACCCGCATCAGAAGATTGCGCGACCCCTGCTCGGCCGGTGCCGCGGGCGCGGCCTCGCCCTCGGTCACGATCCGGTTTTCGCAACAAGGCCGCCGAACCGGCGCTCGCGCCGGGCGTATTCGGCGATCGCGCTTTCCAGCGCGGCCTTGTCGAAATCGGGCCAATGGATCGGCACGAACACCAGTTCGCTATAGGCAGCCTGCCACATCAGGAAGTTGGACAGGCGCTGCTCGCCGCTGGTGCGGATGATCAGGTCGGGGTCGGGAATGTCCGGCGCATCGAGATATTGACCGAGCGTATCGGCGTCGATCGATGCGGGATCGCGCTTGCCTTCTGCCACCTCGCGCGCCAGCCGCTGCGCGGCGCCGGCGATTTCCTGGCGCGAGCCATAGTTGAATGCGACGACGAGATTGAGTCGCGTATTGTCGCGCGTCAGTTCCTCGGCCTCGCTCAGCAGCGCGCAGATGTCGGGTTCGAGACCTTCGCGCTCGCCGATCACCCTCACCCGCACCCCGTCACGATGCAGCGTCGCGAGGTCGTTGCGGATGAAACGGCGCAGCAGTCCGAACAGATCGCCGATCTCGGTGGCCGGGCGCGACCAGTTCTCCGACGAGAAGGAGAAGATCGTCAGATAGACGATGCCGAGCTCATGCGCGGCGCGCACCACGCGGCGCAGCGCATCGACGCCGCGGCGATGCCCTTCCGCCCGCGGCAGGCCGCGCGCAGCCGCCCACCGCCCGTTCCCGTCCATGATGATCGCGACATGAAGGGGATAGCCGGAGCGATCCGGTCCATCGGTTGCAGGGGCGGCGGCGTTCGTCATTCGAAATACCTAAACCGTGAGGATTTCCTTTTCCTTAGCCGCAAGCAACGCGTCTATCTCGGAAATCGTGCCGTCGGTCGCCTTCTGCACGTCGTGGGAGAGGCGTTCCTGGTCGTCCTCGGAGATTTCGTGGTTCTTTTCGAGCTTCTTGACGATGTCGAGCCCGTCGCGGCGAACATGGCGAACCGCCACACGGGCCGCCTCGGCATATTTGTGTGCGACCTTGACCAGTTCCTTGCGGCGGTCGGCGTTCAGTTCGGGAACGCGCAGACGCAGTACCTGGCCCTCGGTCGCGGGCGACAGGCCAAGATTTGAATCCACGATCGCTTTTTCAACAGCTTTCACCAGGGACTTGTCCCAGACCTGCACGGAGAGCAGGCGCGGCTCCGGCACGCTGATGGTCGCAACCTGGTTCAGCGGCATGTGACTGCCATAGGCATCGACCTGGACCGGCTCCAGCATGGAGGCCGCCGCGCGTCCCGTGCGCAAGCCACCGAGTTCGTGCTTGAGCGCCTGGGTGGCGCCCTGCATGCGGCGTTTCAATTCGTTGATGTCGAAACCAGGTGTGGGCATAACCCTCTCCCTCTTCACAAAATTTGCCGTCGCCGGGTACGGGTGCGACGGCAGGCGCCGTTAGCCGGCGACGATCGTTCCGCGGCCGGTGCCACGCAGAATCGCGCCAATCGAACCCGGTTCGGCGATCGAGAACACGATGATAGGCAGCGACGTCTCACGGGCAAGCGCGAATGCGGTTGCATCCATGACCTTGTACCCGCCCTCGATGGCCTGAGAATGGCTCAGCCGGTCAAACCGCTTGGCCGACGGGTCCTTCTTCGGGTCGGCGCTGTAGACGCCGTCGACATTGGTGGCCTTGAGCACCGCATGGGCGCCGATCTCGGCTGCGCGAAGCACGGCGGTGGTGTCGGTCGTGAAGAAGGGATTGCCGGTGCCGCCGCCGAGCAGGACGATTCGGCCCTCGGCCAGGTATTTGTGCGCCGCACTGCGGGTGAACAGTTCGGAAATCTCCGGCATGACGAAGGCCGACATCGTCTGCGCCGGCGTGCCTTTGCGCTCGATGGCTGCGTCGAGCGCCAGGCAGTTCATCATGGTCGCGAGCATCCCCATGGTGTCGCCGGTCGGCCGCGACACGCCGCGCGAAGAAACTTCCACGCCGCGGACGATGTTGCCGCCGCCGACCACGACGGCGACCTCCGTGCCGAGCTTTTGCGCAGCGATCAGCTCTCCGGCAACCCGGTCGACGGTCGGCTGGTCGATACCGAACGCGTTAGGACCCGCGAGATATTCGCCGGAAAGCTTGACCACGACGCGACGATAGACCGGCTCAGCCATAGCGTTTCGCTTTCTTCTCCGCGCAGGTCCGCCTCCCCGGCGCGCTGTCCGCGTGGGGAAAGCGTCGGCCGGCGGTTACTTCTGTCCGCTGGCTGCCGCGACTTCGGCTGCGAAATCGGATTCCTGCTTCTCGATTCCCTCGCCGAGAGCATAGCGCACAAAGCCGGCGATCTTCACAGGTCCGCCGACCTTGCCCTCAGCTTCCTTCACCGCCTGCGCCACCGACTTGCCGGTGTCGTGGATGAAGGCCTGCTCGAGCAGGCAGACTTCCTTGTAGTAGGTCTTCAGGCCGGACTCGACGATCTTCTCGATCACGTTCTCCGGCTTGCCCTGCTGACGATATTTGTCGGCCAGCACGTCCTTTTCGCGCTTGACGGTTTCCGGGTCGAGGCCGGCCGGGTCCAGCGCCTGCGGATTGGCGGCGGCAACATGCATCGCGAGCTGGCGGCCGAGCGTCGCAAGCTCGTCGGACTTCCCGGCGGATTCCAGCGCAACGAGCACGCCCATCTTGCCGGCGCCCTCGACCACCGCTCCGTGGACATAGCTCGACACCACGCCCTGCCCGACTTCGAGCGAAGCGGCGCGGCGCAGCGTCATGTTCTCGCCGATGGTGGCGATGGCGTCGGAAATCGCGGTCTCCACGGTGACGCTGCCGACCTTGGCCGCCTTGATCTTCTCGACGTCGGCGCCGACGTCGAGCGCGACCTGCGCGATCATCTTCACGAGACCCTGGAACTGGCCGTTGCGGGCGACGAAGTCAGTCTCGGAATTGACTTCGACGACGACGCCCTTGGTGCCCTTGATGAGCGCCCCGATCAGGCCTTCGGCGGCGACGCGACCGGACTTCTTGGCGGCCTTGGAGAGACCCTTCTTGCGCAGCCAGTCCTGGGCCGCCGTCATGTCGCCGGCAGTCTCGGTAAGAGCCGCCTTGCAATCCATCATGCCCGCGCCGGTCGACTCGCGGAGATCCTTGACCATCGCAGCAGTGATCGTAGCCATGGGTGAACGTCCTTCTTGCCTGTCAGGGCAGGTGCGGCGCGGCCCAAGACCTCGCCGGCATCCGCCACAGGGAATGCATCAGTTGGAAAACAAGCAGCGGCCGGGAGGCCCGGCCACGTCGCGAGCGTCGAATTATTCCGCTTCCGCGGTGAGTGCCTTGGCCTTGGCGACCCAGGCATCGGCGCGACTGGAAAGCCCGACTTCTTCGCCGATCTTGTGGGCGGTGTCGTGATCGAGCTCGGCGAGCTGCCAGTAGTGGAAGATGCCGAGGTCGTTGAACTTCTTCTCGATCGTGCCGGACACGCCGGGCAGCTTCTTGAGGTCGTCGGCGGGGCCGCGCGGACCGGCAAGACCCTGGAAGCCGGATGCCGCCGCGGGAATCTCTTCCTGCACGGGCTTCACTGCGGCGCCGACGTCGATGCCGGAGTCGCCCTGCGCGCGCGAGATGCCGTCGATGACCGCCCGGGCCACCAGGTCGCAATACAGCGAAATGGCTCGGCCGGCGTCGTCATTGCCCGGCACCACGTAGGTGATGCCCTTGGGATCGGAATTGGTGTCGACGATGGCGGCAACGGGGATGTTGAGCCGCTGCGCTTCCTGGATCGCGATGTCTTCCTTGTTGGTGTCGATCACGAAGATCATGTCGGGCAGACCGCCCATGTCCTTGATGCCGCCGAGCGAACGGTCGAGCTTGTCGCGCTCGCGCTGCAGGGTCAGCCGCTCCTTCTTGGTGTAGGAGCTGGCTTCGCCCGAGGCGAGCACTTCGTCGAGGTGACGCAGGCGCTTGATCGAGCCCGAGATGGTGCGCCAGTTGGTCAGCGTGCCGCCGAGCCAGCGCGAATTGACGAAATACTGCGCCGAGCGCTTGGCGGCTTCAGCCACGCCGTCCTGCGCCTGCCGCTTGGTGCCGACGAACAGCACGCGGCCGCCCTTGGCCACGGTGTCGCTGACGGCCTGCAACGCACGGTGCAGCATCGGCACGGTCTGCGCGAGGTCGATGATGTGGATGTTGTTGCGGGCGCCGAAAATGTAGTCCGCCATTTTCGGATTCCAGCGGTGGGCCTGATGGCCGAAGTGCACGCCAGCTTCCAAGAGCTGGCGCATGGTGAAGTCAGGTAGCGCCATAGTCGTATTCTCCGGTTGGTTCCTCCGGAAACGTGTGAGCAAACGAGCCTAGCTGGCCCGGTTGCCACCGGACGGCCTTGATGAGCCATGTTTCCGTGTGAGATGGCGCGGCTTATAGAGCCGCGCCGGCCGTTTCGCAAGGATTTCCGGCGGTCTTCCGAGCGATCCAAGAGCATCGCGACGGGCCGCGGACAGGCGCGGCGAGCCCTCAAATCAGGCCCGAAACGGCCATTTTCAGCACTTCGGCACGTTCGGCGGGCACCGCTTGGCAGCTGGTGGCGGGGCGACCGGCCTTGGCGGCGGTGGTGGCGGCGCGGCCATCCGTGGCGGCGGCGGTGGTGGTGGAGCGGCTACCCGTGCGGGCGGCGGCGGAGCGCTGATCCTCGGCGGTGGTGGCGGAGGAGCGCTCACCCGTGGCGGTGGCGGAGGAGGAGCGCTGACCCGTG
>CAZDEZ010000053.1:0-30326 GCA_964504705.1 uncultured Bradyrhizobium sp.
CCCGCACCACGTTTCGTGACGACGCGCAACGCCCCTCATGGCGGCACGGGCTGGGGACGGGGATAGTTCTGATTTGCGCAAATGTCAAGCGTCTATTCCGATAATTTGAATGATGCTTCTGATTCTGTGAAACTCTTGCGCCATGGGCGGTAGCCCGGATGGAGCGGAGCAAGATCCGGGAAGGTGTCCCCGCATTGCGCGCCGCTCCATCCGGGCTACGAACAGGCCCCGTACCGGCAGGCAACCCGCCCACCTCCGGTATCATCCGTAGTTGCCCGGCACTTCACCCGGCCCCTAACTGGGTGGATGGGCCGTCATATCCTCTTCAAATGCCCCCGGACCGGGATGAAAGTGCAGCATTGGCTGGAGAACGCACCGCCGGACCGGTCTGAGGACAACTACAAGTCGGTCGCCTGCCCGGCCTGCACGCTGACGCACTTCATCCATCGCGAGACCGGCAAGCTGCTCGGCGAGAAGTGAGGCTGAACTCCCTCAGCGTCAACGAGCCCGCTGCAAGACCCCACGGCAGAACCAGCCGGCGAATACTGCGATCGCACAGGCGGACGCCGCCGGAACCTTTTGCCTTTGTGCACTTCGATACATTTGCCGGGAACGAACCTTCGGTTCCCGCGTCATCCCGTCATACCAATTCGACGCGGGGGTTCTTATCGTGGTGGGTCGACTCTACGTAAAGCGTCAGGCGGCATCCCTGCTCAAGTTCGCCAGGGCGACGTCCAATCCGGAACTGGCGGCGGTTCTGGTGCAGAAAGCGGCCGACCTGAAGGCGCAGGCCGAACCTCAGCCGCGGACCGAGGACAAGAGCCCGGTGGCGCCCGACGTCGAATGACCGCAGGGCCAAACAACTAGGACGCGTACTCATAAACGCAGCGGCCTGTCACGATAAAGGCGGCGTCCGCTTTGCCCCTGAAGCGACTAAATTCGTGCGGCAGCGCAACATGTCGCGACGGACCGGAATCGACACGCGCTACTTCGCAAGGTAGTCGCGATCAGCGTAAGGGAAACCATTTAGCTGGCAGTCTCGATTTTCGTCGTATTGGTAGTAGGCACGGACCTCTGAAATTCGTTCCCCCCTCACGACATACCATTCGGTTCCGCGGAAGATCATTCGATTTCCGTTCGACGGTAACGTGTAGGCGCAGCTCCACTCGCTGACCACCTCGTCGCCGCTTGCGAGCGTGTGGTCGATCTTCCACGTGGGGCCGTACACCTGTTTGAACTTGCTCCAGTATCTTGCCAAGTGTTCAGCGCCTCGAATTGGCGGATGGATCTGGGGCAGAAAATAGTGAACGACGTCGTCCGCCAAGGTTCGCTTCAATTGCTCGACGTCGCCGGTGTTGCATCCATCGAAGTATCTCAAAACGAGAGCGACGTTCGCATCGGGTATCATCTTGATCCTCCACGTTGAACAATCCTGCTGTACCCAATCCACAAGCTGCCACGCCGCAACTGCCCAAGCAACACACACTCTTCTTTCGGGTCATTTTCGACGGTTTCGGCGGGGATTGTTGGTCGGTTGATGCCGCTTTGCCCGTAAGCGCCGTGCCAAGAGGACAGAGCCATGAGCGTTGCTCTCGGCCGCCCCCCGTGATTCAAACTCCCAAACTGGGGCTCGAATCATGCGCTACGAACTCGCCGATTATGAATGGGTTGTCATCAAGCCGATGCTGCCGAACAAGCCGCGAGGTGTTCCTCGGGTAAATGACCGCCGTGTCCTCAATGGCATTTTTTGGGTCTTGCGATCCGGAGCGCCCTGGCGTGATCTGCCAGAGGCGTTTGGTCCATACACCACGTGCTACAACCGCTTCGTTAGGTGGCGGCGAGCTGGCGTCTGGGGCCGTATCATAGAAGCGCTTGCCGCTGCTCACGATGCTGCTGTCCAGATGATCGATACATCCATAGTACGCGTGCATCAACATGGAGCCTGCATCACAAGGAACCGGCGTCAATCGATGGGAAGGTCACGCGGCGGCTTGACCAGCAAAATTCATGCGGTGGTCGATAGCAATGGTCTGCCGGTGCGGCTGGCGTTGAGCCCCGGCGAGGCGCACGACGTCCGACTTGCCGGAAAGCTATTATCTCGTCTGAAATCCGGGTCAACGCTACTTGCCGACCGTGGCTATGACGCTGACTGGATCAGAGAGATTGCCATGAAGAAGGGTGCGTGGGCCAACATTCCGCCAAAAAGCAATCGCAGCGATCCGATCTGCTTCAGCACGTATCTGTACCGCGCTCGCAACCACGTCGAGCGGTTCTTTAACAGAATCAAACAATGCCGTCGGGTGGCGACGCGCTACGACAGGCTGGCCGCCAACTACCTTGCCTTTGTTCAACTCGCGTCAATCCGGCTCTGGCTACGCCTTAATGAGTCCGCGTCCTAGTCCGCGCTCGACAGCCGCCGCATGGTGAATTCGATCGCGCCATCCGGCAGTTCGCGCCAGCGTTCCACCGAACTCATATAGGCTTGCTTGGGATAGCGGTCGAAGAAGTCGCGGGCCCGCCGCCGCGCCGCCTCGCGCGGCAGCGTGAAGGTCTCGCGCACGAAGCCGTCCGCGGCGGGACGGCGGTCCGCCATGCGGCTTGCGAGATCGCGCGGGCGAAATGCCATGCCGGAATACTCCGAACTCTGCGACGACAGGCGTAATATGGGACCGCGGAAGCGGCCTTTCGAGTCAATTCGCGGTGCTGCCGGTTTTCGTCTTCGCCTTGGCGGGCGCGGCCGTCTTCGGCGCGTCGCTGCGGACGTTGCCCCAGGGATCGCTGGAAGCCTTGGCGTCCGGAATCTTCTTCAGCGATTCGCGATAGGCCTTGTCCCTGACCGCATCCGCTTCCTTCTCCTCCGCCGTCTTGCCCGGCTGGTCCGCCAGCAGGTTCACGGTCGGCGTCGACATCTGCGCCGCCGCGGGTCCGGCCGCCAGCACCACCGCCGCGCCCACCACCACCGCGCCAATCATCCTCATCGGGAACTCCTTGACCTATTCGAGGCCGAGGATACGGCCTCGGGCCGGGTGTTTTCAAGCCGCCGCACTGTTCCCTTCGGCCCGTCCGCCCCTACAATGCGCCTCACATTCCGGCGAGGGACCATGCAGCAACGAGAAACGGCCGAATTCGGCATCGCGGAGGCGCGGCGCATCCTGGGCGAGGTGTTCGCGCCCTGGGTCCAGGACCTCAACCTTTCCGTCGAAACATTCGAATTCGCCCCGCCCGACGCGGCTTCGGACTGGCAGCCCGGCGCGGTGCTGCGCATGCCCTTTTCGGAACGGATCTGCCGCCATGGCGGGGTGATCTCCGGCCAGGCGCTGATGGCCTTTGCCGACACCGCGATGGTGATCGCCAACCTCGCCGCCAACCGCGGCTATCGCCAGATGACCACGGTGGACCAGACCACGCATTTCATGCGCGCCGCCGCCGGCAGCGACGTGCTGGCGGACGCGCGCATCGTGCGGCTCGGCCGCACCATGAGCTTCGGCCGCGTCACGCTGAGCAGCGCCGGCGACGGCAAGCCGGTGGCGATGGTGTCGAGCGCGTTCGCGATGCTGTGATCGTCGCAAGATCCCGCGGCGCTTCTCCGCTGCCTCATCGTAAACGAAAGCTGAACGGAGAGGCCCGCCGCGTCCCCGATCGGATTCAATCGTTCGTAATTCGTCAGCCCTAACGTCGGAACCTTCGAGACCAGGTTTCAAGACCATGACGATGATCGAAAAACGCGCCGCACCGCGCTTCAAGGTGCTCAAGGGCGGGGTGGTGTCGCTGGACGGCGGCAGCATTCCCTGCACCGTGCGCAACATGTCGTCGACCGGAGCGGCCGCCGATTTCAGCCAGCATGTGGACCTGCCGGAAAGCTTCACGCTCGTGATCGAGCGCGACCGCTTCGCGCGCCGCTGCCGTCCGGTGTGGAGCAGCGAACGGCGCGTCGGCATGGCCTTCTGCTAAACTAGAGCATCTTCGGTTCTGGTTGAATCAGAACCGAAGCTCCAGATTCTTGACTTGACGCGTTTTCTTCACGCGAACCGGTATCCACTTCGCTGGAAAACGCTCTAGTAGGGCTTGCGGCCGTAGGAGCCGCCGCCATAGTTGCTGCCGCCGCCATAGCTGCCGCCGCTGCTGTGGCCGCCGCCATAGCCTCCGCCGCCATAGCCGGGGGGCCGGCTGTAGCCTCCGCCGCCGATGCCGACGCCGATGCCGATCGAGACCGGGGGCGGCGGCGGCGCGGTCTCATACACCACGACCGGCGGCGGGCGGCGGACCACGACGACCTCGGGCTCGGGCGCGGGCTTCGGCTTGCCGGCGCGCTTGGGCGGGGTCTCGGCCTTCTTGCCCGGGGTGACGTTGACCTTCTGCGGCTGCGGCGTCGGCTGCAGCTGCGGCGCGGGCTGCGGGCCGCACGGGCACATGTTGAGCGAGGCGTTCTGCACGGGCGTCGCGACGGCGGCGACGAATTCCGGCCGGTAGCGCAGCCGCTCGATCATCTTGCGCGCGGTAATGGTGAGATCGCTGTCGGGATATTGCGCGAGGAAGGCGCTGTAGCCGGCCGCCGTGTTCATGAGCACGGCCCGGTTCCACGCCACCAGGCGGCGATGGCGGTCGAGCCAGTCTTTTGCCTGCAGGCCGCGCGTGGTGCCGGCATAGAGGGCGGCGAACGCCTCGTAGGATTCGTCGGTGCCGTCGGCAACCATGATCTCGTTGGCGACCTCGACGGGCTTGCCCTTCAGCTCGCGCGTCCATTCCTGCACCGTCTTCTTCGGCGCGGCGGCGAGCTTCGGGCCGGGCGTTGCCGGGCCGATGAACTTGAAATCCTCCGTCAGCGAGGAGGAGTCCCACGGCGTCTGCCGGCCGTCGGTCGCCTTGTTGACCGCGACGCGCACGTGCTTGAAGGTTTCCTCGATCGGGATGTTCGCCACCTTGGCCGATTCCAGCAGCGCCGTCGTGTACGGGCTGTTGGCGCCGTTGCCGTCCTCGGCGACCGCGCCGGGCGAGGTCGAGAAGGATACGAAGGTGCCGGGCGCGCCGACCTTGGCGTCGACGATCGCAAGCCCGCTGCCGGCGCTCCGGCTTACCGCGGGAAACGGATTGTTGCGGCAGGAATCCAGCAGGAAGAACCGCATCCGGCTCGGCACCGAGGCGAAGGTGTTGAGCACGTCGTTGAGCCGCACCGCCTGCATCGGAATGTCGGCCTCGCGCTTCGGATCGACGTCGGTCGGAATCAGGAAATTCTCGCCGTCGACCTGGATGCCGTGGCCGGCATAGAACACCAGCGCGACGGTGTCGGGTCCCTTTGACGCGACCTTGCCGGCAAAATCGGAAAACGCGCCGCGCATCTGGCTCTGGGTCAGGTCGGCGGCCTGCGACACCTCGAAGCCGGAGTCGGTGAGAAGCTGCGTCATCGCCCTGGCGTCGTTGCCGGGATTGGGCAGCGCCGGAACCGACTGATAGGCCGATTGTCCGATCACCAGCGCAAGGCGACTCTCGGCCCAGGCCGGAACGGAGGTGAGAAGAATGGCGGCTGGAATAACGGCTTTGAGAAGCGTGCGATATGACATGGGGCGACCTCCCGCTTTGCAGGCTGTCGTTTGGTCATAGCGCAGCATGCAATGGTTCAAATGTGCGCCGGGTCACGCATCGGGGCGCGCAGCCAATTTGTCGCAGCGGCGGATCGCGTGCGCCGTTATTCGATTCCTCGCCGGGTTCCGGCGGTTCGGCGCTCGGCCTTCAGCAATTGTTGATCGGCGGCGACGCCCGGAGGTTGCGCAAATTGGTGGCATAGCGCCTTAATATGCGTTCGGTGCGGGGACAGAACGGGCGGGATGCGGCGGCTTCCGACAAGGCTTGCGACGATGGCGGGGGTGGCGTTGCTGCTCTCGGGCTGCGGCTTCGCCGACATGCGCGCGCCGCTGCCGGAATTCATGCGCGCCAAGGCGCCCGATCCGGTGGCGCCCGATCCGCCGCCCGACGTCAAGAAGCTGATGCGGGAGAATCTGGAGCGGGTCTTCACATCGGCATCGCAGCCGGCGCGCGTGCGCGTCTCCGCGCCGCGGCACGAGCCCGCCGGCCCGAACTGGACCGCCTGCGTGCGAGCCGACCTCACTTCGGTGATCGGCAAGCCGCTCGGCACCCGGACCTATCGCCTCATCATCGGCGCCGGCGCCATCATCGACCGCCGCCGCGTCGAAGATGATGATATCTGCAGTTCCGAAACCTACGAGCCGATTTAGTTCCGCAAAAAGTCCGCACCTGCCAGCGGCTTTCGCCGGAACGAAAAGCCCTTCGGATGCTTGCCGTGCCGAGGGCAGTTTCGGTTTCCGGAGGAGGACCCATGCGGAATTTTGCAATCGCAGTACTGGCCGGCGCGGCGGCGCTGTCCGTCGGCAGCGCCAGGGCATCGGACGTCTATGTTTCAAGCGAGTACGCCCATCCCGATCTGGTGCAGCAGGTTCGCACGGTCTGCGACGAGGACGGCCGCTGCTACCGCACCAGCCGCGGCAAGCGCGTCGTCATCCGCGACTCTTACAACTACTACGAACCGCGCGATCGCTATTACGAGCGCCGCGTCTATCGCGACCACTACCACGGCCCGGGCGTCGGCATCCACACGCCGGGCGTCAGCGTGGGCGTCGGCGTCAATCGCTGGTAAGGCGTGACTTGCGGAAGCGCCGGGTTCGCGCCCGGCGCTTTCCCTTTTCGCCTCAGAGGCAGCGCGTCGCCGCGCGCTCCGGGCAGAGCCGGAACGCATTCGACAGTGTGAACAGGAAGCGCGGGTGCCGTGCCCAGTTGTCCGGCGCGCGGTAGCCGAGCGGGACCGCGACGCCGAGATCGGCCTGCAGGTCGCCGCCGAGGAACAGGCGCACGCCGCCGCCCGCCGAGGTCAGCGCGGTGCCGTCGGAGGGGCTGAGGCCGTCCCACCAGACGAGACCGCTGTCGACGAAACTGTAGAGCTGGAAGCCGGTGAAGTACTTGTAGTTCAGCTTGTGGTCGAAGCGCAGCTCGAACGAGCCGGCGATGCCGTTGTCACCGCTGATTTGCGCCGCGCCATAGCCGCGGCCGAAGGCGATGCCGCCGAGGTAGAATTGCTGCGACAGGTACATCGGGCCCGAGGCCAGCTGGCCGGCGGATGCAAGCTTGACCGACCAGGCATCGTTGAGAGTCTGGTAGCGCGTGTACCAGTAGGTCAGCGCCGAGAAGTTCGGCGAGGCGCCCCATACCGAAGCCCAGGGATCGCGATTGCCGGAGGCGCCGAGGACGTCGAGCCCTTGCCGCCAGTTCATCGTGAGATAATTGGTGCCGCCGAAACTGTCCTGCAGACGATAGTCGCCGGTCAGGCTGACCGTGCGGATGGCATCGCTGTAGAACGGTCCCCAGAAATCGCGCTCGGCCACGTTGGTAAACCCCGCCGCCAGGGTCAACGTCAGCGTCTCTTTCTGCGATTGCAACGGAATGATGCTGGCGCGCAGTTCGAATGCCGCGGTCTTGGTATTGTCGGCAACCAGCCTGCGCCAGTCGCCGGGCCACACCTCGCTGTAGAGGCCGGAAGCCCCGATCCGCAGGCCGTCGACGCCGACGGGCGCGTCGTAGGACAGCCGCGCGAAGCGAAGCTGGCGCGGGTCGCCGGGCGTGGTGGAGAGATTGAGCGCGGCCGTATCGCCCGGCGTCAGCATCGAATTGTAGGCGGCGGTCGCATAGCCCTGCCACGGCCCGACCGCCGAGGAGCCGAGATTGTCGACACCGAGAAACGCATAGACGTGCCAGGTCTTGACCGAGAGCACGAGGCGGAAACGGCCGCTGGCGGTGCCGATCTCCTCGAGCTGCGTGTCGGTGATGCGCACGCCGGGCCGGCCGTTGACCAGCATCAACTGCCGCTCCAGCGTCGGCAGCCGCGACGGATGCTCGGCGAGCACCGGACCGAGCAACGCGTGGATGCCGAACTCACCGGCGCCCTCGCCTTTCAGCTCGAGCTCGGAAATCGCGCCCTCGATGACCTCGAAGCGGACCGTGCCGCCCGCGATGTCCTGCGGCGGAACGATGGCGCGGCTGAGATGAAAGCCGGCGCCGCGGTAGGCGTCGCCGATGGCTGTGGCGATCCTGACGAGATCGGCCTGCGACACCTTGCGGCCGATGAAGGGCTGCCAGGCGACGGCGAGCCGGGCCGGCGGGATCGTGTGCGCACCGGTTAACGAAACGTTACGCAGCACGACGACCGGGGTCGGGTCGGCGGAAGTCTCGCCGCGCGAAACGCCGGGCACCGCGACGCCGCGCCGGCCATCGGGGCCTTGCGTGGAATCCTGCACTTCGAAGCGGCGTTCGGTCTGCCGGACGTCGAAGCCGGGCGAACTGGCCTGCTGGGCGTGCGCAGATACCGAAATCGCGAACAGGCCGAGCACAAACGCGAACGCGCCCCCGTAGTTCCACGGAGGACGCGCAGCGCTGCGTTCATGCGTCCTTAGCCCCATGATTCTCAATAGCTTTTTTATGGTCAATGAACGGTTAATGCTCCCCGCGATAACCGGCAGTTCCCACTCATTCAATTTTGAAACTTTCCTCCTAGCCTGAGGCTCAAATCCAAAGGCTGAGGGAAAGTGTCATGCGTATTCAGGGAATTGCTCGCGCCGTCAGCGCCACCTTCGCGCTGGTCATCGCCTCCAGCGCATACGCCGCCGACGACGGCACCTGGTCGGTGAAGAAATCGTCCGGCGAAGTCTGGATGGGCTCATCCGGCGTGCAGCAGGCGTCGGTTAAGGCGGACGAGGTGCTGAAGCCCGGCGACACCATCCGCACCGGACGCAACGGCCGCGTGCTGCTGGTGCGCGGCGAAGAGAGCATCCTGATCGCGCCGAACTCCGTGGTCGGCCTGCCCGCCGAAAAGAAGGAAGGGCTCTCGACCACCATCAAGCAGCAGGCCGGCTCGATCCTGCTCGAGGTCGAGAAGAAGAACGTCAAGCATTTCGAGGTCGAGACCCCTTACCTCGCCGCCGTCGTCAAGGGCACGCAGTTCCGCGTCACGGTGAACGCTTCGGGTGCCAAGGTCGACGTCGTTCGCGGCCAGGTCCAGGTCGCCGACTTCAAGACGGGCCAGATCGCGCAGGTCATGCCCGGCCAGCACGCCACCGCTTTCGCGAACGGCAATGCCGGCCTGTCGCTCGGCGGCGCGGGCGCATTGCAGCCGATCGAGCGCGGCACGCCGCGCGCCTCCACGATCGAGCGCGTGCCGGTGCCGCGGAACGGACTCTCGGCGCCCGGCAAGCCGACATCGGCCGCGCTGCAGCCGCGCCAGTCCGCCGGCGTTCCGCGCCATAGCGCCACCCGAATCTCCTCCGCCCTTGGCGAGGTGCGGCTGAACGTCCATCGCGCGACCCACGGTCTCGCCCGCAACGCCGGCAACGTGCCCGGCGCGCGCAGCGTCGCCAGCCGTGAAACCACCGTCTGGAACTCCGGCGAGACCGGCAAGGGCAACGGCAACAACGGCAATGGCGGCAACAGCGGTTCTTCGGCCGGCGGCAATGGCGCCGGCAGCGGCAACGGCAATGGCGGCGGTAACGGCAACTCGTCCGCCGCCTCTACTGTGGCCGCTGTCGTCGGCGCCGGCGCCGGCAACGGAAATGGAAACGGCAACGGAAACGGAAACGGGAACGGGAACGGCAACGGCAACAACGGCAACGGCAACAACGGTAACGGCAACGGCAACAACGGTAACGGCAACGGCAACAACGGAAATGGCAACGGCAACGGCCGCGGCCATCGCTGACGGAGGGCGCGCGGCGAACTGAAATCCGCCGCGTGGGACGGGGGCACAAGGTGAAGAACTATCGGCCGCACTTTCTGGTCGCCGCGATGCTGGCCATCGCGCTGCTGACCAACTGGCCCGGCACGCTGCGCAACGTGCTGGTCGACCTGCGCTTCGCCTGGCAGTCGCGCGCGGCGAGCGGCGATGTCGTCGTGATCGCGATCGACGCTCCCTCGATCGAGCGGATCGGCATCTGGCCGTGGCCGCGCCGGCTTCACGCCGAACTGCTGCAACGCCTCGACGCCGCGGGGATCAACGACGTCGCCTTCGACGTCGATTTCTCAACGCCGTCCGATCCGGATTCCGATCGCGCCTTCGTCGCGGCGCTGCGCAGCGCCGGCGGATCGACCGTGCTACCCGCTTTCAAGCAACCCGGCGCGGACGGCGCCACCTACTACAACCGTCCGCTGCCGCAATTCCGCGACCAGGCCTGGACGGCGGTCGTCAACGTCGCGGTCGAGCCGGACGGGCTGGTGCGCCGCTACAGCTTCGGCCAGAAGCTCGACGCCGAGTTCCTGCCCTCGATGGGCGCGGTGCTGGCAGGGCAGTTCGACGACAAGAGCCCGTCGTTCCTGATCGACTTCAGCATCCGTCCCGCGACGATTCCGAAGGTGCCGTTCATCGATGTGCTGCAGGGCGACGAGGCGACGCTGAACCGCCTGAAGGGCAAGAAGGTCGTCATCGGCGGCACCGCGCTCGAACTCGGCGACCGCTTTTCCACGCCGAACGGCGGCATCGTCGCCGGACCCGTGCTGCAGGCCGTGGCCGCCGAATCGATCCTGCAGAACCGCGTGCTGCACTGGACCTCCGCGGCCGTGACCTTCGCCGGCCTGCTGACGCTGATGCTGGCGACGATGCTGACCTGGCGGCGCTTCTCCGCCGGCGCGCGTGCCGTCGCGCTCGTATTCACCGCGCTGCTGGTCGAGGGTGTCGGCTTCGTGCTGCAGGCCTACTATCCGATCGTGCTGGACACTGCGCTGTTCCACATCGCGATCGTCGTCTATATCGCAGCCGTCGCGCTCGACGAGATCGACATCCGCGCCCTGCTCGGCCGCGTCGCCGAGAGCCGCTTCCAGCGCATTGCGATGTCGCTCGGCGACGGCCTGATCTGCACCGATTCCGACTACCGGATCACGGTCTGGAACACCGGCGCGACGGCCATCTTCGGCTTCTCCGCCGAGGAGATGATCGGCCAGCCGTTCGAGACGATCTGCGCCCCGCGCGCCGACGAAGCCACGGCGTTCTCGATCCGGCGCGCCGCCGAGCAGCCGCCCGGCACGGTGATCGAGTTCGACGGCCGCCGCCGCAACGGCGAGGCTTTTCCGGTGGAAGCCAGCTTCTCCGGCTGGCAGGGCACCGAGGGCTATCAGTTCGGCGCAGTCGTCCGCGACATCTCCGTACGCAAGCGCGAGCAGGAAAAGATCCGCTATCTCGCCGAGCACGACACGCTGACGGGACTCGCCAACCGCTACACGCTCGATGCCCGCCTCGCGGCGATGATCGCCCGTGCCGAAGCCGGGCGCGGCGAGGTCGCACTCCTGGTGGTCGGCCTCGACGGCTTCCAGCAGATCAACGACACGCTGGGCCATTCCAACGGCGACATGGTGCTGCGCGCGGTGGCGGATCGGCTCAATCTGCACGTCGGCGCGAACGCTCTCGTCGCACGCCTGTCCGGCGACGAATTCGCCATCGCCTTCTGCTGTGCCGACATGGCGGAAAGCGTGGCTGCCCTCGCCGAGCGCATCCGCCACGCCTTCGACGAGCCGGTGCTGGCGGCTTCGCGGCCTCACCGCGTCAAGGTGTCCATTGGAGCGGCGGTGTTTCCCGCCGGCGGCCGTTCGGCCGACGAGCTGCTCAGCAACGGCCATATCGCCTTCTATCGGGCCAAGGCGATCAAGCGCGGCGGCTACGTGGCATTCGAGACCTCGATCCGCCAGGAGCTGGAAGCCCGCCTCACGCTGGAGCACGAGCTGGCGCATGCCGCAGAGCGCGGCGAGTTCGAGCTGTTCTTCCAGCCGCAGGTCCATCTCGGCGACACCCGGCTGGTCGGCGCCGAAGCGCTGATCCGCTGGCGCCATCCGGTGCGCGGCCTGGTACCGCCCGGCGAGTTCATGCCCGTCGTCAACACCTCGGGCATCTCGGAGCGAATCGCCAACTGGGTGCTGCAGACTGCCTGCCGGCAGGCACGCGCCTGGGAGCTTGCCGGCCACCCCCTGCGCGTCGGCATCAACCTGTCGCCGTCGCAATTGCAGTCCGGCGATCTCGCCAGGACCGTGGCTGAGGTCTTGGCGGCGACCGGCGTCACGCCAAAGCTGATCGAGCTGGAAGTCACCGAAGACATCCTGCTCACCGACGAGCAGCGCGTGCTCGATACCTTCCTGCGCATCCAGAAGCTCGGCGTGCGCCTGGTTTTCGACGATTTCGGCACCGGCTATGCGAGCTTGAGCTACCTGAAGAAATTCCCGCTCGACGGGCTGAAGATCGACCGCTCCTTCGTGCGTGACTTGCTGACCGATTCCGACGACGCCGCGATCGTCTCCTCGACCGTTTCCCTCGGCAAGCAGCTGGGACTTTCCGTGATCGCCGAAGGCATCGAGACCCGCGCCACCGCCGACCTGCTCGCCACCATGGGCTGCGAGGAAGGCCAGGGCTATTATTTCGGCAAGCCGATGCCGGTCGCGGCGCTGGAAGAGCAGTTCCTCGCGACGCAGCGATTGCCCGAAAAGGCCATCGCCTAGCTCAGGCGGCGGCGCTCAATTCCTTCTGGAACTGCTCGAACGCGGCGATGGCGTCGGCGGCGTACATCAGCGACGGGCCGCCGCCCATGTAGACGGCCATGCCGAGCGTCTCCTCGACTTCCTGTCGCGTTGCATGCAGGCGGACCAGCGCCTCGGTATGAAAGCCGATGCAGCCGTCGCAATGCGCGGCGACGCCGAGCGCGAGCGCAATCAGTTCCTTGGTCTTCTTGTCCAGCGCGCCGTCGCGCGTCGCGGCCTTGGCGAGCGCGGAGAAGGCTTGCATTGTGTCGGGAATGCCGGCGCGCAGCTTCTTCAGGTTAGCCGAGATGTCCTTGCATACTTCCGGGTAATCCTTGGTCATCGAGTCCTCTTCATGTGGGTTCGGCAGGAGGCTGCGCTTCGGGAGGCGCCCGCAGCGCGACGTAAATGGCAGGAATGACCAGCACGGTCAGCAGCGTCGACGAGGCAAGGCCGAACAGCAGCGAGATCGCAAGGCCCTGGAAGATCGGATCGAGCAGGATGGTGGCAGCGCCGATCATGGCGGCCAGCGCCGTCAGCAGGATCGGCTTGAAGCGGACCGCGCCGGCCTGCAGCACGATCTCGCGCAGCGATTTTCCTTCGCCTCCGCTGTGACGGATGAAGTCGACCAGCAGGATCGAGTTGCGGACGATGATGCCGGCGAGCGCAATGAACCCGATCATCGAGGTGGCGGTGAACGGCGCCCCGAGCAGCCAGTGGCCGATCAGGATTCCGATCAGGGTCAGCGGGATCGGCGTCAGGATGACCAGCGGCAGGCGGAAGCTGCCGAACTGGGCGACCACCAGCACGTAGATGCCGAGGATGGCCGCGCCGAAGGCCGCACCCATGTCGCGGAATGTGACATAGGTGATTTCCCATTCGCCGTCCCACAGCAGCGTGGGTCGCGATTCGTCCGCCGGTTGCCCATGCAGGCCGATCGCCGGCTTCGGCAGCTTGCCCCAATCGTGGGCGTCGATGCGGTCGGCGACCGCCAGCATGCCGTACAACGGGGCCTCGAAACGGCCGGCGAGTTCCGCCATCACCATGTCGGCGAAGCGGCCGTCGCGGCGGAAGATCACCGGCGAGCCGTCCTCGACGGTCGCTTTCACGACCTGGCCCAGCTCGACCACGGTCTTGCTTCCGGGCAGCGTGTTGGCCGGCACCGGCGTCGAAGCGAGCGCCTCGTTCCAGGCAAGACCGCGCTTGGGCAACCGCACCGCGATCTCGATCGGATTGCGATCTTCCCCGCGATGCGAGTAGCCGACCGGGATGCCGCCGAACAGAGCCTGGATGGTGTCGTAGACATCGCGCTGCTCGACGCCGAAGAACTCGAGCCGGTCCTGGTCGATCGACAACCGCAGCCGCGGCCGGCTCTCGCCGATGGAATCGTCGATGTCGACGATGAACGGCACCTCGGCGAACAGCTTCTTCAATTCGGCCGTGACCGCGCGGCGCGTCGCAGCGTCCGGGCCGTAGATTTCCGCCTGCAGCGTCGCCAGCACGGGCGGCCCGGGCGGCACTTCGACGACCTTGACGCTGGTGCCGGCGGGCGCGCCGAGCGCCTTCAGCTTTTGCCTGAGATCGAGCGCAATGTCGTGGCTGGCGCGCTTGCGCATCCCCCGCGAGGTCAGGTTGATCTGCACTTCGCCCAGTTCCGGCCGCTCGCGCAGGTAATAGTGCCGCACCAGGCCGTTGAAATTGAACGGCGCCGGCGTGCCGGCATAGGATTGCAGCGAGGTAACCTCCGGCAGTTGGCGCGCGATTCCGGCCACGTCGAACAACGTGCGTTCCGTTGCCTCGAGGCTGGCGCCCTCCGGCAGGTCGACCACGACGGCGATCTCCGACTTGTTGTCGAACGGCAGCAGCTTGACCGTCACCGACTTGGTCGCGAACAGGACCATCGACAGCAGCGTGGCGATGCCGACGCCGATCAGGAAGATCCAGGCCGAGCGCTTGCTGCGGACGACGCGGCCGGCGATGCGCCGGTAGACGGCGCCGAACCAGCCCTCATCGTGATCGTGGCCGGCGTGCGCCGCCGCCGGATCGCCCTTCGGCGCCAGCCGCAGCATCAGCCACGGCGCCACCACGACGGCGACGAAAAACGAGAACAGCATCGCAGCCGAGGCGTTCGCCGGGATCGGCGCCATGTAGGGCCCCATCAATCCGGACACGAACAGCATCGGCAGCAGCGCCGCGACCACGGTAAGCGTCGCGACGATGGTGGGATTGCCGACTTCGGCCACCGCCTCGATGGTGGCCTGCAGCCGCGGCCTGCCGTCGCGCATGGCCCAGTGCCGCGCGATGTTCTCGACCACGACGATGGCGTCGTCGACAAGGATGCCGATCGAAAAGATCAGCGCAAACAGGCTGACGCGGTTGATGGTGTAACCCATCAAATTGGCGGCGAACATCGTCAGCAGGATCGTGGTCGGGATCACGACGAAGGTAACCACGGCCTCGCGCCAGCCGATCGCGACCGCGATCAGCACGACGATCGAGATGGTCGCGAGACCAAGGTGGAACAGCAGCTCGTTCGCCTTTTCGTTGGCGGTCTCGCCGTAATCGCGGGTGACCGTGACCTCGACATCCTCCGGGATCAGGCGGGATTTCAGTCCTTCCAGGCGATGCGAGATGTCCTCCGAAACCACGACCGCGTTGGCGCCGGCGCGCTTGGCGAGCGCAAGGCTGACGGCCGGCACGCGCGCCCATTGCCCTTTGTCGTCGCGCGCGTCGTTCCAGACCCGGTGTTCGGTGGCGCTCGGCCCGATCACGACGGATGCGACGTCCTTGACGTAGACCGGGCGGCCGTCCCGCGTCGTAATCAGCAGCAATCCGATGTCGGGAATGCCTGACAGCGTCTGACCCGCCGCGACGTTGCGCACGGTTCCGGCGTCGCGGACCGAGCCGGCCAGGAACGAGCGGTTGGCGTCCTTCACCTTGGCCACCAGTTGCTGCAGCGTGATGCCGTACAGCGACAGCTTCTCCGGATCGGGCTCGACCCGGATCTGCTGCGGGCTGCCGCCGGAGATGTAGGTCAAGCCGACATTGTCGACCTTCATCAACTCCGACCGCACCTTGTCGGCGAGCTCGTACAGATCCTTGTCGGTCCAGCGCTCGGCGGCATCCCGTTTCGGCGACAGCGTCAACACGGTTACGGCGACGTCGTTGATGCCGCGGCCGACGATCAGCGGCTCGGCAATGCCGACCGGGATGCGATCGAGGTTGGCACGCATCTTCTCGTGCACGCGCAGGATCGCGTCCTCGAACTTGGTGCCGACCAGGAAGCGGGCGGTGACCATTACCCGGTCGTCCTCGGTCTGGCTGTAGACGTGCTCGACGCCGTCGATGGCCTTGACGACGGACTCCAGCGGCTTGGTGACGAGCTCGACCGCATCCGGCCCGCGCAGCCCGTCGGCCTTGACGCGGATATCGACCATCGGCACGCTGATCTGCGGCTCCTCCTCGCGGGGGATGACGACGATCGCGATCAGGCCGACGACGAGCGCGGCCAAAAGAAACAGCGGCGTCAGAGGCGAGCCGATCGTCGCCCGCGTGAGCCGGCCGGAAAGCCCGAGGTTCATGGCCGCACCAGCTGGTCGCCGGCGCGAATGCCTGACAGGATCTCGAGGCCGTCCGGAAGCGACGGGCCCGGCAACTCGCGGCCGCGCTGCACCGGGACGTCGATGGTCTTGCCCGCCTGCACGAGCTGAACGAAGTCGATCCCAAACCGGGTCTTCACATAACCCGCGGGGATCACGAAAGCCGGCCGGGAGCCGGCGGAAACCCACACCCGCAGCCGGTCGCCGACGAAATACTCGCCGAGCCCTTCGACGGTCGCGTCCGCGATGACCCGGCCTTCCTCGATCTGCGGATAGACGAGATCGATCACGCCGGACCTCGAAGCGCCATCGCCGAGCTCGGCGCCGTCGATGCGGATCCTGTCGCCGGTCTTCAGAAAGCGCGCGTGCCGCTCGGGTACCCGCAGGCGCAGCTTGAAGTTCTGCTGCGCGACGGTGACGATGGGGTCGCCCGGCAGGACGACGGAACCGACGGTGACGAGCTTCTTCAGCACCCGCCCGTCGGACGGCGCCAGCACCTGGCCTTCGCTGAGCTGCTGGTTGACCACGGCGCGCTCGGCGGTACGCGCGCGCAACCCGTTCTCCGCCACGTTGAGCGCCGTGCGCGCCTCGTCCAGCTTGACGCGCGGCAGCGTGCCGCGCTCGACCAGCCCCTCGATGCGCGTGAAATCGATCTGCGCCTGGTTGGCCTGCGCCTGCAAGGCCTCGATCTGGGCATCCAGCGCCTTCATCTGCAAGCCGAGCTTCTCGTCGCCGATCGAGGCGATCGCCTGGCCGCGGGTGACGCGGTCGCCTTCCCTGACGCCGAGCTGGACGACCGTGCCGCCGATGCGTCCGCGCGCCGGGACCACGCTGATGCTTTCGACGGTCGCGAAGACCGCCTTCTCGTCGGCCACCGGCCGCTGCTCGACAGTCAACGTCTCCGCCGCCGCGACGCCCGCAGGAAGCCCGGCGGCCACGACGACCGCCAACGGTCTGAGCAACTTGATCAGTCGTGCAGTCATGGGAACCTCCACCGCGCTGCGGTGCCCTATTATTCACTTCACCGGCAATTGCGAAGGCGTCGTTGATCTCGCTCAACGCGCCGCCGCGCGGTACGCTTAAGTTTACCTTGCCCTTGCGGATTTCGGCGCGCAGAAAACCTGATAGAGCGTCTTCAGGATTTCACGCGCGGGCTCGCTGGCGATCGAATAGTAGATCGTTTGCGCGTCGCGCCGCGCCGACACCAGGCCATCCTTGCGAAGGAGCGCCAGATGCTGGGAAACGGTGGAATCCCGGAGATCCAGGAACCCGGCCAGTTCCCCGACCGAGCGCTCGCCGTCGATCAGCTGGCAGATGATCAGGAGCCGGTGCCGGTTGGAGAGCGCCTTGAGAAGGTCACTCGCCCGATCGGCCGCCTGCTCCATTATTTCGCTATTTATTTTCATACTTGCGTATATACGATAGTTCGCATATATAGTCAAGAGCTGCACAACGGCCGGAGCTGAACCGGCGACGCGGCCAACCAACGGAGGTGTGCCATGGCGGAAGTCGTCGTGATCGGAGCCGGCCTGAGCGGAACGCTGATGGCCTATGAATTGCTGCCGCAGCTGCGGAAGGAAGATCGCCTCACCGTGATCTCGCAGGGCGCGGTCTATCATTTCGTGCCGTCGAATCCCTGGGTCGCGGTCGGCTGGCGCAAGCGCGACGAGATCGAGATCGACCTCGCCGAGGTCATGAAGCGCAAGGGAATCCGCCTGCTCACGCAGGGCGCCGCGCGCGTCCATCCCGCCGAGAACCGCGTCGAGCTCGCCGACGGAACTTCCATCGATTACGATTATCTGGTGGTCGCGACCGGGCCCGAGCTCGCTTTCGACGAAATTCCCGGGCTGGGCCCGCAGGGTCACACCCAGTCGGTCTGCCATGTCGACCATGCGACGCACGCAAGGGAGGCCTTCGAAAAGCTCGCGGCCAACCCGGGGCCGGTGATCATCGGCGCCGTCCAGGGTGCCTCCTGCTTCGGTCCGGCCTACGAATTCCTCTTCATCCTGGAAACCGAGCTGCGCCGACGCAAGTTGCGCGACCGCGTGCCGATGACCTTCGTCACCTCGGAGCCCTATATCGGGCATCTCGGTCTCGACGGCGTCGGCGACACCAAGGGCCTGCTCGAAAGCGAGATGCGCGAGAAGCACGTCAAGTGGATCACCAACGCGCGCGTCAAGAACGTCGAAGACGGCAAGATGCATGTCGAGGAACTCGGCGACGACGGCACCGTGCGCAAGGCGCACGAGCTGCCCTTCGCCTATTCGATGATGCTGCCGGCCTTCCGCGGGGTCGGCGCGGTTCGCGGCCTCGAGAAGCTGACCAATCCGCGCGGCTTCGTCATCGTCGACGAGCATCAGCGCAATCCGGCATTCCCCAACGTGTTCGCAGTCGGCGTTTGCGTCGCGATCGCCCCGGTCGGCGCGACGCCGGTTCCCGTCGGCGTGCCGAAGACCGGCTTCATGATCGAATCGATGGTGACGGCCACCGCCATGAACATCGGCGCCCTGCTTCGCGGCAAGCAGCCGGCCGCGCAGCCGACATGGAACGCGATCTGCCTCGCCGACTTCGGCGATTCCGGCGTCGCCTTCCTGGCGCAGCCGCAGATTCCGCCGCGCAACGTCAACTGGTCGTCGAAGGGCGAATGGGTCCACTACGCCAAGGTGGCGTTCGAGAAATACTTCCTGCGCAAGATGCGGCGCGGCGAAAGCGAGCCGTTCTACGAGCGCTTCCTCCTCGACAAGCTCAACATCGCCAAGATCAAGGAAGTCAGGACCGGCACATGAGCGCGACGCGACAGGTCGTCTGTGGATCGTGCGGGCGGATCAACCGCCTGCCGGCCGAACGCGCGCCGCAGGGCGCGCGCTGCGGCGCCTGCCACCAGGCGATCTTTACCGGACATCCGCTGGAGGTCGACGAGCAAGGCTTCGACCGCCACGTCGCCAACAGCGACATTCCCGTGCTCGTCGACGTCTGGGCACCGTGGTGCGGTCCCTGCCGCGCGATGGCGCCGATGTTCGAGCGCGCGGCGCAACAGCTCGAGCCGAACGTCCGGCTGCTGAAACTCAACTCCGATGCCGCCCCTGCCCTGTCCTCGCGCCTGGGCATCAGCAGCATTCCAACCCTGCTGCTGATGCACGGCGGCCGGGAAATCGCGCGTCACGCTGGAGCAATGGACGCGCGCAACATCGTCGCCTGGACCGAATCCGGCCTGGCCCGTTCCTGACTGACTAACCAAACCTGAAGGAGTACATCCATGAATGTCGATAAAGCAGTTCTCGCCTTTGCGGGATTCGTCGTCCTGCTGAGCCTCGCGCTCGGCTACTATGTCAACGCCTACTGGTACCTGCTGGCGGCGTTTGCCGGTCTCAACATGTTGCAGGCGTCGTTCACCGGGTTCTGCCCGGCGGCCATGGTCTTCAGGAGGCTGGGCCTGCGCGGTGGCTGCGCGTTCAACTGACCGGGCGCGCTCGCTCGCCGGGCGCCCCTTCCCGAAAGAGAGTACTTCCATGAGTTATCATTTCTCCAGGACGGTCAACCTCCCCTTCGACAAGGCGGTGGCGGCCACGACCGAAGCGCTCAAGAACCACGGCTTTGGCGTGCTCACGCAGATTGACGTCAAGGATACCCTGCACAAGAAGATTGGAGCGGACTTCCGGCCCTATCTCATCCTCGGCGCGTGCAACCCCAAACTCGCCTACGAAGCGTTGACACTCGAGGACAAGATCGGGACCATGCTTCCCTGCAACGTGGTGGTGCAGCAGCGCGAGGGAGGCGCCGTCGAGATTTCGGCGGTGGATCCGGTTGCGTCGATGAGTGCGATCGAGAATCCGAAGCTCGGCGCCGTGGCGAGCAAGGTGCGCGAACTGCTCAGGCAGGTCGTCGACGAAATCGCCTGAGCGGACAGGCCTCGGTTGCGGGGAACATGCCATGAGCAACGACACCTTTATCGAAGGCCCACTCTATGCTCCGCGCGCCAAGGTCTATCCGCAGGCGGTGCACGGCAGGTTCCGCCGCATCAAGTGGACGATCCTCTGCATCACGCTCGGGATCTACTACTTGCTGCCGTTCGTCCGCTGGGATCGCGGGCCCGGCCTGCCCAACCAGGCCGTGCTCGTCGATTTCCCGCACCGGCGCTTCTATTTCTTCTTCGTCGAGCTGTGGCCGCAGGAGGTTTACTATTTCACGGGCCTGCTGATCCTCGCCGCCATGGCCCTGTTCCTGATGAACGCGGTCGCCGGCCGCATCTGGTGCGGCTATATGTGCCCGCAGACGGTGTGGACCGACCTGTTCTACGCCGTGGAGCGCTGGGTCGAGGGCGACCGGCGCGAGCGAATCATGAGCGACAAGCGCGGCTGGACCTTCACCCATGTCCGGCAGGTGGCGCTGAAGCACTTCCTCTGGCTGATGATCGCCTGGTGGACCGGCGGCGCCTGGGTGCTCTATTTCGCCGACGCGCCGACGCTGGTGAAGGAACTCGCGACCTTGCAGGCGTCGTTCGTCGCCTATCTCTGGATCGGCATCCTCACCGCCACGACCTACGTCTTCGCCGGCCACGCCCGCGAGCAGATGTGCATCTACATGTGCCCGTGGCCGCGCATCCAGGCGGCGCTGACCGACGAATGGGCGCTCAACGTCACCTACCGCGGCGACCGCGGCGAGCCGCGCATGTCGGTGAAGAAGGCCGAGCAGGCCCGCGCCCACGGCGAGGTAGCCGGCGACTGCGTCGATTGCCACCAGTGCATCAACGTCTGTCCGACCGGCGTCGACATCCGCGATGGCATCCAGCTCGGCTGCATCCAGTGCGGCCTGTGCATCGACGCCTGCGACACCGTCATGAAGCAGATCGACCGCCCCACCGGGCTGATCGGCTACGACACCGACGTCAACATGCAGCGGCGGCGCGAGGGCAAGGCGCCGGTCTACCGGCCGGTACGCGCGCGCACCGTCGTCTACGCCGCCGCCATGGCTTTTGTCGGCGGTGTCATGCTGTACTCGCTGCTCACCCGGAGCATGATCGACGTCAACGTGCTGCATGAGCGCAATCCGCTGTTCGTCCAGCTCGCGGACGGCGGCGTGCGCAACGATTATTCGGTGCGCCTGCTCAACAAGGGCGCGGAGCGCGCGTTCGCGCTGGAGGTCTCGGGCCTGCCGGGCGCGAAGCTCCAGGCCGCCGGCGTTTCGCGCCGGCCCGACGGCAAGCTCGTCATCGACGTCGGGCAGGACCAGACCCGCGAGGTGCGCGTATCCGTGCAAGTCGATCCCGCGGCGGTGCCGGCAACGCCGGTGGATATCTCGATCGAGGCAACCGATCTTTCGACGGGGCAAACCGTCGCCGCACGGGATCACTTCGTGCCTCCGGGCCGGTGATCGATCATGAAATTGCTGTTCATCGTGGCGATCATGCTGACGGCTTCAGGTGCAGCAAAAGCCGCGGAAGTCGATCTCCACGCATATTGGGACGGCAGATGCGCAAGCTGTCACGGACATGCGGCAGATTTCGCACGCCGGTTCCTGACCGTAGCTGACGGTAAACTGCGGGGTCGCCACCACGTCGACGATCTCCAGACATTCCTCGCCAACCACCACCTTGCGCGCGACCTGGTCGGCCCCGTCACCGCCATGCTCGCGGCCCAGGTAACGACCGAGCCGCGCTTCCGCAGCGAGTGCGGCAACTGCCACACCAACGCCGCCGAACTGGCGCGCAAATCGTTGGTCTTGCGCAATGGCTCGCTGCTCAGCCGCGCCAGCAGCCGGCCGACGGCGGAATTCCTCGCCGGCCACGCCCGCATCAAGCCGGAGGACGTGCCGTTCTTCGTCGAATTGCTGACGCGCGTGACGAAGGAAACGGCCGGAAACTGAGCGTGTCGCACCCGCTCATGCCTAATGAAGCGTTAACACTACCGCTCAACTTCGATGCTGCGACCAGCGGGTTTCTCCAACCTTTTGGGCTAGCTTCCCGCCATCAGCGCGAGGAAGACGGACGACAAGGGGTCAACGACGTCCGCCCGTCGCGCACGGGGATTTTTCGACGTGGCCGATATTGCTGATACAGCGCCGGTTCACCGCGCAGCAATGCGGGATCAAGCGGCACCGCGCGCCGCGCTGGCGCCGCTTGCAAGCGTCAGTGCGGATGCCTGGCGCGGGCTTGCCGGGCGCGCGATCGAGCCGAACGGCTATTACCTGCCCGACTGGGAAATGGCGGTGAACGCCTCCGCGCGCGAGCGCACGGACGCTTCGGCGATCTGCGCTTTCGGCGATAACCGGCTGACCGGACTGCTGCCGGTGGTCCCGATCTGGCGCGCCTACCGGATTCCGCTGCCGGCGCTGGTCAGCGCCGACCCCTATGGCACGCTGTGCACGCCGCTGCTCGATCGCGAACAGGCGGAAGCCGCCGCGCTCGAACTGATGCGTCAGGCCCACGCGGCGGGCGCGCATGCCCTGATCCTGCGCGACGTCGCGCTCGACGGTCCCGCCATGAAGGCGTTCCGCGAGGAACTGCGACGCGACGGCCTTCGCGCCAGGCTGCTGCAGTCGTATTTGCGCGCCGCGCTGGATGCCACGCGCAACGCCGACGAAGTGTTGCAGGAAGCGCTTGGCGCCAAGAAGCTGAAGGAACTGCGCCGCCTCCGCAACCGGCTCGCCGACCACGGCGCGGTGCATTTCGGCGTCGCGCGAACGCCGGACGAGGTTGCTTCCGCCGTCGAGACGTTCCTTGCCCTCGAAGCCAGCGGCTGGAAGGCCAGGCGCGGCACGGCGCTGGCGCTGGACCAGGGCGATGCCGCCTTCGTGCGCCGCGCCACCGTGGCGCTGGCAGGCCGCGGCCAGTGCGAGGTCATCACGCTCTCGGCCGGCGATACGCCGGTTGCCGCCGGCATCGTGCTGCGCCACGACGATCGCGCCTTCTTCTTCAAGCTTGGCGTCGACGAGCGCTTTGCGAAGTATTCGCCGGGGGTGCAGCTCACGCTCGAGCTGACGCGGCACCTCTGCGCCGACCCCGCCATCCGCTTCGCCGATTCCACCGCGGCGCCCGATCATCCCATGATCAACCCGATCTGGCGCTCGCGCCTCGCCATCGGCGACGTGCTGGTTCCCTTGCAGCGCCATGACGTCGTCGTGCCGCTGATCCGCGCCGCGCTTGCGCTGCGCCAGGCCGTCCGCGAGCCCGCCCGCCGCGCCGTCCATTTCCTCCGGCATCGCCGGGAAAGCCGTCAGGAGAAGTCCGCATGAACACGACCACATCCGTCGCGCCGGTCATCACCGCCTCGAACGATGCATTGCGCCGCGACTTTCCGCTGCGGCCGTTCGCGATCCGCCACAAGCTTTCCGGCCATCCGCTGCTCACCCTGCCGCGCATCGCCCAGCTCGCCGCCGAGTTGCCGCGCGACCTCATCGAATACAATTCCGGCAAGGTCGCGATCAGCCAGGATCCGGACGCGATCCCCTCGGTCGACCTCGATCCGGTCGAGGTGGTGAGGCGCATCGAGACCGCCGGCGCCTGGATGGTGCTCAAGCGCGTGGAGAATTCGCCGGAGTATCGCCAACTGCTGGAAGACACCCTGCTGTCGGTCGCCCTCGCCCGCGGCTTCAACAGCGTGGCCGATGCCGGCTTCGAGCAGCTCGAGGGCTTCCTGTTCGTGTCCTCGCCGAACTCGACGACGCCGTTCCACCTCGACAGCGAGGACAATTTCTTCGTCCACATCCACGGCGAAAAGTTCTTCACCATCTACGACAACAACGACCGCGCCATCGTCGACGACGCCGAGATCGAGCGCTCGATGACCAAGCACCGCAATTTGAAGTTCGACGAGCGCTTCGCGCCGCGCGCGACGGAATTCCACCTGTTCGCGGGCGACGGCTGCTATGTACCCTACCAGTGGCCGCACTGGGTGCGCACCGCCGGCTCCTATTCGATCTCGATGGCGATCACCTGGAAGACGCGCGAGGTCCGCCGCAACAACGACCTGCACTTCTTCAATTCATGGCTGCGCGGCATCGGCCTGCCGCAGCAGGCGCCGGGCAGGCAACCGATGCTGGACGCGCTGAAGCTCGCGCTCTATCGCACCGTCACGGCGGCGATCAAGCCGCTGCGCAGCTCCATGGCGATGCGCAAGGCGCTGCGCCGCATCGCGCTCGGCAAGAAGGCGAACTATTATTTGAAGGGGGCCTGAGCCCTACTCCGCCGCCTGCGCGTTGATCTCGGCCGACACCTGGCGGATGGCGCGCGCGAGCTGCTCGGCCGGCTGCGCGCCTGACACCGCGTATTTCTGCGCGAACACGAAGGTCGGCACGCCGGAGATGCCCTTGTCGGAGGCTTCCTGCGCCCAGGACGAGATCAGTTCGACGTCCTCGTCGGTGGCGAGGCGCTTGCGGACGTCGTCGGCATCGAGGCCGATATCGGCAGCCGCCTGCACCAGCACATTGACATCGGTGAGGTCGCCGCCGTCGCGGAAGTAGAGCTCCATCAGCCGCTGCTTCATCTCGGCCGCCTTGCCCTGGCGGTCGGCCCAGTGGATCAGGCGATGGCAGTCGATGGTGTTGGGCTGGCGCTTGACCAGTTCGGGACGGTAGCTCAGCCCCTCCTCGCCCGCGGCCTGCACGACGCGGCCGGCGATGCCCTTGTAGGCCTCGACCGAGCCGAACTTGGCGGTGAGATATTCGTCGCGGCTGATGCCCTCGCGCGGCACCCAGGAATTGAGGAAGAACGGCCGCCAGCGCACCTCGACGGGAACATCGGGCACCAGCGCCAGCGCGTTCTCGATGCGGCGTTTGCCGATATAGCACCACGGGCAGACCACGTCGGAGACGATGTCGAGCTTCAGGGGCTTCAGGTCGCTCATGGGATTCTCCCGGCTGTGACGGCAGCGCCGAACATAGACCGATCCGGCTTCGGAACAAGGCCACGGGCCGCATGCCCACCCAACATAACCTCCGCGGTTATTGCGGGATTCGGCGGGTCGCCGTAGCAATCGGCCGACGACTTGCCAGCGGAGATGCAAATGACCGCCATTTTCAAGCCCGAAGGCTCACTGTTCCGCGCCACCGAACATGCCGGCGGACCGTGGTCGCCGGACATGCTGCAGGGCAGCGCCACCACCGCGTTGATGACGCGCGAGGTGGAGCGGCTGGCAAAGGCGTCCGGCTTCGCGGTGCGCCGCCTCACCTTCGACCTGTGGCGGCCGGCGGGGTTGCGCGCCTTCAGCGTTGTGAGCGAGATGCTGCGCGACGGCCGCAAGGCCAAGACGCTGCAGGTGCGGCTGATGGACGGCGAGACCGAGATCGGCCGCTGCACGGCGCTGCTCACCGCACAAGGCAGCGAAACGCCGGCCGATTCCCTTCGGCAAGGCGGCGGCGGCCGATGCCCCGCCGGAAAGCGGCACGCCGCCGCCCGGCTTTGCGCAGCGCTGGAGCAAGTATTTCCAGAACGTCTCGGTGCGGCTGATCGAGGGCGCGCTGGAAAAGCCCGGCCCGGCCGCCGCGTGGATGCGGCTCGACGCGCCCATGGTCGAGGGCGAGGCCAACACGGCGCTGTTGCAGGCGGTGCAGGCGGCGGACTTCTCCAGCGGCGTCGCGCAGATCGTCGACATGCGCGAATGGACCTTCATCAATCCCGAGATCAGCCTGTATATCTTCCGGCCGCCGGAGGGCGAGTGGATACTGATCCGCTCGCGCACCCGCGTCGGTGCCGGCGGTGCGGGGCTGACAATGGCGACGCTGAGCGATCGTCAAGGACCCTTTGCGGAAGTGATGCAGGCGATGAGCTTCGAGCGGCGCGAGGCGCAGGCTCAGGCGTCCTGATGTCCTTGCAGACGGATATCTACCTCACGCCGTAACGCGTGAAGTCGTCGGCAACCTTGCCATCGATCGCCTTTGCCGATGCGATATCGCTGTTGCCGCCTTCCTCGTCGCCATTCCGGAGCCTGGCGAAACCGCGGCCATAGAGCGCGCTCGCCAGCTGCGGATCTCGGCGCAGCGCGGAATCGTAGTCCGCGATGGCCGCCGCGAACTGGCCGGTCCTGAGATGGATCAGGCCCCGGGAATCATGGGCCGAGGTGTTGTCCGGCGCCGCCTGCAGCGCCCTGTTGCAGTCCTCCAGCGCCGCCTGCAATGCGCCGAGCATGACGTGGCTCCAGCAGCGTCCGCTCCACGCGGCTTGCAGACCGGGATCGATCCGGATGGCTTCGTCAAAGTCCAGTACCGCCCGATCGTATTGCCTCTTCTTCAGATACGCGCCCGCCCGGTTGGCGAATGCCTCGCCATAGTCCGGCCTGAGCCGGATCGCTTCGTCGAACGCCCCGATCGCAGCGTCGTAATCGCCCTTCCTCAGGTAAGCCACCCCGCGGTTGTTGAACGGCTTGCTGTAGGTCCGGTCGAGCCGGATCGATCGATCGAAATCCTGGATGGCGCGGTCGTAGTCGCCCCTGGCGACGTAGGCATTGCCGCGATTGTTATGGGCAATCGGCAAGGCCGTCGCGCTGCCCTGAACCGTCTGGATCAGCGCCGTGCAGCCTTCGATCCGGGCCTCGGGCGCAGCGCCGCCTCCGCCATTGCACAATTCGGTATTCTTCAGATGGTCAATCTTCAGCCTCGAGCCCTGCGCCATGGTCGGCCCTCTTGCCGGCCTGCTCTTGCCAATCTCGATGAGCGTCGAAAACTTCACCGAACCGTCGTTCGAAATCTCGACATGCGGCGTGGTGCCTCGAATGCCCATGGTTGCGACCGGCGTGTCGACATTCATGTCGCCCGATTTCGCGATACTGCCAGCCACGAACGTCACCGTTCCGTTCGTCAGGTTGAAGAGGGTCGAGTTCGACTTGCCGTTCGGATCGTAGACGAACTCGTCCAGGACCATGCGCGCATTGCTCGACAGGTTGAACGAACTGCCATCGGCAAAGTTGATGCCGATCCGGCCATCGGCGCCGGTCTTGACCACATCGCCCCGATAAACGGGATCGCCGGCCTTCGTCTCCTGCGCGCCGACACTGGCCTGAACGAGCATCGCGTTCGCGCGCTCGATCGAGACCGAACCGGCGGTAGCGACGACCTTGCCGATGGGCTTTGACGGAAGTTCGAGAACGGCCGGCCGCTGCGGCCCGATCTGGGCTTCGGAGTGACCAGGGAAAAAACCGGTCAGCAGGAAAACAAATCCGGCTACCAGCGCAATATGCCTGCGCGTGCGCACGATCTCCTCCTTTCCGAGAAGATCCCGTTCGTGTAGCAGTCCGCCGGCCTTTTCTTGAAACAACCGGACGCTGCGCCACGTCGAATGCGGTAGTGTCCAATGCGTGGCAGTTTAGTACAGAGAATCGTTGCTGGCCACTACCTCTTAATTTCCGGGTTCCAGGGACTTGCGTGCCCCCGCAGGGCGGGCGCATCCTTGCCTGAAATCGATAATTCTTGAGGGGGCCAGACACGTTCGCGGCGGAAACAAGACGTCGCGCTGGGCACGTCTTCTCCCTGAAGATGCTGTGTTATTTCGATCGGACGTTTCGGCGGGTCAGCCTGGGGCGGGCCGGCGCCAGAAGATTTGGACCTGCTGGCGTTCGGCAAGCCAGAGCAAGAACAAGGCGGCGCCGCGCGGGACAGCGAGGTCACGCGTATGGTTGTTGCGTCCCAAATGCGTCGCACCCGACTGGTGATCGCAGATCGGCATCCGATCGTTCTGCACGGGCTGATCTCGGTAATCGCAGCACAGCAGGACTTCGAGATCGTCGCATCCTGCACCAGTGGAAAACGCTCCGTCGATGCGCTTCGGAATCTGGCGCCCGACGTCGCGCTTCTGGGCGACTCGCTTCCCGACGTGTCCGCGTCGGAAATTCTCGCCATTGCCGACGCCGAGCATCTGCCGACCCGGCTGGTCTTCTTCACCGCATCGATCGAGCAAGGCAATCTCGCGTCGGCAATCGCGGACGGCGCCTGTAGCGGGATCTCGAAGTTCGCGAGCCCCGAAACCTTGCTGCGTTCCCTGAGGCAGGTGATGGACGGCATCAGCCTGCTGCCGGAACCGGCCCCGGAAGCTTCGCCGGCCGAGAAGGAAGAAAACGGCGTCAATGTCGAGGAACTGCTGGCGGTGCTGACGGACCGGGAGCGCGAAATCATGCGCCTGGTGGCCGAGGGCGCGTCGAACAAGGCCATCGCGCGTCAGCTGAACATTTCCGACGGCACCATCAAGGTCCATCTCCACCACATATATCAGAAGCTCGAGATCAGCAGCCGGACGGTCCTGGCGGCGCTCGTCCTGTCGCAGCGCCATGGCGGATTCGGCATGCTGTGGCTGGCCGCGCTGACCTTCGCAACGATGCACGACGCGAAGGCGATGGATCCGGACGAACCAATCCTGGATGACGACAACATCGAGTACAAGGATTTCGAACACGGCGCGTTCGAGCTCTGGACCAGGGAGCCCGTCGCGCGACACATCGTCGTCGACGATCCCGGCAAGACGGTCGTGATCACCACCAGAGGCTCCTCGGTCAGCGTGAGCCATGTCGCCAATTCCGCCGCCCGCATGGAGGAACTGCAATCGGCCCAGCAGGCCGTGCTCGCCAACGCCTCGCTGGGCTATGGCCCGGGCGGTTCGTCCAGCACTCCCTTCAATCTCAACCTGCCGGGAGCGCAGCCGCTCAACTACGTTCAGCCCGGCGGCCCGGCGACGCAGGGGTCGCTGCCCCCGCTGGAGTTCGCTCCCAACCCGATATTCTACCCGCTCCTTGCGCCTGCGCCGCCACCCGAGCCACCGTCGCTGAATGCAGCGGCCGGACCTATCCTGATCGACACCAGCGCGTTCGACGATTTCGCCCCGTCGAGCGGAAATTTCATCGCCAGCAGTCCCCGCCCCGCCGCTACCCTCACCTTTGGCATCGCTGGCGGCGTCACCGGCAGCACCGTGGTGGACGGGAGCAGCTACGACGTTTCGAGGACGGGCATCTACGGCACGCTTTACCTCAACAGCACGACCGGCGCCTACATCTACGTTCCCGACGACGACGCCATCAACGCGCTGGCCGCGCCCTCGATCGAAAGCTTCACCATCACGGTTTGGGACGGCACGCTTGCGGCCAGCCAAACCTTCACGGTCGCCGTCAACGGAAGCAATGACGCCGCCATCATCAGCGGCGACACCGGCGGCGCCGTTACGGAAGCTGGAGGAATTGCCAACGCCGAACAGGGCACGCTGACCGCGAGCGGCACGCTCACCGCTACGGATGTCGACAATCCAGCCAACACCTTCACGGCGGTTACCGCGCCGACCCCTAGCCAGAACGGCTACGGCAGCTTCACGATGACGGCGGCCGGCGTGTGGACCTACACGCTCAACAACGCCAATGCCGAGGTACAGGCACTCAACATCGGCGGTACCCTGATCGACACCTTCATCGTAACCACGGTGGACGGCACACCGCAGGTGGTGACGATCACCATCACCGGCAGCAATGACGCGGCGATCATTTCCGGCACCACGACCGGTTCGGTCGTCGAGACCGGCAACGCAGCGCCGGGTACGCCCGTCGCGACGGGAACGCTGACCGACGTTGACGTGGACAATGCGCCCAACAGCTTCATAGCCGTTACTTCGCCGACCGCGAGCAGCAACGGCTACGGCAGCTTCACCATGACGGCGGCGGGCGTGTGGACCTACACGCTCAACAACGCCAATGCCGAGGTGCAGGCGCTCAATGTCGGCGGCACCCTGATCGATACCTTCATCGTGACCACGGTGGACGGCACACCGCAGGTGGTGACGATCACCATCACCGGCAGCAACGACGCGGCGATCATCTCCGGCACCACGACCGGTTCGGTCGTCGAAACCGGCACCACCGCGCCGGGTACGCCCGTTGCGACCGGCACTCTCACAGCCATCGACGCCGACGACGAGGACAACACCTTCATCGCCGTCACCGCGCCGACCCCGAGCAGCAACGGCTACGGCAGTTTCACCATGACGGCGGCCGGCGTGTGGACCTACACGCTCAACAACGCCAATCCCGAGGTGCAGGCACTCAACGTCGGCGGCACCCTGATCGACACCTTCACCGTGACGACCGTTGATGGCACGCCGCAGGTGGTGACGATCACCATCACCGGCAACAACGACGCGGCGATCATTTCCGGCACCACGACCGGTTCGGTCGTCGAAACCGGCACCACCGCGCCGGGTACGCCCGTTGCGACCGG
>CAZDEZ010000054.1:0-30027 GCA_964504705.1 uncultured Bradyrhizobium sp.
TCGAGGAACACCAGCTTGACCTTGGCATCGCCCATGGTCTGGTCGAGCGTCAGGTCGATGTTGATGGCGGCGCCGAGCTTCACGTCCATTTCGGATTTGATGTCGGCGTCGACCGGCAGCAGATAGTTGGTTCCGGAGATCGCGATGCCGTGGCCGGCATAGAAGAACACGGCGACGTCGGCGCCTTGCGCCTTCTTGCCGAAGTCGAGCAGCCGTTCGGTCATTTTGTCGCGGGTAAGGTTGGTGCCTTCGACGACCTCGAAGCCGACATTGCGCAGCGCGCTGGCCATGGCCTTGGCGTCGATCGACGGATTGGGCAGCGGAGCCACGTTCTTGTAGGCGCCGTTGCCGACCACGAAGGCGACGCGACGGTCGGCCTGCGCGGAATTCACCGTGAGCGCCATGCAGATCAGGGAAAGGAGAAGGGTGATGTAGCGCATCTGAAATGCCCCTGCAGAATCGAAACACCTTGGCGGTAACGCTTGCTCGAGGATACACGAAAAAGCCACGCCTCGCGCCACAAAAATCGGCCCGAATGCCCCGATTTCAGCGTCAACCTTCCATCGCTGCGATGTTAGGAACCAAGGCCTGCCGGTTGCGTGATTTGGATCACAAATCGTCGCGAAGATCGCTCAAGATTTCGTGCCAGGTATCTTGAAAAGGTCCGCCCGCTCAGGTGGCCGCGCGCACGGGAGCCGGCGTTGACGCCCGCAAGTTAACGAGGTTGCCGGCCAGGATCAGGGCGGCGCCAAATACCGTGAAGGCGTCGAGCTGTTCCGAATAAAGCAGCCAGCCGGCCAGCGCGGTAAGGGGAACCCGCAGGAAGTCCATCGGCACCACCACGGTGGCGTCGGCATATAGCAGGGCGCGCGTCATGCAGTAGTGCGAGAAGGTGCCGCAGAAGGCGACCACGATCGCCCAGCCCCAAACAGTCAATGACGGCCAGGTCCAGGCATAGAGGCCGGGCAGCAGGCTGCCGGCGATCTGCACCGCCGCCATGTAGAAGACGATCGTCACGGTCTGTTCGGTGCGCGTCAGCGACTTCACCATCGCGATGGAGATGCCGAAACCGACGGCGGCGGCGAGCGCGATCAGCTGTCCCGGATTGATCTCGCCGGTGGCGGGCCGCACGATCATCACGACGCCGACGAGGCCGAGCGCGATGGCGCAAGACTTCCAGATCGTGATGCGCTCGCCGAGAAACAGCGCGGCGACGATGGCGGTCCAGATCGGCATGGTGAATTCGATCGCCACCACCTGGCCGATCGGAATCAGCGTCAGTGCAAAGAACCAGCCGAGCTGCGCGCCGAAATGAATGGTGTTGCGCCCGATGTGCATCGGCAGCCGCTGCGTCCGCATGGCGGCAAAACCGCCGGCGCGATGAATCAGCGGATAGAGCAGGATCAGCCCGACGCTTGAGCGGATCAGGATCAACTGAAACACGTTGATCTCATGCAGCGCCTCGCGTCCCGCCACCGTGATCAAGAGCATCAGGGCGAGCCAGCCGGCCATCCACAGCGCGGCCATCGGTTTTGAGGGAGTGCGTTCCATCGGACAGGGAGGTCGTGGGCGGGCCGGCCGGTATGAGAGACCTTGCCAGCCAATGCAACGGGCAAATCTGCCGGTGCAGCCCTGCGCGGGGCTCAATTTCGCTGTGGGATCATGGGCCTGATCGGTGCTAAGGATGCGGCCGGTTCTCGGGAGGATCAGATCTCATGCGTGTCCTGCAGCCAGCCGAATGGTCGAAACCGCGCGGCTTTTCGCACGGAGTGGTGGTCGACGGTCCCGGCAAATGGGTGGTGCTGGCTGGCCAGACCGGCGGCGACGAGAAGGGCAATTATGCCCCCGATCTCGCGACCCAGGTTGGAACGGCGCTGAAGCGGATCGTGAAGCTGCTGGCCGAAGCTGGCGCCGGGCCCGAACATATCGTGCGACTGACCTGGTATCTCACCAGCAGGAGCGAGTACCAGGCAGCTGGCGCCGGCATTGGCGCTGCCTGGAAGGAAACGCTGGGCAGGAACTTCCCGCCATCGACGTTGCTCTACATCGGCGGTCTCGTCGACGAAAATGCCAGGGTTGAAATCGAAGTCACCGCCTTCGTTCCGGCGGCCTGAAGAAAGTTTTGCGACATGAACACGTCTACCAGCACCTCGCGTCAGACAGCAGCCGAATTCGTCACCGGCTTTGCCACCGGCTGGCCGGAGCATCAGCCCGACATCATGGTGATCTCGCTGACGACCTCAAAGGGCATTCAGGACTTCGCCGTCAACAAGGAGCAGGCGCTCCTGATCGCGAAGACGATCAAGGAGACCGCCGGCAAGCTCGTGACCGCGAAGAACGGCTGAGCGGCACGGGATCGGTTTGCGCAATGCATTGCGCCCCGGCTGCAACGAACCGGGGCGCAATTCGCATCATGCGATGACGGCTATTTCGACAGCGAAATGTCGGCGCCGCGGAACACGTTGTCGGCGCGCATCGTCACCGTCTGCTTGTTGCCGGCCGTGCGCAGCGAGATGTTGGCATTGAAGCCGGTGGTGCTCGCGACCACCTGGAAATTGCCGCCGCCGCCGCGGCCCTGCAGGGTGCCGGCAATCTGGCGGCTGGACTCGGTCCAGGTGCCCGTCACCTGGCCGCGCTCGTCGACGATGTTCGCACCGAGCACGAACTTGTAGGCGTCGCTGGCGCAAGTGAGCGCCATCGTCATCTTGACGCCGGCAACCTGGTAGGATGCGCGGCAGCGCAGGCGCTCGCGCGAGCCGTCATCGAGCGTCACGGTGCCGCCGCCGGACCAGTTGCCGGCCATGCCGGCATAGGGTCCGCCAGACTGCGCATGAGCCGCCGCGGTCGATGCCGCAAAAAAAGCGGCGGCTGCAAATGCAAGCCGCCGCGCATATGCCGAGGGTTCGGCTATTCGGCCGGTCTTATTGGCGGGATGCTTCCCATCGACCGCTGCACGGTACGCCTGCTGATGCGCCATTCCACTTTCCCGATCCGGAGTTGCCGTTGAGATGACCGTTCGCATATGCACCATTGATCGAGACTCGCACAAGTCCCTCGCGACCGATGGTCCCGGAAACGGCTGCGCCCGGCGCCGACACGCGCCCACCGGTGATCGTGAGGGTTGAGGACGTCGAGGGCTCGCAACTGCCGTTCTTGGTCACCACCGTGACATTCCACTGGCCGTCATAGGGATGCCCTGCGAAGGCAGGGGTCGCGGCGACGACCGTGAAGAGGGGGGCGCAAACGAGCGGGCGAATGCGGAAACGGCGCATGATTCTATGACCTCAAACAGGGGAGTGACGGCGCTTATTTCGGGAACAATGTGACGGAAATTTGATGCGATGCAGCATCCCCGAAAGTTCCTAACGCCGTAAACACTTATCGGTTATTCGGGTTCCGGTCCTGGAACGAAAAATCGTGCCGGAGGCGCGCCGCGCCCGGCAAAGGATTCGCTGCTATTTGCGGCTCAGTGCCGGGCGGGTTCGAGCGCGGGGGCGAGGGTTGCGAATTGCTCGTCCTGCGGCTTGGCCGGAAGCGACCCGTTGGCCTTGGCGGAATCGATGACTTGCGCGAGCAGACGCAAGCCGAGGGGAGCCAGCGCGCGCTCCCACAATTCGCGCGCGGTCTCGCCCTTCTTGACGAAGACCCAATCCTGCGCGGCGATCGCCCCGGCGTCCATACGATCGGCGAGATGGTAGACGGAGCCGCCGGCGATCGGATCGCCTTCCTTGATGGTCCATTCGATCGCGGCGAGGCCACGATGGCGCGGCAGCAGCGATGGATGATAGCCGATGCCGCCGAGTCTGGCGGCCGCCAGCGCATCCTTGCCGATGCGGGCATGGCTGTGAGCGGTGATAATCAGGTCCGTCCCGGGGGCGATTTCGGAAGCGACGACCAGCTTCGGGTTGGCCTGCACGATGACCTCGATGGCGGCGGCCCTGGCGGCGGCGGCAAGGCGATCCTCGCCGTCATGGACGACGACCCGCGCGATCTCGACGCCGTGCTCGCGCAGCATATTGAAGGTTGCCACGCCGAAATGGCGCGAGCCGACGAGGGTAATCCGCATGGTCAGTCCGTGTCCCGGTTGGTCGGACCTGTCGATAGCACGGCATCCGCCCGTGTCCGCCTGCGGGGATGGTGGGGGTGGGGTTATCAACAGGCCGGGCAGGCAATTCCGTGGGATGCCAGACGCTCGAATAGTCCGGCAATCCCGGCGCGGTCAGGCCTTTTCCAGCCTCATCGCCAGCACCTTGTCGATCCGTCGGCCGTCCATGTCGACGATCTCGAAGCGCCAGTTGCCGACCACGATCCGGTCGCCGACGGCGGGAATGGCGGCGAACTCCTGCAACAGGAAGCCGGCGAAGGTCTGGTAGGGCCGCGATGCCGGCAAGGCAATGCCAAGCAGGTCGGCAAACTCAAGCGCCGGCATCCAGCCGGAGATCAGATAGGAGCCGTCGTCGCGTTTGACATAGGCGGGCTCGGCGGGGCCGTCCTCGCTATGAAAGCTGCCGACGATCGCTTCGAGAATGTCGGCGCTGGTGACCACTCCCTGGAACACGCCGTATTCATCGTGCACGAGGCCGATATGCACGGGCGAGTCGCGCAGGATCGCGACCACGTCGCGCGCGTCGAGCGTTTCGGGGATGATCGGCGCCTCGCGCACTTGCGCGCGAAAATCCGGCGCCTCGCCGGCGAGATAGACGTCGAGCAGGTCCTTGGCCCGCACGACGCCGAGCGCGCTGTCGCGATCGCCGTCGAACACGACGCAGCGCGAATGATGGGTGTTCTGCAAATTGGCCAGGGTCACGGGCAGCGGATCGGCAAGGTCGATCAGGCTCACCTCATGACGCGGCGTCATCACGGCGCCGACGGGAAGGTCGCCGAGCCGCATCACGCCGGCGATCATTTCCTTCTCGCCGGGTTCGAGCACGCCGGCATGTTCGGCCTCCATCACCAGCGTGCGGATTTCCTCCTCGCTGACTCGCTCCTCCTTCTCGCCGCGATGACCGAGCAGCCACAGCAGCGCCTTGCCGGAGCGATCGAGCAGCCAGACCAGCGGCATCGAGATCGTTGCCATCAGGCTCATCGCGGGCGCGACCTTGACCGCGATCGATTCGGGATCGCGCAGCGCGATCTGCTTCGGCACCAGTTCGCCGACGATCAGCGAGGCATAGGTGATGATCGCGACGACCAGGCCGACGCCGACGGTGTCGGACATGCCCTGCGAGAGGCCGCGTTCGACCAGCCATGCCGACAGCCGCAGGCCGAGCGTGGCGCCTGAGAACGCGCCGGACAGCACGCCGATCAGCGTAATGCCGATCTGCACGGTGGACAGGAATTTTCCGGGATCGGCGGAAAGCGCGAGTGCGCGGCGCGAGCCGCTGACGCCTTTTGCCACGAGCCCGGCAAGCCGTGCAGGCCGGGACGAGACGATGGCAAGTTCCGACATCGACAGCAGGCCGTTGACGACGATCAGGACCGTGACGATGGCAAGTTCGAGGTAGAGCACGCGGGGAGGTTCTCGGGCCGGGATTTTAACCATCATATAGGTACCCGCCCGTGACGTTGCCCGCCCCGGTTGGCGCAGTATTTGCTTACGGTTCGGGGATGGAGGCCCTGTTGACAGGCAAACGAGTACCCACCTGGACGACGGGGACGAACCTCGGCTGGGCAGACCAGGCGCGTTTCGGCGCCATGCTGATGCCCGACGAGAAGGCGCGGGGAGGCGGCCCCGCGCCGTTGTTCCATGGCCTCACGGAGGATGAAATCCAGCAGGTGATCAGCGCCGGCAAGCGCAAGGTCTACTACCGCGGCGCGCCGGTGTTTTCGCAGGGCGGCCTGCAGGACGGCATCTACCTCATCGAGAGCGGCCGCATCCGCGTCTTCTATGTCGGGCCCTCGGGACGCGAGATCACGCTGGCCTACTGGCATCCCGGCAATTTCGTTGGCGGACCCGATGTCTTCAACCGCGGCAACCATGTCTGGTCCGGCGCCGCCGCGATCAACAGCAGCGTGCTGCATTTGCCCGGCGACGTGCTGCGGCAGATGGTGCTGAAAATCCCCGCGCTGGCGCTCGGCATCATCGAAGGCCTGAGCTTCAAGGGACGCTGTTATTCTTCGCTGGCGCAGATGCTCGGCACCCGCTCGCCGACCGAGCGGCTGGCGCATTTGCTTCTGCATCTGGCGGATCTCTACGGCGTCGAGGAGCGTGGCGGCACATTGATCGCCGCGTCCTTCACCCACGCCGACCTCGCCAACATGATCGGCGTGACGCGGCAATGGGTGACGACCGCGCTGAAGCGCCTCGCCGAGATGGGCGTGCTCGACGCGCAGGGCACCAACATCCTGATCAAGGACGGCGCTCCGTTGGCGAAAATGCGCGACGGCAAATCCGCCAAAAACGGCCTGAACGACGAAGCCGACTGACGAGCGATGCAGTCGATTCGAACGACCGCGCAATTTGCCCGCGCGACGACCATATCGCTCAACAATTCATCAGAATGGTCGCTGCTTCTGTCCAATTATTGAGCAGGCGGACTTTTTCGGCAAGGATTTGCGCGCCGCCGGCGATCCTTGTTTCGTGAACGGGATTGCGCGCCCACAAATCGCATCAAGCACGGCAATCCGGTCGTCTTGAGGAGTTCGCGAGTGGGCTTTATCGCCGCCGTTTCTTCCTTCGTTAATTCGGTGCGTCGCCGGCGCCTGGCAGGGACAACCTGTCGCGCAGGCAAGGTGCAAACTGGCTTGGCCTTTGCACCTCTGAGAGCTCCGAGCGCAGTTCAACGGCGAGCTGCCCTCCCGCAAATCCGCAGCAATCTAAGGGGTTAACGAGATGAATGTCGCTTCGCTCTTGTCTTGCGGTTCGAAAGTCGCCCCGTGGTGCGTCGCCGCGGCGCTTATGCTCTCTCCCGTGAATTTGCATGCTCAGGTGTTGGAGATCGGCATCGGCACGCAGAACACGACGACCAACACGGTGACCGGAGGCGTCGTCATCAAGGAGCTCGGCCTCTTCGAGAAGAACCTGCCGAAGACCGGCAAGTACAAGGACTTCCAGTACAAGCTGAACTGGCAGAACGCGACCTCCGGTCCGCCGATCACCAACGGCATGATGGCCAACAACATCCAGATCGGGATGATGGGCGACTATCCCTTGATGGTGAACGGCGCTACCGGCCAGAACACCAATAACCCGACCCAGCTCATCGCCATCATCGCCTACAACGCCCACGGCGGCGGCAACGGCATCGTGGTCCACAAGGACTCGCCGTTCTACGAACTCGCCGACCTCAAGGGCAAGAACGTCTCCGTGCCGTTCGGCTCGGCCGCCCACGGCATGATGCTGACCTCGCTGCAGAAGAAAGGCCTGCCGCCGGATTTCTGGAGCCTGGTCTCGCAGTCGCCCGAAGTCGGCACCACCAACCTGCAGGAAAAGCGCATCGACGCCCATGGCGACTTCGTGCCGTTCGCCGAACTGCTGCCGTTCAAGGGGTTCGCCCGCAAGATCTATGACGGCGCCGAAACCAAGGTGCCGACCTTCCACGGCGTGACCGTGCGCAAGGATTTTGCCGAGAAATATCCGGAGATCGTCCACGCCTATCTCAAGTCGCTGATCGAGGCGAACGAGTGGATGCGCAAGAATCCGAAGCTCGCCGCCGAGAAGATCGAGGAGTGGACCAAGATCAACAAGGAAGTGGTCTACATCTTCCTCGGCCCCGGCGGTGTGCACACGCTGGACCCCACCATCAAGAAGATACTGCTCGAGTCCGTGGATGGCAGCTACGCCATCCTGCAGAAACTCAACATGATCAAGCCGCTCGATACCAAGGCCTGGGTCAACGACAGCTATATCCGCGCCACCTACAAGGAGCTCGGGCTGGACTACGACAAGCAGCTCGCGGCGTTCGATACCTACAACGTCACGGGCACCGACCCCGTCTGCAACGTGCCGGTCAGCGATCCCAAGACGGTCGGCGAAGTCTGGATCCAGGGCGGCGACATCGTGCCGTTCTCCTCGCCGGTCTGCGCGTTGCTCGGTGTCAAGAAGTTCAGCAAGGAAGGCAAGAAGTTCAACGCGGTCTATCTCGTCGACCACGAGCTCGGCATCAAGGTGTTCGCCGACGCTGCCTTCTACTCGATCAAGCCGGACGCCAAGAGCCCCGTGGTGGTGCCGTTCCTGCTGAAGAAGGACGCCGAGGCCTATGCCGCGAAGAACGGCGGCAAGCTCGCCACCTACACCGAGGCCCTCAACGCCATCAACGTCGGACAATAGGGAAACCCAATGGCCAGCGTGGCGCGAGCGAACGTTGTGGCACTCCCGATACCTGGAAAAGCCGACCCGCAGCCGGTCGTCGAGAGCATCATGACATCCACGCCTGAAACACCGGCAACGACGGCGACGGAGGAGCAGGCGACGCCTGCGCCCGTCGCCGACGAGGCGATCGCTTCGGAGCCCGCGGTGCGCGGCATCACGCTGCAGGACGTCACGCGCTGGCTCTCCAAGCGCATCACCCGCGACCGCATCATCACGGCCGTGCTCGGCTGCATTTCGATCGGCGCCCTCTTCATGGTCTGGTACCTCGGAACGAAGTATCGTTTCGAGTTCTACATCCGCTTCAAGAACGTTCCGACGCCGGCCCAGGTGTTCGACCAGCTCACCCAGGTCGGGCTGTCCAACAAGTACCTCGTCAACATCGCCATCAGCGTCAAGCGAATCCTGAGCGGCTTCCTGATTGCGATCGCGATCGGCGTGCCGATGGGTCTTGCCATCGGCAAGTACGAGCGGGTGCGCGACCTGTTCATGCCCTGCGTGGAAATCCTGCGGCCGATCCCGGCGATCGCCTGGGTGCCGATGTCGATCATGCTGTGGCCGAACAACGAGGCGGCGATCGTCTTCATCACCTTCATCGGCGCGTTCTTCCCGATCCTGCTCAACACCATTCACGGCGTGCATTCGCTGGACGGCGTGCTGGTGCGGGCCGGGCGCTGCCTCGGGGCCAACGAGGCGCAGCTGTTCTGGAACGTAATCCTGCCCGGCTCGCTGCCGCACATATTCACCGGCCTTGCGGTCGGCATGGGCGTCGCCTGGGTGTCGCTGATCGCCGCCGAGATGATCTCCGGACAGTTCGGCGTCGGCTACTTCACCTGGGAAGCCTACTCGCTGGTGGACTATCCCGCGATCATGCTCGGCATGATCACGATCGGCGTGCTGGGCCTCGCCTGCAGCGGCGTCATCCGCATCGTCGGCATGCTGCTGATGCCGTGGCTCGCTTTTGCACCCGGAGGCCGGAAATGAGCGTCGCCGAACTGCACGTCGAAGCTCCGAAGGGCTTCATCGACATCCGCAACATGGGCGTCACTTTCGGCAATGACGAGAGCCAGGTCGTCGCCGTCAAGGACGTTTCGCTCAACGTGCAGCCCGGCGAATTCGTTTCGCTGATCGGACCATCCGGCTGCGGCAAGTCCACCTTGCTCAGCATCGCCGCCGGCTTCGTCAAGCCGACCGCGGGCGAGGCGCTGCTCGACGGCAAGAAGATCACCAAGCCCGGCTCGGACCGCGGCGTCGTGTTCCAGCAATATTCACTGTTTCCCTGGCTGTCGGTGCGCAAGAACGTCGAGTTCGGCCTGAAGATGGCGGGCGTCGACCAGAACAAGCGCCTCACCACGGCGCGTTCGCTGCTCGACCTCGCAGGCCTCTTGTCGTTCGAGAACCACTATCCCGACCAGCTCTCCGGCGGCATGAAGCAGCGCATCGGCATCATCCGGGCGCTGGCGACCAGCCCGCAAGTCCTGCTGATGGACGAGCCGTTCGGCGCGCTCGACACCCAGACGCGCGTGGTGATGCAGGAGATCCTGACCAACATCTGGCAGCAGTTCCGCATCTCCGTGCTGTTCATCACCCACGACATCGAGGAATCGATCTTCCTGTCCGACCGCATCTACGTGATGACGGCGCGGCCGGGGCGCATCAAGGCGGAGATCAAGGTGCCGCTGCCGCGGCCGCGGGTCGCCGAGATGACGGACACGCCGGAATTCATGAACCTGGTCCAGGAGCTGAAGGGCCTGATCCGCGAGGAGTCGCTCGCCGCGATGGCCCCGGAGATCAAGGACCGCGGTCTCTCCGGCTTTGGAATGCAAGTGGGACCGAAAGGGGTGGGCGAACTCTACTGACAGACGAAAACCCGCTGCCGGGTAGGGGAGCGAACAGCAACACAAGGAAAATGACGCGAGACCCGCGTCGTTGAGGGATTGGTGCGTCCGCGCGCCAATGGTTCGGAGCGATCGATGGCAAGGAAACCAAGCACATTTCATGCCGACAAGTCCGTCATGACCGAGCTGGGCGCGCCGCTATCAGCGGTGTGGCGCCGGCTCGGGGAGATCTTTGGCCGCAGATACCGACCCGAGCAGCACTACATGCGTGGACCAGGTCCGAAATGGCAGGAGAGCCATTCGGCAAGCCCCGCGCAACCGAAGATCAAGGACACGGCGTGAGCAAACGCCACCAACGGAGCTATTATGGCTAAGAAACCAAACATTCTGTTCTTTCACGTCGACAATCTCGGCATGGGCGAACTCGGCTGCTATGGCGGCGGCATGCTGCGCGGCGCAGACACCAAGCGCTTTGACGCGTTCGCCAAGGAAGGCATGAAGCTCACGCATTACGTCGTGGAGCCGCAATGCACGCCGACCCGCTCGGCGCTGATGACCGGACGCTTCCCGATCCGCTCGGGCAACCACACCATCGCGCTCGGCGGCAATGGCGGCGGCATCGTCACCTGGGAGCGCACCATCGCCTCGATCCTTGCGGAAGCCGGCTACACCTCGTCGATCTACGGCAAGTGGCACATCGGCGCCGAAGACGGCCGCTTCCCGACCGATCACGGTTTTGACGAGTGGTACGGGCCGCTGCGCACTTACGACGAATGCATGTGGCTGGAAGATCCGCACTACGTGCCGGAGCGCGACGGTTACTCGCACATGCATGAGGGCGTGAAGGGCAAGGGTGCCTGGCCGATCAAGGACCAGCAGCTCACGATGAAGACCAAGGAGACCTGCGATCTTGAATACCAGAAGCGGGCCATCAAGTTCATGGAGAAGGCGGTCAAGGACGACAAGCCGTTCTACTGCTACTTCAACCACTCGCTGATGCACTTCCCGATGAGCCCGCGCCCCGAGTTCAAGGGCAAGAGCGACAACGGCGACTGGGGCGATTGCCTGCTGATGCTAGACCACGATTTCGGCGTGCTGCTCGACACGCTCGACCGGCTCGGCGTTCGCGACAACACCATCGTCGTGGCGTGCGGCGACAACGGCGCCGAGGATCATCTGGCCGGCCGCGGCACCGGCGGCTTCTTCGACGGCTCCTACTTCTCGTCGGCGGAAGGTGGCATCCGCACGCCGCTGTTGATCCGCTACCCCGGCCATGTTCCGGTCGGCGTCGAAAGCAACGAGATGGTGCATGTCACCGACATGTTCACCACGCTCCTGAAGTTCGCCGGCTGCGAGCCGCCGAAGGACCGCCTGATCGACGGCGCCGACCAGACGGAATTCTTCCTCGGCAAAAAGGCAGAATCCAACCGCGAATCCTGCATCGTCTGGCTCAAGGACGAGCTGCATGCGGTGAAGTGGAAGGACTTCAAGATCAACTTCAAGCGCCAGCAGCATTTCCACGATCCGGAGCTGCCGCTCGGCTTTGCCCGCATCACTCACCTGAAGGAAGATCCCAAGGAGCGTGAAGCGGTGAACCAGCGCTACGTGCGCTGGTGGGTGATGCAGCATGCGCACCGCGTGGTGCGCGCCTTCGAGGACAGCGCGAAGAAGGAGGAACTGATTCCGCCCGGCGCGCCGCTCGACTTCGTGCCGAAACGCCACGCGTAACGAGACGAGAGCAGGGCCGTGGAGCAGGTAGCAACACACTGCTGTTCGCAGCATGACGCAACGCTGAACGGCGTAGCGTCCCACGGCACCGTCACCGTTACCCGCCGGGAAGGAATGGTCTGGATTCCCGGCGGGGCCTTTCTGATGGGCTCGAACGCCTTCTACCGCGAAGAGCGTCCGGCCCGCCCGGAAACGACGCAGGGTTTCTGGATCGACCGTACGCCGGTCACCAACGCCCAGTTCCGCCGCTTCGTCGAAGCGACCGGCTATGTGACGTTTTCGGAGCGCAAGCCGACCCGGGAAATGTACCCGGATGCGGCCGAGGAATTTCTGGTCCCGGGCTCGCTGGTATTCGTCAAGCCGCCGCGCCCGGTCAGCCTGCGCGATCACCGCGCCTGGTGGGCCTATGTGCCCGGCGCGAACTGGCGGCACCCGAACGGGCCGAACAGCTCGATCGCCCACAAGGACAACCATCCCGTCGTGCACGTCAATTACGAGGACGCCGAGGCCTATGCCGCCTGGGCGGGCAAGGCGTTGCCGAGCGAGGTCGAGTGGGAGTTCGCTGCGCGCGGCGGACTTGTAGGCGCGGCCTACCCCTGGGGCGACGCGGCCAATCCCGAAGGCCGCTACCTCGCCAACACCTGGCAGGGACGCTTTCCCTTCGAGAACCTCGCCGAGGACGGTTTTGAGGGAACATCGCCCGTCGATGCGTTCCCGCCGAACGGCTACGGGCTGCACGACACCTGCGGCAATGTCTGGGAGTGGACGGTCTCGGCCTACTCGCCGGTCAACGGCGCGGACAAGTCCTGCTGCCACCGGGAGGATCCCGATCCGCGCAAGCTGCTGCGCGTCGTGAAGGGCGGCTCGCATCTCTGCGCTCCCAACTATTGCATGCGCGCGCGGCCTGCGGCGCGGCAGGGCGAAAGCGTGGATTCATCGACATGTCACATCGGCTTCCGCTGCATCGTGCGCGGACCGGCGACCTGAAGCGGAGCAAATGATATGACCGCGATCGACGATCGTACGGCACAGGCGGCGCTGGAGGATTCGCCCTCCATCGGCTCGGTGCTGACCTCGCCGCGCGAATTCACCCGCGAGACGCTGGCCGGCGTAGTGACGGCGCTGGCGTTGATTCCCGAAGTGATCTCGTTCTCCTTCGTCTCCGGCGTCGATCCCAAGGTCGCGCTGTTCTCCTCGGTCGTGCTCGGGCTCGTGATGTCCGTGTTCGGCGGCCGACCGGCGATGGTGACCGCCGCCGCCGGCTCCATCGCGCTGGTGATCGGGCCGATGGTCAAGACCTACGGCACCGGCTACATCCTGCCGACGATCATTCTCGCCGGCGTCATCCAGATCGCCTTCGGTCTGCTCGGCCTGGCGCGTCTGACGCGCTTCATCCCGCGCTCGGTGATGATCGGCTTCGTCAATTCGCTGGGCATCCTGATCTTCTTTGCGCAGGTGCCGCATATCCTCAATGTGCCGTGGGTGGTCTATCCCCTGTTTGCGCTGACGATTGGTATCGTGCTGCTGGCACCGCGCCTCATCACAACCATTCCGGCTCCCTTGATTGCCATCGTCATCGTCACCGCGATCGTGATCTCCGGTCATCTCACCGTGCCGAATGTCGGCGGCAATGGCGGCGCGATGGCGCCCGGATTGCCCGGCCTCACGCAGTTCACGGTGCCGCTCAACCTGGAGACGCTCGCTATCATCTGGCCGACCGCGCTCAGCGTGGCCTTTGTCGGTCTGCTGGAGACGCTGCTCACAGCCAAACTGGTCGACGACGTCACCGACACCCGTTCGCACAAAGGCAAGGAATCCTGGGCGCTCGGCGTCGCCAATATCGCGGCCGGCTTCTATGGCGGCATCGCTGGCTGCGCCATGATCGCGCAGACCGTGGTCAACGTGAAGATCGGCGGCGGTCGCACCCGGGTTTCGACCGCGGCGGCGGCGCTGGTGCTGCTCGTGCTCGTCACCGTGCTGAGCAACGTGATGGCGCAGATCCCGCTGGTGGCGCTGGCGGCCGTGATGATGATCGCGGCGGTCAAGACCTTCGATTGGCACAGCGTGATGCCCTCGACGCTCAAGCGCATGCCGAAGTCGGAAACCTCGGTGCTGATCGTCACCGTTGTCATCACGGTCGCAACCGGCAACCTCGCCATCGGCATCGTCGGCGGCGTGCTGCTGGCGATGGTGCTGTTCGCCCGCCGCGTCGCCCACGTCATCCGCGTCGAGCGCGTGCCGAGCGAGGACGGCGGTGCGGTCCGCTACACCGTGCACGGGCCGCTGTTCTTCGGCTCCAGCAACGACCTCGTCGAGCGCTTCTCCTACGCGCTCGATCCCAAGGAGGTCACGGTCGATCTGACGCATTCCCAGATCTGGGACGCCTCCAGCGTGGCAGCGCTCGATGCCGTCGAGACGAAGTACCGCTCGCACGGCCGCAGCATCACGTTTACGGGTCTCGACCCGCGCAGCCTCGCGTTCCACGGCAGGCTGACCGGGCAGCTGCAGGCGTAACGCATCGGGAACCGTCGCGGCGGGCCTTCCATCGCGTCGGGCAGTTGTGCAGTATGGCGCGCTCTCCGCGTGCCCATTCCTGCGAGCTGTCATCGACGTGAAACGGATCCTGATTTCTTGCGCCATCGTCGCCGCGCTGCTCGATGTGCCCTGCGCCTGGGCGCAGCTTTCCGGACACGGCGGCCCGGTTCGCTCCATCGCGATTTCGGCCGACGGCAGAAGCGTTCTCTCGGGCAGTTTCGATACGGCCGCGATCCGCTGGTCGCTCGCGCAGGGATCGGCGGAACAGGTGCTGCGGTTCCATGCCGACGCGGTCAACGCGGTGGCATTCCTTAGAGATGGACGAATGGCGACCGCCGGCGCCGACGCGAAGATCGCGCTGTGGACGGCGGGCCGCCAGCAGCCCGATGAAGTGCTGGAAGGCCACACCGCGCCGATCGTATCGCTGGCGGTTTCGCCCGACGGCATGACGCTCGCCTCCGCCGCGTGGGACGGCACGGTGCGGCTCTGGCCGCTCGGCTCCGGCGTGAAGCGAGTGCTGGAAGGGCATACCCAAAACGTCAACGGCGTGGCGTTCACGCCGGACGGCAAGTCGCTCGTCTCCGCCGGCTACGACCTCACCGTGCGGGTCTGGCCCCTGACGGAAGGCCCGCCGGATATCGTCACGTTGCCGGCGCCGCTCAACGCCGTTGCGGTTGCACCCGACGGTGAAATCGTCACCGGCGGGGCCGACGGCAAGGTCCGCTTTCTCGCGCTAGGCGGCAACGGCGTCGCGGAGGTGCAGGCGGGAACGACACCGATCATTTCGCTCGCGATTTCGCCCGACGGCGCGCGCGTAGCCGCAGCCGGCATCGGCGGCACCGTCAACCTGATCGACCGCAGGACGCACAGCCTCGCCAGCGCGCTGGTCGGTCCCGGACTCCCCGTGTGGTCGGTCGCGTTCATGCCCGATGGGGCAACGCTGCTGACCGGCGGTGCGGATGCCGTCGTCCGCAGCTGGAATGCGCAGACCGGCAATCCCGTCGGCTCCCCGCAGCAGGGCGCGCCCGGCGATCCGCTTGCGGCCTATGCCGGCGATCACGGCGCGCAGGTGTTTCGGGCCTGCATCGCCTGCCACACGCTGTCGGAGAAGGACGGCCCGCGCGCGGGCCCGACGCTGGCCGGGCTGTTCGGGCGCAAGATCGCGTCGCTCCCGGGCTATCGCTTTTCCGACGCGCTGAAGAACATGAACATCGTCTGGACGCCGGAAACGGTGTCGCAATTGTTCGAGCTTGGCCCCAACGCCTATACGCCCGGCACCAAGATGCCGGAGCAGCGCATCGGTTCGGCGGAGGACCGCAAGGCGCTTACCGACTTCCTCGCCCGCGCGACGGCGAAGTGAGCCGCTCTGTTCGGGTGGGAATTCACTCGCAAACTACTTTGGTAAAGCCGCCGCAGAAGAACAGGTCGCAAATCTTCACCGAGCTGTCGGGATCCTGGAACACGGTCGGCGGACCGGTCTTCCATTCCGAATCGACCGCCCTGGCAAACCCCTTCGAGCGGCACCAGTAGTTGGCAGCCGGCGCGCCGCAGCCTGCCGGGCCCCACTTCATGCAGCGATCGACCCGAACGCCGTTGATGGTGGGATTATCGAACACTTTCGGTCCGGTGGAGCGTGGCTGGGCCTGCGGCACCAGCGCGACCTTGTCCTGCGGCTTCTGCTCCTGCGGTTTCTGTGCCTGTGGCTTCTGCTCCGACGGCTTTTGCGCTTGTTGCTCGAGCTCCTTCAGCCTCGCGCTCGCCATCTCGCCGTAGATCGTGCTGGCATGGCGCCTGATGAAGGCCTGCAGCACCGCCCGGCTGGTGGTGTCCTTGGTCACCGCCCAGGCGCGCTCGGCCTCGCTCGACGGCTGCGGCGGGGGCGGGGCTGCCGGCGCGGCCGCGGCCTGAGGCGGTGTCGCAGCAGCGGTCGCGGCGGATGGCGACAGCACGACTTCGCCGATCAGGGACGAATGATCCCACGGCAATTGCCGGTCGCGAGTCGCCGCCAGCACGTCGGCGCGCACGCGCGTCATCATGCTGCGGACCTCGAGCCCGGGCGTTGCGATGTGTTTGAGCAGCGCCGTCGTGAACGGGCTGTTGCGGCCGGCGCCGTCGAGCGCAGTGTTGTCCGGTTGCGTGGCGTAGGCGATCATGGTGCCGACCGCGCTCTGGATCGAGGCCAGCCCGCGTCCGACGCTCGCCGATCGCGTGTCGCCGAGGGTCCGCGCGAACGAACGTGCCAGCGGATTGTCGCGGCAGGCATCGAGGAAGACGAGGTTGACGCGCTTGTCGGCCTCCATCTGCGCCAGCACCTGGTTGACGTTGATCGTCTCGAACGAAAGATCGCCGGCGCGCTGCAATTTCGCGTCGATCGGCACCAGGTAATTCTGCCCGTTAACCTGCAAGCCGTGTCCGGCGTAGAAGAACAGCGCCAGGCTGGCACCATCCAGCCTGTGGCCGAACTCGACGATCTTCTGCTCCATGCTGCGCTTGTCGAGGTCGCGGCCTTCGACGATCTCGAAACCGATGCTGCGCAGGGATTGCGCGATGTCGGCGGCGTCGTTGGCGGGATTGGCGAGGCGCGGCGCGTTGGCATAGGCGCCGTTGCCGATCACGAGCGCGAGACGCTCGCCTGCGACCGCGGCAGCGCTCATGACCACGTGAACCAGCAGGATCCAGCACAGCGCCAGATCGTACCGTCCCATGCTCCTTGCCGCGAAGCCCCGCATGCCATCTCCCCCGGATGGTTGCCGGCATCGTAACGGTTCGGCGATGGTCGCGGAAGGGGCCCGGGAACGCGGGGCCGTTCCCTCAGTTCTTCTTGTCGCGCTCGCGCAGGTAGTCGTCGGTAGTGCGCGGCAACGGACGCTCGGGTACCCCGGCAAAGGGATCGAACTGCTGCTCGCTCATGGTGATGACGCGGCAGTCGGCGCACATCCGGATGGCGTCGGCGCGGCCGGCCTTGCCCGGATACATCCAGTGCCGTCCCTCAAGCTTGGCGGCGACCTTCTCGATCGTGCTCTTGACGCCGAATGGCTTGCTGCAGCGGATGCAGAGCGCCGGCTCCTCTTCCTTGATCAGGCGCGGCGTGGCGCGGCTGGGGCGGAAGTCGATCTGCGGCTGCAGGGTGATGACCTTTTCGGGGCAGGTAGCCTTGCACAGCCCGCACTGCACGCAGGCATCCTCGACGAACTTGAGCGCGGGACGCTCGGGATCGTCCAGCAGCGCGCCGGTCGGGCAGGCCGATACGCAGGACAGGCACAGCGTGCAGCCCTCGACATCGACCTTGACCGCGCCGAGCGGCGCGCCTTCGGGCAGCGCGATCACGTCCACCGGCGCCGGAGCGACGCGATGCAGCTCGGCGAGCGCAAAGCGCAGCACGTCGCGGCGCTTGCCGACGCTGCGGAAGGTGGCGGGCTGCGTCACCGCGGCGCCGGCCTCGATGCCGTACAGGGCCTCGCCCAACGCGTCGGGATCGTCAGTCTCGATGGTGGCGAGGCGGCGGCCGGCAAGGCCGAGCCCGCCGAGGACTGCATCGGCCATGGCGAGGGTCTGCGTCAGGCCCGCGACGTCGTGCAGCGGCCTGGCGCGCAGCAGGAAGCGCATGGCGGTCGCGCCATAGGCGAAGGCGGCGACGATGGCTTCGAGCCCCACCTGCGTGATTTCGTTGACCGCCAGCGGCAGCACGTTCGCCGGCAAACCGTCGCCATGGCGCGCGAGTGCGTCGATCAGCGCAGAGCCATGCTGGCCGTCGTGCAGCAGCATGACCGGCCTTGCGCCTCCGGCCTGATGGTAGGCCTGCAGCATGGCGCGCAGCTTGTGCACCAGCGTGTCCGCCGGCGGCAACGCATAGGAGGCGGCACTGGTCGGGCAGGCCGCGGCGCACTGGCCGCAACCGGCGCAAATCTCCGCGCTGATCCTGACATGGTCGCCATCGGGCACGATCGCGCCGGTTGGGCAGAGATCGAGGCAGCGATGGCAGCCGGTGAGTTTCGAGCGCGAATGCGCGCACAGCTCCGGCGCGAAGTTTATGTATTGCGGCTTGTCGAAGCTGCCGACGAGGTCGCGCGCTTTCAGCACGGCGCGCAGCATCGCCGCGGGATCGCCGGGATCGGCGCGCAGATAGCCGTCGCGAAGGTCGTGGGCGGGAAACAGCGCCGGCCCGCCTGACAGATCGAGAATGAGGTCGCAGCGCGAGGTGGCGCCATTGCGCGGGGCGTCGAACACGAAGGCGTCGCGCGAGGACGGACGGGGCGCGGCAAAGTCGTCGATGGTGAGCTCGAACGCGCCGAAATGGCCCTTGGCGTTGCGGACGGTTCCCCTGACCACCGGGAACGCGCTGACTGGCGGCGGCGTGATGCCGGCGGGCCTTGCGATCATCACGGTAACGTCGAGATGATCGGCGAGCAGCTTGCCGGCCTCGATCGCGGCCTCGTCGCGACCGTAGATCAGGATCACGCCATCGCTCGACAGCGTCACGAGGGGAATCGCCGGCGTGGGTTCCGCGGCGGCCGCGAGCAGGGCGGCCATTTTCGGGCCGGCGTCGGCGCCTTGCTTCGACCAGCCGGCTGTTTCCCTGATATTGACGAACTCGATCGCGTCGGGGCGCTCACCGGCTTCGTTGCCGAACAACGGCGCCTCTTGCGTGCAGGCGACGGTCAGCGGCCCTTCCGCATTCGCCGCATCGCGGAACCGGTCGATCTCAGCCCTGCACAAATGGCGGAACGTCTTGATCTCGCTGCCACGGCAGCCGCGCTCCACGGCGCCGGTGTCGAGGCGCATCGTGTCTTCGCAGGAGCACATCATTATCTTCCGGGGCGGATGTGCCATGCGCGCGTATTCTCTCCCAGGAGTTGATGATGGAACGCCGGAATTGCGGACTCGCCCCGGCCGCCCGGCTCGTATAATCATTCTAAACAGAAAAAAGGAAGCCGGAGCAACCTTTTGCCGACACCACGAACGCGCGAAACCGTTACCGAACGCATCGATCTGCCGCCACCTTATACTTTGGTCCGGCTGCGCGAGAGCGGCGAGGCGTTTTCGCACGCGCTGGAGATTGCCGGAGAAAGTGGCGCGGGAACCCTGGTCTATGTCGGACGGTTCGATCTTGCCGAGTTCGCGGTGGTGCTCGAGCCGACCGAACCGCTCCACACCGCGCGGCGCGCCTTCTATGCCGGCATGGTGGCGCTCGCCGATGCCTTGCGCGCCTATGCGCCGCCTAACAAGCCGATAACCGTAGACTGGCCGGATGCGATCCGCGTCGATGGCGGGCTGGTCGGAGGCGGCAGGCTCGGCTGGCCGAAATCCGCCCGCGAGGACGATGTGCCGCCTTGGCTGGTGTTTGGCGCCATGATCCGGACGGTGACGATGTCCGAAACGGAGGCCGGCGTTCACCCGCTCGCCTCGGCGCTGCAGGAAGAAGGGTTCGGCGAGATCGGCGCGGTCGAAGTCACCGAGAGTTTTGCCCGCCACCTGATGGTCGCCTTCGACCGCTGGCAGGTCGACGGGTTTGCGAGCCTCGCGCACCAATATCTCGGCCTGGTCGAGCGGCAGCCGCAGACCAGCCGCCGCATCGAGGCCAATGGCGATCTCGTGGTGCAGCGGATCGGCAGCGAAAAGGCCGCGCCGATCGATCTTGCCCGGGCGCTCGCGAAGCCGACATGGCTGGACGCCAAGGCCGGGGAGCCGCGGCTGTGAAACTCTTGCGCACCATCGCGCTCGATCCCTCCGACACGTTCGTGTTCGACGTGGCGGCGGAACCGGGCGATTGGGCCGTGTCGGGCGCGTTCCGCTTTTGCGACCGCGATCCGGCAACGCTCGCCGGAAAGGACCGCGCGGCGTTCCGCGGCGGCTTTCTCGGCGTGCAGTCCTGGGGCTGGTCGACCCTGGTGCAGATCGTTCCCGCCACCGAGGGGGACCGCAGCGCGCTGGTGGAACTGCTCGCCGGTCAGCTCGTGGAGAAATTCGGCGCGCCCGACCTTGCGACAGCGCGTCCTGCGGCGGAAGAGGAGGTGGCCTTCGTCGAATCGCTGTGCAGCCATCCGATCTCGAGCCTGATTGCGGTGCACCGCGCGGCCGTCGATGGCGAGGTGCGGGAGTCCTTCCGCCGCCTGCAATTGAAGGAGGGTCAGGATCGGCACAGCAAGGCGTTCTCGTTCATGGAAATCGTGGACGATGAGGCGGAGCCCGACCGGCATCTCAATCTTGCTGACATGACCGGGGAGCCGCCGCGCCGATGAACGACTTCTGGATCTCCTGCGGCCATCACCTGCTCGACCGCAATGACAGCGGCGGGCTGGTCGTGACCGACGAATTCCTCAAGGCCTATTTCGTGCGGCCGGAACTGATGCCGCCGGATGAGGCCTGCGATGTCGAACGGCGGCTGCATCGCGAGCTGCTGGCCGAGCCGCGGCGGCAGGTCGCCGCAGGCGAAATCGCTGATATCGCCGACGCGGATGCGCGGGAGAATTGGCAGTTCGTGCTGGCGTTCCGCGATCTCCTGCTGCGGCATGCGACGCTGGAAGCGGCGTATCTTTCGCTGGTCCGCAGCGGCTCGGTGCAATTGCCGCCGCTGTTCGTCAACCAGCTCGTTCATGTCATCCTGCGCAATGCGCTTGATGGCTGCGAGGACGCGTTCGTGCTGCGTGCCGCCGAACTGTTCTTCCGCACCCAGCGGCTGATGCTGCACGAAAGTTCCGTTCTGCTCGGCGATGCCGAGGTGATCGGCGGGGTCAACCCGACGCCGGTGCTGTCGCTGATGTCGATGCTGGGCGCGGTCCACGACGTCGAGGTCGAGGTGATCGACGAGGACAATGCCGAACATTATTGGCACCGCAGCGACCAGTTCGACATGGGTCTCGATCTCACCGCCGGACGGCGCGGGCAGGCGGCGCTGGCTACCGTGATCGTGCGATGGCTGTCGCACCTGCTCGGCGTCGAGGTCTCGATCGAGCCGTTGACGGAGCTGCGCGATGCAAGGCTGACCTGGTATGTCGGGCTCGATACCGATGCGACCGCGATCGGCGATCGGCTCTGGCGCGGCGACGCCCTCGACGAGGAAACCAACGGCCGCGTGCTCGGACTGTATCGGCTGACCTTCGCCGATCCGGCCCTGGTGCTGGAGGAGGTCGGCCGCGAGCCGATCTATTTGATCATGGCAATGTCGGCGCAGAAGCTGGTGCGCATGAAGCCGCAGAACCTGCTGACGGGATTGCCGATCCGCCACCTCGAGGCCGCCACATGAGTTCCGATCCGCTGCCGCAGATGACGGTCGGCGTCGTGGTCGAACGCCGCAAGGCGGATTCGCCCTGGGTCGATTTCCTGTGGCGCCCCGTCGGCATCCTGCCGGATGCGCCCGAAATGGCGAACTGGAGCATGCTGCGCCAGGAGGGCGAAAGCGTGCTGTTCTATGCCGGCAGCCGTGCGGTCGAGTTGCACCGAGCCGAGACGGCGCGCTACCGGGACAATCTGGCGACCGGCAGTCCGATGCTTTGGGTGGTGCTGAGCCCGGCGGAGGGTGAGTGGCCGTATACGCTGGCCGCCGTGACCGCCGATCCCGCCGAAGGCGAGGTTTACACCGAGGCGGGCGCCAACCTCGTGGAATGCGTCGCCATGCCCGACGTGGTGCGGGAAGCGGTTGAACGTTTCGTCGCCGAACACCACGTGGAGCGCGAGTTCGTCAAGCGCAAGCGCGACCGCGCCGATCCGGAAGCGCTGGCACGCCGCCAGATCGAGGGCAGCCACGAATGAGCGACGAAGAGTTCCTCAAGCGCTGGTCGCGCCGCAAGCAGGAGGCCAGGGAGAACGAGGACAAGGCCGCCGAACCGGCGCCTCTGCCGGCGGAAGCTGCGGCGACCGCGCCGGACGTTGCGCTCGAACCCGAGATCGATATTTCAAAACTACCGCCGCTTGATTCGATTACGGCAGCCACCGACATCACCGAATTCCTGCGCAAGGGCATCCCGGCCGAACTCAGCCGTGCGGCGCTTCGCCGCGCATGGGCGGCAGATCCCGCGATCCGAGACTTTGTCGGGCTCGCCGAAAATGCATGGGACTTTACCGATCCGAATGCCATTCCGGGCTTCGGTGCGCTGCAAGGTACGCCGGAACAGATCGGCGCGATGGTCGAGCGCGTGATGGGTGGCGCACGTGATTCCGCGGAGAAAATCGCCAGCGAGTTATCTGGGAACGAACAAGAGCAGGAGAAACCGGCCCAGGACCGCGCCAATTCGGCAGCAGAACCATCCTCCGATTCTGATGCCGTTGCCATGCGACAGGCTGATAATGTGGAGGAACCGGTTGTTGCAACGCAACCGGAAGCTTCCGATGAAGAAGGCAATGTTATGCCAGTCCAGCGGCGCACACATGGCGGCGCTTTGCCCAGCTAGCGGCCTGAGACCAAAGGTATAGCTGCGGGCTATTTCGAATCGATTGACCCCGCTCCGGCAGGCGATTAGTCTTTTTAGAACAAGACTAAATCCAAATAGGACTGCCAATGAGTCTGGTGGGGGGACGGAGGTCCAGGTGCGGGATCCCGGTCTAGCGCGCGCAATCGACAAAGCAGGCGGTGTCGCCGAGCTTGCCCGAAAAATCGGCATTGCCCAGCCCTCGGTCTCCAACTGGAACCGGGTGCCTGCGCAACGTGTGATTGCAGTCGAGGCGGCGACGGGGATTTCCCGCCGCGAACTTCGTCCCGATCTCTATGACGGCAGCGAGCCTTCCGCCGCCGCGCAGGCCGTCGATCCCGTGGATGCCGGCCGCGCGCATCAATATTTGCTGCTGGCTTCGCTGCTGTCGGCGCCGCCCTCGAAGAAGGTGCTCGCTGCGATCGGCAAACTCGAAGGCGACGACAGCCCGCTTGGCCGCGCCCATGCCGCGCTGGCCGCGGCCGCGCAGGACGGCGTCGCCGCCGACGTCGAGCGCGAATATTTCAACCTGTTCATCGGCGTCGGGCGGGGCGAAATCCTGCCCTATGCCTCCTACTATCTGACGGGCTTCCTGCACGAACGGCCGCTGGCGCGGCTGCGCAGCGATCTCGCCGCGTTCGGCATCGAGCGCGCCGAGAACAATCCGGAGCCCGAGGACAACGCCGCGACGCTGTGCGAGATCATGGCCGGCTTTGCCGACGGACGCTTCGCCGCCTCGCACGAGCAGCAACGCAAATTCTTCGACAAGCACGTCGCGCCCTGGATGGGCCGGATGTTTGCCGATCTGGAAAAGGCGGACGCCGCCAGGTTCTACCGGACAGTCGGCGCACTCGGGCGGCTGTTCCTCGAAATCGAAACCGAAGCTTTCAAATTCACCAACTGACCGGCGCGGGCCGGTCCGGGAGGGATGCGATGAAGGACGAAAAGAAAACAACGGTCGGCAGGCGCGATTTCCTGCGCAAGGTGGGGCTGGGTGCAGTCGGTGCCGGCGCGAGCGTGGCTGCGCCGCTGGCCGGTCCGGCGCTGGCCGATACCGAGAAGAACGATGAGAAGCGCAAGGCGCGCTACAAGGAAACCGATCACATCAAGACGTTTTACCGCGTCAACCGTTATCCGGGCTGAGGGAGGTCGCCGTGCTGATCAGGAAAACACACCGCGCGCGTTCCGAAGCCGCTTCCCGCGGCACCGTCGCAGACCAGCTGGCCGGACAGGCCACCGGGCTCGACCGCCGCACCTTCCTGCGCCGCTCCGGCCTTGCCGGCGGCGCGCTTGCCGCACTGAGCACGCTCTCGCCCGGCAGCGTCCGCAAGGCCGAAGCCGCGGCTGCCGGTCCCGGCACGGCCGGCGCCGTCACCAAGAAGAACATCTGCACGCATTGTTCGGTCGGCTGCACCGTGATCGGCGAAGTCGTCAACGGCGTGTGGGTCGGGCAGGAGCCCGGCTGGGATTCGCCGATCAGCCGCGGTTCGCATTGCGCCAAGGGCGCTGCGACGCGTGAACTGGTGCACGGCGACCGCCGCCTGCGCTATCCGATGAAGCTGGTGGACGGGCAGTGGACCCGCATCTCCTGGGACGTCGCCATCAACGAGATCGGCGACAAGCTCGGCCAGATCCGCGGCAAGAGCGGCGCTGACTCCGTCTATTGGCTCGGCTCGGCCAAGTTCACCAACGAAGGCTCGTATCTGTACCGCAAGTTCGCGGCGTTCTGGGGCACCAACAACGTCGATCACCAGGCGCGTATCTGCCACTCGACGACCGTCGCCGGCGTAGCCAACACCTGGGGCTACGGCGCGATGACCAACAGCTACACGGATATCCGCAATTCCAAGACCATGATCATCATGGGCGGCAACCCGGCCGAGGCGCACCCGGTCTCGCTGCAGCACGTGCTGGAAGGCAAGGAAATGCAGCGCGCCAACATGATCGTGATCGATCCGCGCATGACCCGCACCGCCGCGCATGCCACCGAATATGTGCGCATCCGTTCCGGCACCGACATTCCTGTGATCTGGGGCATGCTCTGGCACATCTTCAAGAACGGCTGGGAGGACAAGCAGTTCATCGAACAGCGCGTCTACGGCATGGACGACATCCGCAAGGAGGTCGAGAAATATCCGCCTGACGTCGTCGAGCAGATCACCGGCGTGCCCGGTGCGCAGCTCGAGCGCGTCGCCAAGATGTTCGCGACGCAGAAGCCCTCGACCCTGATCTGGTGCATGGGCGCCACCCAGCACACCGTCGGCACCGCCAACGTGCGCGCGTTCTGTATCGCGCTGCTGGCCACCGGCAACGTCGGCGCTCCCGGCACCGGCGCCAACATCTTCCGCGGCCACACCAACGTGCAGGGCGCCACCGACCTCGGCCTCGATGTGGTGACGCTGCCGCTCTATTACGGCCTCGTCGAAGGTGCCTGGCGGCACTGGTCGCGGGTCTGGGACGTGCCTTACGACTGGTTCGTCGAGCGCTTCGACAAGAACACGGCGCCGGACGGCAAGGTGACCCACACCATGAACACGCCCGGCATCCCGTCGACGCGCTGGTTCGACGCGACGCTGTACGACAAGAAGGACGTGTCGCAGAAGGACAACATCAAGGCGATGATGGTGTTCGGTCATGGCGGCAACACCGTCACCCGCATGCCCGACGCGCAGAAGGGCATCGAGGCGCTGGAACTGCTCGTCGTCGCCGACCCGCATCCGACGACCTGGGCGGCGCTGGCCCCGGCACGCAAGAACAACACCTACCTGCTGCCGATCGCCACCAGCTACGAGACCGACGGCTCGCGCACCTCGTCCAACCGCGCGATCCAGTGGGGCGAACGGATCGTCAAGCCGATCTTCGAGTCCAAGGACGACAACGAGGTGATGTATCTCCTCGCCAAGAAGCTCGGCTTCGCCGACACGATGTTCAAGAACATCAAGGTCGAGAACAACCTGCCCGTCGTCGAGGACATCACTCGCGAAATCAACCGCGGCGGCTGGTCCACCGGCTATTGCGGCCAGTCGCCGGAGCGGCTGAAGTCGCACATGGCGAACCAGAAAGACTTCGACATGCTCACCCAGAGGGCCACGACGGGGCCGAACAAGGGTGACTATTACGGCCTGCCGTGGCCGTGCTGGGGCACGCCGGAATACAAGCATCCCGGCACGCCGCTGCTCTACAACACCAACCTGTCGATCAAGGAAGGCGGCGGCACCTTCCGCGCCCGCTTCGGCGTGGAGCGCGAGGAAACGCTGCCGGACGGCACCAAGCGCAAGGTCAGCCTGCTCGGCAACGGCTACTATTCCAAGGACTCCGAGATCAAGGACGGCTATCCCGAGTTCACGCTCGGCGTTCTCAAGAAGCTCGGCTGGGACAAGGATCTGACCGAGGCGGAGCTGGCCGTGATCCAGAAGGTCAACGCGACCAACCCGGATGCGGTGTCCTGGGCGATCGACCTGTCGGGCGGCATCCAGCGCGTCGCGATCGAGCACGGCTGCGTCCCCTACGGCAACGGCAAGGCGCGCGCCAACGCGTTCGGCCTGCCGGACGCGGTCCCGACCCATCGCGAGCCGATCTACACGCCGCGTCCGGAACTGGTGGCGAAATGGCCGACGCTTCCCAATGCGCGGCAGTTCCGCATGCCCAATATCGGCTTCGAGGTGCAGAAGGCGGCGGTGGACAAGGGGATCGCCAAGCAGTTCCCGCTGATCCTGACCTCCGGCCGTCTGGTCGAATACGAAGGCGGCGGCGAGGAGACGCGCTCCAACAAATGGCTCGCCGAGCTGCAGCAGGACATGTTCATCGAGATCAACCCGTCGGATGCCAATGAACGCGGCATCAAGGACGGTGCCTGGGTCTGGGTGACCGGTGCCGAATACGGCTCGAAAGCCCGCATGAAGGCGCTCGTCACCGAGCGCGTCGGCAAGGGTGTCACCTGGTGTCCGTTCCACTTCGCGGGCTGGTTCCAGGGTGTCGACCAGCGCGGCAACTACCCGAAGGGCACCGATCCGGTGGTGCTCGGCGAAAGCGTCAACGGCATCACCACCTACGGCTTCGATCCCGTCACCGGCATGCAGGAGCCCAAGGCCACCCTGTGTCAGGTTCGGGCAGCTTAAGGAGACAGCGTCATGGCTCGGATGAAATTTCTCTGCGATGCTGACCGTTGCATCGAATGCAACGCCTGCGTGACCGCCTGCAAGAACGAGCACGAGGTGCCCTGGGGCATCAACCGGCGTCGCGTCGTCACCATCAATGACGGCAAGCCCGGCGAGCGCTCGATCTCGATGGCCTGCATGCACTGCACCGACGCGCCCTGCGCGGCGGTATGTCCGGTGAATTGCTTCTACACCACGGCCGATGCCGTGGTGCTGCACTCCAAGGACCTCTGCATCGGCTGCGGCTATTGCTTCTACGCCTGCCCGTTCGGCGCGCCGCAATATCCGAAGGTCGGCAACTTCGGCTCGCGCGGCAAGATGGACAAGTGCACCTTCTGCGCCGGCGGCCCCGAGGCCGACGGCAGCAAGGCGGAATACGAGAAGTACGGCGCCAACCGCCTCGCCGAAGGCAAGCTGCCGCTCTGCGCGGAAATGTGCTCGACCAAGTCGCTGCTCGCCGGCGACGGCGAGATCATCGCCCAGATCTACAAGGAGCGGGTGACCAAGCGCGGCTACGGCTCCGGCGCCTGGGGCTGGAAGACGGCATATCGGGAAGGCATCGACACCTGAGGCGGCGGGTCGCCGCTGGACGATGAGCTAACGCCGTTCCGGCATGACGGAACGGCGCCTGTGGAATGGAGCAGGGTAATGGCATCTCTTGGACGATTTTTCCGCCTGGCGCTTGGCGCCTTGGCTTTGTTGCTTCTCGTCGGTCTCGCCGCGCCCGTGCAGGCGCAGCAGCCGAGCTCGGTCAATCCCACCGCGAGCTCGGTCAAGGAGCAGCAGCTCCTGCAGGAGCTGAACCGCATCCAGGGCCGGGTCAGCATTCCCGACAAACGCTCCGGCGTGCTGGAGCAGCCGGCCGGGCGCGATTGGCGCAATTTCCATGAGGTGACGCTGCGCTGGATCGGCGGCATCGTCATCCTCGGAATGCTGGCGGTTCTCGTGATCTTCTATCTCACCCGCGGCCAGGTCCGGCTGCAGAGTGGGCGATCCGGCCGCACCATCGTGCGCTTCAACGGCTTCGAGCGCGCCGTGCACTGGATGACCGCGGCCTGCTTCGTCGTTCTCGCGATCTCCGGCCTCAATATCACCTTCGGCCGGCCGCTGCTGATCCCGCTGATCGGGCTCGAGGCCTTCTCGGACTGGTCGCAGTGGGCGAAGTACGGCCACAACTACCTGAGCTTCCCCTTCACCATCGGCGTGGTGCTGATCTTCCTGATGTGGATCGGCGGCAACATCCCGGACAAGACGGACGTCGAATGGGTCAAGCGCGGCGGCGGCTTGCTCGGCAACGACCACCCGCCGGCCAAGCACTTCAATGCCGGCCAGAAGATGATCTACTGGATCGTCGTGCTCGGCGGCGGAGCCGTCGCCATCAGCGGTTATCTCCTGATGTTCCCCTTCTACACGTCCGGCATCGAGGGCATGCAGGTCGCCCAGGTGGTGCACTCGATCGTGGCGGTGCTGTTCGTGGCGGCGATGCTGGCACACATCTACATCGGCTCGATCGGCATGGAAGGCGCCTTTGAGGCCATGGGCAGCGGCAGCGTCGACGTCAATTGGGCGAAGGAGCACCACAGCCTCTGGCTGGAGCAGGAAAACGCCAGGGCCGCTGGCAAGGACGCGCGCAACGCGGCGGCGGCGCCCGCGGAATAGATGAGGGGAAACGAACCATGAAAGCCTTCGTATTGGCAGTGGTTGCGGCGGTCGTGATTGCGATCGGATGGGCCGGCTTCCTCGACCGTATCCAGGAGCCGGCTTCGCAGGCCTACTCCACCCAGGGCGTACGCCTCTAGGCGCTGCCGCAGCGCACGCGCGCGTCCGGGGGAACCCCGGCGTGGCCTTCGCGTTCTTCCGTTGAACCTTTTGCCTCGTCCCGGGACATACCGACGAGAGGCAAGGTCTCGGAGGTCGCGTAATGACCAACTGGCATGACTCGATGGTGGACCGGCCGGAGACGGACGGTCCTGCCTATGCCACCGGCTGGACGATCAGCGGGCTGGCCGTTCTCGGCACCATCGTCGCGGTGTGGGTGCTGGGCATCTAGCTGGCGGCGCCCGTTTCCGGGAGCTTCGTCGGGCCGATCCAGACGATTGGCATTGTTCCATGCGAGTGGCCGTAATACGCCGTGCGGCGAGATCGCCCCGCAGAAATACCGAAGCTCGCGCTTCGAACGAGGATAATTCCTTAAAGCCTTGCTGCTTATATGAAAAGGCCGCACCGCCGCGCGGCCAGATAGCCGGGCATCGCCTTTAATTCCTCACCCCAGAGTGCGATCGCTCGGCTATTTGGGCGAAGGAGCGTTTTCGAGCGAAGTCGATACCGGTTCGCATGAAGAAAACGCGTCAAGCTCTAGACCTCGGTGTCCTCAAGCCCATACTCGCGATAGATGCTCGCGCGGTCCGCGCCGGGAAACAGCCGGCACTTGGCCTGCGCCAGGTGCAAGTTGACGGTGCCCGGCTGGCAGCCGGCGACCAGCAGCTTGCGGATATCGTCCATGTGCTTGACCGGCTGGTGCTTGGCCTCGAGCTGCTCCAGCGCGATCAGGGCGGTCGCCAGCGATTCCGTGACCACCCATTCGTCGTGGCCGGTAATACCCTTCTTCGACATCGAGCGGCCTCCCATCTCTCCGGGGCTAACGATGGGATCCCGACGCGGGCTGAGACCTGGCGGGATCGGCTCCGATGCTACCCGGCTTTGCGGCGATGAAAAGGGCGAACACGCGGGTGGCGCCCCGGCCCGCGCCGCAATGGAGCGGCGCGGGCGTTGTTGAACTCCGATCCGAACGCAGCTATCCCTGACGCGGCGTCAGCGGGGATTTCACGGGCTTGAGCACACAGACGGCATTCCTCGTTTTCGGCACGATCATCGCGCTCGCCGTCTCGGCGTTCGTGCTGTTTCGCATCGGCATGCGCCGCTGGGCGGCCGTCATGGCCGTCATCGCCGCGCTCGGTCTGGCGAATGCGATCTATCGCCTGCTGGGTGCGTGATCGCCGCAACTAAAGCGGGATGGGGTTAGTTTGAATCGATTTGGGATTCCCAAATCAGCTTGT